>CBIHQV010000001.1:0-297848 GCA_966212275.1 uncultured Devosia sp.
CCCCCCCCCCCCGGGTGCCCCCCCCGCGCCGCCCGCCCCCCCCCGTGGCCCCCCCCCCCCCCCCCCACCCTCTGTTGCCCCCCGCCCCCCCCCCGGGGTGATGCGGTGGTCGATTTTGACAACCTAGAGTTGCCTCAATCACGGGGCCGCCCGCCGGGCGGCCTTTTTGCTTGTTTGTGCTATAACGCACGCATCAGGAACTCCTGCGCTGCTTCCCGGAGATTGAGGGGGAGGTTCGGGCTGGCGTTTCTCACCCACCCGAAAGAACCGCATTGTCCCTGCCTGATACCATTCTCGCCCCGCTCGCCCGCGCGCTCGCCGCCAAGGGCTACGAAACCCTGACACCCGTGCAGGCCGCCATCATCGAAGATGAAGCGGCCGGCCGTGACCTGCTCGTTTCCGCCCAGACCGGTTCCGGCAAGACCGTCGCCTTCGGCATGGCCATCGCCCCGACGCTGCTGGGCGATGCCGAGCGCTTCACCGAATTCGGCGCCCCGCTCGCCTTGCTGATCGCCCCGACCCGCGAACTGGCCCTCCAGGTGCAGCGCGAACTCGACTGGCTCTATGCCGAAACCGGCGCCCGCACGGCTTCCTGCGTCGGCGGCATGGATGCCCGCACCGAGCGCCGCGCCCTCGAACGCGGTGCCCACATCGTCGTCGGCACCCCCGGCCGTCTCCGCGATCACATCACCCGCGGCGCCCTCGACATGTCCGCGCTCCGCGCCGTCGTGCTCGACGAAGCCGACGAGATGCTCGATCTGGGCTTCCGCGAAGACCTCGAATTCATTCTCGACGCCGCCCCCGAAGACCGCCGCACGCTGCTGTTCTCGGCGACAGTCCCCAAGCCCATCGCCCAGCTCGCCAAGACCTTTCAGCGCGATGCCCTGCGCGTAGCCGCCACCAGTGCCAACGAGCAGCATGCCGACATCGACTACAAGCTGATGCTGGTCCCGGCCGCTGAGCGCGAAAACGCCATCATCAACACGCTGCTCTACTTCGAGGCGGTCAACACCATCGTCTTCGCCTCGACCCGCGAGGGCGTAAAGCACCTCTCGTCGCGCCTGCACAATCGTGGCTTCGACGTCGTGACCCTCTCGGGCGAACTCAGCCAGGCCGAGCGCACCAATGCGCTGCAATCCATGCGCGATGGCCGCGCCCGCATCTGCGTCGCGACCGACGTCGCCGCGCGCGGCATCGATCTGCCCAATCTCGACCTCGTCATCCACGCCGACCTGCCGACCAATCCCGATACGCTGCTGCATCGCTCGGGCCGCACCGGCCGGGCAGGGCGCAAGGGCACCTGCGTCATCATCTCGCCGATGCATCGCCGCGCCGTCGCCCAGCGCGTGCTCAAGACCGCCAAGCTCGACGTCACCATGATGGCTCCGCCATCGGCCGAGGAAATCGAGGCCCGCTACCGCGAGAGCATCCTCACTGCCGAGGGGCTGACGCAGCCGATCGCCGAGGGTGAGGCCGAATTCGTCGGCCAGCTGCTCGCGCGCTACACGCCCGAAGCCATTGCTGCCGCCTATCTGCGCCAGCAACTGGCCTCCCGCCCGGCGCCGGAAGACGTCTCTGACGCCCCCGTCTTCGACAAGCCCGGCGACAAGGACCCGCGCACCCGCGAACGCTTCGAGGGCGGCACCTGGTTCAAGGTCACTGTCGGCCGCAAGCACAAGGCCGAGCCGCGCTGGCTGCTGCCGATGCTCTGCAAGGCCGGCAACGTCACCAAGACCGCGATTGGCTCGATCCGGATCTTCGACACCGAGTCCATCTTCGAAGTCGCCGCGCAGAAGGCCGATGCCTTTGCCAAGTCGATCGAAAAGAACGGTTCGGGCGAACGCGGCGTCACCATTTCGGCTGTCGACGGTCCCGGCGAACGCCGCTCCGGTCCGCCCCCGAGCCAGCGTCGTCCGCCCGGCCCCGTGGAACGCTTCGATCCCAATGCCCCGCGCCCCGAGCGCAATGACCGCCAGCATCGCTACGGCTCCGCCGGCCTCCGCCCCGACGATCTCGAAGCGGCTCCCGCCACCGGTGGCTGGAACCCTGCCTCCGAGTCCGACGCGCCCAGCGCGCCCCGGCCGGATTTCGACAGGCCGCGCCCGCCCAAGGTCGCCAAGGCGCCGCCCAGCAAGGACAAGGGCAAACCAAAATGGGCCGGCAAGCCTGCCGAGGGCGCACCCTTCGCCAAGAAGGAAAAGCCTGCCAAGAAAGACCATAAGCCAAAGCGCAAGCCCCAGGTCTGATCGCCGCCATGAGCCTGCCCACCATCTTCAGCTTCTGGCATGGGCCGATGAGCTGGCTCGAGGCTTTGTCCATCGCCTCGTTCACCCGTCAGGGTCATCGCGTCGAGGTCTATTCCTACGACGCGATACCCGGCCTGCCCGATGGTGCGGTAGCGCGCGATGCCGCCGAGGTGCTGCCGCGCGAACGGCTGATGTTCTACAAGGGGCGGGGCACGCCGGGGGTCTTTTCCGACCTCTTCCGCATGACCGGCCTGCGCCAGAGCAGGGGCGTCTATGCCGATCTCGACGTCTATTGCGTTCGCCCCATCGCCGGCCCGCCTGATTACCTGATGGCCTATGAGCGGCCCGGCTCCGTCAATGGCGCCGTGCTGCATATTCCGGCCGATGCCCCGCTGCTCGATGATCTGCTCGGCATTTTCGCGCCCGGCCCGCGCCCACTGCTTGAGCCGCATCTGCCGATCTTCCGCCGCCTCGAAGTGGGCGTGCGCCGCCTCTTCGGCGATCCCGTCGCGCCCGAGCACATGCAATATGGCGCCACCGGCCCCATGGCGCTGACGCACTATGTGCAACAGCGCGGTCTCGCCAGCCACGTCCTCCCCAGCGCGGCGCTCTATCCGATCCCCTATGAGGGCATACCGGCGCTGATGCAGCCCGGCTCCAGCGTCGATGCCGCCATTGGTCCCGATACCCTGGCTATCCACCTCTGGCGCAGCCAGCTCACGCGCCGGGGCAGGGCGGACATGCCACCGCCGCCGCCCGGCAGCGCCATGGCCGAACTCTGCGCCCGCGAAGGGCTCGCCTTGGCCTGAGCGGCCACCGGCCCCTGTGAGACGCTGTCGATCAGGCGTACAATGCCTCCACCGGCCGTCCGGGCCGGATGGGAGGACATCATGACGGCCTACAATATCGTGCGCATGCGCGTTAAGCCGGGTTTCGAAAAACAGTTCATCACCCATCACGATACGCTGCTCGACGGCGCAGCCGCCGACCTCAAGGCGGCGGGCCTCCACCGGTTCAGCCTGGTCAAGACAGGCGAGCGGGACTTCTGCGTGCTGGGCGAATGGGACGACTTCGACAGCATCGTCCGGGCGCGTCCCGTCATGATCCACTCGCTCGATGGTCTGCGATCGATGCTCGAGGACCTCGGCAACGGCCTGGGCGTCACCGACCCGGTTTCAGGCGCCGTCGTCGCAGAATACGCCGTGTAAGCGGCCACGCAGTTCAAGCCGCAAGGCGAGTTGCCACCATCCGGAAATCCCATCAGGATGCCGGCCAGGCGCGCTTTGCCTGTGAAAGGACAGTCGATGAGCGAGAACTCGAACCCTTTTGACGGCGAGATCATGCGCGACGCGCACTACCATCGGGCCGATATGGCGGGCTCCAATTTCGATGGGGTCAACCTCGCCGAAGCCAGGTTCTACGCCAACCTCACCGGCGCAACCTTTGCCGACACCAACCTTGCGCGGGCCATGTTCGACGACGTCAACCTCGCTGACGCGACGTTCAACAACGTGAACCTGGCAGGCGTTGTCGTCACTGATGCCAACTTGACCAACGCCTCGATCAGCAATGCCAACCTGACTGGCATGAAGATCAACGGCATCCTCGTCACCGATCTGCTGGACGCCTACAACCGCGCGTAGCGATCACTTCGGCCCGGGCGACTGCCGTACCGTCGCCCCAGCCACAGCCTCTTTGGGCAGCAACCGCGTATTGATGGCCATGCGGTCGCGCTTCGGGTCAGCCGCCGTCCAGTGCGTTGTACAACCGCAGGTCGTGCAGAAGTGGAACACTGTCCGTTTCTCGCCCCAGGCAAAGCTCGCACTTGTTCCGGTCACCTTGACGTCCTTTGGGCTGTAATAGGCCCAAAGCACACCGCGCTTCTGGCAGTGCGAACACTGGCAATCGTTGATTTCAGTCGGCGCGTAAGCCGCCTCGAACTGCACGGCGCCACAAAAGCAGCCACCCTTGACGCTCCCGGTCATCCGCGCGTTTTCCGTGCGTGATAGGTCAGCGCCAGCGCAATCATGTGCTTGAGTGCGGCTTCGTCCGGGGTCTCGCCCAGGATGACGCCGCGATCGCCATCATAGCCGAAGCCATCGGGATAGAGCGCGCGATAGCGGCTCAGCAGATCCGTCTTGCAGTTGACGAACATTGCCGGCTTGCCCGACCGCTTGTCCCGGCCGATACGCACGGTCGTGCCGCTGCCGCTGGCCGAGGTCAGGTAGCTGACCTCGCCCCATTTGAGCGTCTCCTCCAGCGGCCCGACGCCATCGGTCGCGGCCGCGGTCTCCGCGATCAGCGTCCTCAGCCCCATTAGCCTCTCGCGCAACGGCGCGGGATAGGCGTCCAATACGGCTGCGACATCGGGCTCCATGTTACTTCTTCCCCTTGATGTCGATCTCGGGCTTGGCCACGCCAGTCCCGCTCGTCACCGAAGCCGCCAGCCCATCCAGCGTGCCGCCGCTCAGCCCCAGCTCGCCCATCAGCGCATCGATCAGCGGCGCCTGGCTGCGATAGCGCAGGGCTGCCGCCACCGCCTGGTCGGCCAGCCCGCCGCCATTGGCCGCAACGCCTTCGCCGCCGCCATTCTGGCTCGAACCGTTGAGCCCATCCACATGCAGGATCTTGATGCCGTCGATATTCTGCATCGGCTTGACGCTCTCGGCGATGATCTGCGGCAGCGCCTCGATCAGCCGCATCCGCACCTGCATGGCGATCTGCTCGGCATTGAGCGTATTGCTGGCCTCGTTCACCGAGCGCTTGCCTTCCGCCTCGACCTTGTAGACCGCCGCCAGCGCCTCGGCCCGCAGCTTCTCGGAATCGGCCGAACCCTTGGCGGCCACGCGCGCCTTGTCGGCGTCTGCCGTGGCCCCGATGCGGACCGCTTCGGCGCGGTCGGTCGCAGCCGCCTTTTCGGCCTCGGCCGCGACCGTGATCGAGATAGCCGCCTGTTCGGCAGCCTTGCGTGCTTCGATGAGCTGGATGGCCTTTTCGCGTTCCGCCACCGCGGTGTGGCGAGAGGTCGTCACCTCTTCTGCCGCCCTGGCGGCAACGGCACGCGCCTCGTCGGCGGCCGCGTCGGCAACCGACTTTTCCTTGCTCTTGACCGCAATGGCGATGTCGCGCGCCTGTTCGGCCAGCGCAATCTGCCGGGCCTTGTCCACCGCTGCCGCTTCCACTGCGAGGGCCGTGGCGATTTCGCGCTCCTGCACGATCTGGCTCGAGGCGATGTCGGCCTGGCGCACCTGCTGCGCCGCCAGAATGCGGGCTTCCTCGGCTTCGCGCTCACGCTCCGATTGCTGCTGCTTGATCAGCGCCGACTGCTCGGCCATGCGCGTCTGGATCTCGCGTTCCTGCTCCAGGCGCGCAAACTCCTTGTCGCGAGCGATCTGGTATTTCTGCGCCTCTGCCTCGAAATTCTTGCGCTCGATCAGCACCTGCGTTTCCTGCTCGATATCGTTGCGCGTCTTGCGCCGCTCTTCGATCGCCTGCGTCAGCTTGGTGAGACCTTCCGCATCGAACGCATTGTCCGGGTTAAAGAATTCTCGGTTGGTCTGGTCGAGCCCGGTCAGCGATACCGATTCCAGTTCCAGCCCGTTCTTGAGGATGTCCTCGGAAACCGCCGCCTGCACCTTCTGCACGAAGTTGACGCGCTGCTCGTGCAGCTCTTCCATCGCCATCTCGGCCGCCACCGCGCGCAGCGCATCGACGAACTTGCCTTCCACCAGCTCCTTGAGCGCACCCGGCTCCATGGTGCGTCGACCCAGCGTCTGTGCAGCATTGGCGATCGATTCGATCACCGGCTGCACCCGCACATAGAACTCAGCCTGCACGTCCACACGCATACGATCCTTGGTGATCAGCGCCTGGTCGGCGGCGCGGCGCACTTCGAGCCGCAGCGTGTTCATGTTGACCGGGATCTGCTCATGCAGCACCGGGAACACCAGTGCGCCGCCATTCATGATCACCTTCTGCCCGCCAAAGCCGGTGCGCACGAAGCTCACCTCCTTGCTCGAACGCTGGTAGAGGCGCGAAAACACCATGCCGATGGCAAACAGCGCCACCAGGATCACGGCAAGCATGATCAGGATATCGTAGAGGGACTGGGACACGGGGCTGAACTCCTGGATCGGGGTTGGCGGCGTTGCTTGGATGGTGGTGGTCGTAACGGGCAATTCAACAGGCGGGTCGGCGAGAGGGGGCGGCGTCGAGGCCGGCACGGAGCCGGTTTCCACCGCTGGTGGCGTTCTGGTTTTCGACGGCATCAGCCAGCCGGCTTGAGCTTGCTGATGGCGCGATAGACCGAGCCTTCCTGGCGGATGATAACCACCTCGGATCCCTCGGGCATGACAGTCTCGCCCTCATCGGGCTCGATCAGCAGATAATGCGTCTTGCCATGGATATCGGTGAGCTTCGCCTCCGCCGGGCTGCCATGGCCGGCCACGCCGCGAAACACCGTCGCCACCCGGCCGACAAAGGCCTTGGTGCTGACAGCGTCGGTTTCTTCCTTGGGCATGATGCGGGCAATCGCCAGCCCCACATGGCGCGTCACGAAGGCGGCGCCAAAGGCGGCGGGCACGCTGGCAATCCACGGATTGAGCGCAAAGCCGAGCGTCTGCCGCAGCGCTTCCTGCAGTGCAAAGCCGCAGAGGCCGAAACTGGCGGTGATGAGGATGAGCACCACGAGGGCAGGGAGCCTGCCAAAGCTCAGCCAGCTCAGTGTCTGGCTGAGCGGGCCGAGCTCCATGTCGGGAATGTCGGCATCGATGTCGGGCAAGGCGCTGTCGACCATGGCCGATGGCTGCGTGCCGAGCAGCAGTCCGAGCAGTTCGATGACCGCAATCGCCAGCGTCAGCCCGATGGCGACGGCAAATGGCGCGGTCTCGCTGGCAAACACATCCATCGGCTAGCCTCCCGCTGGTCGATAGGGCCCCTATCAGTCGCTGCCGACTGTCAAATTTCAATATCGGGACTTGGTGCGCCTCGGTCAAGGCAAGTGGACTTAACCCCACGCAATTGTCGAAAATTGTCAGCAAGCCGACCCGGCCGCCAGACGATTGATCAGGCCGGCTCCGCATGCTTGCGGTTGGCCGCGATCTGCTGCGCCAGGAGCGCGATATCGTCGGCGAATTTCTCCGACGCCTGCGCGCTGTTCTCCGACCAGTGCCCGAACTTGCGCAATAGCGGCATGAAGACCGCCAGCTCCTCTTCCGTCCAGCTATTGAGGAAGTCGCCCATGATCAGGAACTTGTAGGCGCGCACAGCCTCGACGATCGTCCGCCCGGCATCGGTCAGCTCGATGATCGTCCGCCGCGCATCCGCCTGGCTTACCGCCCGGCGCGCGTAGCCGAGCTCGACCATATCACTCACCACGCGGCTGGCCCGAGACGGGTCGATGTTCAGCCGCTCCGCCACCGTCGCCACCATGGTCTCGGTGCCCAGCGTTTCGCCGAACTCCCCCACCGGCGCCTCGATGGCCACCAGCACATCGAGCTGCGCCAGGTCGATGCCGATCTTGAGGTCCACCAGGGCCTGGTGTCCAAGCTCGCGCTTCATCGCGCGCCGGCGCCAGTTCTGCAGCAGGGCGTCTATGCCGATAACGGCATCCACCGTCCCCTGGGCGATCCCTGCCTTCCGCAGCAGGGCATTGATGTCGGTCGTGCCACCGGATTGGGGCATGGCAGTCCTCGCAATTTCACATGCTTCCAGCAATTGCATGCTATTGACATGTAATTGCTACCGGCAGATATATGCCGCAACAGTTCATACCACAAGTGGGCGCGACTCCCGGCGCTCCAAGGATCATCCAATGTCTCAAGTCGCACAATCCGCCGCTGCGCCGCAGGCGCAGTCGGCCACCGAAGAGCCGCAGGGCCAGTCGGTGGGCCTCATCATCGGCGCTGTCGCCGTGACGCTGCTGCTGGCCTCGCTCGGCCAGACCATCGTTTCGACAGCCCTTCCCACCATCGTCAGCGAATTGGGCGGCCTCGACCATCTCACCTGGGTGGTCATCGCCTACCTGCTGAGCTCCACCGTCGTCGCCCCCGTCTATGGCAAGCTCGGCGACCTCTATGGCCGCAAGATCGTGCTGCAGGCGGCCATCGTCATCTTCCTGATCGGTGCCGGCCTCTCCGCCTTCGCCAATTCGATGAACTTCCTCATCCTGGCCCGCACCGTGCAGGGCCTCGGCGGCGGCGGCCTCATGGTCGTGGCCATGACCGTGGTGGCCGACGTCATTCCCCCGCGCCAGCGCGGCAAGATCCAGGGCATTTTCGGCGCCGTCTTCGGCGTTGCCACCGTGGTTGGCCCGCTGCTCGGCGGCTTCATCGTCGAGCATCTGAGCTGGCACTGGATTTTCATCATCAACCTGCCGCTTGGCGTGCTGGCTCTCGCCGTCATCGGCTTCGCCCTCAAGCCCAAGCCGACCCGTGTTGCCCACAAGGTCGACTATATGGGCTTCGTCTTGCTCACCACGGCCCTGTCGGCCTTCGTGCTGGCCACGAGCCTGGGCGGCAATACCTTCCCGTGGTTCTCGGCGCAGATCATTGGCCTCGTCGCCCTGTCGCTGCTCGCTCTTGGCACCTTCGTCTGGGTCGAAGCCCGCGCCGCCGAGCCGGTGCTGCCGCTGCAGCTCTTCCGCAACAACACCTTCGTCGTCACCAATGCCATCGGCTTCCTGGTCGGCATGGCCATGTTCGGCTCCATCACTTTCCTGCCCATGTACCTGCAGATCGCCAAGGGCGTGTCGCCCACCAATTCGGCGTTCCAGCTCTTGCCCATGATGGTCGGCCTCATCGGCGCCTCGACCCTGTCGGGCTTCTTCATGAGCAAGACCGGCCACTATCGCCTGCTGCCCATCGTGTCCTCGGCCGCCCTGTTCGTCGGCCTTCTGCTGCTGGGCGTCATGCAGCTCGACACGCCCGATTGGCAGATTGCCGTCTACATGTTCATAGTCGGCGTCGGCATCGGTCCCATCAACAGCGTCGGCGTCACCGCCACGCAGAACGCTGTGTCGCGTGACCTGGTCGGGGTCGCCACAGCAGGCACCACGCTCTTCCGCCAGATCGGTGGCTCCATCGGCGTCTCGGTGTTCGGGGCGATCTTCTCGAGCAACCTTGCTAGCCAGCTTGGCGGCACCGCACCGACAGGTGGCGGCGCCTTCAACGCCCAGGCTATCCAGGCGCTGCCCGAGGCCGTCCGTACCCAGGTGCTGGAAGGCTTCGCCGCCGCCCTGCACCCGGTCTTCCTCACCGCCGCCGGCGCAGCCGTCATCGCCTTCGGCCTCTCCTTCCTGCTTAAGGAAATTCCGCTGGCCACCACGCTGCGCAAGGAGCCAGAGGCAGAGATCGACGCCGAGGAACAAGCAACCGCGGCCGCAGTCGGCGCGCCGGCCACCTGATCGTCAGCCGTCCACCCAATCGCGCAGCTCGCCCCAGGCGGGCTGCCATTCCATGCCGGGGTCGAGCTCCACCGTCACCCGCAGCCCGGTGGTCTCGCCGAGAAACTGCGCATAGGGCAGGGCGTCATCCACCATTTCGGGGCGCTCCGGCGTCGGCGAGAACACCCGCAATCCCGGCTCGGGCAATGGCCAGCTCACGACACACGAAATGCCCTCGCGCAGGGCAAAAATTCTCACGAACACGGCACCGGCCTGCGCGTCCTGCGCCCGGTGAAGATAAAATACTGGCATGCCGCCCCTTGGTCCCATAGCCGCATAGCTACGAAGCCAGGACGCTCCGAGTTTCACCCGTCATGCATTGGGCGCCCATCCGATGGTCCCACCCAGCACTTCACCTTGGCGCTGCCCTGTCCTATATCGGCATCGCGAGGACGACCTCGCGTTTTCCAGTCATCGGTCGGGACGACCCGCCATACCAAGGAGTAATCCAATGGCCTGGGTCTATCTTGTTATTGCCGGCTTCTTTGAAATGGGCTGGGCAATCGGCCTCAAATACACCGATGGCTTCACCCGCCTCGTGCCCACCGCGCTGACCGTCGCCGCCATGATCATCAGTGTCGTCCTGCTCGGGCTCGCCTTGCGCGACCTGCCTGTCGGCACCGGATATGCCGTCTGGACTGGTATCGGCACCGTCGGCACCGCCCTCTTGGGCATGTACCTCTTCGGCGACCCGGCCACTGCGGCGCGCCTCGCCTGTATTGGCCTCATCGTCGCCGGTATTATCGGCCTCAAGGTGCTGAGCTAGCCAGCGCGCCGGGCAACTATTCCAAGTGTCTTCAACGCCTTGCCTGCGGTGGCGGACTCACACCGCCATCGCCTTGAATCGCCACGCGAAGCGTTTGAATCAATTTCTCAACCCTCGGCCGCTGTTGCAAAAAAGCTGAGGTTCCAAACGAACGTGCTCCGCTCCCAATATTGTTAATGGTCAAATCGGCGAACCTTGCTAGATTCCGCGCATAGATTGCCGATCTAGCGTCGCCGGCCCCCATACCTTGGAGAGCAAATAGTGCCCTTGCGCTGGCAGGAAGTGGCTGTGCCACTGTTCGTTATCGTTTCGCTGATCGTGCTAAAATACGTTCCCTTCACCGCTGGTCTGCCGCTCGCCCGTGCCGCTGGCGTCGTCGCCTTCGGCTACGCCGCCTTCCTGGCGCTGCGCCTGGTCCAGAGCGAAGAGGCCGTCAGCGTCGAGGGCTGGTCCGAGCTTCGCCCGTCCATGGTCGAATACTTCGCCTGCTACGGTGCCGCGGCGCTGGCTGTGGTGCTGATGAGCGCAATCATTGTCATCGGCGGCACCCGGCATGTCGACGCGACCCAGATGGGCGCCACCTTCATCGCTTCGGTCCTGCTCGGGGCAGGGGCCGTGGCCATCGGCCTGGGCGGCCTCTTCACCCGCGTGCGCTGGAACAATAGCCAGCTTGAGCATCGCAGCGCCCTTGGCCGGGAAACCAAGATCGCCTGGTCCGATGTCCGCTCGGTTCGTCCCAACTGGCGCGGCGTCACCGTCGCCACCCACGATGCCCAGCGCGTTACCTTCTCGCAGTTCCATTCCGGCGCCGCCCAACTGGCTGTTCACGCCACCAATCGCGCCCGCCGCAATGCCGAAGCCTCGACCAAGGCCTTCGCCACCCTCTAGCCGAACCGCGGGCCAGGCCCGACACCGCAAGAAAAAGGCCGTGTCCCGGGGTCATCAGGACACGGCCTCTTTGTTTGCGAATACTTGCCCCGCCGTTCCCCGGCGGGACTTTAGCCCGCTATTCGGCGGGCGCGTGGTTCTGGAACACTGGCGCGGCCGCGGGTGCGGTGCGCAGGTTGGCCGCATGCTCGACGCGCCAGACGCGGTGCACCAGATAGGCCTGGACCAGCAGCAGCGCCAGTTCGCAAACCCAGAGCACGCCAATGAGGCCCGGCACGCCGTTGAAGATGGCGTTGAGCATGGCGATGGAGAAGAACGTGCGGACCGCAACGTCCGTCAGCCCGTTGGCCCAGCTCGGATTGATTAGCCGCAGCACGGCCCAGATCGAGATGAGCGACCCCAGGAAATTGATGAACATCATGGCCAGCGGCGACAGGTCGCCGACATGGCCGCCCAGCCCGACAGCGCTGTTAAGCGCATCCAGCACCGTCAGATACACCCCGGCAATACCGGGCAAGGCGAGTGGCAAGCAGGTGACAAGATCGTAAATCGCGCTGGTCTTGACCGCGCGCGAAAGCTGAAGGTTGAGATCCGCCATCGACAATTCCCCCAAGAAGTGACGAAGTTAGCTTACTCCTTTACCGTTCATTTACCATAACGAGTTCTTAACGTCGTTAAGATGCAACCATTTCCGGTGCTTAGCCGGGCATTCACGCGGCGAATGGCGACCATCACCCCAATTCAATTGAGCCACGGCGCTGCCTCCGGTAATTTGGGCGCATGAACCAATCCGTCGTCCTTCGCACTGCCCGTTCGGTCTGCCCGCATGATTGCCCATCCGCCTGCGCGCTGGACGTCGAGATCATCGACAGCAAGACTATCGGCCGCGTCCGCGGCGCCAAGGACGATCCCTATACAGCCGGCGTGATCTGCGAAAAGGTCGCCCGCTACGCCGAGCGCGTGCATCACCCCCAGCGCCTGATGCATCCGCTGCGCCGCACCGGTCCGAAGGGCAGTGGCCAGTTCGAGCAGATCACCTGGGACGAAGCCCTCGACGAAATCGCCGCCCGCTTCACCCAGATCGAGGCCGAGCACGGTGCCGAGGCCATCTGGCCCTATTACTATGCCGGCACCATGGGCCATGTGCATCGCGACGGCATCGACCGCCTGCGCGCCGCCAAGGGCTATTCCCGCCAATACGACACCATCTGCACCGGCACCTCCTGGCCTGGCTATATCGCCGGCACCGGCATGCTGGGCGGCGTAAATTCCGAGCAGATGGCCGAAAGCGACTGCGTCGTCATCTGGGGCACCAATGCCGTGCACACCCAGGTCAACGTCATGACCCATGCCATGCGCGCCAAGAAGGAGCGCGGCGCCAAGGTCGTCGTCATCGACATCTACGAAACCGCCACCATGGCCCAGGCCGATATGGGCCTCGTCCTGCGCCCCGGCACCGATGGCGCGCTAGCCGTCGCCGTCATGCATGTGCTGGTGCGCGACAATCTCGCCGATCGCGCCTACATGGCCAGATACACCGATTTCGGCCCCGATTTCGAAGCCCATCTCGCCACGCGGACCCCCGAATGGGCTGCCGAGATCACCGGCCTCACGGTGGCGCAGATCACCGCCTTCGCCCATCTCGTGGGCACCACGCCACGCTCCTATTTCCGCCTCGGCTATGGCTTCACCCGCCAGCGCAATGGCGCCACGGCCATGCATGCCGCCCTCTGCATTCCTGCCATGACCGGCGCCTGGCAACATCGCGGCGGCGGCGCGCTGCATTCCAATTCCGGCACCTGGAAGCTCGATAAGTCGGCCATATCAGGCGCCGCCCTGCAAAAGGGCGATCCGCGCTGGCTCGACATGTCCGAAATCGGCCCGATCCTGACCGGCGACGCCAAGGCGCTCAAGGGCGGCGGCCCGGTCAAGGCCATGATCGTGCAGAACACCAATCCGGCTTCGGTCGCGCCCGACCAGACGCTGACGCATGCCGGCTTCGCCCGCGAGGACCTGTTCCTCGTCGTCCACGAGCAGTTCATGACCGAAACGGCCGAATTCGCCGACATCGTGCTGCCGGCCACCATGTTCCTCGAACACAACGACTATTACACCCGCGGCGGCCATGTTCGCGTGCTCTATGGCCCCGCCGTGATCGAGCGCCCCGGCGAAACCCGCTCGAACCACGAAGTCATCAATGGCCTGGCTTTGCGGCTGGGTCTCGACGACGCCACCTTCAAGACCATCGACCGCGACGTCGTCGCCGAAACGTTCCGCCGCTCCAACTATCCCGATCTCTCCGAGGTGGAAAAAACCGGCTTCATCGATCGCGAACGCCCCGATGCCGTGGCCCGCTTCGCCGATGGCTTCGCCTGGCCCGACAAGCGCTTCCGCTTCGAGCCCGATTGGCAGGCCGTCGCCGACAAGAAGGGCTATCTCTGGACCTGCGATCCCTCGGAGCTTCCGCGCTTTGCCGACCACTGGGCCATCACTGAAGCCACCGATGCCCAGCACCCGTTCCGCCTCGCCACCAGCCCGGCCCGCGCCTTCCTCAATTCCAGCTTCAACGAAACCCCCGGCAGCCAGCGGCGCGAGGGCGTCCCCTCCGTCTTCATCCACCCCGAAGACGCCACCCGCCTCGGCATCGCCGACGGCCAGTTTGTCACCGTGGGGAACATCAGGGGCAGCGTCGACCTCACCGCCCGCATCCGCACCGGCCTGCCGACTGGCGTTCTCATCGCCGAAGGCCTGCACCAGAACAAGTCGCACCGTGGCGGCAAGGGCATCAACACCCTGACCAACGCTACCCCCGCGCCTCCCTTCGGCGGCGCGGCGTTTCATGATGCTGCCGTGTGGATCAGGCGGGCGGATTAGTCGGCCAGGAGTGGAGTTCACCCTCCCCCTTGTGGGAGGGAAGCGAGATAGGACTTAGCGTGAGCTAAGTCCGTTGAATCGAGCAGGGTGGGGGTATGCTTCCACATACTCTATGCCCGTGGTCCACCCCACCCTCGTTCTCTCCCCGCAAGGGGGAGGGAGAACGACTGGGCGATTGCTGACCTACAGGTAAGCCCCCCAAAAGAAATACCCCGTCATCACCACGCCATACACAATCACCGCCATGCGGATCCACTGCGTCGGTATCCGATGCGCATTCCGTGCGGCGACATACCCGCCGATCACCACCCCAACCAGCGCGATCGAGCCGTGATACCAGTCGATCGACCCGCTGAGCGCAAACCGCGCCACCGCCACCGCCGCCACGATGCTCGACACATAAAGCTTGAGCCCGTTCATGGCGTGGATGTCGCTCAAGCCCGCCGTGGCCAGAAATGCCAGCAGCAAGATGCCGAGCCCGGCATTGAAGAACCCGCCATAGACGCAAACCCCGGCGAGGAACGCCAGCAGCAGCGCCGTGCCCATCAGCTTCATGCCGCGCCCGCCGCCGCTTCGCGCCGCGACGAAGCCGTTGATCCGATTGCCGAAGATGAACAGCAGCACCGCGAAAGCCATCAGCCACGGCACCACCAGCGAGAACAGCTCGTCGCTCACCACCAGCAGCAGCTCGGCGCCGACATAGCCGAACACCGCCGCCACCACGCCATAGAGCACCAGCCGGTCCTTGTACTGGGCCATGGCGTGCCAATAGCCAACCGCGCCGCTGACATAGCCGGGCAGGGCGGCATAGGTGTTGCTCGCATTGGCGATGACAGGCGGCACGCCGACGAACAGCAGCGCCGGAAACACGATGAACGAGCCGCCGCCGGCCAGCGAATTGACCGCCCCACCCAACAGGCCCGCAATCAGCAGGAACAGCGTTTCAATCATGATCTGAGCCTCGGCTCCCTCCCCCTTGAGGGGAGGGGTGGGGTGGGGGTCGTTACGTTGGCACATACGCCGCAAAACACGCTCAGCCCAACACAAATCGCTGATCATCCCATCACGTGGATTGATCGCATGCCCGCCATGCCGTTGACAAAACCGGCCCTCGCGCGCATATCCGCCTCAGGTTGCTGGCACCCGCCGCTCGCCGGAAGCAATTCCGATGGTGAAGTCCAGTCTCCGAGCAAGACACGAACCGGTGGTTCATCTTTGCAAGGCGCATCATGGCAATGCGAGCTCCCATGGATCAAGTCGCCTCATTGCAATGAGAGGACCTGTCATGTCGTTTTCACTCGATACTCCATCCGCCCAGACCCTCAAATCCGAGGCCAAGGACCTGCGCCAGCAGCGTGCCGCTCTGGGCGAAACCCTGTCGCATGGCGCTGCCCTCGAGCAGGTCGCCCGCGCCCATGGCTATCGCGATTGGAACACCGCCCGCGCCGCCCTGCCGGAGCGTGTGGCCGTGCCCTTCCAGGTCGGCCAGAAGGTCAAGGGGCTCTATCTCGATCAGCCGTTCAACGGCATGCTGATCGGTGTGCAACTGCTCGGCAACATGCAGAGCTACACCGTCACCATCCAGTTCGATGAGCCGGTCAACGTCACGCCGACCTTCATGTTCGCCGCCTATCGCCACCGCGTGGTCTCGACCGTGGATATCCACGGCGTCTCGCTGGCCATGCGCGGCAATGGCAATCCGCAGTTGATCCTGCGGCGGGCATAGTGATCTCCGCCAGCGCTTTCAGGAAAAGTGGCCCCGGTTTTCCATCCGAAAGCGCGACAATTCCAAGAGCAAGGGCAGGGCGGCAATAAGCTGCCTTGCTCTTCATCGTAAAACGCCGATATATCTCGTTCACCAAACGAGAACGGAATCGGCAATGACCACCCAGACCAAACCGATCGAAGCCTATTCGCTGCCCACGCCCAATGGGCAGAAGGTCCATATCATCCTCGAGGAGCTCGGGGTGCCGTGGAACTATCACCGCATCGATATCGGCAAGGGTGACCAGTTCAAGCCCGAATTCCTCGCCATTTCGCCCAACAACAAGATCCCCGCCATCGTCGATCCCGAAGGCCCGGGCGGCCAGCCGATTTCGATCTTCGAATCCGGCGCCATCCTCAAATATCTCGCGCTCAAGTTCGGCCAGCTCTACCCCACCGACCAGCGCAGCCAGGTCAAGGTCGACGAATGGCTGTTCTGGCAGGTCGGCGGCTTTGGCCCCATGCTGGGCCAGAACAACCACTTCAACGTCTATGCGCCCGAAAAAATCCCCTACGCCCAGAAGCGCTACAGCGACGAAACCCATCGCCTGTTCCGCGTGCTGAACGCCCAGCTCGAGGGCCGGGACTACATTGCCGGCGATTACTCCATCGCCGATATCGCCTCCATCGGCTGGGCCCAGTCCTGGGAGCGCTACGGCATCTCCAAGAGCGAATTCCGCAACTTTGCCGCCTGGATCGAACGCCTCAACGCCCGCCCGGCCGTCGAGCGCGGCCTCAATTGGGGCAAGGACGTGCAATCCAAGCCGCTCAACGAAGACAAGGAAGCCCAGAAGGTCCTGTTCAACCAGCGCTGATTACTGCGCCACCACTTCGGGTTCGGGGATCACCCGGACCCAGTCCTGCCCCTGGCAGATGATGTTGTAGAGCACGCAGCCATTGAGCCGGATCATGTCCGGCCCCAGCATCTCGACATAGCCCGAATAGATGTTGCCATCCTGCGGGTTGTAGATTTCCCCGTCATAGATGTTGGGCTTGACGCTGGGCAGCAGCGTCAGGATCTGCAGCCCCAGCATGGGCCGGTCGCGCATCGTCGGATCGGGGTTGCGCATATCGGTGAAGCTCTCGACCGGCATGGCCTGCGCCGCGGCATATTCCTCGTCGGTCAGCCCCTCGCGCGGCACCACGATCTTGCTCAGCGTGCCGCAAAACCCCTCCGGGCACAGCGCGATCGTCACCTCCGAGAGCTCCTGAGTCTGCCAGATGCCTTCGATCGGGTCGAGAATGCGGTTGGGGTCGACCACCGCCTCCTGCGCCCCGGCCGGCAGCAGCCCGGCCAAAACAAGGCCGGCCCCGACAAACATCCCCAAGCGCCCGTTAGCCATGCGTTTCACCTGCCGCTCGAGGATCGATCATGATTCGACTTTGCGGCACGATCTAGCCGTCATTCCGCGCCGGCATAAAGCAAATACCGCAACAATCGTTCCGCTTGGCGGGCTCGGGCAAAAACCTCTTGCCATGCCTCACCCCGCCCGCTATCCAGCCCCTTGACGGAGAGGTGGCCGAGTGGCCGAAGGCACGCCCCTGCTAAGGGCGCAGATCTCAAAAGGGTCTCGTGGGTTCGAATCCCATCCTCTCCGCCACTTTCCCACATGCCCTGAAACGCCGGAAATTGATGCGAGCGAGAGCGATCTGCCTCTTCACGCTCTCATCTGTACTCAGCCGGCGAGCATTGCCCGATGCAGCCGGAACCCAGCCTGTGCATGGCGTCGTTTGCGCTCTTGCCGGTGGCTCGCACCTGGGCGAATGCTTCACGATGAGGGTTTGGGAGGACGGGCATTGCCACCTGATCAGGATGCTGGCCGGTTGTTCACGGACGTGTACCGGCCGCGGGGAGACGCCGTTAAGGATGATCCCCGGGTGCGTCGTCGCTTGGCCGCACTACTGCGAGACGTAAATTCAGTGCCTAGTCTAGACTTTCAAGGGCCGATCACCAGCAGATTGGGTATCGATGTGCCGTTCGCGGGTTACAGCTGGGACTGGCAGTCTTACTTTGCAAGTCAGGCCTTGGAGGATGTTCTCAACTCCGTGACCGTGATCTTCCGGCACTTCGTTGCCCGCGGCTATCCTCGGGCAGCCGGTGAGTGGCGCGAGGGCGTGACTGCCATCTTCGACGAGCAGAATACCACCTATCGGATCGAGGAGAGCGGCGGCGTTCGATACCGTGTGGATGCGGCGGCCACAGCGGCCTCAACTTCAACCATAGACACACTGAACGTCGCGGGTTTTTCCCACGTTGCTGGGCTCGTGGATGAGGCGACTCGGAGTTGGGACGCTACCCCTCCTGACTTTGCGGAGGGCGTCAGGCGCATATTCTTTGCTGGCGAGGAACTGTTCAAGTCCAACTTTCCTGGCAGCCAACGCCTAGCTGGTTTCGAGATCGACGCGCGCCTTTTGCCGGTAGCGCTCGCTCAATCGGGTGACAATCGCGCTGCCGACGCCGCCACCAGAAAGATCGTCGAAGCGTTCAAAGACTGGGTTGGCGCATGCCACGAGTTTCGACACGCAAAAGGCGAGGAGGAGCCGAAACAGCCGCCTGACGGGCTAGGCATTCTACTGGTGACAACCGGCATGTCTTGGATCAGATGGCTGGCACCCCTCACAGATCGTTGAGGCAATCTCGGATGGCCTTGCCGATTTGCACAACCGCCGACAGCCGCGATTGTCGACGACGGGACTATCGAAATCCGTCCAAACTGCCCACGTTACCACTAATACCGCACCACCGGTGGCAGGGGCAGAG
Source organism: uncultured Devosia sp. (assembly GCA_966212275.1). GTDB lineage: Bacteria > Pseudomonadota > Alphaproteobacteria > Rhizobiales > Devosiaceae > Devosia. The sequence goes on from CBIHQV010000001.1 coordinate 18,741, forward strand.
CGTACCACGTCTCGACAACCGTCACCCGTTGATAGATCGGCTGATAATGCCCGGCCTGGCAGCGCAGCAGTGCCGAGATCGAGCGGGACGAGCCGCGCAGCGAAATGCCGCGTGTGCCGGTGACCGGGGCGTTGCCAGCGAGGCCCGCATCGTGGAGATAGAGGTCCAGCCGCGATCCGGCGGCGACTTCTCCAAGGAATTGCGGCCTGATGCCGGGATAGACGTGGAAGCCATTGTAGCTGTCCGCCGCGCCCACGAACTGCCGCCATTCGTAGCCGCCCACCTGCCACGTCGATCGGGCATTGAGCGGCAGGTTCACGCCTTTGACGAACGCATAGGTCGGGCCGAGCGGCACGCCATAAAAGCCGAGCGTCACGCCGTTTTGCTGGGTCGAGGCGACGCAGAGCGGCCCCGCCGGGCTGTCCTGCACCGCGAAGGCCCATCCGCCTCCGCCCGCAAATGCCGGGACCTGCAGGAAGGCGGTGATCAGCAGTGCAATCAATACGCGCATGGAAATCTCCTCGCGCTCACCCTGGCCCCGATGATCTAAGCCCCCGATAGTGGGGAAGATCGCATTTTACGACATTTGTCGCGATTTTCGCGGCCAGCCCCGAATGGCTGGAATGGGGGCAACCCATATCGCGGCGCCCCCATCCTTGGCCCTAGCTGGCGAAGTATTTCAGCCCCAGCGACAATGCCGCGCAGCCGAAAGCACCCCAGAACATCACCGTCCAGATGCGGTTCCATTGCTGGGCGGTGAGGTTGCGCTTGCGCTCATAGTGGTTCGCCCCAGCCCGCAGCGGGATGCGGCCATTGATGGCCAGCACCAGCGCGGCAACCACCGACATGAAGTCCAGAAATGCCGTAAACCCGTCCATCGTCACTCTCCTGTTTCGTCTGGCAAAACAGTACCAAGAGACTGAGCAAGAAACGAATTTCCCCAAAACGAATTTCGGTCACATGAGCCTCACAGCTCCTTCTCCGCCAGTTCGCGGAACGCGTCGGGCACCGCGCGCGGCGCTTCCAGCACCACCGAGCCATAGCCGATGGCTTCCCAGCCGAACCGTCCGCGCACCGCGTCCATGGCGCGGTCGGCCTGCCAGCGCGCGGCGCCGCTCCTCGCGCCCGGCCGCCGCGGCTCGTCGGCCAGCCCGAGCCCGAATTCGAGCTGCAACCCGTCCGCGCTGGCCAGGTGCGATACCGAAATTCCCAACAGCGAGATGAACCGCTCCTGCGGGAAGTCCTGTCGCACGGTCCGCACCAGATCCTCCGCCACCTCGGCGAGGATCGCCGTGGCCGCCACCGCCGCCGGCAATGTCACCGCGCGGGTCACCGCCCGCATATCGGCAAAGCGCACCCGCACAGTGACCGTTCGGCCCGATAGCGCCTTGTTGCGCAGGCGCGAGCCGATGCGATCGGCCAGGAGCCGCAGCGTCGGCCGAAACACGCGCTCCTCGAACGGCTTGCGGCCCAGCGCCGATTGCGCCCCGGCCGAGCGCGCCCGCCGATGCGTCTCGATCACGCGCGGATCGCGGTTCCAGGCCAGAGCCGCCAGCTTCTGCCCCGCCGCCTGGCCCACCAGCCGCTCCAGCGATTGCCCGGGCATTTCCGCCAGTTGCCCGATGGTGCGAATGCCGGCTTCGGCGAGCTTGGCGCTGGTCACCGGCCCCACGCCCCACATCAGGTCGACCGGCAGCTCGTGCAGAAATTCGGTTTCCCCCGCTGGATCGATCACCACCATGCCATCGGGCTTGGCCACCTGCGAACCGATCTTGGCCAGGTGCTTGGTCCGGGCCACACCGACCGAAATGGGCAGCCCCAGTTCCTCGCGCACCCGCCGCCTTATGGTCTGGGCTATGGTGGCGGGCGACCCGAACAAGTGCGCCGTCCCGGCCACATCGGCAAAGGCCTCGTCGATCGAAATGCGCTCCACCAGCGGGGTATAATCGCCGAGCACTGCAATGGCGGCGTCGCCCAGCCGCTGGTATTCGCTGAAATGGCCGCCCACGAACAGCAATTGCGGACAGAGCTCGCGCGCCCGCCGCCCCGGCATGCCGCCATGCACGCCAAAGGCCTTGGCCTCATAGGATGCTGCCAGCACCACCCCGCCGCCCACCGCGATCGGCCGGCCGCGCAATGCGGGGTCAAGCAATTGCTCCACCGACGCATAGAAGGCGTCCAGATCGGCGTGAAGGATCGTCGCCTCGGCCACGACAGCACCTGTTCCGTTGAAGAGAACATAAAGGGAACAAATGCCGGGCGCCGTCAAGCCCCGGACCATCGTTTCGCCCGCATCCCGGGCGATGATTCACACCTGTCGCCAATCACTGCCTCGTCGGGCCCCGCAGGCGTGATTTTCGGTCGACAGATCAGGCAACAGGCGTACAGTGTCGTTCCATCGGCGCGCGGAAAGGGAACATGCATTCCACGATACAATTGATCAATCTGCTGGGCGCCGGGGCTCTGCTGCTCTGGGGCTTGCGGATGATCAAGACCGGCGTGATGCGGGCCTTTGGCGCTTCACTGCGCCTGTGGATCGCTAAGGGCACCGGCAATCGCTTTGCCGCGGTCCTCTCGGGAATCATGGCCACGCTGGCGCTGCAATCGAGCACTGCCACCGCCGTCATCACCGCCTCTTTCGCCAGCAATGGCGCCATCAATCCGCGCATGGCGCAGGCCGTCATGCTGGGCGCCAATGTCGGCACGGCCATCGCCGCGGTGGTACTGTCGCTCGATGTGCACTGGTTCGCCTCTGCCATGATCCTGGTCGGCGTCACCGTGTTCCAGCTCAGCAAATATGCCCGTGGCAAGGGCATCGGCCGCGCCATCCTGGGCCTCGGGCTGATGCTGCTGGCCCTGCAACTGGTCGGCAACGTCACTGGCCCGCTGCGCGAATCCGACGTGATGATCGCCATTCTCTCCGGCCTGGGCGATGCGCCGGCCTTCGCGCTGATCCTGGCCGCCGTTCTCGCCCTCGTCGCCTCGTCGAGCCTCGCCGTCGTGCTGTTCGTGGCTTTGCTGGCCTCGGCCGGCATCGTCTCGCCGCCGCTGGCCGTGACGCTGGTGGCTGGCGCCAATCTCGGTGGCGCCATCCCGCCGCTGCTGGCCGTATTGCAGGAAGGCGTCGAGGCGCGGCGGCTGACGCTGGCCAATCTCGTGGTCCGCGCGGTCGGCGCCATCATCCTCACCATCTTTGCCGCGCCGGCGGCCAATCTGCTGCAGGCCGTGCTGCCCAACACCGATAGCCTCACCATCGCCGCCCATATCGGCTTCAGCCTCGTGCTGCTGGTCCTGTTCCTGCCCATCCTCGGCCCGATCGGCAAACTGGCGGCCCTGGCCGTGCCCAAGCCGGAAACGCCGGAACGGGGCACCCGATATCTCGATGACAGCGTGCTCGATACGCCCACCATCGCCTTGGCCGCCGCGGCGCGCGAAACCCTGCGCGTTAGCGATCTCGTGCTGCGCATGCTGCAGGGCAGCCTCGAAGCCATGCGCAAGCCGGGCCCCGCCACGCGCAGCACCGTGTCGCTGCTCGATGACGATGTCGACGCGCTGCACCAGGCCATCAAGCTCTACCTGACACGGCTTGACCAAACCGAGCTCGATGCCGACGACGCCCGCCGCTCCGGCGAGGTCATGAGCTTTGCCATAAATCTCGAGCATATCGGCGATATCGTCGAAGGCGGCCTCTGCGACGTCGCCGCCAAGATCGCCAAGCGCCAGCTTAAATTCTCCGCCGATGGCCTGACCGAGATCGTCGCGCTCTATGAAAAGACCATCCAGAACATGCAGTTGAGCCAGACCGTGTTCATGACCGGCGATCCGCAACTGGCCCGTCAACTGGTGGCGGCCAAGGTCGAGGTGCGCCAGCTCGAAGCCAGCTCGGCCAAGGCGCATATCCAGCGCGTTCGCGAGCGTGTTCCGGCCTCGGTGGAAACCAGCTCGCTGCATCTCGATACGCTGCGCGATCTCAAGCGCATCAACGCCCACCTGGCCTCGGTCGCCTATCCCATCCTCGAAACCAAGGGCGAGCTCGATGAGAGCCGCCTGCGCCCCAATGCCGTCCTCGAGCCGAAGACGGCCTCTGAATAGCCCGGAGCCTTCCATGAATTACGAAACCGTCCTCGCGGACATGGTTGCCGTCGCGCGTCAGGCCGGCGCCTTGACCCAGGCCTATTTCAGCCGCTTTCGCGAGCTTGAGATCGGCATCAAGGGCCCGGCCGATTTCGTCTCCGACGCCGACAAGGAAAGCGAACTGCTCATTCGCAAATTCCTCTTCGAGCGCTATCCGGGCTGGAGCTTCACCGGCGAGGAATTCGATCCGGTTAACACCGACAGCGAACATCGCTGGCTGGTCGATCCCATCGACGGCACCACCAATTTCATCAACGGCATGCACTACACCATCTCGCTCGCCTTGCGCCGCGGCAGCGAGACGGTCTGCGGCGTGCTCTACAATCCACCCGCCGACGAGATGTTCACCGCCATAGCGGGGCAGGGCGCCTTCCTCAATGGCGAGAAGCTCAAGGTGAGCGAACAGTCCGATATCGGCTTGTTCAATATCGGCACCGGCCTGCCCACGCCCGGCCTGCAGCTCTATCCCGGCGCCTATGCGCGCCTCGACGCCATCCGCGCCCCGGTAGGCGCCGTCCGCATCGTCGGCAGCGCCGCCAATAGCTGCGCCTATGTCGCCATGGGCCGGCTGACCGGCTATTACGAGGAAACCGGCTTCGTCGACACGGCCGCCGGCATCCTGCTGGTCGAGGAAGCCGGCGGCATCGTCACCGACTGGTGGGGCCGCGGCCCGGAATTTTATGAACGCACCGGCACACTGATCGTCGCCAACAAGGCAACGCATGCGTTCCTGATCGACAAACTCAAGGACGTACCGAAGAAGGATCCGAAGTAGTGTTTGTTTGAAGGGGATACCCCCTCCTAGCCTCCCCCTGATATGGGGAGGAACAGATCGCGTCTGAGGCGCGATGGCGCGTCACTCATCGATGGGATTCCTCCCCCTTTTCAGGGGGAGGCTAGGAGGGGGTATCTTCCTTCGCTTCCGCCTCACCCCATCAACGCCGCCAACCCCTCCGGATCATCCGTCGTAATCTGGTCCACCCTCAATTCGAGCAACCGCGCCACCTGGCCCCGGCTCTCCGCATCCGCCCGATTGATCGTATAGGCGTCGATACGCTTCCCCTCGGCATGGAATGCCCCGATCATGTCGAAGCCCTGCCGATCCGCCTCCAGCACCAGCGGATAGGCCAGGTAGATCAGCTCCGCTTTAGGCGAGGCCGCCACCGCGTCGCGTACGAAACCGGCAAAATCCCGCGTCTGCATCAGCCGCTCGATCGCCCCGTCGTGGCAGGGATCGTACCCGATGCGCAGCCCCGCAACGCCGTCGGTCAGTAGCTGCACCGATTTCGCATCGCCCGACGACAGGATCATGCACTGCGCCACCGGCGCCACGCTCGCCTTGAACGTGGCCACCGCCACCGGGTCGAGCACCCGCCGGTCCTCCTTGTAGTCGAGCTGCAGCAGCGCCTCGGGATGCAACCCGCCTTGCGCCAGCAGCGCGCAGAGGTCTTCCAGCAGCATCACATGCTCGGCCAGCGGCGTCCCGTCAGTGCCCCGCAGGTAAAGGCTGCGCAGGGCCGCCGCGCCGAGTTCGGCAACCTTGCCCTTGCCAGTCGTCTCGCGCTCGACGCTGAGATCGTGCAGCACCGCCATGCCCTTGTCGGCATGGACCACCAGGTCCACCTCGACGCTGGCGCCCAGCCGCATGCCCTCGAGAATGCGCGCCGCGGTAAACACCGGATCGCTCGCCTTGCGCTTGGCGCGATGCCATTTGAGCCAGGTGCGGTGGCCCTGGCTGGTGATGAAGATGGGGTCGGTCATATCAGGCCCTGTGGATCACCACGCCGTCCCGATAGGCGGCAATGGCCTTGGGCGCCAGCGTCACGCCCTGGCCCGCCTTGAACAGGTCCGGATGGCTCACCATCGCCTTGACCCGGGTGGCGTCGTTGAGCTCGAGGTCCACCAGGCCATGCGTGCCATAGTCGGTCACCCGATGCACCTTGCCCTGGCTGCCCTCGTTGGCAACCGCCAGGTCGAGCGCTTCCGGCCGCACCGCCAGAATGGCCGGGCCATCGCTGACCGGCAGCGGCGTCGAGTACCCCGCCTTGCTGAACACGCCATTGGCCACCACGCCCTCGATCAGGTTCATCGTGCCGATGAACCCCGCCACGAACGGCGTCTGCGGCTCGCGATAGACCACGTCCGGCCGGTCGATCTGCTCGGTCTTGCCGTCCCGCATCACCACGATCCGGTCCGCCATCGACAGCGCCTCGTCCTGCCCATGCGTCACGAACAGCGTCGTGATCTTCAGCCGCTGCTGGATGTCGCGCACCTCTTCGCGAAGTCTTTCGCGCAAGTGTTGGTCCAGACTCGCAAAAGGCTCGTCCAGCAGCAGGATCTTGGGCTCCAGCACCAGCGATCGCGCCAGCGCCACGCGCTGCTGCTGCCCGCCCGAAAGCTGGGCGACATGCCGCCCGCCATAGCCACTGAGCCCCACCAGGTCGAGCACGCCCTCGACCCGCCGCTTGATCTCGTCGGGCGCCACCTTCCGCAGCTTGAGCCCGAAGGCGAGGTTCTTGAACACATTCATATGCGTCCACAGCGCATGGCTCTGGAACACCATGCCGGTCGGCCGCTTCTCGGGCGGCACATGCGTAATGTCCTCGCCATCGATGGTCATCTCGCCCGATGTCGGCCGCTCGAAGCCGCCCACCATGCGCAGCAGCGTCGATTTGCCCGAACCCGAAGGCCCCAGCAGGCACACCAGCTCCCCATCGGCCACATCGAGCGAAAAGCCATCCACTGCCCGCGTGCCATTGGGGAAAATCTTGGAAACGTCTTTGATCTTGAGAACGGACATCAGTCTTTCCTAGCCCCCGAAGCCGCGGGCGAACGAGCCCGAATTGACCACCCGGCGGGCAAATAGCAGGGCGATGAAACTGGGCACCCACAGCAGCACGGACAGCACCGCGCCATATTGGATGACCGGCTGGTTGTTGATGAACGAGATCATCAGCACCGGCAGCGTGCGCACCTGCGGCGCGCCGATCAGCCAGGCGCCCTCGGTCTCGTAGAACGTGCCCACAAAGCTCAGCAGCACAGCCGCTGCGATGGTCGGCCCGGCCTGCGGCAGGGTGATCGACCAGAACACGCGCAGCGGGCTCGCCCCGACATCGCGCGCCGCTTCTTCCATGCGCCGGTCCACCGCCTGAAACGCGGCCACCGGAATCCAGATCATGAACAGCAGTGTGCCCACGAGCTGGATCAGCACCACGCCCCAGAACGTGCCGATGAGGTTGAGCTGGAGGAAAATGCCGGCAATGGCCACCAGCAGCCCGAATTTGGGAAACGCATGCCCGGCCAGGAACGAGAAGAACAGCAGGTTGCGCCCCGGAAAATCCAGCCGCGCAAAGGCATAGGCCGCCGGCAGGCAGATCAGCGCCGACAGGAACGTCACCGTCGCCGCCAGCGTCAGGCTCATGGTGATCGAGTTCCAGACATCGGCGCGCGCCAGCGTCTGGTTCCAGAATTTGAGCCCGAATTCCTGCGGGATCAGCGAGGGAAAGCGCCACACATTGGTGAAGGCCCAGGTGCCCACCACCACCAGCGGCAGCACGATGACCAGCGTCAGCACCACGGCAAAGACGATGCCGGTCCAGTCGACGGGGCGGCGTACGAGTGTGGCGGCCATTTCAGGGCGTCCTGTTCTTGGCGACCGAGCGCACGTAAAACAGCCCGAACACGATGCAGAAGCCGAAGGTGATCACCGCTTGGGTGATGGCCGTCTGCGGCTCGAACAGCTCGCGGAAGGTGCGCTGCATGAAGGGCCCCATCATTTCCGGCGCCGCCGGCCCCAGCACATAGGGCAGGGTGAAGGCCGAGAAGATGCCCAGCACGGCAAACGAAATCGCCACCAGGATCGAGTTGGAAATGCGCGGCAGGATGATGTGCCACAGCAGTGCAAACCGGCCGGCGCCCACATCACGGGCGGCTTCGATCGCCTGGTTGGACACATTGCCCAGCCCCGACAGCAGGATCAGCACGGTCAGCGGGATATTGTCCCAGACAAGGCCAATCACCGGCCCCCATGGCGTGAGATAGGGCGAGCGAATCTTGGGCAGCCCGACCGCATTGAGCACAAGGTCGACGGTGCCATTGGGTCCCAGCACGCGGATAAACGCGAAGCTCAGGATGATCGAGGGCACGAACATCGGGAAGATGGCGAGCCCCTGCACATAGGCCGCAACCTTGCTGTCAGAGAAGCGCAGGTAGAGCGCGATCGGCAGGCAGACGATCAGCAGCAGGATGGCGCAGACGCCGGTGGTCCACAGCGTGATCGACAGGTTCGAGAGGCTGTAGCCGTCCGAAAAGAAGAAGCGATAGGTTTCGAGCGAAAAGCTCGTCCCGCCCTCCGGCGCCTTGATCCAGAGCGTCTGGATGATCGCCGAAATGATCGGCCAGATGATGAGCCAGATCACCAGCAGCACCGGAATGGCCACGAGCAGGAGGCCGATCGGCCTCCTGCGTTCTGGTGCGGCGAGCGCTGGCTGGCCCGCGTCGAGTGCTGTCACGAAGCCGGGTCCACGTTCGGAGCCACGGCGCGATACCAGCCGTCATTGATGGCCTTTTCCCAATCGCCGCTCGGGAAGTTGGGAATCGTGGTCGGCACGATATCGGCGAACTTTTCGCGCAGCTCGGCCGAGACATGGTCCCACGACACGCCCGGGAAGCCGCCCAGTTCGGTCAGCACGGCCGACTGGATTTCTTCGCTGAGCAGGAAGTCGGCCAGCTTGAGCGCCGCATCCTTGTTGGCGCCGTTGCTGAGCACGGCCAGCTTGGTGAAGCCGCCTGGCAGGCCAAGGTCCTGCAATTGCACAAGACCGGTGGTTTCCGGCAGCACGCCCTGCGCGATGGCCGACAGCGCCTGGTCGGACCAGGCCGGGATCATCGTCACGGCCGACTGGCCGAGCAGCTGCAGCGACTGGGTATTGCCCGACGTGTAGGCGCCGCCATCGAACAGCGACGGGGCCAGGTCCATCAGGATGTCCCAGGCCGGGGTCAGCATGGCTTCGCCGGCTTCAGCGGTGTAGTTGTCGACCTTGAAGACGGCCGGGTCCTTGCCATTGGCTTCATAGATGGCGCGACGCACGAAATTGCCGCCCGAACCGCCCTTGTTGGGACGGTTGTAGATGAACTGGCCCGGATTCGCCTTGATCCAGGTGACCAGGTCCGCAAACGTCTTGGGCACATTGGCCGGATCGAGCTTGGTCGTGTCATAGGCCAGCAGCACCTGCGACCCGCGATAGGGCAGGTTGGTCGGAATGTCGAAGGCCAGCGGATTGATCTTGGAATAGTTGCTGAGCCCGGCGGTCTCGAAGTCGACATAGAGACCCTTGGCAATGCCATCGACGGTCACGCGGCTGTCGAAGCCTTCCAGCAGGTCTGCCTGCGGGTCCTGGCCACCGGCCAAAGCCGCCAAAGCGCGGTCGGCAATTGCCGCCACGCCGGCGCCGTCGCCACCATCAACAAGGTTGAGCGTGATGCCGGCATTGGCAGCCTCGAATTTGGGCTTCACCACATTGGTCCAGAAGTCGATGACGTTCTGGTCGGAGCTGAAATAGACGTCGATGACGCCTTCGGCGCCAAAGGATATGCGGGGCAGCATAAGAGCGCCGGCAGCCGTGCCGGCGGCAAGCATGAAATCACGCCGTTTCATTGTTATCTCCCAAAGTCCGTTCCGTGGAACAGATGTTCTGCGCGGCGGATAAGTCCGCTCACAGGTTTCATCGATCTTGCGTCGACCTCTCCCGAACGAAAGCTAACTCCCGGCCGAAAAATTATGCAAGCGGAAACCCGCCGCCGCGCGACGCTACGATACCGGGGTACAAATCACAGCTCTGCGACAGTGGCGTAACAGTCGCGAATTTCCTGCCGCCTGCCGATTGTGACAGTCGATCATGACAGGATAACTCTCTGGCGTGAGGCGTTTATCTGCCCCTCAGGTAACGCAGGGGTGACGTGTCTCTCACGCCTGCGGAATCCCCGCTTCGCAAACCCGACGACCTGTTCGCGTCCGCGTCAGCGGCATGTCCTGCCGCCGAGCACCGCCGAGTTCGCGCGCTTTCGTCGCTCGCGCGTTTGGTTTCGAACGAACTATCTAGCGCGTTCCAATTTTGAAACATGCATTCTACAAGTTTCGGGAGATATCGCGGTCTCGCAGACTCGCCCGGCATTATCGGGGCGCCACCGCAAGCATTGTCGATGCATGGCCGTCCTGCCCGCAGCCCTATGGCGCCCGGGCCGGCGATGGCGCAGGTTTTGCCTCGCATGCAACGAGGGGAAGGGCTCGCACCAAGCCGCAAGCGCGGGCCCTTCTTCTTGATCGTCAGATGCGGGCGGCCAACTCTTCGAGCTGCGCGGCGCACATGCCCCAGCCTTCATGGAAGCCCATCTTCTTGTGCGCTTCGGCATCCTCGGTGGTCCAGTGGCGGGCGATGGCGGTGTAGCGCGTCTTGCCCTCGCCGGCGTCCTCAAAGGTCAGGATGGCGGTGAAGAATGGCTTGGCCGATGGCGCCCAGTCGCCGGTAAAGGCATCGGTGAACACCAGCTTTTCGTTGGGCACGATCTCCAGATACTGTCCCGCATTGGGGTATTCGTTGCCGTTCTCGTCGGCCATGGTGAAGACGCTGCCGCCACCGGGCCGCAGGTCGGTCTCGATCTTGGGCGTCGTCCACGGCTTGGGCGCGAACCACTGCTTGAGCAGATCGGGCTGCGTCCAGCACTGATAGACCTTGTCGCGCGGTGCATTGAGCACACGGCTCAGCACGAGGTCGCGGTCGGTGTCCTGGGTGGGAAGTGAGTTGGTCATGTTGTCCTCCTAAATTGGCGTTTCATAGGAGCGACGAGCGGCAACGGCCCGCTTCGACAAAGCCGCCAAAGTTTTTTGAATTTTTCCGGTAGGCATCATCTCGCCCACCCCCACTCTTCACCTCGCCCCTCTGGGGAGGGGTCGGCGCGCAGCGCCGGGTGAGGGGTCTTTCCTGGGTGACGCGACGGCTCCTACCGCCCCAGCGCCTCGAGCGCCGGCCGCAGCCGGCCGCGATTTTCCGCCAGCAGCCGCTGAGCCCCGTCGACGCCTTCCGCCCCCGCCGCCAGCAATATTGCCAGCTTCACCGCGCCACCGGCCTGCTCCAGCGCCGCCGCCGCCTTGTCGTCCGACACGGCGCTGACCGCCATTACGATCCGCCGCGCCCGGTCGCGCAGCTTCGCATTGTCGGCGATGAGATTGACCATGAAGCCGTCATGCACATGCCCCAGATGGATCGCCATCATCGTCGACAGCATGTTGAGCGCGATTTTCTGCGCTGTGCCCGCGCCCATGCGGGTCGAGCCGGCAATGACCTCGGGCGGCGTCGGCAGGCAGATGGCGACATCGACCTTGTCGAACAGCGGCGCCCCGCGATTGTTGCTGATGCCGATCGTGCTTGCCCCGGCCGCCCGCGCCGCCTCAACGGCAGCCATGGGGTAGGGCGTGTAGCCGCTGGCGGTCAGCGCGATCACGCAATCGCCCGGCCCCACACCGGCCTCGGCAATGGCCGCGCGGGCCGCGTCGCCGTCATCCTCGGGGCCGCCTTCCATCTTGGTCAGCGCCTCAGGCCCGCCGGCCAGCAACACCTTGATCCGGTCATGCGATAGCCCATAGGTACCGGGCAGTTCGAGCGCGTCGGCAAGGGCCATCAGGCCCGAACTCCCGGCAGCCGCGTAGATCAGCCGTCCGCCTTCACTCAGGCAGCGGGCAGCCAATTGTGCAGCCTCGGCGATGTCGGGCACCGCCTCCTGCACGGCGCGCGCCGCCTCGGTCTGCGCCGCGGCGAGAATCGCCAGCGCTTCCTGCGGGGGCCTCGTATCGAAGCCGTCAGCGCTGGCGTGGGTCAGCTCGGTTCGGGTCGCGCTCATGCCAATCTCCAGTCGCGGCAATAATGCCAAAAAAATACCACTTGTCCACCCGACGGCGGAAATTCAACCTCCGTACCGTCCTGGAACGCCCTAAAACCTCAATTCCGCCAGCATCATGCCGTGGATGTGCAGAATTTTGATTTCGGGGTTGGTGAATGGTATTTTATTGGTATTATAGGACCGAGGGAGGATGGCTTGGCCAACGCTCGGACATTTAGTGATATGCATTGCACCGCTGATCGCAACAAGGCGAGGGGGGAATAGTGGCCGAGGTTTCGAACGGTTTCTTTGCCGATGGTCCTGTCGTGCTGCCCTCAGGCGGGCCGCTCTATCTCCAGCTCAAGCGCTGGATCGAAGATGCCATCCACAGCGGTGCCATCAACCCCGGCGATGCCCTTCCTTCCGAGCGCGATCTGGCCACCAAGGTTGACGTGTCCCGCGTCACCGTGCGCAAGGCCGTGCTGCAACTGGTGAAGGATGGCGTGCTCGTGCAGCGCCACGGGTCTGGCACCTTCGTCGCGCCGCAGACCCAGCGCGTCGAGCAGTCGCTCTCGCAACTGACCTCCTTCACCGAAGACATGGCGCGGCGCGGCATGGCCGTTCGCGCCGAATGGCTCGATCGCGGCCTCTATCTGCCATCGCCGGAAGAAACCATCATTCTCGGCCTCAGTGCTGGCGAGCAGGTGGCGCGCATTTCGCGCCTGCGCCTTACCGGCGAGACGCCGCTGGCCATCGAGCGCGCCAGCCTCTCCTCGCGCGTCCTGGCCGATCCCGAAGCCATTGGCGACAGCCTCTACAAGCATCTCGATAAATCCGGCAACCGCCCCATCCGCGCCATCCAGCGCATCCGCGCCGCCAATCTGGGCGAGGAGGATGCCGAACTCCTGCAGGTTCCGGAGGGCTCGGCCGGCCTCAACATAGAGCGCACCTCCTATCTCGCCTCCGGGCGCGTCATCGAATTCACCCGCTCCATCTATCGGGGCGATACCTATGACTTCGTCGCCGAACTGCGCCTTGGCGACTCTCCTGCATCCGGAGGCAGCAAGACGTGACGCCTGATACCCAGACCTTCATGCGGCAGGAAGTCGACGCCATTCCCGGCGTCGTCGCCAATTTCCTCGCTTCAAGTGGCCCCGTACTGGATGCGGCCTCTGCCGCGCTGCGCGATCGCAATCCCGCGCTGGTCGCCACGGTCGCCCGCGGTTCATCCGATCACGCCTGTTCCTATCTCAAATACGCCATCGAGCTGACGCTGGGCCTGCCGGTCGCCTCCATCGGCCCCTCCATCGCCTCCATCTACGGCAAGGACCTCAAGCTCAACGGCGCCGCGGCCATTGCCATTTCGCAATCGGGCAAGTCGCCAGACATTGTCGGCATGACCCAGTCGGCCCGCCGTTCCGGCGCGATCACCATCGCCGTCACCAACACCTCGGGCTCGCCCCTGGCCGACGCCTCCGATTTCACCATCGATCTTCATGCTGGCGTCGAAAAGTCCGTCGCCGCCACCAAGACCTTTGTCACCTCGGTCGTCGCGGGCCTGTCGCTCATTGCCCGCTGGAGCGGCGACAATGCGCTGCGTTCGGCCATCGACGATCTGCCCAATTCCCTGGCCAAGGCTGTCGCCTGCGATTGGTCGGACCTGGTCGGCGCGCTTGACGGGCAGGACGCGCTCTATGTGCTCGGCCGCGGCCCGGGCTTTGCCATTGCCAATGAAGCGGCGCTCAAGTTCAAGGAAACCTGCAACATCCAGGCCGAATCCTACAGCGCCGCCGAAGTCATGCACGGCCCGGTCGCCATCGTGACTCCGGGCTACCCCGTGCTCGGCCTCGCCGCGCGCGACGCCGCCGAGGCCTCGGTCGCCGACATGGCCCACAAGCTGGCCGGGCAGGGGGCATTGGCCTTCCTCACCAGCAGCCGCCCCGGCGCCGCCAGGGCCTTGCCCTTTGCCACCACCGGCCACCCCATCACCGATCCGCTGGCTCTCATCGTCTCCTTCTATGGCTTCGTCGAAACGCTGTCGCGCCATCGCGGCCTCAACCCCGACGTGCCGCCCGCGCTCAAGAAGGTGACCGAAACGGTATGAGCGACCTGCTGGCCATTTCGGGTGCCCGCATCTTCGATGGGCAAAATTGGCACGATGATGCGGCGCTGCTGGTCGAGTTCGGCCATGTGGTCAGCATCGTCCGTTCAGGTGCCGTTCCGGCCCATGCAGCATCCGTTCATCTCGATGGCGGTTCTGTGGTCCCAGGCTTCGTCGACCTCCAGGTCAATGGCGGCGGCGGGGTGCTGTTTAACAATCATCCGACCGTCGATGCCGTCAGAACCATCTGCGCCGCCCATGCCCGCTTCGGCACCACGGCGCTGTTGCCCACGCTCATCACCGACACCGTCGCCGTCAATATTGCCGCCATCGCCGCCGGCAAAGTCGCGGCGGAGCAGGGCATTCCCGGCTTCATCGGCCTCCACCTCGAAGGCCCGCATCTCTCGCTCGCCCGCAAGGGCACCCATGACGGCGCCCTGATCCGCCCCATGGACGCGGCTGACCTGGCCCGCCTCATAGCGGCCCGCGCCGACCTGCCCAACCTGCTCTGCACCGTCGCCCCCGAAACCGTCACCCCGGCCCAGATCGCCGCCCTAGCCGCCGCAGGCATCATCGTCAGCCTTGGCCACAGCGACGCCGATGCCGCCACCGCCGGCGCTGCCTTCGCCGCTGGCGCCAGCATGGCCACGCACCTCTTCAATGCCATGAGCCAGCTCGGTAACCGCGAGCCTGGCGTCGTCGGCGCCGCGCTGACCGCCGACGCGGTCCATGCCGGCCTCATCGCCGACGGCATCCATGTCCACCCGGCCTCCATCCAGATCGCATTGCGCGCCAAGACGGGTGAGGGCCACCTGTTCCTCGTCACCGATGCCATGTCACAGACCGGCACCGACCTTACCACCCTGACGCTCAACGGCCGCACCATCACCCGCGCCGACGGCGCCCTGCGCCTAGCCGATGGCACCCTGGCCGGCGCCGACCTCAACATGATCGACGCCGTCGAATATATGCATGGCCGCATCGGCCTGCCATTCGAGGAGGCCGTCCGCATGGCCTCGCTCTATCCCGCCAAGGCCATGGGCATCGCCGCCGAGCACGGCCACCTCGCGGCCGGCGCGGTCGCAAGCTTCGTTCATCTGTCCGGCGACCGAAAGGTCAAGGCAACCTGGATCGGCGGCACCGAAGTGTTCCGGGCTCCGGTCTAGCCGCGCCCGATGTAAGGCATGGTCGTCGCCATGACAGTCATGAACTGCACATTGGCCGTCAGCGGCAGCCCCGACATATAAAGCAGCGCATCCACCACATGCTGCACGTCGAATGTCGGCTCCGGCATGATCGTGCCGTTGGCCTGCAGCGATCCGCTATTCATCTGGCTGGTCATATCCGTGGCGGCATTGCCGATATCGATCTGCCCGCAGGCGATGTTGAACGCCCGCCCATCCAGCGAGATCGCCTTGGTCAGCCCGGTGATCGCATGCTTGGTGGCGGTGTAGGACGCCGCCCCCGGTCGCGGCGCGTAGGCTGAGATCGATCCATTGTTGATGATGCGCCCGCCCTGCGGGTTCTGGTCGCGCATGGCGCGGAAAGCCTCGCGCGCGACATAGAAGGCGCCGTTGAGGTTGGTGTTGACCATCTCCTGCCAGGTCACTACGTCGAGGTCGCCGAACGATACGGCTGGCGCGAACCGGCCTGCATTGTTGAAGACGAGGTCGATTCGACCATAGGCCTCTTTGACCCCGGTGAAGAAATGCGCCACCGCGGCCGGGTCGGTCACGTCGCATTCGCCCCAATAGCCGCCGGTCTGGGCAGCCGTCGCTTGAAGCGCATCGGCCCGCCGCCCGCAAATGGCGACGTCGTATCCCGCCGCAGCCAGGCCCAATGCCGCCGCCCGGCCGATTCCCGAGCTTCCTCCAGTGACCACCGCAACCTTCTTCTGCCCTTGCATGCTCGCTCCCAATTGTGGCGGCGCGGATAGGTCCGCCCCTTCATTTCCCGATTCCCGGCACATTCGCGCCGCATCGGCGCTGCGTCCATGGCGAAAGTGTCCGATGCCATTTTGGCGGTTCTGATCACGCCCTGGCGAGGAATCCTTGCCCTAAACCCTTCCAAATGCGAGAATTTTAACGGTTCATTCAGCCGGGTTAACAGGTGGTTTCCATCTGTGTGCTGAATCTGCAACATCCGGTTCGCAACCATATTACAGCCCCGCCAAAACGGCTTTTGCGAGATTGCGTCATTTTCCGGCATGCGTAGAGTGGGTCTTGCGAATCCATGCATGGGATCGTTTGTCGGTCGCAGCGCGACGGCAACACACTGCACCACGAATAGTGTGGTCGCGTTACGACAAACCTGCCGGGCAACCGGCACCAAGAATGACTGACTTTGGAGGTCAACTAATGAAACTCAAGAGCCTTATCCTCGGTTCTGTCGCCGCCGCTGGTCTCTCGACCGCTGGCTTCGCTGCCGATCTGGGCGTCCTCACCTCGCTGGACGTTTGCGACGAGCTGGGCCTGTCGGGCCTGACCATTTCGTCCGACACCAACTGCCTGCAGATCTCGGGCGAAGTGAAGTACGAATTCAACTGGGGCAACTACAACCAGTCGTACGTCATCGCTGCTCCGACCGCTCTCGGTTCGGTCGACATCGACGTCCCCAGCAACATCGCTGGCACCAGCAACAACGACTGGGAATCGCGCGTTCAGTCTTGGCTGAAGTTTGTTGGCACTGCCGGTAGCGACTTCGGTCCTGCCAGCGCCGTTCTCAAGATCAAGCACGACGACCGCGTTCGCGTTCGCAACGGCGGTACCGTTGTCGGCGGTTTCAACACCGGCGCAGCTGGCGCAATCCCGAATGGCGTTGAGCAGCGTGAAACCGGCAACGCAGTTGTCGTCGACGAAGCTTACGTCCAGGTTGGTGACACCACCGTCCTGACCGCTGGTAAGCGCGGTTCGATCTTCAACAAGGGCGATGACGAGCCGTTCAACTTCACCGGCCTGTTCATCTCGCAGCGTGCTGACACCGGCGTCATCGCCGACGAAAACGCTGGCGGCTTCACGCCGAAGCGCGGTGGCCATGTCATCCAGCTCTGGTCGAACATCGGTGAAGGCCTGATCGCCAAGATCGGTCTCGAAAACCTGAACTCGGACGGCGGCACCGGCGCAACTGCGCTCAACGCTGCTGCCACCGGTGCTGAAAAGGCCGGTACCCTGGTCGGCGTTCTCGACTACGCTGGTTCGGGCATCACTGCTCACTTCAGCGGTGCCGTTGGTGGCATCCTCGACGGCGTTCAGACCGCTGGCGACACCTACATCGTGCACACTGGCGTGACCGCCACCTTCGACGCCTTCAAGGTTCGTGCTGCTCTGGCTGTTGGTGGCGCTTACGTCCCCGCCGCCGCTGCTTACTCGACCTACTGGAACGGCCTGGTTTCGGCTGAAGCCAAGTTTGACATGTTCAAGCTGGCCCTGTCGGCTGAAGCCCTCGGCGCTCGTTCCGCTGCTGGTGTTGATCTCGGCACCGACTTCGGTTTCGGCGGCTCCTTCGGCGCCACCGTTGCTGAAGGCATCGAAATCAACGTTGGTGGTCGTTACTTCAACGACGCTAACGACGGTGTTGGCGATGCCTACCAGGTTGCTGCTCAGTTGATCGCCTCGCTGACCGAAACCATCAAGCTGACCGGCGAAATCGGTGTCTATGGCCATGCTGCCGACGTTGCTCCGGCTGTCGTCGCCGCTGCCACCTCCGACTTCTACGGCAAGGCCGAGCTGGCCTGGAACCCGGGCGGCGGTTTCTCGTCGTCGGTTGGTGCCACTGTCCAGCAGAACGGTGCCTACAAGGTCACCTTCAAGGCTGCCAAGGCCTTCCAGTAATCCTCGGATTACTCTGGCATACGGAAAGGCCCGGCTCACGCCGGGCCTTTCTGCTTTTGGTGGTAGGCCAAAGTGTTCGGCTACACACGATGTCATCCCGGCGCAGGCCGGGATCCATCCTGAGATATTCCACCCCCACAGCGGGTCGCCATCTCAGCAAAGATTCCGGCCCACGCAGGAATGCCTGCGGTAGCTCGGTCCGAGCCCCCGGACATTGATTCTATGAATTCCGCATCCCCGCTGCGCCTCGCGGCGGCACGCACAAAATAATCCCGCGTAAACAACCACTTACCCGCGCCATTTTCGTTTCCTCGTGCCGCGAAATGCACTAGCTTTGCCGCAATTGCGGACATTCACTGGAACGGGAATGATCAGGGACCTCATCAAGTGGGTCGTGCCGGGACTCGCCACTGTCCTGGCCGGCACAACCTTGTGCCTGGCGATGACATCAGCCGACATGGGCAGCGATCTCACCTCGCGCAGCGCGGCGGCGATGACCGCCGGCGGCTACGACTGGGCCGAGCTTTCGCTCGACGCCCGCGACGTGACCCTGACCGGAACCACAACCGATCAGGCTTTACTCGACGCTGCTGTCGCCCGACTTTCGGCTGTCGAAGGCGTCCGCTCGGTCACCTCGGATGTCACCCTCGCGCCAATAGCCGCTCCCTACCTGCTGCAGGCAAGCGTCGACCAGGGCCAGATCAGCCTGTCGGGCGGCGTGCCGAACGAGACGGCCCGGCAGCGCCTGTTGTCGCTGGCCGGACTGGAGCAGGGGGCGCTCGAACTCCGCTCCGGCGTGCCGGACCGCCACACCTGGGTGGCCGGTGCCGAATTCGCCATCGATCAGCTACAATATTTCGACCAGGGCGAAGCCGTGGTTTCCGACCTGACGGTCACCCTCAATGGCCGCGCCAAGTCGGAGCGCGCCTTCCGCGACCTGCTTATTGTCCTCCGCGCGGGCGCGCCGGCCGGGCTGGCGCTGGGCGATGTCCACATCACCCCGGCGCTCATTTCGCCCTATCAGTGGAGCGCCAGCTTCGACGGCAAGCGGATCGATGTTTCCGGCTATGTGCCCGAAGACGCCCTCGTCGAACGCTATCGCACCGCCGAGGTGTCGGGTGCGCAAGTAGCGACTGGGCTCGCGCTCGGTTCCGGCGAACCCACTGGTTTTGCTGATCTTTCTCAGAAGCTGATCGAGCAGTTGGCACATCTCGAATACGGCGCCGCCAGCATCACCGATGGCCAGAGCACGCTCAGCGGCGCCCCGGCAACGATTGAAATCGCGCAGGGCATCGTCGACACGCTGGAGCCGTCGGGCACCATCGTCACCCTCGAGCCGCCGCGTATCGACGATTATTGGATGAGCGCCACGCGCCAGCCGGGCGGTGTCGTCGTCTTCGACGGCTATGTGCCCGACGAGGTGACGCGCGAGGCCTTCAGCCTTCGCCAAGGTGCCGATACCAGCTATCTCAAGCTCGGCCGCGGTGCGCCGGAGCGCTACCAGTCGGGTGCCGAATTCGGCCTCGATGCGCTTGAATTGATGAGCGAGGGCCGCATCGCCCTGCGCGACAATGCGCTGACCATAGCCGGCACCGCGCGGTCCGGCGCCGATTACGAGGCATTGCTGGCCATGATGGGTCAGCAGGCGCCGCAAGGTCTGGTGCTGGCGCCCGCTGAAATTCTGGCGCCGCGCGCCGATAGCTATTCATGGACGGCCACCAAGGACGCGACGGGTGCCATCGCCCTTTCCGGCCAGATTCCCAACGCCGCCAGCGAAGCGCAATTGCTCGCGGCGGCGGGGCAGAACGCAACCGAAACAATGACTTATGCATCCGGCGAGCCCAATGGCTTCGTCGCTTCGGCCGAAACGGCGCTCAGCCTGCTGCAATGGCTGCGCGATGGCAGCGTGGTCTATGACGGCCTCGGTTGGACCGTAACGGGCACCGCCAATTCGGCCATCGACAAGGCTGCCATCGAGGCCGATTTCGTCACTCGGCAACTCGCCGGTGCCGGATGGTCCATGGCCGTCGCCGAGCCGCCGCCGGTCATTCCCGAAATCGCGCCCTATACCTGGTCGGCGACACGCGCGACCGATGGCGTGACGCTGATGGGCCATGTGCCCACCGCGAGCCTCAAGAATTATCTGGCGGTGCATGCCGGCGACGCCGTCGTCGACTCGTCCGAGCTGGGGCTCGGCGCTCCCGCCGATTTCATCGCCAGCGCCACCGGCGGTCTCGATGCCGTGCTCGCGCTCGAAGAGGGTGAAGTCAGCTTCGATGGTTTCCGCTGGTCGCTGAGCGGCCGTTCCGCCTCGGAAACCCAGCGTGACGCTCTGCTCGCCACCCTTGCTGCGACAGCCGATACATCAGCCTGGTCAATCGACATTGCGGCGCCGGCGCCTGAGCCGGTCGCCACCGTGCCTTATCTCTGGTCAGCCACCAAGGCGGCCGATGGCGCGGTCACTCTGAGCGGCCTGGTTCCGGCCGAGCCCTTGCAGCGCGTCCTTGCGGTGCGGGCAGGGGACAATGTCACCGACCAGTCCACTGTCGATCCCACGGCTCCCGAGGGTTTCGCCGCCGATCAGCTCGCGGCCATGGACGCACTCGGCTCGCTTTCCGAGGGCAGCGCCAGCTTTGACGGGACCATCTGGACCATCAGCGGTACGCTCGCCGACGCCAATGCATCGGTCGATACCGCCCTCGCCAGCGCCACGACGCCGGCCGCAAACTGGGTGCTTGCACTGACCAGACCACCCCAGCCGGAGCCAGTGGTCGAGCCTGAGGCCGTGGCCGCAACTGAGCCCGTGGCCGAACCTGCGCCGGCCATTGCCGAGCCTGCCGCGACCCTGCCGGCTATTGCCGAACCAGCCGCTGCGGAACCGGAGCCAACCCCGGAAGCGACCGCTGAGCCCGCCGCCGAAGCCGAACCAGCCGTTGCTGAACCGGAACCGGAGCCCGCGCCCGTCGCCGTCAATCCGGACTATGCGTTCTCGGCCAGCCGCTCCGCCGATGCATCGGTCGTCATCAGCGGCCAGATGCCGTCCGATCCCGCGATGCGCTACTTCGCGGCCATTAGCGACGGCGACGTGGCTGCCGTTACCATCGCCGAGGGCGCACCGGAATCTTTCCTGCCCAGCGCGGAAATTGGCCTGCGTGCCCTGCTGCAACTGACAGAAGGGCAGCTCGATTTTGCCGCCGGCGCCTGGTCCCTGCGCGGCATTGCGCCCGATCAAACCACGCGCGACGCCGTGTTGGCGGCGATTTCGGCCGCGCCCGACGCCGCCACCTGGACAAGCCAGGTCGATCTGCCGCCGCCTCCGTCCGAGCCCGAGCCGGTCGCCCCACCGGCGGAGCCTGCGGCGCCCGCGCCAGCCGATACCAGCGCCTGTGCGGCCCCGGTTTCGGAATTTTCCGCGCGCAATTCCATCCTGTTCCAGTCGGGGGCGGCGCTGATTGCTGCCGAGTCCGAGCCGGCGCTCGATGAACTGGCGCTCGATCTGGCCGCCTGTCCCGATGCGATCGTCCATATCGAGGGCCACACCGACGCCGATGGCGACGAGGGCCTCAATATGGCTCTGTCGGTGGCGCGCGCCGAGGCCGTGGTCAACGCGCTCGTATCGCGCGGTGTCGCCCCGGCACGGCTCTACGCGGTCGGCTATGGCGAAACCGCGCCGATCGGCGACAATGAAACGGCCCAGGGCAAGCGCCTCAACCGGCGCATCGTCGTGATCGTGAAGCCGCAGCACTATTGAGACGAGTTGGCCGATGGCGGTGAACTGGACTTCGCTATCCTATCTGGTGACGATCTACTGGCCCTACCTGGCAGGGGCAGGGCTGATCGGCATCATCGTGGGCTGGCGCAGTTTTACCCCGCCCAAGCCGTAACGACGCGATGACCAATCTGGCCCACATCACCGAAACCGCCCTGCTGCTCCTGGCTGCCTACTTGCTGGGCTGCATGCTCGGCTATGCCATCCGCCTGGCCTTGCATGCCGGGCGTGGCACCCGCCAAGTCGCACCGGCGCTCGCCGCCGTTGCCCAGTCGCCCGAGCCAAAGAAGCCGCGCAGTTCCGCCGCTCGCCTCGCCGCCAGCGTCGATCCAACGCCCAAGCCACCTGCAGCGCCGAGGCCTGCCGAGCCGCCGACAAGTCCAGCCAAAATAGTCGAAATCGCCCAAAAGCCCACACCGGCCGCTGCTTCCGCGCAGCCTCCGGCAAAGCCGGCGGGCAAGCCCAAATCATCCGGCCCAAAGCCCGTTACCCTCGATCAGCCGCGCGCCAGTGGTGCGGACAATCTCAAGCAGATCAAGGGAATCGGGCCGAAAATTGAAGCATCGCTTTATGCGATGGGCATCTTCCACATCGATCAGATTGCCGGCTGGAGCAAGGCCAATGCCGAGTGGGTCGATGCCCAACTCGCCTTCAAGGGCCGCATTCGCCGCGAGCGCTGGGTTGAGCAGGCACTGGAGCTGAGCTCGGCGAAAACCGTCGCCTAGCCTGCCGCGTCGCTAAGCCGCCCGACCCAGCAATTGCGTGCTGGTCCGGGTAACGAACTCGGCCACCGCCTCGATTTCCTCATGCTGGTCGAACAAAGCCGGCGAGCCCTGGCCGGCAATCGTCAGCGCAACCGCGTCCTGCCGCCGCCGCACCATTTCGTCAAAGGTCTCGCGGCGTAGCTGGTCGGTCAGCTGCGTCCGCAGCAGCATCAGCGGCGCGCAGGTTAGGGCGTCGAACATCGGCCACTGCGCCATCAGCACGTCATCGAAATTGATGCTGGCCAGCGCCTCGATCAACCGCTTGTCAAACAGCGGCCGGGCGCGCCCGCGCTTGTCGATGAAATGGCTGCGACCAGCCAGCGCATCGAGCCGGTCATCCGGCAGGCCCGGATAATCCCCGCCCAAAATCTTGCGAAACCCGGCGCTCACCACCTTGGCGCCACGCAGCGCCTCGATATGCGAAAGGTTGTTGCGCAGCCGTACGATGCCGCGCGAATCCGTCACCGGGCCAGCGTCGAGCAGCACCGTGCCCGCAATCAGCAATGGGTGACTGGCCGCCAGTGCCATCGCGACTTGCCCGCCATGCCCCTGGCCCAGCACCACGGCCTTGCTGATTCCGAGCGCCGCCATCACCGAGGCGGCGTCGCGCGCGTCGGCCAGCGAGCCATAGTCGCTGTCCTTTGCCCGATCATCGGCCCGACCGCGGCCCGGCAGGTCGAGCAGCACCACCGGCCATTCGCCACGGCCCATGCGGCGGAAATAGCCGGCAAACTCGGTGAAATCGCTCATATTGCGCTGATAGCCGGGGATGCAGACCACCGGCAGCCGCCGGCTCGATAGCGTGCCGGCCACATGCACGGCAGCGCGCAGCCCGGCCGCAAGCGTCACATGCGTGACGGGCAGGGACGCAAACGGCGGATGATCGGCGGGAACGGTTCTGGGGCGCGGCATGGGGCCATTTAGGGGCAGGCAGGCACGGGGCTCAAGCCCCCATGCTCAATTCCCAGCGGCAATGCCGGCTATCGGATCGTCCGCAGCGCCTGCTGCAGCGTCACCGGGCTGTCGCCGAGGCGCTGGCGATAGACCAGGTAATTGCCCAGCACCCGCTTCACATAGGTCCGCGTTTCCTGGAAAGGGATCAGCTCGACCCAGATCACCGGATCGACATTGGCTGCGCGCGGGTCGCCATAGGCGCGGATCCATTTGTCGGCATTGCCCGGCCCGGCATTGTAGGCGGCCGCCGCCAGCACCAGCGAGCCATCATAGCGGTCCAGTTGCGTACCGAGATAGGTCGAGCCCAGCAGCGCATTATAGGCCGCGTCGCTTACCAGTCGGCCGGGCGAATAGTCGACGCCCACCTTGCGCGCCACGTCCCGCGCCGTGCCCGGCATCAACTGCATCAGCCCGCGCGCGCCGGCTGACGACACCGCATCGATCTGGAACATCGATTCCTGCCGGGTGATCGCATAGACCGCGGCCCGGTCGGTGGCCAAGTGTATGTCGGCCGGCAACCCGTCCTTGGGGAAGCTGTAAAGGTCGAGCGGCGTGCCCCGCTGGTCGGCCGTATTGGCGATCGATATCGCCAGGTGATGCGCGCCGATTTCCTGCGCCAGCCGCGCCGCCAGCAGCAGTTCGCCGCCATCGCTGAGGCCATTGCCCAGGCTGCGCAGCAGCGGAATGGCCTTGCTGGCCTGCCCATTGGCCGCCAGCAAACGCACCGCCCGCACCAGGACTTTGCTGTCAAACAGCGTCTCGTCTTCCGGCCGCTGGGGCAGGGGGCGGATATCGACGCCGGCTTCCCCAAGCTGGTCCCGCGCCAGTTGGCCGTAATAGACCGTGCCATAGCGCGCGGCGGTTTCCAGCGCGACTTGCGCCGCCGCCGCGTCGCCAAGCGCGGTATTGGCGCGTGCCAGCCAGTAATTGGCCTGGGTGACGCTGTCGGGCAGCGTGGCCAGCCCCACCATGGCGGTGAAATGGTCCTTGGCCTTGGCCGCGTCATTGAGGAACGACAGCGCGATCCAGCCGGCGTGGAAATGCGCCTCGACCAGCCGTCCCTCCGGCCCCTTGTCGTAATCGGCCGCCGCGCGATAGGCGAGGCCGGGCTGGCCGATATCGAGCAACTGCCGCACCAGCGTGCGCCGCTCATACCACCACTCTTCGGCGTCCGGCACCGCATCGGGCGCCTTGGCCAGCCAGTCGACAGCACTCTCCCACAGCTCAAACTGCCGCGCCCGCTGCGCCCGCGAGAAAATGAAAACCGGGTTGTCCTGCATGCTCGCGTCGACACCGTCGAGCAGCGCCTTGGCATTGGCGTCGTTGCGCGACACCGCCGCCCGCGCCACCACCAGCGATGCCTGCGCCGCACTGAGATGGGGGATCAGCCGCTCGCTGCCGCGTGCCCGGTCATGCATCATCAGATGCATCGCTCGCGCCCAATGCGCGTCGCGATCCAGCAAGCTGCCGAGCTTGTCCATGACGGCGGCTTCCTGTTCCACCGTCAGGAAATTGTCGATCCAGATGCTCCTGGCGATGCTGGTGGCCCGCTGCGTCTCGCCCTGCGCCAGATAGGCGCTCGCCAGCATGATCTGCCCGTCGACCGTATTCGGCATGGCGCCGCCCAGCGCCTCGATGGTCTCGCTCGGCCCGGGCTCCGCCTTCACCAGCGATTGCTCGATACGGGTTTGAAACACGCTGCCGGCGGCAAAATCGGGCGCATCGGCGGCAAAGCGGCGGATCGATGCCGCGTCGATCTTGCCCGCATTGAAATAGATGGCGGCCCACTGGATGGTGCGGCGCTCGAGCGCGTCGTCAAGCGACCGCGCCTGTGCATAGGCCGCTGCGGGATCGCCGTCGATCAGCACAGCCAGCGCGGCGCGAAATGCCGCCGACCCGCGCGGATCAGGTACGATCGTGCTCACCCCGCCCGTCACCGAGCCGGTCGTCACTGTGTCGATCGCGTCATTGGCCGTCGCATGCGAGAAGGGGGCAAAGCTCGCCAGACCCAAAACCGCTGCGACGAGGCCTGCCCGAAAGCGCTGCTTCATCTGCCGTCCTGCTG
This sequence comes from uncultured Devosia sp., assembly GCA_966212275.1. Classification (GTDB taxonomy): domain Bacteria; phylum Pseudomonadota; class Alphaproteobacteria; order Rhizobiales; family Devosiaceae; genus Devosia. Next base: position 44,233 of record CBIHQV010000001.1, read on the forward strand.
GTACGCAGCGCTCGAGGCGCCAATACTAGATCCAGCAAGGCGCCCCCATCCTTGCGGTTAACCCGACGTTACCCGGATCGGGTAAACACTGGGTTGCCGCCGATGATCCGTGCTGGCCGTGGGGCAACAAAGCGTTGTGATGCTGCCCGATAAAAACTATGGTGCGCCGCGTAAAAAAGGCGCTACAGCCGCTCTATGACACCCCGCCACGTCCGAACTGTGGCAATCCAACCTGAGGAATTTTCGACAAATGCTGCGAGGATCGATTACGGCGCTCATCACTCCCATGCTCAATGGGAATGTCGATGAGAAAGCCTTCGCCAGCTTTGTCGATTGGCAGATCGCCGAAGGCACGCATGGTCTGGTGCCGGTCGGCACCACGGGCGAAAGCCCCACCGTCAGCCACGAGGAACATCGCCGCGTCGTCGAAATCGCCATCGAGGTCGCCAATAAGCGTGTGCCGGTGATTGCCGGCGCCGGGTCGAACTCGACCGCCGAAGCCGTGGAACTGGCGAAGTTCGCCGAACAGGCCGGCGCCGACGCCGTCCTTTCCATCGTGCCCTACTACAACAAGCCCAACCAGGAAGGCATGTTCCAGCACTTCTCGGCCGTGGCCAAGGCTGTGGGCATTCCGGTCATCCTCTACAGCGTGCCCGGCCGCACCGTGGTCGATCTCACCGTCGACACCATCGCGCGCCTCCACGAAGCCCATGCCAATATCATCGGCGTCAAGGATGCGACGGCCGATCTGGGCCGCGCGAGCCTGCAGCGCGACAAGCTGGGCAAGGATTTCATCCTGCTCTCGGGCGAAGACATCACCGCGCTCGCCTTCAATGCCCATGGCGGCCATGGCTGTATCTCGGTCACCTCCAACATCGCCCCACGCCTTTGCGCGCAGATGCAGGAGCTGTCGCTGGCCGGCGATTTCAAGGGCGCGCTGCTGGTGCAGGACAAGCTGGTGCACCTGCACAAGAACCTGTTCCTCGAGCCCAATCCGACGGCCGTGAAATACGCCGCCAGCCGCCTCAACCGCTGCGCCAACGAGCTGCGCCTGCCGCTGGTCCCCGTCGCCAAGGCGACCGAAGAGGCCGTGGACTTTGCAATGCGCCATGCAGGGCTTATCTAAGCCTCATGAGTGCCAAGAACGACAAGAACAAGAACGGTGTGATCAGCCACGGTCTCGTGGCTGAAAACCGCCGCTCGCGCTACGACTATGAAATCGGCGAAACGCTGGAAGCCGGCATCGTGCTGACCGGCACCGAGGTCAAGTCGCTGCGCCTGGGCAAGGCCCAGATCACCGAATCCTATGCCTCGCCGGAAAAGGGCGAGCTGTGGCTGATCAACGCGCACATCCCGGAATATCTGCAGGCCAACCGCTTCAACCACGAGGAAAAGCGGCCGCGTAAGCTCCTGGTCTCGCGCAAGCAGCTCGCCCATCTCGACCAGGAAGTGGCCCGCGCGGGTAACACCATCGTGCCGCTGAAGCTGTTCTTCAACGACCAGGGCCGGGCCAAGCTGCTGATTGGTGTCGGCAAGGGCAAGAAGAACTACGACAAGCGCGCCACCGAGCGCGACCGCGACTGGAACCGCGACAAGTCCCGCATCATGAAAGAGGGCGGACGGGGCTAGCTACCGCGTGATCAGGATTGGCGCCTGCGCTGGTTTTGCGTCGGTAAGTTCAAGCCTATATGCCCCCGCGCCACCGTTCTCCCCCCTGACCTCGATCGTATAGGTGCCGTCCCTTGGCAGGGTCACCCCGTCGATCCACGCTCGCCCATTGCCCGCTGAAAATCCATCCTGGGTCAGCTTCTGAATGCCATCGGGCATGTAGAGCGCGAGGTAGCTGTCCCAATCGGCATTCAGGGTGATGGCGAAGCGCTGCCCTTTGACGCCATCCAGTCGCCACCCATGCCGTTGGCCCTCTGCTAGTAAGCCAGTTCCCGGCTGGTCCCGTTGCACCGATCCCATCTCCTCTATCGGCGCTGGGAGAGGGAGACCGTACTTGTCCGTCGGCGGTTGCTGACTTCGGTGATAGATCGCCCAGGGTAGAATGACAAACAGCGCGAACAGGATCGGGGAGATGCGCAGCAGCAGGATCCGAGGGGACGGGTTGTCCTTCACTAGCGGTCGAATGAGATTGTTCAGCATGAACATGGCCAGTCGCCTCCCAGGGTGGGCAGCCTAACCCAGCCTTGGCCGATGAAGCGAGGCGAAAGAGCCTATTCGGTCTCTGCTGCGACGACGGGCGCGGTAGCCGGCGGGCGCGTGCTCGGAGGGCGGCCCACCGTCTTGGCCAAATCCGCCACGTCGATGAAGAAGTCCGCCTGCCGGCGCAGGTCGTCCGAAATCATCGGGGTGGAGGTGGTCAGCGTCGACACCACCGTCACGCGCTTGCCCTTGCGCTGCAGGGCCGCGACCAGCGCGGTGAAATCACCATCGCCGGAAAACAGCACCATGTGATCGTAGAATGGGGCCAGCTCCAGTGCATCGACTGTAAGTTCGATGTCCATATTGCCCTTGATTTTCCGGCGCCCAGTCGCGTCGGTGAATTCCTTGGCGGGCTTGGTCACTACGGTGAAGCCATTGTAGTCCAGCCAGTCGATCAGCGGCCGGATCGAGGAGTATTCCTGGTCCTCGACCAGCGCCGTGTAATAGTTGGCGCGCAGCAGATAGGCGCGGGCATTGAAATCGGCCAACAGCCGTCGATAGTCGATATCGACCCCTATTGCCTTGGACGTGGCGTAGAGATTGGCGCCATCGATGAAGAGGACGATCTTTTCCCTGGGATCGATGGGCATGGCAAATCTCCATAGTGGCGGTTTGACCGCCTAAAGGTCTGGGCCGCACGAGACGGCTAAAACTCGACTTAAATTCCGCCGATAACATTATGTTAATTTCGCTATTCGCACGTTTTCCTCGGCGCGACAAGATATCTGCATTGTCACAAGCGCGCGGCAGAAGGGCAGGCAATCCTTGTGCCGGGGGAGTCACTCGTGTATGGGAGGCGTTCATTCCATAAGTTTTGGAGACGTTTGTGGCACGCGTCACCGTTGAAGACTGCATCGAAAAGATCGAAAACCGCTTCGATCTCGTTCTCATGGCCGCGCATCGTGCGCGCATGATTTCGTCCGGCGCCCAGATCACCGTTTCCCGCGACAACGACAAGAATCCCGTTGTGGCGCTGCGTGAAATCGGCGACGGCGCTATCTCGCCGGATGATCTGCGCGAGGACCTGATCCACTCGCTGCAGAAGTATGTCGAAGTCGACGAGCCCGAAGAGCACGCCGCTCCGCTCATCGAAAGCGCCAATGGCGACGATTCGATCAACTTCGATACCATCAGCGAAGAAGAACTGCTGCGCGGCATCGAAAGCCTGGCCCCGCCAGAACGCCGCGACGACTGAGTTTCGTCTATCGGTTGAATTTCAGCACCCTCGGCGCAAGCCGGGGGTGTTTCGTTTGTGCCGTTCGCGCTTGCGGCCCAACCCACACTCGGTCCCATCGAGGGGAGGGAGGCGCTAGCTCTGACGCCGGTGTTCATCGTCTCCCTCCCCCTTGTGGAGAGGGGATCAAGGGTGAGGGTGAGTCTCGCCCACTAGCGCATGGGATGATGCACAGTCGTGTCGCATCTTCCCATCCGCCCCCAACTCAGATACTCCGCTCTCGCCCTTCCCAAATCCAATCAAAGCGCTAAGCTCGAATCTTCGAGCGAGCGGCGACATTCCTCCATGATGCGTCAGTATGAGCTTGTCGAACGCGTTCAGGCCTATAACCCGAACGTCGACGAGCAGTTGTTGAACAAGGCCTATGTGTACGCCATGCAAAAGCATGGCTCGCAGAAGCGTGCCTCCGGCGACCCCTATTTCAATCATCCCCTCGAAGTCGCGGCCATCCTGACCGAGCTCAAGCTCGACGATGCCTCCATTGCCGTGGGCCTGCTGCACGACACCATCGAGGATACAGACGCCACCCGCGCCGAGATCGACCAGCTCTTCGGCGGCGAAATCGGCACCATCGTCGATGGCCTGACCAAGATCGAGCGCCTCAATCTGGTCTCCCGCGAAGAGGCCCAGGCTGAAAACCTGCGCAAGCTGCTGCTGGCCATCAGCCAGGACGTGCGCGTGCTGCTGGTCAAGCTCGCCGATCGCCTCCACAACATGCGCACGCTGCAATACATGCCGCCCGAAAAGCAGGCGCGTATCGCCCAGGAGACCATGGATATCTATGCCCCGCTGGCGGGTCGCATGGGTATGCAGGACATGCGCAACGAGCTGGAAAACATCTCGTTCAAGATTCTCCAGCCCGAACACCACCAGGCCATCGTCGCCCGCCTCGACGAGATGCAGGAAGAGTATCGCGAGACCATCTCGACCATTTCGGCCGAGCTCAGCGAGCGTCTCGCAACCGAAGGCATCACCGCCCGCGTCAAGGCACGGGTGAAGTCGCCCTTCTCGATCTTCAACAAGATCGAGCGGAAGTCGATCGCGCTGGAACAGCTCTCCGACATGATCGGCTTCCGCGTCATCGTCGGCTCGGTCGAGGAATGCTATCGCACGGTCGGCGTCGTCCACACCAAGTGGAAGGTCGTGCCCGGCCGCTTCAAGGACTATATCTCGGTCCCCAAGCACAACGATTACCAGTCCATCCACACCACCATTGTCGGCCCCGGCCGCCAGCGCGCCGAGCTGCAGATCCGCACCGAGGAGATGGACCGCATCGCCGAGTTCGGCATCGCCGCCCACGCCCTCTACAAGGATGGCGCCTCGGCCGATCTCAGCCGCATCGAGCATGAATCGCAGGCCTATGGCTCCCTGCGCCAGACCATCGGGCACCTGACGACCGGCAATTCCTCCACCGAGGATTTCCTCGAATATACCAAGCTCGAGCTGTTCCAAGATCAGGTCTTCTGCTTCACCCCGCGCGGCCGGCTGATTGCCTTGCCGCGCGGCGCCACGCCCATCGATTTCGCCTATGCCCTGCATACCGATATCGGCGACACCACCGTCGGCGCCAAGATCAACGGCTCCATCCTGCCGCTCGTCACCCAGCTTCGCTCAGGCGACGAAGTCGAAATCATCCGCGACCAGAACCATCTGCCGCCGATGAACTGGCTCGGCATCGCCGCCACCGGCAAGGCGCGCGCCGCCATCCGCCGTGCGGTGCGCCATGCCGCCACCCAGCGCGCCTTCGCTCTGGGTGAGCATGTACTCAACATGCTGCTCGAGCGCGAAGGTGTGATGCTCGACGACAGCGAGGCCAAGGCACTGGCCGAGGCCCTCGGCTCGCCCAACCGGCGTGATCTCCTGATCGCGGTGGGCGAGGGCAAGATCGGTTCGGACCCGCTCGGGGTCGAACTGGCCAAGCTCAAGGGCATCCGCAAGCGCCGCCGCAAGCTCGATCTGCCGGTCGCCGACACCGCCGATGGCTGGTTCGCCCTGCGCGCCACCGATCTGTTCCGCTTCCGCGTGCCCGGCGGCCAGCGCTCCGGCCCGCGCGCCAAGGCGGCCCTGGCCCAGCTCGATTTCCACATGCCGGTGACTGTCTCGGCCGAAGGCGTCGTGCCCGGAGACCGGCTCGTGGGCATCCTCCAGCCCGATGCGCCCATGCTGGTCTATCCCATCCATTCCGAGGCGCTGATCGACAAGCACGATAGCGACGTGGCCTGGGTCGACGTCCGCTGGAGCCTCAAGGGCGGCGAGGACAAGCTCTATCCCACCGTCATCACCATGGAATCGGTCAACAAGCCCGGCTCCCTGGCCCAGATTTCCTCGGCCATCGCCGCCTGCGACGCCAACATCAACAATCTGGTGATGCGGATGATTTCGCCCGACTTTCACCAGATGATCTTCGAAATCGAAGTGCGCGACCTTGCGCAACTGACCGATGTTCTGGCAACGCTCAAGCGCAGTCCGGGGCTCTCCGCCGTCCAGCGCGCCGGCGTCCGCGAAGCGGGCATGATTTCGACCCTGGAATGGGATGGCAAGGTCGACCGGAGATTTGTTGATGACGAGAGATGAAGTGCTGAACATTTTCCGCGAATGCGGAGCCATGCTCGAAGGGCACTTCATCCTGTCTTCCGGCCTGCGCTCGCCTGTCTTCCTGCAGAAGGCCCGCGTGTTCCAATATGCCGAGCAGACCGGCAAGCTCTGCGAGGCGCTGGCCCAGCGCATTCGCGCCGAATATCCCGGCATCACCAAGGTGGTTTCCCCGGCCATCGGCGGCATCATCCCCGGCTACGAAACCTCGCGCTACCTCCGCGTCCCGGCGCTCTACACCGAGCGCGTCGACGGCAAGTTCGAGCTGCGCCGCGGCTTCGAGATATCGGCCGATGACCAGGTGATCGTGGTGGAGGACATCGTCTCCACGGGCCTCTCCATCCGCGAATGCGTCGAAGCCCTGCGCGGCATCGGCGCCAATGTCGTGGCCGCCGCCTGCCTCATCGACCGTTCCGCCGGCGAAGCCGATGTCGGCGTACCGCTGGTGAGCCTCATCGACTTCAAGGTCCCCGCCTATCCGGCCGACCAGCTCCCCCCCGAACTCGCCGCCATCCCGCCCGTCAAGCCGGGCAGCCGCGGCATTCAGGGGGTGAAGTGACGGCGGGGCGCAGCTCCTTCTCTTCTCCCCTTGAGGGTGAGGGTGGTTTTCCGCGTTCAGCAGAAAACCGGGTGAGGGGTGCTGCGTCCGCCCATGCCTTCATGCTGGTGGAAGCAACCCCTCATCCGCCCTTCGGGCACCTTCTCCCTCAAGGGGAGAGGGAAAGGGAGACCCAACCATGATCCTCGGCCTCGGTTCCGACCTCATCCAGATCCATCGCGTCGCCAACACCATCGAGAAATACGGCGATCGCTTCACCAACAGGTGCTTCACCGAGATCGAGCGCCGCAAGTCCGATCGCCGGGCCCAGCGCGCCGCGTCCTATGCCAAGCGCTTCGCCGCCAAGGAGGCCTGCTCGAAGGCGCTCGGCACCGGCATTAGCTGGGGCGTCTACTGGCGCGACATGGGCGTGGTGAACCTGCCATCGGGCAAGCCGACCATGCAGTTGACCAATGGCGCGGCAAAAGCTCTGGCCCGTCTTGTGCCGCCGGGTCACGTGCCCCACATCCACCTGACCATCACCGACGACGCGGGCCTGGCTCAAGCGTTCGTCATCATCGAGGCGCTGCCTGCTGCCGCCAAAGATGGCCCCGAAAAGTTGTAGACTTTTCGGATCAGGCCATCGATCCCTGCCGATTGACCCGGCTGGCACAAAGGCATAACCGTGCGCGTGCCGCATTTCCGGGGAAATTCATGAGCCAGCCCGCCGACAAATCCGTCAAGAAGTCCGCGACCAACGAATGGGTCGAAACCATCGTCGTCGTGGTCGAGGCGCTGCTGATCGCCATCGTCCTGCGCTCGTTCCTCTACCAGCCCTTTTCCATCCCCACTGCCTCCATGCAGCAGACCATGATGATCGGCGACTACTTCGTCGCCAACAAGTTCGTCTGGGGCTATGGCAAGCATTCCTTCTCGCTGGGCCGCTATGGCGATTTCACCCTGCTCGATTTCGAGCTGCCCATCGCCAACCGCATTTTCGGCCGCGAGCCCAACCGTGGCGACATCGCCGTGTTCCGCCCGGTGCCGCAGAACATCGAATACATCAAGCGCGTCGTCGGCCTGCCGGGTGATACCATCCAGGTCAAGCAGGGCCGCCTCTACATCAACGGCACCATGATCGAGCGCGAAGAGATCGGCAAAGGCCAGGATACCGACAGCAACGGCGATACCCGTGAGGTCACCCTCTATCGCGAGACTTTCCCCGAGGGCACGACCCACATCATCCAGGAAATCTCCGACAACGCGCCGCTCGACAATACGAGCGAATATGTCGTCCCTGCCGGCCACTATTTCATGATGGGCGACAACCGCGACCGCTCCGCCGATAGCCGCGTGCTGACCCAGGTCGGCTATGTGCCGGCTGTGAACCTCATCGCCAAGGCCGAGGCCCGCTTCTTCTCCATCAAGGACAACATTCCGCCCTGGCAGCTCTGGCAGTGGCCGGCCAATGTGCGCTGGGACCGCATGTTCCAGTCCGTCGACCATCAGCCTCTATGAGTCGTGCCGCGCGCAATCATGACAAGCTGCAGTTCCGGCTCGGCTACAAGTTCGCCGACCCGGATCTGCTCAATCGCGCGCTGACCCATTCCAGCGCCGTCTCCCCCGCCAAGCGCATCGAGCGCAGCTACCAGCGCCTCGAATTCCTCGGCGATCGCGTGCTTGGCCTCGTCGTCGCCGACATGCTCTATCGCCGCTATCCCAAGGCCAATGAGGGCGAGCTGAGCCGCACGCTCAACACGCTGGTGCGCAAGGAAACCTGCGCCATCATCGCCCGCACGCTCGATCTCGGGCCCGAAATGCATCTGGGCGACAGCGAAGCCCGCACCGGCGGCGCCGAAAAGGAAGCCATCCTGGGCGACGTGACCGAAGCCGTCATCGGCGCCATCTACTGCGATGGCGGTCTCGGCAAGGCCTATGAATTCGTCGAGCGCATGTTCGAGGAATTCCTCGCCGACGGCCAGGCCAACAAGGCCGATGCCAAGACGACGCTGCAGGAATGGGCCCAGGCCCGCGGGCTCGAACCGCCCACCTATACCCAGAGCGACCGCAGCGGCCCCGATCACGCCCCCCAATTCACCATCACCGTCACCCTCGGCAACTATGATAGTCTGAGCGCCACCGGCCCTTCCAAGAAGATCGCCGAACACAAGGCCGCCGAACTGTTTCTGATCGCCCAGAAGGTGTGGCAAGAACCCAAAGGCTAGCCAGATGACCGACATCGAACCCATCGACACCTCCTGCGGCTTCATCGCCCTCGTCGGCGCCCCCAATGCCGGCAAGTCGACGCTGCTGAACTCGCTTGTTGGCACCAAGGTGTCCATCGTCACCCACAAGGCGCAGACCACCCGCAGCCAGGTCCGCGGCGTCGTGACGACCGACAAGGCGCAGCTCGTCTTCATCGACACGCCAGGCATTTTCGCGCCCAAGCGCCGACTCGACCGCGCCATGGTCGATAGCGCCTGGGGCGGGGCAGGGGACGCGGACATCGTCGCCCTCATCGTCGACGTCGATCGCGGCCTGACGCCCGAGCTCGAAAAGCTCATCGAAGGCCTCGAAAACATCAATCACCCGCGCATCCTGATCCTCAACAAGATCGACACGATCAAGAACGAAGAACTTCTCAAGCTGTCCGAGGCCATCAACGCCAGGCTGCGCTTCGAGGCCACGTTCATGATTTCGGCCCTCAAGGGCTATGGCGTCAGCGACTTCATGGATTGGTGCATCAAGCACATCCCGCCCGGCCCCTGGCACTTCCCCGAGGATCACCTCACCGATCTCACCATGGCCATCACCGCCGCCGAGATCACGCGCGAAAAGCTGTTCCTGCGCGTCCACGACGAGATCCCCTACAACTCCACGGTCGAGACCGAGAGCTTCAAGATCCAGAAGGACGGCTCCTACAAGATCGACCAGGTGATCTACCTCTCCCGCGAGAGCCACAAGAAGATCGTCCTCGGCGCCGGCGGCCAGACCATCAAGGCCATCGGCGCGGAATCGCGCCGCGAGCTGATGGAAATGTACGAGGTGCCCATCCACCTCTTCCTCTTCGTCAAAGTCCGCGAAAAGTGGGGCGACGACCCCGAACGCTACCGCGAAATGGGCCTGGAATACCCACATGGGAAGGACTGAGAGGGCATCCTTTCTTATTCCTCTCCCCATCGGGGAGAGGTGGCTCGGCGCAGCCGAGTCGGTGAGGGGGACTCTCGCCGCCTACCCAACCGCAATTGTGAGCCTGCACACCCCCTCATCCGGCGCTGGCGCGCCACCTTCTCCCCGATGGGGAGAAGAATAAGTGGAATGGACCGGTGAAGCCCTCCTGATCGGCGTCCGTCGCCACGGCGAGACATCGGTCATCGCCGAGGCCATGGTTGCCGGCCGCGGTCGCCATCTCGGCCTTGTCCGCGGTGGCCGCTCCCGTCGGCTTGCGGCTGTCCTCCAGCCCGGCAACACCATCCAGCTCACCTGGCGCGCCCGCCTCGAAGACCAGCTCGGCATGTTCACCGTCGAGCTCCTGCAGGCCCGCGCCGCCGCCCTGATCGATGATCGCACCCGCCTCTATCTCAGCCAGCTCGTCTGTGACCACCTGCGCCTCCTCCCCGAACGCGACCCGCATGATCGTCTCTTGGGCCTGGCCTTGCGCGTCATCGACAGCGCGCCCGACGGCGCGGAACTCGCCCGCTTCGAACTCGCCGTGCTCCAGGACCTCGGCTTCGGCCTCGATCTCACCTCCTGCGCTGCCACCGGCAGCACCACCGATCTCACCCACGTCTCCCCCAAGACCGGCCGCGCCGTCTCCCGCGCCGCCGCCCAGCCCTATCTCGATCGCCTACTGCCGCTCCCCAGCTTCCTTACCACCCGCGGCAATGCCAGCCCCCATGACATCGCCGACGCCCTGCGTTTGACCGGCCATTTCCTCGAAACCCAGGTCTGGGGCCCCCGCCAGATCGAGCCCTCGCCGACCCGGGAGCTCCTGATGGAAATCCTGTCGCGAGACAGATAGCCGGCCACGATCTCGCCCAGGAGTGGAGCGACGCCTCACCGCTGACGGGGGAGGTTGGGAGGGGGTGTTGAGAACTCCGATGTTGGGGAGGGCACGCCTCCGCGTTGCGGCGCGCCGCAACGTCCCACGCTCGATGTCATCCCGGCCTTGAGCCGGGGCCCATCCCGCGACCTCGCCCCGGCCGCAAGGTGGATCGTCCGATCACCGCCCATAGGCATCTCAGGATGGTCCCCGCTTTCGCGGGGATGACACCGTGGGTGGGGAAAGGGCAGTGGCCAACAAACTTATCCCCGCCCTCGCGCCCTCCTGCATACTCCCCCCGTTCCCGCCAACACGCGGCCCCGACGCAGGGTCGGGCGGGGAGACTGGAGACGGGGGCGCCCGTTTGGCCTGGGCAGAAAGTCGGCGACCACGCTTGCAATACAGCGTGCTCGATACCGGACCCGGTGAGGAAGCTCCAGATCGTGATGGGCGGCCTTTGGCCCGTTCTATGTCGACAGTTCTTGGCCCAAAGGCCGCCCATCATCCGTGTATCCGCGAGGCGCGAGCCGGGCGGCGCTTCGGCGCGTCCATAAGGCGTGTACAACGCCGGCCGGCTTCAACACGATTCGTGTTGGTACCCCCACGCCCGCTATACTGCTTTCCTGATTCGTTCCCCGGAAATGCCCGCCGATGTCTGATAGCGATACCCTCCCGCCTGCCGACGACCAGCGCGTCGTCGATCTCAAGCAGGCGCTTGAGGAGCGGTACCTCTCCTACGCCCTCTCCACCATCACCCAGCGCGCGCTGCCCGATGCGCGCGACGGCCTCAAGCCCGTGCATCGCCGCATCATCCACGCGATGCGCCTGCTCAAGCTGGCGCCCAACGAGGGCTACAAGAAGTCCGCCCGTATCGTCGGCGACGTGATCGGTAAGTTCCATCCCCATGGCGACCAGTCGATCTACGACGCTTTGGTCCGCCTGGCGCAGGATTTTGCCCTGCGTTACCCGCTGGTCGATGGCCAGGGCAATTTCGGCAATATCGACGGCGATAACGCCGCCGCCATGCGTTACACCGAATCCCGCATGACCGACGTGGCGATGCGCCTGCTCGAAGGCATCAACGAGGATGCCATCGACTTCAAGCCGACCTATGACGGCGAAGACGAAGAGCCGGTGGTCCTTCCATCCAACTTCCCCAACCTGCTCGCCAATGGCTCCACCGGCATCGCCGTGGGTATGGCCACCTCGATCCCGCCGCACAATGTCGCCGAGCTGTGCGATGCCGCGCTGCACCTTATCAACGTAAATCCAGATGCTTCCGCTCACGACCTGACTCAGTTCGTGAAGGGGCCCGATTTCCCCACCGGCGGCATCCTGGTCGAATCCCCGTCCTCCATTGCCCATTCCTACGCCACCGGTCGCGGCTCGTTCCGCCTGCGCGCCAAGTGGGAAATCGAGGAGACCGGCCGCGGCGTCTATCTCATCGTCGTCACCGAAATTCCCTACGCCGTGCAGAAGTCGCGCCTCGTGGAAAAGATCGCCGAGCTGCTGCTGGCCAAGAAGCTGCCGCTGCTCAAGGACGTGCGCGACGAAAGCTCCGACGATATCCGCCTCGTCCTCGAGCCGCGCGCCCGCACTGTCGATGCCGTCATCCTGATGGAGCAACTGTTCAAGACCACCGATCTTGAAACGCGCTTCCCGCTCAATCTCAACGTGCTCGACAAGGGCGCCGTCCCCAAGGTGATGAGCCTTGCCCAAGCGCTCAAGGCCTGGCTCGAACACCGCAAGGACGTCCTCGTCCGTCGCTCGACCCACCGGCTGGAGCAGATCGCCCACCGGCTCGAAGTGTTGGCCGGCTACATCATCGCCTATCTCAACCTCGACGAGGTGATCCGCATCATCCGCGAGGAGGACGATGCCAAGGCCAGCCTGATGAGCACCTTCGAGCTCACTGACGTGCAGGCCGAAGCCATCCTCAACATGCGCCTGCGGTCGTTGCGCAAACTCGAGGAGATCGAGCTCCGCAAGGAACATGCCGATCTCACCGAGGAGAAGGGCCATCTCGAAGCGCTGCTCGCCTCTGACAAGCGCCAGTGGGGCAATATCAGCAAGGAAATCGAGGCTCTCAAGAAGGCCTATCCGCTGACCAACCCGGATGGCACGCCGCATGCCCTCGGCGCGCGCCGCACCATTCTGGGCGATACGCCCACCGCCAATGCCGACGAAGTCAGCGACGCCTTCATCGAGCGCGAGCCCATTACGGTCATTCTCTCCGAAAAAGGCTGGATCCGAGCCCCGCGCGGCCACGCCGTCGAGGTCAACGACGAAAAGGGCTACAAGGCTGGCGATCGTCTCAAGCTGTCGCTCAAATGCGAAACCACCGACAAGCTGCTGATGCTCACCACCGGCGGTAAGGTCTATACCCTGTTCGGCGACAAGCTGCCCGGTGGGCGCGGGCAGGGCGAGCCGGTCCGCATCATGGTCGATATCGAGGAAGGCCAGGATATCGTCGATATCTTCGTCTATCGCCCCGGCCAGAAGCGCATCATCGCCTCGTCCTCCGGCTATGGCTTCATCGTCGGCGAAGACGAGATGATCGCCAATACCCGCAAGGGCAAGCAGATCCTCAATGTCGGCGCTCCCGACGAGGCGGCCCTGCTGGTGCCGGTCGCCGGCGATCGCGTCGCCGTCATCGGCCAGAACCGCAAGCTGCTGGTCTTCCCGCTGGCCCAGCTCGCCGAAATGGGCCGCGGCAAGGGCGTGCGACTGCAGCGCTACAAGGATGGCGGCATTTCCGACCTCAAAACCTTCTGGGCCGCCGATGGCCTGACCTGGATGGATTCGTCGGGCCGCACCTACACCAAGCCCACCGAGGAACTGGCGGACTGGACCGGCGACCGCGCCACCGCCGGCCGCCAGCCCCCGAATGGCTTCCCCCGCAACAACCGGTTCGTGGGCTAGGTTGCTGTCTATTCCTCTCCCCATCGGGAGAGGTGCCCGAAGGGCGGTGAGGGGGAGGTCAGGCCGCCCCAGAATCCTGAGGGAGCCACAGCGCCCCCTCATCCGGCGCTGCGCGCCACCTTCTCCCCGATGGGGAGAAGAATTAGAACCGCGGAATCGCGGAGAAACAGGAAGCCGAATGATCCGCCACTGCGTCTTCTTCAAATTCCGCAGCGGCGTCAGCGCCGATGAACGCGCCGAAATCTATGCTGGCCTCGCCGCGCTGGTCGGCGAGATCGACGGCCTGCTGTCAGCCCATTTCGGCCCCAACGTCTCGCCCGAGGGCCTCGGGCAGGGCTTCGACAATGGCTTCATCATGGATTTCGTCGATAAGGCCGCCCGCGACCGCTACCTGCCGCACCCCGCCCACCAGGCCGCCGGCGCCAAGCTCGTCGCCGCGCTCGAAGGCGGAACCGACGGGCTGATCGTCTTCGACATGGCAATAGAATAGGGGCCGGCTCACTCCACCGAAAACGTCACCACCACCGGCAGGTGATCGCTCGCCGTGGCTTGCCCCCGATGCACCTCATGCACCACGATCCCGCCACGCGTCATCACATGATCGAGCGGCAGGAACGGCAGCGTGTCCCGCCAGGCGCCGAAATAGTGCCAGCTCATCGGAAAGGTCAGCAGGTTCATCGTTTCGCGAACCAGCCCGTTCCGCGCCACGAAATCGCGTAGCGCATAGGACCATGGCGTCGAATTGAAATCCCCCGCCAGGATCATCGGGCCGTCGATCTTATCCACCACCTCCGAAAGCGCGCTAAGCTGCTCGCGTTGACGGGCCACCGGGATGGGCCAGTCCATATGGGTGGTGATCACCGAAAACGGCTTTCCATCCTCGGTTCGGAAGGTCGCCAGAATATGGGCCGTGCGCGTCGTGCCATAGGCGTCGTTGGGGCAGGCGCCGTCTTCCACCTGCTCGAACGGGATGCGCGCATAAAGGCCCAGATTGGCCCGCTTGCCGCCCCGGCAACGCACGAAGAACGGATACTTCGCCAGCAGCAGGGGATGGAGGTCCGTCGCCTGTTCGCCGAAATATTCCTGCAGCACGATGATATCGGGGTCTTCGGCAAAGATGGCGGCCGTGACCTTCTCCATCTCGTAGTTCATGCCGAACAGGTTATGCGTCATCATCGTCAACGTGCCCTCGGCCGGCGCCGCCGGTCGCTCCCGCATCGATCCGATGAATTCGGGCAGCATCACATTGGCGGAAGCTGCGAAGCCAACCAGGGCCACGATCATCGCCACGCCGCGCAGCGTCCCCCGCAGCAGCGCCGCGACGATCACGAGGCCAATGAGCGTCCCCGGCAGCAGCAGTATCTGCGCATGGTTCAGCAGGTCGAGTTCGGGCACGGCAAAGCCGAACAGCGCCAGGATGGACAGGGCCGCCACGCCAAGCGCCCCCAGCACCAGCCCGAGCCGGATCAGCTTCACAATCAGAGACATGACGGGGTCCGGCAGGTGGGAGATGACAGGCGATGTCGCCGACACATATGGCGCAACCGTGGCCGCGGCAACGAAAAAGGGCGACCCGAAGGCCGCCCTCATCGAGGCTATCGCGGGGGCTCAGGCGCCGAACAGGTTCGACGACAGCAGCCCGAACAGGGTCGCCAGCGAGCGCACCACTTCGACCGGCACATTGGTGCCCACGAACTGGCCCGAGGCATCGACCTGCGACGGCGTTTCGGTGAGCGTGCCGTCGATATCGACGGTGACATGCTTGGATTCCCTCATGATGATCTGCGCGGTGATGCCGTCGGCCGCCGCGAACAGATCGCTATTGGCGTCGCCAGTGACGAACAGCGCGTCGTCGCTGGTCGCATCGGCCGAGGGCAGCGTCAGCGTCAGGTCATACTGGGTCTGTGCGTCGACGCCCGGCGAGTCGGTCCAGGGCATGTTGCCCTTGAGCACATATTCCTTGTCGGCACAGTTGGCCTTGAGATCGAGGAACCAGCTCTCGGTCTGGTAGGCGAAGACCATATTGCCCGACCAGGTGCAGCCGGCGTCCGACGGCAGGCCGGCCGAGGGGATATAGAGGCGCGTCAGGTCTACCGTATCGACGCGGTCGTCGATGACCCCACCACCCGAATTCTGGCCGAGATTGGCCATGATCGAGTCCTTGAGCGCCGAGGCGCCGCTGGAGGTGACTTCCGGCTTGAGGTTCATCGAGCCGGCGAATGCGCCAGCCGAGGGCGCCACCTTGCCGAGTGCCAGGTAGTTCACCGCAAGGCCGGAGCCATCGGTATAGCCATCGGCGTTGACCGTGTAGCCGCCCGAATACTGCGTGCGCGGCAGCAGCGACTGGTTGGACGGATTGACGATCGAGCCGTTGCCGGAAACGGCGCAGGCTTTGTCCGAGCGCACCACCAGGAACTGGGTGTAGCCGGCCGAGCAGGTCAGCTCGAGCTGCGTCTTGACCTGGGCATCGCCGACCGTCACCGCAAACACGTCCTTGCGGGACGGGTCCTTGAGCGACGGCATGGTGGCCGAGGCGGAAAAGTCGATATTGGGCGCCACGGCGGCCTGTGCGAAAGCCGTAACCGGGAGGGCAGCAATGAGGAGGGGCGCGAGGTAGATGCTCTTGATCTTCAACGATATTCTCCATGGACGAGAGATGGAAATGCGGGCGCCCCGGTTCCCATCGGTCCACAGCCGCCCACATTGACCATTGGCGGCAAACGGCTGAACGGTGGCTGACGACATGCGTCAGCAACGCTTCAGCTTGCTTGGTGAAATCGTCGTGCTAGCTCAGCTCGCACCAGCCCAGAGTACCCTTCTGGACTTCAAGCGGCCGGAACTGGGCCTTGTAGGCCATCTTCGGCGAGTCCTTGACCCAGTAGCCGAGATAGACATAGCGCAGGGCGGCCGAGCGAACCTGCGCGATATGGTCGAGGATCAGGTAGGTCCCCAGGCTCCGTTGGGCCAGATCGGGGTCGTAGAACGAATAGACCATCGAAAGCCCATCAGGCATCACGTCGGTCAGGGCCACCGCCACCAGCGTCTGGTCCGGGTGGTCGCGCAGGCGATACTCGACCAGCACCGATTGCACCGGCGTGTCCTCGACCATGTATTCATAGTCGACGAAACTCATCTGGTTCATGCCGCCCCCGGCATGCCGCGATTCAAGATAGCGCTTGAACAGCTCATATTGTTCGCTGGTTGCCGTGGTGGGGCGGACCTCTACCGACAGATCGTCATTGTGCTTCAGCACGCGCCGGAAGCGGCCGGACGGCGCAAACTCATTGGCGACGATGCGAACCGACTGGCAGGCATTGCAGCCCTCGCAGGCCGGCCGATAAATCAGGTTCTGGCTGCGCCGGAAACCGTTCTCGCTGAGCAGGTGATGCAGGTTCGACGCCCGCCGACCGGTGAGGTGCGTGAACAGCTTCCGCTCCTGCTTGCCGGGCAGATACGGACACGGCATGGCCGCGGTCAGGAACAGTTGGGTCGTTTCCGGCGTCTGGTCGGTCATCAAAGACCCTTGGGTGCAATCAGGAGAATGTACTCCTGCGCCTCACACCCGGCAACGATTCAATATGCGCCGCTGCTTTGCGCTGCATGGGCACGCCAATGACGCACCATCGGCGACCGCCGAACCATTAGCGTACCCGTCACCAGGTCGTGGATCATCTGCCGGCGCGGGGTGAACAGCGCGAACAGCAGCGACAGCGGCCAGGAGATCCAGCTCGTCAGCCAGAACACGGCCGCGTGGATGATCGCCATCCAGCCATCAAGCGGTTGGCCACGCGTCGGCGTCAGCACGATATCCATCATCTGCATGCCGATCGTCGCCCGCTTCGCCGAGCCGAGCGTCGCGCCGTAGTAGAGCACGAGCGTCGCGGGAACCACGAACACCAGCGCCAGCCAGGCGAGGCCGAATGTCAGGAAACCGGCAATCAGCCCGACAAAGGCAAATGCCAGGATCATAGCGCCCATGACCACCAGGTCGATGAAGAACGCCGTCACGCGACGCGTCAGCACCCCTTCGAACAGCTCGGGAGCCGTCGAAGGATCGGGCAGGGTAGGGCGCGTATTCTGATAGGTCTGGTCCATGGCCAATCAGATTGTAATGCTTGGCCGCTCACGCAAGAGGGTGAGGCACAGAAATGTTACTGTGGAATCGGGCTACCGCCCAAGCTCCCGAGCCACTTCCAGCGCGAAATAGCTCAGCACGCCATTGGCGCCGGCACGCTTGAAGGCATGGAGGCTCTCCATGATCGCGCCCTTGCGGTCGATCGCCCCAGCCGCGGCGGCCATCTCGATCATCGCGTATTCCCCGCTCACCTGGTAGGCGTAGATGGGAATGTTGAAGCTGTCCTTGGCCCGCCGCACGATATCGAGATAGGGCAGACCGGGCTTGACCATCACACTGTCGGCCCCCTCGGCAATGTCCTGCTCGATTTCGCGCATCGCCTCGTCGGAGTTGGCATAGTCCATCTGGTAGGTGCGCTTGTCGCCCTTGAGCCGACTACCCGACCCCACCGCCTCGCGGAAAGGCCCATAATAGTAGGACGCATATTTGGCGGCATAGGCCATGATCTGGGTCTGCTCATGCCCCTCGGCATCCAGCGCCTCGCGAATGGCGGCGACCCGGCCGTCCATCATGTCAGAAGGCGCGATGATGTCGGCGCCAGCCCGCGTCTGCACCAAGGCCGAGCGGATCATCACCGACACGGTCTCGTCGTTGAGGATTTCCCCGTCGCGCACCAGCCCGTCCTGGCCGTCGCTGGAATATTCGTCCAGCGCTACATCGGCGATCAGACCCACTTCCGGCACGGCGCTCTTGATGGCCGACAGCGCCCGGCACATCAGATTATCTGGATTGTAAGCTTCGGCGCCATTCTCGCTACGCAGGTGGTCCGGCGTATTGGGAAACAGCGCCAGCGCCGGGATGCCGGCATCACGGGCGGCCTTGGCGGCCTCGACGCAGAGGTCGACGCTCAGCCGCTCAACACCCGGCATGGTGCGGATCTGCGTCTTCTCGTTCTGCCCCTCGATGACGAAAAGCGGCCAGATCAGATCGGATGGTGTCAGCACGGTCTCGCGCACCATGGCGCGGCTCCAGGCCGTACGGCGAGCGCGGCGCAGCCGGCGGCCACCGAGAAACTCCATATCGTGCTTCTGCCAGGCGTCGACCATTGCGCGCTCCTTGTCCTTGCGGCTCTCAATATCAGCGCTGCCACCGCCGTCCAAGCTCCGGCTTGTCGCAGCAGTCACGGGCGAGTAGAAAACCGCTATGGATTTCAACGCCCAGCCCATCGGCATCTATATCCGCATCGTCGCCATCATCAGCCTGCTGCTGGGCCTGAACGATGCTGCGCGCCTGCTCGGCGTCAATCTCGGCGACGTCAGCCCGATCACCACCATGGGCATGACGGGCTTCGTCTATCTGGCCATCTTCGCGCTGGCCCGCCTCTTCGCGGCGGTGGGGCTGTGGATCAAGGCGAGTTGGGGCGCCGTGCTGCTGGTCGGCGCCACCGCGGTCGAGCTGACACTGCACCTTCTGGGCAACCCGGACGTGCGCATGTCCGCATTCGGCTTTGCCGTGCGCATCGTCCTCTTGGCGTCGATCCTCATCATCTTCGTGCTGTCGATCCGCCTCAACCGGGCCCGCGCCGCCGACTAGCCCGGATTAGGATGAAACTGCTCTATCGTGATTTCCTCGGCCATCGCGTCCTGCGGTGCGCCGAAGCTGGTCACGGTGGTGAACCAGCGCGTCACCACACCGTCGCGGCGGAACTCGAGCGGCAACAGCACCGTCCCATGGCGATGGCCCCGCACCGCGGACAACTCCGCCGCGCCCGGTTGCGTCATGGCCCGTCGCAACACCGCACCCATCGCCGATTGTGGCCCATGCCGCCGCACGCTCTCGCGCATGCGATGCAACAGGTATTCGGCAACATCGGTCCAGTTGACGATCGAGTCGCGCACCGGCCCGGGCCTGTAGACCAGGTCGACCAGATTGATGCCGCCCAGGGTATCGGGGCTCGCGCCAATCATGCCAAGGGCCGGCGGGTTGGCGTCGAGCACATTGAGCGCCATGTCGAGCACGATGGCGGGGTAGGGCTCATGCGCCCGCAGCAGCAGGGTCGCCGCCCGGCGCACCTCCGCCATGGTCTCGCTCTGCCAGTCGCTGTCGCCGAACTGCGGCGCAAAGCCCGCCGCCACCAGCATCGCATTGCGCTCCCGCAGCGGCAGGTCCAGCGCTTCGGCCAGGCGAAGCACCATTTCGCTGCTGGGTTTGGAGCGCTCGGACTCGATGAACGACAGGTGGCGCGTCGAAACGTCGGCGCTGAGCGCGAGGTCGAGCTGACTCATGCCGCGCAATCCTCGCCATTCCCTGAGCATCGAGCTGAACATGCTTGTCTCCTTGTGCCCGCACCATGCACGAGCGGCATCGTGCATTCCATTACCTGTGACGTAATTGAGGACATGACCTCATGGCGCCAATCTGTGGCCATCGACAACCAAGGAGAATGTCATGACCACGCAGGTTCAAACTCTGCCACGCCTCGATCCGCATCTGGTCTACTTCGCCGACGCGCTCGGCTCGCTTGCCATGGGGGCCGGATTGCTGGTGGCGGCCGACCAGCTCACCGCCCTGGCCGGGTGGGCCGTGCCATCGGCCTTCCTCTCGATCATCGGCTTTCTGCTCCTGCCCTGGGCGGCCCTCAACATCTGGATCGCTCGCAGCCGCCGGCCGGCGAAGGCTGCCGTAGCCGCCAACATCATCGGCGATATCGGCTGGGTTGCCGGTACGGCGGTGCTCGTCGCCATCCACGCCACCGGCCTCACTGGGCTCGGGCTGGCGCTGCTGGTGGGGCAGGGGATCGCTGTCGGCGGGGTGTTGGCGCTCAAGCTTATCGGGCGCCGGGCGCTGGCCGATTGAGGAGTGACGAAGGGCGGTCCGACCGCCCTTCACACCCTCGTAAGGTTACAAATTTATGCACCGGTGTAACGAAGAATAAAGCCAAATTCTCATTGCATTCCAGTAAGATGCTCTTAATCACGCCGCTTAGGGCGATCTTAGTCCGCACGCCGTAGTTTGGCCTCATGAGATGCGAAAAATCGCACAGACTGCAAAACAGTGAGGCACAAATGGCAATCAAATCCAACGCAGCCGAGGCCCTTTCCCCGGAACGTCCCCAGAGCCTGAAGCCGCTTTATCTGGAAGCCGTTTCGCGCGTCGAACGCCTCCACCGGCGCCTGCTCGATCTCATCAAGGATGAGTTCGACCGCATGGGTTGGGACGACATCAATCCCGTTCAGGCCCTGCTGATGTTCAACATTGGTGACGCAGAGCTCACCGCCGGCGAGCTGCGCTCCCGCGGTTACTATCTGGGCTCCAACGTCTCGTACAATCTCAAGAAGTTGGTCGAAACCGGCTACATCTTCCAGGAGCGTTCCCGCTCCGATCGCCGCTCGGTCCGCATCAAGCTCACTCCCAAGGGCGAGGAAGTGGCTGAAGTGATCGACGAACTCTATGATCGCCACCTCAAGTCCATCGACAAGGTCGGCGGTCTGGGCGACGACGAATTCGACGGCCTTAACAAAGCCCTCGCCCGCCTCGAGCGCTTCTGGGTCGATCAGATCCTCTACAAGCTCTAGGGCCACAGCCTGCCATTCTGTTGCGCTTGCGCCACACCTGAATTCAAACGCCGGTCCCATGGGCCGGCGTTCACATTTGCGCCGCAAACACGCGCGAACTGGCTGGTTAGTGGTTTGAAACCATTTCCCGCGTATTCATGGTTCACAAGGTCTGAAGAGGGTTCACATGCGGTTGACCGCGTTGTGACCCGCGGGACGCAATGGTAAAAACCGGCTGCTTCGGGGCTGGAAATTCGGGTGACTTTTAATGCGGCTGACTAGACGTTCTTTGCTCGGGTACTCGGCGATGGCCGGGGTGACCCTCGCCATGCCTGCGATCGCTCGCGGGCAGGATTCGGTGTTCGACATGGTCAATCGCGGCAATGTGCTGCGCAATGTCGACAAGGACAGCAATACGGCCGCCGCCGAGGCGCTGATTGCCACCAATGAGCCGATCCTGTCGTTTGACACGGCCTACAACCTCCAGCTTGCCATTTCGCAGTACGAACCCTTCGTCGCCAATGGCGGCTGGGAAGAGATCCCGCAGGAAGCGTTCAAGCTGCTGATCGGCAAGTCCGGCGAATCCGTTATAGCGCTGAAGCGTCGCCTGATCTCGTCGGGCGATATGGTGTTGGTGCCCAATATCAATGATCTGTTCGACGAGGATACCGATCGCGGTGTCCGCACTTTCCAGGCGCGCCACGGCCTGATCGTCAACGGCCAGGTAGATGAAGCGACCTGGTATGCCCTCAACGTGCCTGCCGCGACCCGCCTGCAGCAGCTTTACCTGAACTTCACCCGAGTTCAGAACATGGCTGCGACGCTGAGCCCGCGCTACGTTGTGGTGAACATCCCCGCCGCCACCATCGAGGCCGTCAATGACGGGATGGTCGAGCAGCGCCATACCGCGGTTGTCGGTCGCGTCGAACGCGCCACCCCGATCATGGCCAGCAAGATCAGCCAGATCAACTTCAACCCTTACTGGCATGTGCCCAAGTCGCTCGTCGAGCGCGACCTGACCAAGTACATGCAGGAAAACCCCAATTACCTGACCGAGCAGAACATCCACATCTATGATGGCAGCGGCGCCGAGGTTTCGCCTGCCAGCATCGACTGGACCAATATCGGCAATGCGGTGAACTACATGTACCGCCAGGAGCCGGGCGCGGCCAATTCGATGGGCCACTGCAAGATCAACTTCTACAATCCCTACGATTGCTACCTGCACGACACGCCCTCCAAGGCGCTGTTCGGCGAGAATGCGCGCTTCCACTCCTCGGGCTGCGTGCGCGTCGAGGGCGTCAACCAGTTGGTCAACTGGCTGCTGCGCGACAATGGCGATTGGGACCAGAACAAGGTCGACATGACCTTCGAGTCGCTCCAGCGCCTCGACGTCGAGTGCAAGGCGCGCGTGCCGATCCACACCACCTACATCACCGCCTGGGCCAATCGCCAGGGCACGGTGAGCTTCCGCGACGACGTCTACAAGTTCGACGAGCAGGGCCGCGTGACGTTCGACGAAACCGCCAACGGCTGATCGCCTCTACCGACTTTGGCAACGCCCTCCCTCGCGGAGGGCGTTTGCTTTTGAAGGCCGCAGAATCTTGCTAACGTCGGGGCAGGGGGTGCCATGGCCGACGGTGAGGTCTATTTCGAGTTCGTGCAGGTTGGCCAGCAGATGCGGGTCGCCGCCATCGATGTGACCAGCGGCATCGAAGTCATCGTCATCACCCCAGTCTCCGCCAGCAAGCTGCAAATGCAGCAGTTGGCGCTGGCAAAGCTGCGCAAGAAGCTGGGCGAAACGGTCAATGCGCCTTCGGTCGGGCCGGGAAGATTCGCCTGAGCGGCCGCCCGATGCCTCTTCCCCTCGCGCCTGTTCTGCGCCATATTGCGGCCGTTCGCGCGACTGGCGAGAAGAGATGGGTAACCATCGGGGAACGCGAACCTTGTAGTGCCGCTCGCCTGGGCATCCATCCGCAACCCCGGGGAGCCCCATGAATCCAGCTCTATTTGCCCGGCCTTGGAATCGCACGCTGCGACGTGATAAGGCCACGACTATGCCGACTTGCTTGTTCTTCTGCGAGGTAATCGTCCCATGAGCGCTGCAGCCTCACTCCCGCTCTTTCCGCAGTTTTTCACCAATTCCGTCTCCGAGACCGATCCGGAACTGGCCGCTGCCATCCGTCACGAACTGGCCCGCCAGCAGGACGAGATCGAGCTGATTGCCTCCGAGAACATCGTCTCCCAGGCCGTGCTCGAAGCCCAGGGCTCCGTGCTGACCAACAAGTATGCCGAAGGCTATCCCGGCCGCCGCTATTATGGCGGCTGCCAGTATGTCGATGTGGCCGAGACGCTCGCCATCGAGCGCGCCAAGGAACTCTTCGGCGTCGGCTATGCCAACGTGCAGCCCAATTCCGGCTCGCAGGCCAACCAGGGCGTCTATCAGGCGCTGATCCAGCCCGGCGACACCATTCTGGGCATGTCGCTCGACGCCGGCGGTCACCTGACCCACGGCGCCAAGCCCAACCAGTCCGGCAAGTGGTTCAACGCCATCCAGTATGGCCTGCGC
Source organism: uncultured Devosia sp. (assembly GCA_966212275.1). GTDB lineage: Bacteria > Pseudomonadota > Alphaproteobacteria > Rhizobiales > Devosiaceae > Devosia. The sequence continues at coordinate 67,967 of CBIHQV010000001.1, forward strand.
AAGCAGGACGGTCTGGTGGACATGGATCAGGTCCGCCAGCTCGCTCGCGAGCACAAGCCCAAGATGATCGTAGCCGGTTTCTCGGCCTATTCGCGCGTCATGGACTGGGCTGAGTTCCGCGCCATCGCCGATGAAGTCGGCGCGATCCTGTTTGTCGACATGGCCCATGTGGCCGGTCTCGTCGCCGGTGGCGTCTATCCGAGCCCGTTCCCGCATGCCCATGTGGCGTCGACCACCACCCACAAGACCCTGCGCGGCCCGCGCGGCGGCCTGATCCTCACCAATGACGAGGACATCGCCAAGAAAATCAACTCGGCCATCTTCCCGGGCATCCAGGGCGGTCCGCTGATGCATGTCATCGCCGCCAAGGCCGTGGCTTTCAAGGAAGCGCTCTCGCCCGAATTCAAAGCCTATGCCCGTCAGGTAGTCGCCAACGCCAAGGTGCTGGCCGATACGCTGGTCCGGGGCGGTGTCGATATCGTCAGCAAGGGCACGGACAACCACCTGATGCTGGTCGATCTGCGCCCCAAGGGCCTGACCGGCAAGGCAACCGAGAAGGCGTTGGAGCGGGCGCACATCACCTGCAACAAGAACGCTGTGCCTTTCGATCCGGAAAAGCCGGCCATCACGTCAGGCGTCCGTCTCGGCACGCCGGCGGGCACGTCGCGCGGCTTCGCCGAGGCCGAGTTCAAGCTCATCGGCGAGCTGATCATCGAGGTGCTCGATGGTCTGGCGGCCAATGGCGAAGACAACAACAGTGCCGTCGAGGCCCAGGTCCGCGCCAAGGTCAAGACGCTCACCGACCGCTTCCCGATCTACGGCCAGCTATAAGGTTCTGGTATGCGCTGTCCCTATTGCGGCAATGACGATACGCAGGTCAAGGACAGCCGCCCGACCGAAGATTCTGGCGCAATCCGCCGTCGCCGCGTCTGTAATGGATGCGGTGGCCGCTTCACCACCTTCGAACGCGTCCAGCTGCGCGATCTGACCGTGGTCAAGAAGAGCGGCCGCAAGGTGCCCTTCGACCGCGAGAAGCTGGCCAAGTCGGTCTATACCGCGCTGCGCAAGCGCGCTGTTGAGCCCGAGCGCACCGAGCGGATGATCTCGGGCATTGTCCGTCAGCTCGAAAGTCTGGGTGACGTCGAAGTCACGTCCGATCAGATCGGCGAATATGTCATGGATGGCCTCAAGGGTCTCGACGACGTCGCCTTCGTGCGCTTTGCCTCGGTTTACAAGAATTTCTCGGCGGCCGACGACTTCCGCAATTTCCTCGCCGAACTTGCCGACGGCCAGGGCACGATGCGGGACGACGAGTGACGCAACTTTCCGCGGAAGACCGGCGCTGGCTTGACGCCGCCGTGCGCTATGCCCTGCCTTTCGCGGGCACCACGGCCGACAGCCCCGCTGTCGCCGCCCTGGTGGTCGATCCGCATTCGCAGACCTTGGTAGCCCGCGCGGTAACGGCAAAGGGCGGCCGCCCGCATGCCGAAGCCGAGGCCATCGGTCGGGCCGGGTTCGAAGCGGCCGGCTGCACGCTCTATGTCACGCTCGAGCCCTGCCATCACTGGGGCCGTACGCCGCCCTGCGTCGATGCCATCATTCGCGCCGGCATCATGCGTGTCGTTATCGGCGCCGTAGACCCCGATCCGCGTACCGCCGGCGGCAGCATTGCCCAGCTCGAATCTGCCGGCGTCGAAACGATCCTGGCGCGGCACGCGCCGTCGCAGGCGCTGCATGCCGGGCATGCGCTGCGGCACGCCGCTCGCCGTCCCTTCGTCACTGCTCTGCTCACCGTCTCCGCCGATGGCATGATCGGCCGGCGCGGCGAGGGCAGGGCGCCCATTGCCGGCCCCGAGGCCCGTGCATGGACCGAGGTGCTGCGCACCCGTTCCGACGCCGTCCTGATCGGCGCCGCGACGGCGCGCAGCGACGACCCGGCGCTGACCGTGACACTGCCGGGCCTCGCCGCACGAACCCCGCTGCGCGTGGTATTGGCCGGCGCCGCTGGCGTCGATCGCCAGGTGAATCTAGTTGGTGGCTTTTCCGGCTATCGTACTGCAATCATTGCCGAAATGACCACGAGCATCGATGCGCCCGTCTCGGTGGAAGCCATTCGCGTCGCGGGCAGCGGTCGCCGTCCTGACCTCGCTGAGGCGCTCAAGGCGCTTGCCCAGCGCAAGGTACAGAACGTGCTGGTCGAACCCGGCCAGCGCCTCACCGCTGCCATGCTCGAGGCCGATCTGGTGGATCGCTTCGCACTGATCTCCGGCCGAACCGCTCTCGGCGCCGATGCCGTCCCGGCCAGCCTCGACGGCTCGATTGTCGACCTGCTGGGCGCAGCCGGCCTGCACGAGGTCGACCGGCAAGCGCTGGGCCACGACAATTTGACGCTTTTTGAGCGTCCCCGCCGGACAGATTGAACGGCGCCCCCTGTTGAAGTTCCCGCCGTGGAAGACTATGGGGTTGCGTTGTCCTTCGCGGCAACGCGGCCCTCGGCCACGCAGCAAAGATGAAAGCACTTATGGCCGACGCTCCCAAACGCAATCCACAAGCCGACCGACCCGCCAACCAGCGCGGCGCGGCTCGCCTTGCCGCCGTGCAGGCGCTCTATCAGATGGATGTGGGTCGGGCGACGCTTGAGGATACGCTGGCGCAGTTCGGCGCCTTCCATCTTGGCCGCGAAATCGAGGGTGAACAGTATCTGCCCGCCGATGCCGACTTCTTCCGCCAGATCCTGACCGGCGTCGCCAAGCACCAGCTTGCCATCGATCCGGCCGTCGATCGCGCATTGGCCGATGGCTGGCCGGTCGAGCGCGTCGATGCGACCCTGCGCGCCATCCTGCGCGCTGCCGCCTTCGAACTGCTGCGCCGCAAGGACATCCCGCCGCGCGTCGTCATTACCGAATATGTCGACGTCGCCCGGGCCTTCTACGAAGATGACGCCACCGGCCTCGTCAACGCCGCACTCGACGCCATGGCGCGGGAAGCGGGCCTCGACCTGGCAGAGGGCGACGGCAAGGACGCCTAGTCGGCGCCGGCTAGGGCCGCGCTGCCGATATGCAGCGCCTCCCGAGGGCCGAGGCTCGGGTCGTATTTCTCCTTGGCCCGAACCGTCTGAAACACCGCATCGACATCTGACGCTTCGAACGCCGCCAGCGCCTGCTGCGTCGGCGCGAGGAAGTTTCCGTCGATGTCGCCCTCGTAAAGGCCGAGCGCCGCTAGCGCCGTTTGCAGTGCCTCGACCACGGCGGCCGACTGCAAGTGCTGGCCTTGCCAAAAGTCGGCATAGACCTCGCTGCGCATGGAGCTCTTGGTCGCCCAATGGGCCAGCAATAGCCAGTAGCCGGCCCGCTCGGCATCCTGCCGCGCCTCGTATTGCCCCTGCAATTGCGGGTCGATGTCGCTGGACCCGGCGCCGTAGGTGTAGAACAGTCCGGTCATAGCCATCGCGTTGGGATCGCCGTGCACGGCTGCGTATCGCACATAGTCGGCGATCGTGAGCGGCAGGTCGCCAGCGGCGGCGTAGCCGGCCCAATACATGCCCGCGAGGAACCCCGCGCAGACGTAGTTGCCATGAGCCAGCCGCTCGGCTTCCGCCACGTTGTAGAAGGGCCCGTTGCCGTCCAGATCCGCCAGCCCGAAGGTGCGCAGCGCCTCGCAGCGAACCGATTGCCCGAAATCGCCATCACGCGCCCGCTTCATGTAGGCCAACGCGTCGCTGGTACTGACGCCGGAGCTTTCGTCGAACATGGTCCCAAGGGCATATTCCGCCATCGGCAAGCCGTCATTCGCCAGCTCGCGATAGACCTCGGTGGCAAAGAGGTTGTCGTCCTGCGTGCCGCCGCGTTCGGCAAGCTGGTCCCGGGCAATGGCGTGGTAGAACCGAACGTCGGCATCGTCGGGAAATTGCTCGACCGCGGCGTCGCACACGGCCACCGCATTGGCGAGGCCCATGCGCGGGACCCAGTCGAAATGATCCCAGTCGCCGAAGGCGCCGATACAGGCCTGTCGCAGGGCTTCACGCTGGAGCTTGGTCTTGGCGAGGGCCGGGCCGCTCCACAAGGCGGCGAGTGCGATCAATGCCACGAGGCGCGGCAGCCTTCCGGCCGTCAGTTCATGCAACATGCAGCAGCCCGCCGATCAGAAGTTACCGCCAGATCGGCGGTAACATAGTGCGGGCGTGCCAGGCTGTCGACGCTGGTTAGAACGACTGCAGGATCTGGTCGATGAAGGTGCGGTCTTCGCCGAAGGACGGGGTACGACGGCTCTCGATCGCGATGGTCTTGCCGTCCTGGAGGCCATAGACGGCCTTGTCGACGACCTTCTTGTTCTTGTCGAAGTAGACGACGAGAACAGTCCGCGAGTCGATCATCGTCATTCCGAAGGCGGTCTGCCGCACCTTGGTCTCGACATAATAGAATGCAGACTGATCGCCGAACGTATTGGTCGACTGCGGCGAGCCGAGCACGAGGGTCACCAACTGCTGGCTCTGGCCGGGCCGAATCTGCGCCATGGCGCTATCGGAGATTTCGTATCCCTGGGTCCGCTTGGTGATCAGCGAATTACTGCTGGTGCATGCGGCCAGCGTCATCGCGAGCAGGGCGGCTGCGGCAAGCGGCGCAAATGAACCGGAGGCGATACGCAGGGGCATGAATTTGACTTTCTCGATGGCTCTCGACTATAGGCACGACAACAAGGCGGCGGCCCTTGTAGCCGCCGGAATGTGTAACTGCCAAGCTGTCGGTCTGGCAAGCTGGCAATGGTCCGGCGCCCCTGTTAGGCCGATCAAGATGCAGAGCGCAATCCCATGATCCTGTCCCTGTTCCGCAAGAACACAGATACCGCACCGGTTTACGCCGTCTATAGCGCTATTGTGGCGCAATCCCGGCAACCCCGCTTCTACGCCGATTGGCTCGTGCCCGACACGGTTACTGGCCGTTTCGACATGATCAGCCTGCATCTGGCGCTGCTGTTCCGCCGCCTCCGCGCCGAGACTGGCGCACAGAAGGCGTTCAGCCAGGCGGTGTTCGACCTCTTCTTCAAGGATATGGACCGCTCGCTCCGCGAAATGGGTGTCGGCGACCTTGGCGTCCCCAAGCGCATCCAGAAGATGGGCAATATCTTCTTCGGCCTGCTGGCCGCCATGAACGAAGCCATGGACAAAGGCGATTCTGCCGCTCTCCAGGCAGTGCTGTCGCGCAACGTGTTCGATGGCGCCACTGGCCCGCATGTCGAGGCGCTGGCCGCCTACCTGCTGGCCGAAGACCGCGCGCTGGCCGCCCAGCCGGTTGCTGCAATCACTGGCGGCTCCCTGAATTTCGAGGCCGCAGCGTGACCACGCAAGCTCCCCTTTTCGACGCGATCGTCCGGATCGACCGGCTGCCCGCCACCGGCCGTGATCTGAAGGTGTCGCTCGACGAGCCGACCTGTGCCGCCCTCGCCGAACTACTCAATATCAGCGCGATCGATACCTTCGAGGCGACGCTGACCGTGGCACCGCTGCGTGGTGGCATCCGGGCGCTGGGGCGCCTTGTCGCCGACATCGTCCAGCCATCTGTGGTGACCTTTGAACCGGTCAGCCAACATATCGACGAACCGGTCGACCGGGTCTTCCTGCCCGAGGCGCATGCGCATAAGCCGACGCCGGGCTCCGAGGTTTTCATCGATATCGACGACGAGGACTTCCCCGATCATATCGATGGGCCCGAAGTCGACCTCAGCGCCTTGCTGATCGAAACGCTGGCCCTGGCGATCGATCCCTATCCGCGCGCACCGGGCGAAAGCCTCGATTCGCTGGGGATCGACGTTGGCGGCGGGCCGGCCAGTCCGTTCGCTGCCCTCGAAAAGCTCAAGAAGTCCACCGATATTGACCGGTAGCCCTTGGCGCCGGGCTTGCACCGACCCCGCGATGGGATATGTTTGGCTGCCTCCCCGTGAGGCACAGAACGGGCTGAAATGACCGATACAATAACAATATCAGTGGATGCCATGGGCGGCGACAACGCCCCCCGCGCGGTAATCCACGGAGCCTATCTGGCCCTGCGCGAGCGCAAGAACACCCGCTTCATTTTTCATGGACGGCAGGAGCAGATCGCTCCGCTGCTCGATGAATTCCCCGACCTCAAGCCCGCCTCGACCGTTCGCCACTGCGAACAGGTCATCGCCATGGACGAGAAGCCCAGCCAGGCTCTGCGCAAGGGCAAGGGCACGTCCTCGATGTGGATGGCCATCCAGTCGGTCAAGGACGGCGAAGCCGATGTCGCTATCTCTGGCGGCAATACCGGCGCGCTGATGGCCATGGCCACCTTCTGCCTGCGCCCGATGAAGGGCATTGCCCGTCCGGGCATCGCCGCCATCTGGCCGACCTTGCGCAGCGATATTATCGTGCTCGACATGGGCGCCACCATCGGCGCCGACGCCAAGCAACTGGTCGACTACGCGATCCTGGGTTCCGCCCTGGCGCGCTGCCTGTTCGATGACGACGCGCCCACCGTGGGTCTCCTCAATGTCGGCACCGAAGAGGTCAAGGGCCTCGACTACATCAAGGAAGCCGGGCGCATCCTGGCCGAAGCCAGTGGCTCGGGTTTCACCTATCACGGCTTTGTCGAGGGCGACGATATCGGCAAGGGCACGGTCGACGTGGTCGTCACCGAGGGCTTTGTCGGCAATATCGCGCTCAAGACGGCTGAGGGGACCGCTCGGCAGGTGGGCTCCTATCTGCGCAGCGCCCTCAAATCCAACCTCATGAGCCGTATCGGCGCGCTCTTTGCGACATCGGCGCTCAACGCACTGCGCCGCAAGATGGACCCGCGCACCGTCAATGGCGGCGTGTTCATGGGGCTCAACGGCATCGTCATCAAATCGCATGGCGGCACTGACGAAATTGGCTACAAGAGCGCACTGAGCCTCTCCTACGAGATGGCCCGCAGCCGCCTGATCGACAAGATCGGCGACACCATGCAGCGCTTCCCCATCAAGGTGGCCTCCGAGGCCCCGGAAGCAGAACCTGAGGCGAAACCGGCGTGACCAAGACGCGTACCATCATCACCGGCGTCGGTGGCTACCTGCCCGACAGGGTGCTGACCAATGCCGAACTGGCGACCATGGTCGACACCACCGACGAGTGGATCCAGCAGCGCGTCGGCATCAAGGAACGCCACATCGCCGCCGAAGGGCAGTTCACCTCCGATCTGGCCGTGGAAGCGGCCCGCAAGGCGATGGCTGCGGCTGGCGTGACGCCCGATGACATCGACCTCATCGTGGTTGCCACCACCACGCCCGACTACACGTTCCCGGCGGCCGCCACGCTCGTCCAGATGAAACTGGGCATGCATCACGGCATGGCCTTCGATATCCAGGCGGTCTGCTCGGGCTTTGTCTATGCCGTGGCCACGGCTGACAGCTACATCAAGAACGGCCTTGCGACGCGTGCCCTTGTCATCGGCGCCGAGACCTTCTCGCGCCTGCTCGACTGGACCGATCGCACGACCTGCGTGCTGTTTGGCGACGGCGCTGGGGCTGCCGTTCTCGAAAAGATCGAGCTCGAAGACGATGCGCCGGAGCGCGGCGTCCTGGCTTCGGCCCTGCGCTCGGACGGCCATCACTGGGACAAGCTCTATGTCGATGGCGGCCCGTCCACCACGGGCACCACCGGCCATGTCCACATGCAGGGTCCCGAAGTCTTCCGCCATGCGGTCGGCAAGATCACCGACGTGGTCTATGCCACGCTCGACAAGGCCGGCTACACCGTCGACGACCTCGACTGGTTCGTCCCCCATCAGGCCAACCGACGTATTATCGAGGGCGCCGGCAACAAGCTCGGCCTGCCGCCCGAGAAGGTCGTCATCACGGTGGACCTCCACGCCAATACCTCTGCCGCCTCGGTGCCTCTGGCGCTGAGCGCCGCTGTGGCCGATGGCCGGATCAAGCAGGGCGATCTCGTCATGCTCGAGGCGATGGGTGGTGGCTTTACCTGGGGCGCGTCCCTCATTCGCTGGTAGCAGCCCCGCTGACCAATTGACCTTAGGCGTTTCAAGGCGTTAGTGTCTTTTCGGGTGGAGGAACTCAGCGTAGAAACCGGTCGCATGAGGGGTTTGTGACGATCCGGTAGCGCTGATCGAATGGAAGGATTCCCGCGGTATGGCTCGGCTCCATGAGGAGTCGTGCCGGCAGCTACTTTGATCAGGGACGCCAAGCAACGCGTCCCGGCGTGGGGATTTGCACCTTTCGGCAACACGGGGGTACGAATGACGCAAAAGACGATTACGCGGGCCGATCTGGCCGAGGCAGTCTATGGCACAGTCGGACTGTCTCGAACCGAGTCGGCGGAACTGGTGGAACGGGTGCTCGAGCTTATCGGCGACGCCCTGATCACTGGGGCAAACGTCAAGCTATCGTCCTTCGGCTCCTTCCAGGTCCGCTCCAAGAACGAGCGCATCGGCCGCAATCCCAAGACCGGCGAAGAGGTTCCGATCCTTCCCCGGCAGGTTCTTGTGTTCAAGCCATCCAACGTGTTGAAGTCTAAGATCAACAAATCTATGGTTCGTGCTGGAAAATAAGCCATCCAGCGAGTCTCAGCCTCCGTGGACAAGTCTCCAGACGCCTTCCGGACGATATCCGAAGCCGCCGATGAGCTGGACCTGCCTCAGCATGTCCTGCGCTTCTGGGAGACCCGTTTCTCCACCATAAAGCCGCTGAAGCGCGGCGGCGGCCGGCGTTACTACCGCCCCGAGGACGTCCTGCTGCTGCGGGGCATCCGTCACCTGCTCTATGATCAGGGTTTCACCATCAAGGGCGTGCAGCGCATCCTCAAGGATCAGGGCAGCCGCTATGTGATCGCGGTCGGCGAGGGCAAGCCCCTCGAAGAGATCCTGCCGATGATCGAACAGGCTGAGGCCGCGGGCGACGAGGCGGAAATCGAAGAAGCCGTGATGCTCGCCAGCCCCGGGCTCGATCGCGAGTCCCGCGACAAGCTCTCCGACGTGCTGCGCGAACTGCTCGAATGCAAGCGCATCCTGGAGCGCGCCCGGGAAGCCTAGGACTGGCTCAGGCCACTCCTATCGCCGGAGCTCGCATAGCGGGCCAGCGGCGCCAAGAGCGTAGCGAAGCCACGCTCAAAACCTCCGATCATCATCCGTCGCCTTTGGCGAGCGTTTCGATGCGCCAATCTAGCAGGCTTGCGGAGGAGGGGGATAAAGCTGCTCCCGACACTTGCCGGGAGCAGCTTTGGATCAGGCTGGGCTCAGCGCCTGCCGGCGGCCGGATTCGGCCCAGAAGATGACGGTCGAGGCCGCCAGGATCAGCGCAGCGCCCGGCCAGAACCAGCCGGACGGCACCTGCGACAGCAAAATCCAGCCCAACAGCCCGCTGAGCGGCACCTTGAGGTCGCCAAAGGGCTGCAGGTACGTGGCGTCGGCCGCCTTGTAGGCGATGGCAAGCAGGTACTGCGCGGCGGCCGTCAGGGCGCCGAGCAGGACCAGCAGCGCGAGGGCAGTGCCACCGGGAAGGGCGAAGACGTTGTCGGCCAAGCCCACCGGCAGCAGGCCCGGCGTCAGCCCGCCAAGCGCCCAGACGGCGAGCAGGATCAGCAGGTGGTTCGGAGTCACGAGGACGAGCAGGGAGACGGTCAGCGTCTCGGGGCTCTCGCCCTGCTTGCTGAGATACTTGGTCAGCACGTCCGTGGTGGCCCAGAGGGCCGCGGCCACGATCGGGATGAGGGTCGACCAGGTGAGGCCATCGGTGCCGACGCCGGAGACTATGATGGCGCCGACGAAGCCGACCAGCGAGGCGCCGATGCGAACGGCGGAGGCGCGTTCGCCGAGGAACAGCGTAGAGCCCACGATGATGAAGAGCGGGCCGGTGGCCAGGAGGGTCACCATCTGCCAGATCGGCACGCCGGTGGCGAAGCCATAGACGAAGACGTGGACGCCCAGCGCCGAGACGAAGGCGCGGATTTCATGGGCGATGGGGTGGCTGGTGCGCAGATTGCCCAGGCCGATGCGGAGCACGAGCGGCAGAGCCAGCACCGAGGCGATGACATATTGCCAGAAGGCCATGCCGGTGGAGCTCATGCCATAGCCGCCATATTCAACCGGCGTCGGCAGCGCTGATTGCAGCAGATTGCTCCCGGCAAAGGCGAGGCTTGCCGCGATCATGAAGAAGGCGCCTGTGGCGGCGCCATTGCTTGGAACAGAGGAAACCTGGCTCATGTAAAGTCCTTTCCGTAACCAGTTTCCTCAGGGTTACGGGAAGTCTCGCCGATGCCGCGCCCGGCCCGAAAAAGGGTGCGGACGCCGGCAAGCCAGCGTTGGTCCCGTTCTCTTTCATCCGGACTATACCGTCGGCTCCGGAATTACACCGGATCTGCTGACCCCAAGGACGTTTGGTCCAAAGGCGCTCGCGGGCTTGGCGTCGCCGCCTTTACCGCCGGTGGGGAATTGCACCCCGCCCTGAGAACTATGCGGAACTATCGTCCCGCGACGATGAACATAGGGCAGGGGCCATGCCCGGGCAAGTAGACACAAGGGTGTAACTGTGCGTCCTCCGCGAACGATGGAGAAAATCTGTTCGAGCGGAAGTGCCGCCTGGATCGCGGTTGCTGCTGCGACATGGAGCGAGGCAAGCCTCGGTGCCGGTCGTCCGGCGAAAAAGTAGACGTGAAGCTGACCTCGCTCCATGTTTCCGAAGTCTCTGCGGTGAGGACCGTCTGGGCATGGAGTCCGTTGCCAATACTGGTGGGGTGACATGCGCCTGCCCCACCCGACCCGGGGACGAATCCGGATCCAGATCATCCTCTTGCCGCAGGATCGCGGGCGACCCCGCGACCATCCGGACTCCCCGCACCGACCGTTCGTCGCGACCGCGCAGCATGTGCGGAGATGGGTGGAAGTATGGGGGAGGTTCGGTGGGGCGGGGATAAGTTTCTTGCGGGAGTGCGGAGGCCAAGCAGGGTGACCGCTTTCGACCCCTATGCCGACGCAGGTGGCTATCCGTGTTCCTCGCAAAAGCCGCCATCCTCCTCAGGACTTCACAACGAAGGTGCCCTTAACGCATCCACCACAACGGTGAACGCGGGGACATTCTGACGACGACTTGGATAGTAAAGGTAGTAGCCGGCGAAGAAGGGAGACCAATCCTCCAGCACCTGGACCAGATTTCCCGTCTTAATCGCCCCAGCGGCGACGCTCTCTGGAAGGTACGCGACACCGTAGCCGTTTATGGCAGCCTCAACCTGCCCATAGGATGAATTGAAGATGAGCTGCCCATCGACTTTCACCCGCAGTTCCTGGCCATCCTTGGCGAACTCCCAGGTGTAAAGCCCACCCGACCTGATCTGACGCTGATTTATGCAGCGATGATCGACCAAATCCTGGGGATGTTTCGGGACCGGGTGATCGGCAAAGTATGCTGGCGATGCAACAGCTATCAATCGCCAGTCAGGTCCGATCCGCACGGCGATCATGTCCTTGTCTAGGCTCTCGCCCAATCGCACACCAGCGTCGAACCGCTCCTCGACGATGTCCCTGAACCCGTTGTCGGTGTTTAATTCGACTTTAATGTCGGGATACTTCTTGAGGACGTTGCGCAGCTTGGGCCAAACGACGCTCTCCATTGCGTGGTCCGACAGGGTGATCCGCACGGTCCCCGAGGGTTTGTCGCGGATCGACATAATAGCATCGATGTCGGCGTCCAGCCCTTCGATACGTGGACCCAAGGCGGCGAGTATCCGCTCGCCCGCTTCCGTAGGGGACACGCTACGCGTGGTGCGGGCCAGTAGACGCAGACCAAGGCGCCCCTCGAGGCGTTTTATTGTCTGGCTAAGAGTTGGCTGTGAGGTGCCCAGTCGTGCCGCCGCCTTGGTGAAGCTCCGTTCCTCAGCGACCGCCAAGAACCAAAGGAGATCGTTCAAGTCTTGTCTGTCCATGGTCGCCATTCATATCCAAAGCCAATAGGCCTAAATGGATTATAGCCACTAATCAGATCAGTGACAGCCAACTATGTTGGCGAAATGAAACGAACCGGCGAGCACCAGACAATGACCACCCGCAAACATTGGTGCCTAGCCCTCACGGGCGGCCTGATGGCACAATTCGACTGGCTGGCATCGACGATGGTCGGGAGTGCCACGGACGTGTGCAATCATGGCACGCGGTGGGCACCCGGAGAAGCGCGTCAGGATGACAGGAAGTAGAATGCTATTGCCCAATGCCGTCTCCGATGTCGCACCCGCCCCAACGACGACGGCGTGGAGTGCGGTGTTGTGCATGTCGCTGCTGACCTTCGTCCTGGTCGCCTCCGAGTTCATGCCCGTGAGCCTGCTCACTCCGATCGCTGACCAATTCGGTGTTAGCGAAGGTCAGGCTGGCCAAGCAATTGCCATCAGTGGCTTCTTCGCCATCGTGACCAGCCTGTTTGGCAACACACTCCTTTCGAGGTTTGATCGACGGACGGTGGTGCTGCTCTACACCGGAGTTCTGGTCGCTTCGGGGCTGCTGGTCGCACTCGCCCCTGACTACCTGACTTTTATGGCTGGTAGGGCTCTCGTTGGCGTCGCCATCGGTGGCTTCTGGTCCCTTTCAACCGCAATCCTTGCCCGCCTATCGACGCCTTCGGACCTGCCGAAGACTATGGCGATGCTGCAAGGCGGGACGGCTCTGGCGTCAGTATTGGCGGCTCCGCTGGGCAGCTTCCTCGGCGGCCTGATTGGCTGGCGTGGCGCGTTCTTCATCGTGGTACCCGCTGGTATCATAGGGCTGGTGTGGCAGTGCGTGGTGATACCTCGGATGCCACCCGAAAAAATGGTGTCGGCCTGGGACATGGTTGGGCTGTTCCGCAATCGGATCGTTGCCCTTGGCATGGCCGCGGCGGCTTTGGCCTTCATGGGCCAGTTCGCGCTATCGACGTACCTGAGACCTTACCTGGAGAACGTGACAGGCCTGAGCATTGATGCGCTATCGCTGGTACTTCTGGGCCTTGGCATTGGCGGTCTGTGCGGCACGGCCATTGCCGGCTTTACCCTACGTCAGCACCTAAAGGCATCTCTCGTGGGAATCCCCTTGGCCCTGGCATTCCTGTCGGTTTGTCTTGTGGCATTTGGCCAGTATGGCATTGCAGTGGTGGCGTTGCTCTTCCTTTGGGGTGTCTTCTCCAGCCAGATTCCGGTGGCGTGGGGAACCTGGATGACGCGGGTCATACCGTCCCAGTTGGAGGCCGGAGGCGGACTTCAGGTGGCTTTGATTCAGCTGGCCATAACCGCCGGTGCAACATCGGGTGGGCTGTTCTTCGACACGGCAGGTTGGTGGAGCGCATTCCTGTACGCAGGCGTCGTGTTGATCGTGGGCGCGGTCGTTGCGTCCGTCGCAGGCCGCTCCATGCCTGCCGGAGCCCTGACATGACCTCAACCCTGAAGCGTCGTACTCTGCTGGGTGGCGTGGTTGCGGGCTTCTTCATGCCGCTGGCCGCTCGTGCACAAGCCCCAAATCGCAACGCACAGGAGCCGTCCGACATGAGAGTTCGTTTCACCTTCGGCGATTTCACCATGACGGCGGCGTTGTACGACAACCCGTCTGCCCGTGATTTCTACGCCATGCTGCCCCTTGACCTCACGATCAGCGATTTTGCCCATAACGAGAAGATCGCCTACCTGCCGCGCAAACTGACCGAGGAAGGCAGCGGCCCATTCGACACCGAACGGCCCTATGACCTTTGCTACTATCGGCCATGGGGCAACCTAGCCATGTTCTATACCGACTACGACCATAGCGGCCTGATCCGACTTGGTCGCTTTGAAGAAGGTTACAATGCCCTGCACGAGCGCGGTGACTTCCCGCTCAAAATCGAGGCGAGCTAGGGGCAGCTATCTGCCGCTTGACGCCAGAAGCCGACAGTCCGCAACCCACCCCAATCCTGCCCCGCCGGGAACCGTTTCTCACGCGTTGGACACTACCCAAAAAGAAAGGGCCCCGTAGGGCCCTTTCGATCGTCTAGCCGTTATCGAGCCAGTTCACCTGGTCGGGTGTCAGCTTGATTTCGAAGGCCTTGAGGCTGTCGTCGAGCTCGGCCAGCGTGCGCGGGCCGATGAGCGGGATGGACGGGAAGTCCTGGGCCAGCACGAAGGCCAGGGCAACGTGGATCGGGTTGTGGCCTAGCTTGTTGGCCAGCTCGATCGCGCGGTCGCGGCGGGCGAAGTTCTTGTCGTTGTACCAGCAGCGGATCAGCTCTTCGTTGTCGAGCTTGTCGCGGCCGGCGCGGTCGGTGAAGAAGCCGCGGCCCTGGCTGGACCAGGAGAAGTTGGTGACCTGCTTTTCCTTGAGCCACTTCTTCCAGTCGTCGGTGGAGGAGGTGACGCAGCCATCCCAGATCGGCACCAGCATTTCGCTGAGCGCGAAGTTGTTGCTGAGCGCCATCGGCTTGGTCTTGCCGGTGCGTTCGGCATAGGCCACGGCCTCGTCGAAGCGCTCCTTGGTCCAGTTCGAACCACCGAACGGTCCGCGGATGCGGCCCTTCTTGACCTCGGCATCCATGGCGTCGACGAACTCGCCGACCGGGACGTCGAGATTGTCGCGGTGCATGAAGTAGACGTCGACATAGTCGGTCTGGAGGCGGTCCAGTGACTGGGTAAGCTGCCGGGCGATGACATCGGGGTAGCAGAGCGGGCTATGCGCGCCCTTGCCGATCAGCACGGCGCCTTCGCGGGTGCCGCGGCTCTTGTGCCACTCGCCGAACAGCTTTTCGGTATAGCCGCCAGCATAGATGAAGGCGGTATCGAAGATATTGCCGCCCTTTTCCCAGAAGGCGTCGAGCAGGATCGCGCCCGAGGAGAAGGTCTTGAAGTCTTCAAAGCCCAAAGCCACGGCCGAAGCCTGCTTGGCGAGGCCCGGAATGGAGCGCTTGGGGATGACGCCGGTATTGGGGCCGAGCTTGCGGTTGTCGAGCGTATTGACCCGGTTGGATGACTTCTCGACCGAGTATTCGATGCCGGCATCCTTGCGCCAGGCGTCGAGCACGCGGGCATTGCCCAGGCTGTCGGCCCAGCTCATCCCCGGCGCGGCCAGTTCCTGCCGCTTGGCGAAGATCGCCTCGGCGGCGGCATCGGCCTCGAAGGAATAGACGTGGCGGGTTTCGTTGACACTGACCGTCTCGGTCTTGCCGCCCTTGATGATGTCGATGCGGCCCAGGCCCTGATCGCGGTTGCCATTGGCAAACCAGAACTCGGGCACTTCGATGCGGCCTTCCGAACCATGGATGCGCAGCACGTTGTCGAGATTGGCCATCACGGCGCAGGACACCTGGGCGACGATGCCATTCTCGAAGGTGAGAATGGCGGCAGCCCAGTCATCGGTGCCTTCGGCATTGAGCTTGGCGGTGCCCGATACCTTGACCGGATCGGCAAACGCCTTGCCCATGGCCTGGCCGGCGATGAAGCGAGCCATCGAGACCGGATAGCCGCCCACATCGAGGATGCCGCCGCCGGCAAGCTTGGAGGCGAACAGGCGATGTTCCGGCTGGAACTTGCCCATCGAGAAGCCGAAGCTCGACTGGATCATGCGGACTTCGCCGATGACGCCCGAGCGGATCAGCTCGCCCAGCTTGGCCGCCTGCGGATGCAGGCGATACATGAAGGCCTCGCCGGCAAAGGTGCCGGCCTTGCGGTGCGCGTGGAACACCGCATCGATCTCGAAGGCAGAGAGGGCGAAGGGCTTTTCCACCAGCACATGCTTGCCGGCTTCTGCCGCCTTGATGGCCCATTCGGCGTGGCCGGTATGGGGCACGGCGATGTAGACGGCGTCGATTTCCTTGTCGGCGAGCAGCGCGTCATAGCCATGGACGACGCGGACGCCGGGGAAGTCGGTCGCCAGGTTCGGCTTGCTCGGATCGCGCGTGGCGATCGCGGCCAGCACGCCGTGCTTGGAGCCGGCTACACCGCCCCGGAAGGCCTTGGCAATGCTGCCCGGCCCGATGATACCCCAGCGTATTTTCTCAGACATATTGATTGGTCCTTGCAAAGT
The DNA here is from genome assembly GCA_966212275.1 of uncultured Devosia sp. Lineage (GTDB taxonomy): Bacteria > Pseudomonadota > Alphaproteobacteria > Rhizobiales > Devosiaceae > Devosia. The sequence continues at coordinate 83,974 of CBIHQV010000001.1, forward strand.
GTCGTTCAGACCCGGTCATCCCCGCGAGGGCGGGAATTTCTCGTGCCGGGTGACGAAGCTCCCGCCTGGGCGGGAGGTCTTCGTGGATGAGATGGTCAGCGCAGGCGGGCGCCCTTGCTGTCGAACAGGTAGGCTTTGTCCGCGCTGATCGAGACGGTGATGCTCTCGTTGCCGTTTTCGTGGCGCGATTCCTCGCGCTCGATCACCAGCGACTCGCCGCTTGCATTGGCATAGACATAGCTGGTCGAGCCCAGGTGTTCAGCCACGTCGACATCGAGCGTGATGTCGATATTGCCCTCGCCGGGCAGGCCGAAATGCTCGGCGCGAACGCCCAGGATAACCCGGTCGCCTACGGAGCCGCCGGTGACCGGCAGCGTAAGGCGTGCCTTGCCGTGGTTCTGCAGTTCTATGGTGACGCCAGTGGCCGACTTGTCGACGATGGAGGCGGAGAGGAAGTTCATCCGCGGCGAGCCGATGAAGCCGGCGACGAACTGATTGGCCGGATCGTCATAGAGATCGAGCGGGCGCCCGACCTGCTCGACGACGCCGTCGCGCAGTACCACGATCGTATTGGCCAGCGTCATGGCTTCGACCTGGTCGTGGGTGACGTAGATGATGGTGGTCTGCAGTTCCTTGTGCAGGCGCGCGATCTCGATGCGCATATGCACGCGCAGCTCGGCATCCAGGTTCGACAGCGGTTCGTCGAACAGGAACACCTGCGGATTGCGCACGATGGCGCGGCCGATGGCGACGCGCTGGCGCTGGCCGCCCGAGAGCTGCTTGGGATAGCGATCGAGTAGGGGCTCGAGCGCCAGGATGCGGGCTGCATCGTTCACCTGCCGGGCAATCTGGTCCTTGGCGACCCCGGCAAAGCGCAGGGCAAAGCCCATATTCTCGCGCACCGTCATATGCGGGTAGAGCGCATAGGACTGGAACACCATGGCGATGCCGCGCTTGCTCGGATCGACATCGTTCATGCGCTGGCCGCCGATCTGGAGATCGCCGGAGGTGATTTCCTCGAGGCCCGCAATCATGCGCAGCAGGGTGGATTTTCCGCAGCCCGAAGGGCCGACAAACACCACGAATTCCTTGCTCGGCAGATCAAGGTCGACGCCTTTGATGACCTCGTGCACCCCGAAGGATTTGCGGACGTCTCGTAGCTGAACGCTGCTCATGCTGAATGCACCTTATTTGACCGCACCCAGCATGCCTTCGACGAAGCGGCGCTGGAGCAGGAAGAAAATGACAAGGGTGGGGAAGGTGGCGCAGATCGCCCCGAACATGATGACGCCCCAGTCCGGCGTGTAGCCGGCGGTCAGTGTCGCCACCACGAGGGTGAGGGTCTTCATCTCGTTGGTCTGCAGCACGATCAGCGGCCACAGGTAGTTGTTCCACTGGGCCATGAACACGATGATGGTTGCCGCCGCATAGGTCGAGCGCATCACCGGCATGTAGACATAGAGGAAGATCTGCCACTCCTTGAGCCCGTCTATGCGGGCGGCATCGCGCAACTCGCTGGGGAACGCCTTTGTGGCCTGGCGGAAGTAGAAGACGATGAAGATCGAGGCGATGCCGGGCAGCAGGACCGCCTGGTAGGTGTTGATGATCTTGAACTGTGCCATCAGCACAAAGAGCGGGATCATCAGCGCGGCGAAGGGGATGGAGAGCATCAGCAGCAGGCCGCCGAAGATCTTTTCGCGAAAGCGCGAGCGGAACATCTCGAAGCCATAGCCGGCCAGCGACGTCACGAGCAGCGTCAGGACAGTGCCCAGCCCGGCCAGCAGGAACGAGTTGAACAGCACTCGCACCATGTCGAACGAATTGAAGAACTTGACGATGTTGTCCCACAGGGCGACGCCGGGCGTACCCTTGCCGCGGATGATGTCTGCGGAGGTGTTGCTGGCGCCCACGATCATCCAGAAAAACGGAAAGATCGAGACGAAGGCGGCGAGCGAAAGCAGCAGGTAAGTGCCGGCGCGGCCGATAAGGGCGAGGGGGTTGTTCATGCGCGGCGATCCTTTGCCACGATAAACTGGATGAGGCTGAGAAGGCCCACCAGGATGACGATGACATAGCTGACGGTGGCTGCGTAGCCGAAGCTGGGCATGAACCTGAAGCTGAGATTGTAGATGTAGAGCGACAGGGTCAGCGTGGAATCGGACGGTCCGCCCTGGGTGAGCAGGTTGACCTCGTCGAACAGTTGCAGCGTACCAATGGTCGAGGTGACCGAGGTGAACAGGATCACCGGCTTGAGCAGCGGCACGGTGATGTACCAGAAGCGTGCCCAGGCGGGGACGCCGTCGATCCGCGCGGCTTCATAGATCGAGCGGTCGATATTCTGCATCGCCGCCAGGTAGAAGATCATGTTGTAGCCGGTCCAGCGCCAGGTGATGGCGGTGATGACCACGACACGCGCCCAGAACGGATCGGAGAGCCAGTTGATGGGGTTTTCGATGAAATTGAGCAGCAGCAGGGTCTGGTTGGCGATGCCGTCGAGCGCGAAGATCGACTTGAAGATCACCGAATAGGCTACCAGCGACGTCACGCAGGGCAGGAAGATCGCCGTGCGGAAGAAGCCGCGGCCCCACAGCTTGCTGTCATTGAGGGCATTGGCGAAGAACAGCGCCAGTACCAGCATGATCGGCACCTGCACCGCCAGGAAGATCAGCGTATTGCTGAGCGCCCGCAGAAACACCGGGTCCTGCGTCAGCCGGATGATGTTGGCCGCCCCGCCAAAGCTGAAATTCATCCCGCGTCCGACCTGGAAGCTCATCCAGAGCGACCACAGGATCGGGTAAACCATGAAAATGCCCAGCAGGACCAATGCCGGCATGACAAATAGCCAGCCGTTGATCCGATCACTGCGCGCCAATGCTGATTGCGCCACTTGCCGCCCCGCTACTCAGTTCATCTTGTCCAGTGCCGACGACCCCGCGCACAAAGGCGCGGGATCGCGGGAGGCCAAGGCAGCCGGAGCTGCCTTGGGATGGTCCAACTCACTGAGTCTGCTGACGAACCTGAGCGTCGATGGCGGCGATGATCTCGTCGACATTGCCGCCGCTGGTGATGGCGGGGATCTGCGCCACGGTTGCCGTATCGGCTTCTTCGGTGAAGATGCCGTAGTTGACCGCCGGGATCTCGGCCAGCCAGGTCGAGAAATTCTGCCAGACGGGCTGACCACCGAAGAACTCGTCGCTGGCCTTGAAGGCTTCGCCTTCACGGGCGGGCAGGTAGGTGCCCAGAGCGCCCTGGTTGACGAGGATCTTCTGGTAGAAGTCGACGTCCTTGGCCCAGATTTCGCTGAGGAAGTTGATGGCGATGTCCTTCTGCGGGGCAGAGGACAGGACATACCAGCTCGAGCCGCCCAGGTTGGACGCGTTGCCGGCGCCTTCGACGCCATCCAGGCGCGGCGACGGAGCGACGCCCCATTTGCCGGACTGGTCGGGGTTTGCCTTGATCGTGGCAGTCATCCACACGCCCGAGAACGTGGAGAGGGTTTTGCCCGAGGTGAAGCTGCCGGTATATTCGGTCCAGCCCGAAACCGGGGTGGTGATGCCAGCGGCCATCAGGCGCTGATAGGTCTCGACGGCGGCCTTGAACACCGGATTGTCCTTGATGGTGACGTTGCCGTCAGCATCGAAGTACCAGCTGCCAGCGGACTGCAGCATGATGCGGATCCAGTCCGACGAGGTCGGATCGATCGGCAGCAGGGTTTCGCCGGTCTTTTCCTTGACGGCCTTGCCGATCTCGATGAGCTGATCCCAGGTGATGTTCTCGAGGTCAGCAGCGCCGAAGCCGGCGGCTTCCAGCAGGTCCGAGCGGTAGAAGTAGCCGGTGACGCCGGAGTCGAAAGGGATCGAGTAGGTCTGGCCGTTCAGGGTGGCCAGTTCGACCTTGTAGGGTGCAAAGGTCGAGTAATCGACGTGGCTGTTGAGCGCTTCGAAGGCGGTGGGGAAGGACTGCAGGTACTTCTGGGCGCGGTAGTCTTCGATCAGCACGATATCGGGCAGACCATCGGTGGCGCCGGAAGCCAGCTGCGCCTGCAGCTTCTGTTCCATGGCGGCCTTGTCGAAGATCACCACATTGATGGTGTCGTCGGGGTGGCTGGCCTGATAGCGCGAGAATGCCTCCTGCATGGTCGCGCCGTTGAAATTCGGATCCCAGCACCAGACGGTGATTTCGGCTGCGGCGGCTGCGGTAACGCTGAACAGGCTGACACCGGTGAGCGCGACGGCCAGCGTGTTGCGCCACTGCGAAGTGATGCGAGTCATATAGTCCTCCCTTTTCATTTGCTCTTATGTCGAGCGCTTCCTAAGCTATGCCTCTGGTGCAAGGCGTCCATGCTAAATGGAATGCAGAGTTGGCGGAAAGTAAGATGGCAGAACGGGCGTATTATGAGCCCCGTCCCGACGGGGTAGAGCGGCTGCCGACAGTGCTATCGATGTTCCACGCGGCGCCGCCCGTGATGCGCGCGCCCCATTGGCACGCACAGGTCGAAGTGAACTACATTGTGCGCGGCTGGGTGCACTACAAAATGAGCGGCCACGAAATTCGCTTCAGCGAAGGGGATTTGGCTCTGTTCTGGGGCGGGCTGCCCCACCAGCTCGACGATGCCGCAGACGACGTGGTCTATGCCGGCGGGCATCTGCCGCTGGTTCATTTCTTCCGTTTGCGTCTGCCGCAGAACGTTCAATCCAAATTGATGCAGGGCGCGACTCTGGTGACGAGAGCCACCGACGCCTCCGACACGATCAACTTCGCGCGATGGAACGACTATGCCCGCTCGGGTGACCCGATGAAGGCCGGCATGGCGGTGGACGAATTGCTGCTGCGCATCGAGCGCGTCCGCTTCGACGACTATTCGCTGCTGCCCGAGCGCGCCAACACCGCCAACACGGTCGAGGGCCTCGATCACCATTCCTCGCCCATCGTGGTGCGTATCTGCGATTTCATCGCCGACAATTTCCGCGAGGAAATCGATTCCGCCGATATCGCCTGCGCAGCAGACATCCATCCAAAATACGCGATGAACGTCTTCAAGAAGACGACGGGCATGACGCTCAATGACTATGTCAACCTGATGCGGCTGAGCTACGCCCAGGCGCTGCTGATGCAGGAAGAGGCCAATGTCCTGCAGGTTGCCATGGATAGCGGCTTTGGCTCGCTCAGCGCTTTCAACAAATCCTTCCGCAAGATTGCCGGCATGTCGCCGACAGATTTCCGCCGCGACGTCAGGGGCCGTCCCAGCATGCCCGTAACCGTGCGCACGCCTTCGGCCGGACGCATCAACTAGCCCATGTGGAAGCGGCGTCTATCGGCTCTGCTGTTCGGCGCGGCCGTGGTCGCCGGGCTGGTGCTGCTGCGCGCCGCCGACCCCTACGCCGTGCGCGTCGCGCGCGAGACGACTTTCGATACGTTCCAGCAGATCAGGCCGCGGCCTGCGCCGGCCGACCTGCCGGTGCGGATCGTCGATATCGATGAGGCATCGCTGGCCGCCATCGGGCAATGGCCATGGTCGCGGCAGGACATGGCGCGGATCGCCAGCCGGCTGAACGAACTCGGCGCCGCGGCGGTGGTGTTCGATATCCTGTTCCCCGAGCCTGACCGTCTGTCGCCATCGACCATTTTGGGCAGCGGCGACGACTATGACGCGCTGTTCGCCCAGGCCCTGGCCGCTGGCCCCAGCGTGCTGGTGATGAGCCGGGTCGGAACGGGCTCGGCGGCTCCCGGACCCAAGGCAGGCTTCGCCATGACGGGCACCGACCCGCTGGCGAGCCTGCCAAAACTCGATGGCGTAGCAGCGCCGCTGCCCTTGCTGGTCGACGCCGCGAGTGGCCTCGGCGTCGCGAGCCTTGATCGCGAAGGGGCAGGGGTGGCGCGGCGACTGCCGCTGCTGTGGTCCAACGGCTCGGCGCCACTCCCCACGCTGGCGGTGGAGGCGCTGCGCGTGGCGCAGGGTGTTTCGACGCTGGTGGTGTTGGGTGACGGCAGCGGCGCGCCCACCGTTGCCGGCCTGCGCATCGGCCAGCTCGAAGTGCCGACCGGTCCGACCGGCGAGATGTGGCTCTATTATCGCGAACTGCCCGCCTCCACCTATGTCCCTGCCATGGAGGTGCTGGGCGACGACTATGCCGATCTGGCGCCGCTGCTGGCCGGCCATGTCGTGCTGGTCGGCGCATCGGCAACCGGCCTGCTCGACGTTCGCGCCAGCGCGCTGGGTGAGACGGTTCCGGGCGTGTCCATCCACCTGCAGGCGATCGAGCAGATGCTCACCGGCACCTTCCTGCAGCGCGCTGACTGGGTGGGTGGCATCGAACTGCTGGTGATTGCCGCGAGCGGGCTGGCGGTGGTGCTTGTCCTGCTGCTGAGCGGGCCATTGGTGGGCCTGGCCTTTTCAATCATGATCGCGGCGGTGGTGACGGCGGGTAGCTGGCTGACCTTCAGCCAGTTCGGCATTCTGCTCGATCCGAGCTTTGCGCTGTTTTCGGCCCTCGTCGCCTATGCCGCCATGGCGTTTTTCCGCTTTGCCGTGACCGACGCCGACAAACGACGCATCCGCCGGGCCTTCGCCCACTATGTCGAGCCTTCGCTGCTGACCCAGATCGAGGCCGATGCCGGCCTGCTGAAGCTGGGCGGCGATGTGCGCGAGATGACGGTGATGTTCTCCGACGTGCGGAATTTTACCGCGCTCAGCGAACGCACGGCCCCGGCCGAGCTGGTCGGCATGCTGAACCGGCTGTTTGCCGGGCTCGGCGCCGCCATCGTCGCGCATCTGGGCACCATCGATAAATTCATGGGCGACGCGATCATGGCGTTCTGGAACGCGCCGGTGGACGTGCCGCGCCACGCCCGCCATGCCTGCGAGGCGGCGCTCGACATGCGCAAGGCATTGCGCGAACTCAACGCGCAACAGACCGGCGCCGAACCGATCGCCATCGGCATCGGCATTTCCACCGGGCCGGCCCTGGTGGGCAATATGGGGTTCGAGGCGCGCTTCGACTATTCGTGCATCGGCGATACCGTCAATGTCGCGAGCCGCATCGAGGGCGCCTGCAAGACGGTGTGCTACGACATCCTGGTGACGGCGGAGACCCGCATGGCAGCCCCAGAACTGGCGTTTCTGGCAGCCGGGTCGGTGGTGCTCAAGGGCATTAGCCAACCCGAGCCGATCCACCTTCTCGTTGGCGATGCGGCGCTGGCCCAGTCCGAGCCTTTCACCGCCTTGGCGGCAGCGCATGAGGCGCTGTTGACGGGGCAAAGTGCCGATATGGCGGCGCTGGACCGTTGCCGGGAACTGGCAATGGCCATCGATCCGCGGCTCATCGATTTCTACGATGCCTGCCTCGACCGCCCCGGGGACTTTGCCCCGCTGCAGTCCGTCGCCTAGTTTCTAGTCGGACGTCTGCACGCGATTGCGGCCATCGGCCTTGGCCTTGTAGAGCGCGGTGTCCGCCCGCTTCAGCATCGTATCGATACTGGTGTCGCCCGTTCGGCAGGTGGCGGTTCCCGCCGAGATCGTTACCTTGAGCGTTGTTGCCGGCAGATCGACGGCAAGGCGCTCGACTTGCTGGCGGAAGGAGTCGGCCAGCGCGAAGGCTGTGTGGGCACCGGCGCCGGGCAGGAGGAACAGGAATTCCTCGCCGCCAAAGCGCGCGAAGAGCGGGGAATCCAGCTTGGTATTGGTGGCCAGGAATTCATGGGCAAGGCGGGCGAGCGCCTTGAGCACCAAGTCGCCGGCATCATGGCCGTGGGTGTCGTTCACGCGCTTGAAATGGTCGATGTCGATCAACGCCATGCTCAGCGGCATACCGTTCGAAGCGGCGGCGTCGAGATAGAGGCTGGCCTCATAGGTCGCATGACGACGGTTGTAGGAGCCGGTCAGCTCGTCAGTGATGGTCATCTGGCGCAGCGACACCTCGGCCTTCTTCTGGTCGGTGATATCCTGCATCAGGACCTGAACCACCGGATTGCCGGGCCAGGGCAGGGAGCTGGTGATCACCTTCATCAGGCGGCTGGTGCCATCGGGTCGCGTGACCGCGCATTCGGTGTCGCAGGTCGCGTCGGGGTCGGCAAAGGTCTGCTTCAGGGCCTGCGAGATGGCATCTGCATCGGCGACCGAGGCATAGTCGAGCAGGTGATGCCCGCGGAGCATGTCCGAGCTGGTTTGCAGCGAGCTGCAGGCCTGGCGATTGGCGAAGACGATGCCCTGCTCGGTATGGATCAGCAGCCCGATGGGCATCAGGTCGAGCATTTTGCCGAGATTTTGCTGGGTGTCGACGAGGGTCTGCTGGGTCAGCGTGGCGGCTTCGGCGGCTTCGGTGTCGTCGGCGAACAGGTCGAAGTCGGTCATGGAACCTCACATCGCTTTGCCCAGCGCCCCGAGCGGAATAAACTCCGCGGCCGATGGTAGTCGGCTTGGGTAAACGCAACGTTCCGGACTTGGCTCCACGCAATCGGCGGAAAGCAGTGGCGCGTTGATGGCCACATGGGCAGGCAAGGCCTTGGTATCTCGTTGAAATCCCGCCACGGTCCCATTTCTTCCAAAAAACGGGTTGCGCCAAATCCCCTGTTTCTCTATGTCTCCGCGCAGTCGGGGCGTAGCGCAGCCTGGTAGCGCATTTGTCTGGGGGACAAAGGGTCGTCGGTTCAAATCCGGCCGCTCCGACCATCTTCCCCACCTCTCAGTTCAGTGATGCCGCCAGCAGGGCGCCAGCCTGGAGCCATGTCCATGCCATTGTCGGCGCATGAAGTCGGGCCAGCATTGTCGTCCTGGGCTGAAGTGGATGGCGGCACCGCCCGGCTCATCAATCACTCCGAGAATCAGACCTTCCTGATCGACACGCCGGGGCGGGGTAAGTTCACCCTGCGCGTTCATCGCACCGGCTATCAATCGCGTGCGTCGATCGAGAGCGAACTCGCCTGGCTCATGGCGCTGCGACGCGATACGGAGCTAGCCATTGCCGAGCCGGTTCCCGGCCGCGACGGGCAGTTGCTGCAGCACTTTGATACGCCGCGCGGAGCGCGCATGGCCGTGCTGTTCCGTTTCATCGAGGGCAGGGAGCCACAGCCGGACGAGAATCTGGACGACCTGTTCCAGACGCTGGGCCGCTACTCGGCGACCATGCATGACCACGTCAACACCTGGCAGCGGCCGCCCGGTTTCGAACGGCAGGTGTGGCAGGCGTCGACTATTCTCGATGCCGACGGGCTGTGGGGCGATTGGCGCCTGGCGCCGGGTGTGGACGGGAGCAATCGGCCCATGCTCGACCGGCTGGATTCGGCCCTGTGGCAGCGCCTTGCCGCCTATGGCACGGGCGCCGATCGCTACGGGCTCATCCATGCCGATATGCGACTGGGCAACCTGCTTATCGATGGTGGCACGGTGACGCTGATCGATTTCGACGACTGCGGCTTCTGCTGGTTCGCCTATGACTTTGCCGCCGCCATCTCGTTCCACGAAACCAACTCGGCCATTCCGTCGCTGAGGTCGGCCTGGATCGAGGGCTATCGGGCGGTGCGGCCGCTGACGGCAGAGGATGTCGGCGCCATCGATTCCATGGTCATGCTGCGCCGCATGGCCCTCTTGGCCTGGATCGGCTCGCATGCCGATACCAAACTCGCGCAGCAGCATATGCCCGGCTTTGCCGATGGCACGGCGCAACTGGCCGCGCGCTACCTGCGCGGGCCCATCTGGCCCTAGATCAGCATCTGCTGGCGCGGCACGCTGCGGCGTTCGTCGTTGCGTATGGCGGTCGAGATGCCCCAGATCAGCCCGACCAGCAGGAAGTAGTGCCGCCAGTGATCGGTGTCGATGATCGCCGATTCCCCCACCAGCATGGCGAAGGTTGCCACCAGCGGGATCATCATCAGGCGATAGGGGGAGGGCCGGGTCAGCGCCGCGATGCCGCGCCAGAGGGTGAGGATCACCAGCAGGTAGTAGAACGCCCCGCCGCCCCAGCCATAGACATGCAGCACCGTGACATAGACGTTGTGCGGCTCTTCGATGATGCGCAGGTTGCGGAATTCGTGCGGGCCAATGCCCAGAGGATGATCGAGCGCCAGCTCGAAGGCATAGCCCTGCCGACCGAAGCGGCCGGTTTCGCCTGAATCGTAGTTCTGCCCGGCGGCGCGCTGTTCGAAGAGCGACGCCACCGAGGGAATGCTGAGAAGGCCAGCCAGCGCCACCACCAGCATCGCCGCGCCCAGCAGCGACATGATCATGATGCGCACCTTGTCGCGTGCGGTGGCTTCGAGCCAGAAGCACAGCACCAGCACGATCAGCGACGACAGGGCGAAATGCCCCCAGGCGGCGCGCGAGAAGCTGACGAAGACGCCGACGAACAGCACCATATAGATGCCGCCGGCGATGACGGCCGTACGCCCCGGCGCTAGCAGTAGGCGCTGCAGCGCATACATGGCCGGCAGCACGAGGAAGGGGCCGAATACGTTGGGGTCGTTGAATGCGGCCTTGGCCCGGCCATAGCGCAGGAAGATGTCGGCGCCGGGCAGGATGCCGAGATAGGCCAGCGTGCCCACGATCGCCGAGAGCAGGGCCACGGCGGTGTAGGCGCGCATGACAAGCCGCATGCGCCGCTCGGTCTCCTCGGCCACGTAGTTGGCGATGAAATAAGCGGTCAGCAGCAGGAAGATGGTGACGATGCTGAAGATCAGCGCATCGCTGATCTCGTTGAAGCGCACCTGGAAACAGGCGATCAGCGCAAAGGGCGTGAAGCCCAGGAGAATGGCGAATAGCCCGAAGGTCGAGCGGTAGAGCCCCATGCCGGCCACGAATGCCAGCGGCAGCACAGCGAGGAAGGTCAGCTCGTAGGGGGAGGGCTCGAACAGCACCATCCCGCCGGTGAAGATCCAGAAGGCCACCATGAAATCGAGCCAGCGCATAGCGCGGTCCCGAACGACGGCAAGGCCGAGTCCATTGGACCCGGCCTTGGAACTGCCCGCATCAAGTGTGCCGGCAGCGCTCAATAGGCGTTCTCGCTCTTGGAGATGAGCGAAATCGGGGTAATGGCCACGATGTAGAGGTCGAACAGGATCGACCAGTGTTCGATGTAATGCAGGTCGTGGTTCACGCGCTGCATGATCTTGTCGATCGTGTCGGTTTCCCCGCGCCAGCCATTGACCTGCGCCCAGCCCGTCATGCCCGGCTTGACCCGGTGGCGGGCGAAGTAGCCTTCGACCGCCTCGTAATAGAGCTGGTTGTCCGCCTTGGCCTGCAAAGCGTGCGGCCGCGGGCCGACGATGGAGAGCTCGCCCTTGAGCACGTTGAAGAGCTGCGGCAGCTCGTCGATCGAGGTCTTGCGGATGAACTTGCCCACGCGGGTGACGCGCGGGTCGTCCTTGGTCACCTGCTTGACCGCGTTGTGGTCGAGCATGTCGGTGCGCATGGAGCGGAATTTGTAGATCTTGATCAGCTCGTTGTTGAAGCCGTGCCGGTTCTGCATGAAGAACACCGGCCCCTTGCTCTCGAGCTTGATGGCGATGGCGGTGGCCAGCATCAGCGGCGACAGCAGGATCAGCGCGGTCAGCGCCACGACCTTGTCGAACACCCACTTGAAGACCAGGTTCCAGTCAGAAATCGGCCGGTCGGCCATGTCGAACACGGCGATGTCGCCGACATAGGAATAGGCCTTGCTGGTGAATTTAAGCTTGCTCATATGCGCCGAGAGGCGGATGTCCACCGGCAGAACCCAGAGCTGGGTCAGCATGTCGAGCACGCGCTTTTCGGCCGAGAGCGGCATGGACACCATCACCAGGTCGACCGGCGTACGGCGGGCGAATTCGATGAGGTTGGCGACCTTGCCCAGTTTGGGATAGCCCCCGACGGTTTCGGGCGAACGGACGTCGATGCGGTCGTCGAACAGGCCCAGCAGCAGGATGTCCTGGCTGGCGCTGGCGCTGATCTGCTCGATCAGCGTTTCGGCATCCTTGCCGCCACCAACGATAACCGTACGCCGACGCAGACGCCCCTGCGCCGTCCACCGGCCAACAAGCGCGCGGAGCCTGACCCGGAAGCCGACCAGCAGCACGGCGCCACCAAGGTACCAACTGATGAGCCAGACGCGGGAGAACAGGTCTCCGGCCTTGAAGAAGAAAATGCCGACCGTGAGCACCGTCATCACCAGCGTCCAGCCGATCAGCACTCGGCCGATCTGGTTGAACTGGGTGCGATAGGCGGCGATGCGGTGGGCGCCCGCGGCGTTGAACAAGACGTTGGCCAGGAGGCACGAGGCCAGGATGAGCGGGATATCGACCGCCGGCTGGGCCATTCCGCCGTAAGTGGCGTAGATGCCGTAGCCCAGCGCCGCCAGCAGCAAGGCTTCGAGCGCCTGGGCTACGCCGACAACCACGGCGCCCGAGATGCTGCGCTCGACCGGCGCGGCGATAATGGCTTCTGCCTGATCCGACAGCGACCGCCCGGACTCGCCTGCATTGGCCTGCTTGGAAACGTGCTCCAGCACGGCCTGTTTGGGATCAACTCGATACATGGGCGTTACCGGGACAGAATTGTTCCCGGCATTGTCATCGCAAAGGGGTTTATATCAGGTGAAGTTGGAGCCCTAAGCTCGTGCCAATACCGAACGGTAGAGCGCCTCGATGCTGTCGGTCATGACGCCGAGCGCGAAGCGGCTCGCGATATGGGTCAGCCGCTGCTGCATTTCGCTCGCTGCCGCATCGGGATGATCGAGCGCCCGCTGCATGGCGGCGCCCAGGGCGACGGGGTCGCCGGCCGGAACCAGGCTCTCCGAGGTAGGCCCGAAAATCTCGGGAATGCCGCCAACCGTCGTCGAAATGACCGGCAACCGGGCCGCGGCGGCTTCGAGCACGACATAGGGCAGTGACTCGGCCAGCGACGGCACCACGGCCACTCGTCCCTTGGCAAAGGTGGGCCGCGCCGGCTGGGCGCCGAGCAGGGTCACCCGCTGCTGCAACCCCAGTTGCGCAATCCGCGCCTCGAATTCGCCGCGACTCGGACCATCGCCCGCCATCACCAGCGTGGCTGGCGTGCCGTCGGGCCGCGTGACGCCGGCCATTGCCTCAGCCAGCACGAAAATGCCCTTTAGGTCGCGCAATTCGCCGACAAAGACGAAGTCGGCCGCATCCGCCGCTGGCGCCACCGGCACGAATTCCTCGGGCGCGAGGCCATTGTGGATGACTTCGGTGGGGCAGGTGGGTTTGCCGATCAGTCCGGCATAGGTAGTCTGGGCATAGGCACTTTCGAAGATGATGGCGCCGGTCTGCGCCATCAATGCCCGCTCCAGCCGATGGAAGATCCGGCCCGATAGCGATGATCGGGAAAAATGCAGCACGCCGCCATGTGGCGTGTAAAGCGCCACCCCCTTGCCGCCGATGCGGGCGAGCCGGGCATAGAAGCCGCCTTTGGCCCCGTGGCCGTGCAGCACGTCGATATCGAGCGAGCGGGCGAGCTTGCGCACCGCGAAGGGAGTCTTGAGATCGCCGGCGCCCAGCACGCGCGGCATGGCAAAGCGGTGAATGCCGAGGGCGGTATGCGGCAGCAGGTCGGCCAGCTTGCCTTCGGTCTGCGCGTCATTGGCGAGGCTGTCGACGACGAGGCCCACCTGATGGCCGGAGGCGGACAGCGCCCGCGTCAGGTCAGCGACATGCCGGAACAAGCCGCCGACAGGTGCGCGCATGACCTGGAGGACACGCAGCGTGCCATGGGCCATCGAGGGTCAGAACCAGCGTTCGAGAATGACGACGGTGTCGCCAGGATAGATGGGGTAGTCGAGATCGACCGTGCCCTTGACCATCTCCTCGCCCTGCCGGCGATAGATGATCGCGCGGCTGCGGTCGGCCGTGTCCGAGAAGCCGCCGGACGTGCTGATCGCGGCCCGCACGGTCATGCCATAGACATATTGAAACTGACCGGCATTCTTGACCTCGCCCTGGATAAAGAATGGCCGATATTCCGCCACTTCCACCGCCACGTCGGGGCTGCGCATGAAGCCATTGGCAAGCGCGGCGGCAAGGCGCCCCGCCGCAATATTGGTGGTGACGCCGCGCACTTGCACCGGCCCGACCAGCGGGAAGGCAATCGCGCCACTGTCGTCGATCTTGTAGGTGTCGCTCAGTTCCGCGTCGCCATAGACGGTGACCCTTACGGTGTCGCCAGTGTCGAGCTGGTACGGCCCCTTGGTTTCCACCAGGTAGGTCGCGGGGCGCGTAGTGGCGCAGGCCGCCAGCGGCAGCATCAGAGCGATTGTGAGGACGGGCAGCCAGCGCATGAGAATCCCGCGCGATTCAGGGTGTGCCAATGTCGCGCCCTCGTGGTTAACAAATCCCTTCTCTTCCGCCGATATAGTTGCGATCTGCGAGTGGGTTAACGGATTGATTACCACGTCGGGGCGATAGATCGTCCAGCAGAACGAGGGATGACAATGGCGTTTGAGTCGCAAATGGCACGCGACGCCCGGATCGATGTCGGCGCGGTGCTCGGCGCCGTGGTGAAGCGGCTGCCGCGCGTGGCGATCCTCACCGCTGCCCTGCTGGCCGCTACCCTCGTCATCATCATGTTCATGCCGCGGCTCTATGAGTCCTCGGCCTCGATCCTGGTCGAGCCGCGCAGCAATGCCTATTTCCGCTCGTCCAGCGAGCCTGCACCGTCAACCTCGGGCGGCGATGCCGGCGTGGTGTCCAGCCAGATCGAGCTGATCAAGTCGCGCGATACGCTGCTGACCGTCATCGACAAGCTCGACCTGCGCTCGGTGCCCGAATTCAACGGCACTGGAGCAGGGGGCTTCTCGCCGCTCGCCGTGGTCTCGCAATTGCTGGGCCGCAAATCGACGCCTGTCAGCGTCGACGAGGTTGTGCTCAATACGCTCTACGAACGCCTGACCGTGATCCAGGAGCGCGACTCGCGGCTGATTTCGGTGCTGGTGCGCTCGACCGATCCCCAACTGGCCGCCGATATCGCCAATGCCGTCGCCAATGCCCATGTGGCCCGTCGCGCCGAGCTGTCGCTGTCCGACACTGCCGAGGCATCGGGCTGGCTGGCCGAAGAAATCGCCAAGCTGCGCGTCTCCGTCACCGCTGCCGAGACCGCTGTCGCCAATTTCAAGGTCGACAATGACCTGTTCATTGGCTCGAACAATACCAGCCTGGCCGATCAGCAGCTTTCCACCATCGCCGGCCAGATCAGTGCCGCCCAGGAACGCAAGAACACCGCTTTGTCGCGTGCCGCGCTCATCCGCGGCATGATCGAGCAGGGCCAGCCCATCGACGGCGTGGCCGACGTGCGCGATTCCGTGGTCATCCAGCAGCTCAGCCAGGAAAAGGCGCGCCTACAGGGCGAGAAGGCCCAGCGCTCCGCTACCCTGCTGAGCAATCACCCCACCATCCAGGCGCTGACCGCCCAGATCGCCGAACTCAACAACCAGATCAGCCTCGAAGGCCGCCGCGTCGCCGACGCGCTCGAAGCCGAAGCCCAGATCGAGGCCGATCTCGAAGCGTCGCTGCGGGCCGACATGACCCGCGCCAAATCCTCCGCCTCGACCGCGACGCAGGACACGGTGACCCTCGATAGCCTCGAACGCGACGCCAAAGCGCAGCGCGATCTGCTCGAAAGCTACCTGCAGCACCACAGCGAAGCCGTGTCGCGCACCGAATCCAATTCGGCCTTGCCCGATGTGCGCGTCGTTAGTGTAGCCGCACCTTCGGTTTCGCCGGCTTCGCCCAAGACCCAGCTCATCCTGCTGGCGGTGGGTATCGTGGCTCTCGCCACCCAGATCGGCATCATCGTCTTCGGCGAACTGGTCTCCGGTCGCGCCATCGTGCCGGTCCGCGAAGCCGAGCGCGCCCAGGACGAACTCGACGAAGTCCCGTTTGTCGAAGCCGAGCTCGAGCCGGAACAGCGCTGGGAAGAACCCGTCGCTGTCGCCGTCGTCGAGCCTGACGCGGTGGACCTGCTCGCCGACGCCTATGACGAGGATGTGGAAGCCGCGTCCGTGCCCGAGCCGGAAACGGCGCAGCAGCATACGAGCGAAGTCGAGCGCTTCATCCAGGCGCTGAGCCGCGCCAGCGAGTCCGATCCCGAGCCGGTCGTGCCAGCGGCACCCGCGAGGCAGGAACGTCGGCCTGTGGCGCCTGCGCCGGTGGAGTTGCCGGGCATTCTTGCCTCGGCCGATCTCTCCTCGGACCTCGTGCTGGGCCGCACCCATCTGCTGATCCTGGCCGCCCACGCCACCAATGCCGATTGTGAAATTCTCGCCGAAAAGCTCGTCACCGATGCGCTGGCGCGCGGCCTCAGTGTGGCCTTGATCGACGCCGGCAGTGCGCGCACGGGCGACGAGCCGGGCCTCGCCGATCTCAGCCTCGACGCTGCCAGCTTCGGCGACGTGGTGCAGAAATCGGCCGATAACAGCTTTGCCGAGGTGCCTTGGGGGCAGGGCCGCATCATCGACAGCACGTCAAGCAAGCCGCTGACCCTGGTCGAGGCGTTGGGCGACATTTATGAAGTCGTGGTGCTCATGACCGGCCGTGTCGGTGCTACCTCCACCCTGCCCCTGTTCGATGAACTCGAGGGTCGGCTGGTGCTGGTTGCCGGCGATGACGATGATATCGACTCGGTCAGCCAGACGCGGGATCGGCTCTTGTCGGCCGGCTTCAACCGGTGCGAAATCGTCGCCGCGCCCACTCGCGCCGCCGCCTGACGCAGGACCCGTTATGTCAGCCAAATATGCGGCCATCAGAGCGCTGTTCGAGGCCCTGTGGCTGTCGCGACTGCCGGGTCTGGTCCGCGCACTGTCATCGTCGCGCGGGGTGATCTTCACCCTGCATCGGGTGCTGCCCGAAGAGCCGGCCGATTTCTCGCCCAATGCGATCCTCCAGGTGCAGCCGGCTTTCCTCGAATATGTCATCGAACGCGTCCGCGACCTCGGCCTCGATATCGTCAGCCTCGACGAGGCCCTCGAACGCCTCGCAGCGCCCAAGGCTGGGCGGCGCTTCGTGGTGCTGACGTTCGACGATGCCTATAAGGACAATCTGCGCCACGCGCTGCCCGTCCTACGCCGGCAGGAGGCGCCGTTCACGCTCTATGTGCCGACGGCGCTGGTCGACGGCGTGGGCGAGCTCTGGTGGCAGGCCATCGAGGACATCATCGCCCGTCAGGACGCCATCGCCATGACCGCGGAAGGGGAGACCGACTATGTCGATACCCGCACCGTGGGCCAGAAGCGGGAGGCGTTCGACGCGCTCTACTGGCAGATGCGCAAGATGCCCGAGGCCGAGCGCGTGACGCTGCTGCGCAGCTTTGCCACGGCCTATGGCTATGATCTCGACCGGCAGTGCCGCGACCTCATCATGGACTGGTCGGAGCTGCGGCTGTTCGCCGGCGACCCGCTCTGCACCATAGGCGCCCACACGGTGCACCATTATGAACTGGCCAAGCTGCCCATCGAGCAGGCGCGCCAGGAAATGGCGCAGTCAGCCGATATCCTGCTGGCCCAATTCGGCCAGCGTCCGGCGCATTTTTCCTATCCGCTGGGCGGTCCGCTCTCGGCCGGCCAGCGCGAATTCGACCTGGCCCGGGAGCTGGGTTTCCGCTCCGCTGTTACCACGCGGCCCGGCGGGCTTTATGCCCGCCACACCAAGGCACCGCACGCCTTGCCGCGCGTCTCGCTCAACGGCTACTTTCAATCCCGCCGCTATGTCGATGTTTTTGCTACCGGCGCGATCTTTTCGGCAATGGGCAGACTGACCGGCTGATCAGGCGTCCGGCTTAGCCATCCAGCGGATGATCCACATGGCCGGGTAGAGCCAGCCCATGCCCGCCACCACGAAATAGGGCATCAGGATCCAGATCGGCAGATCGGGCGGGAAGGCCAGGTAGACCGAGGTGAAGGCGCTGAGCCATGCCACGATCGAACCGAGGATCAACAATATTCCGAGAGCCTTGCGGCTACGCTGGGTCATGCGGCATCGCGCCTATTGCAGGGACATGTTGCCGGGCATACCACTCCATCCCGCCGACCGACACCGGGAAACTGCCGTGACCTCCGTCCAAAATGCCGCATTGAGTGAAACCCGCATCGCCAGCGATCGCCTGCGGCCAGTGCGCATCTGGCTCTATGGCATGGCCGCCTTCGTGTTGCTGATGGTGGTCGTGGGCGGCATTACCCGCCTCACCGAATCCGGCCTTTCCATCACCAGTTGGAAGCCCATTTCCGGCACCATCCCGCCGCTCAACGACGCGCAGTGGCAGGCCGAGTTCGAGGCCTACCAGCAGATCCCGCAATATGAGGTCAACAATAGCTGGATGACGGTCGATGACTTCAAGGTCATCTTCTTCTGGGAATACCTCCATCGCCTGCTCGGCCGGGTGCTGGGCGTGCTGTTCGCGGTGCCGTTTCTCGTCTTCCTCGTGCAGAAGCGGTTTACCCCGCAACTGGCCTGGCCGCTGTTCGGGCTTTTCATCCTCGGCGGTTTCCAGGGCGCGCTGGGCTGGTGGATGGTTTCGTCCGGCCTCACCGAGCTCACCTCGGTTTCCCAATATCGCCTTGCCGCGCATCTCACCGCTGCGTCGCTGCTGTTCATTGCGCTGGTCTATGTGCCGCGCTCGCTTGAGCCGGGTCGTGTTGGCGGGCGTGTTGCCAGCCGCAACCTCTGGTGGGCGGCTTTGCTGCTGGTGCTGATCATCCTCCAGATCGGGGCAGGGGCTTTCGTAGCCGGGCTCGATGCCGGCATGGGCTACAACACCTGGCCGCTGATGGATGGCGCCGTCATTCCCAATGGCCTCGGCGCGATGCAGCCGGCGTGGCGCAATGTCTTTGAGAATGCGATGACCGTGCAGTTCATCCATCGCGGCATTGCCTATCTCATCGTCGCCTATCTCGCCGTGATGCTGTGGCGACAACACCGCGCCGGCGGCTTTGCCGGCGTACATGGCTGGCTGCCGCGCCTGGGCGTGCTGGTGTTGCTGCAGGTCGCGCTGGGCATTGCCACGCTGCTCAACGCCGTGCCGATCTCGCTGGCAGTGGGGCATCAGGCGCTGGCGTTCATGTTGGCGGGCGTGACGATGGCGTATATTGCCGATATGCGGCGAGCGGAATTGCGGTAACATAATACCGCAATTGTAACTCATTGATTTTACACCACAAAATCAGCCCTCTTGACGCATGCCAGAATCCCTCATACACGACCGCTCGAACACGCCGCTTTCTTCCCCGGATGAAGGCTGCAAAGCCCCAATTTTCTAGGGAATTCAAGCATGAGCACTTACTCGGCAAAACCGAGCGAGATCGAAAAGAAGTGGGTCCTGATCGACGCCGAAGGGCTGGTCGTGGGTCGCGTCGCTTCGATCATTGCCTCGCGTCTGCGCGGCAAGCATAAGCCGACCTTCACCCCCCACATGGACATGGGCGACAACATCGTTGTCATCAATGCCGACAAGGTGAAGCTCACCGGCCGCAAGCTGGACCAGCACAAGTTCTACTGGCACACCGGGTTCCCCGGTGGCATCAAGGACCGGTCTGCGCGTCAGATCCTGGAAGGCCGTTTCCCCGAGCGCGTGCTCGAGAACGCCATCCGCCGCATGATGCCGGGCGGCCCGCTGACCCGCGCCCAGCTCAAGAACCTCCGCGTCTATACTGGCGCTGAGCATCCCCACGAAGCGCAGAACCCGGCCAAGCTGGACGTTGCTGCGATGAATCCCAAGAATGCGCGGGTGAAGTAATATGGCCGAAACCATCAACTCCCTCGAAGACCTCGGCACCTCGACTGTCTCTCCGGTCGTCAACACCGCTCCGGTGCACGTCCAGAAGCTCGACGCCCAGGGCCGCGCCTATGCGACCGGCAAGCGCAAGAACGCCGTCGCTCGCGTCTGGATCAAGCCGGGCAAGGGCAAGGTCGTGATCAACGGCCGTGAATTCGCCACCTACTTCGCTCGTCCCGTTCTGCAGCTCATCGTCAAGCAGCCGATCGTCGCGACCGAACGCACCGACCAGTACGACGTCGTCGTCACTGTTGCCGGTGGTGGTCTCTCCGGTCAGGCCGGTGCCGTTCGTCACGGCATCTCCAAGGCTCTGAACTATTTCGAGCCGGCCCTGCGCCCGATCCTCAAGAAGGGCGGCTTCCTGACCCGCGACAGCCGCGTCGTCGAACGCAAGAAGTACGGCAAGGCGAAGGCCCGTCGTTCGTTCCAGTTCTCCAAGCGCTAAGCTTCGGACTGTATTTTTGGAGAGGGCCGGGAAACCGGCCCTTTCTTTTTGCCTGTTGCACTCCCATCTCGCTACGCGCGATGCCATCCGGCCTCGCCGGACTGACTGCGAGGATTGAACTTGCCATGCAAATCCTCGTTACCCGCTTCCACCTGCTGCTGCTGACCGTGACGCTGGCCATCGCCGGTGTCGGTTTCTTCCGCATCCCGGCCGACTACGTCTATCAGGCGCATTGGAGCGGCAGCGCGGCTGATTGGCTGTGGCCGCGAGAGGTGATCTTCGTTGCCCCGGTTGTGCAACTCGTGCTGCTCATCGCCTTCTTCCTGCTCGGGCGGGCGCTGACCAGGAACCAGTTCGCCAAGTCCCAGCACATCCTCGACCCCTTCCTGACACTGCTGATGAGCGTGATAGCCGCCACCCAGCTCGGCCTGCTGCTCGCGGGCGCCGGCTCCGATCTCGACTTCATCCGCGTCACCGCCTTCGCCCTGGGCGTGGCGCTGGCGCTGCTGGGCGTGGTGCTGTTCGAGGCCGAGCGCCATACCTATGCGGGTCTGCGCATGCCCTGGCCGGTGCGCTCGGACCTTGCCTGGGGCGTCGTTCATCGGGCAACCGGTCTTGCCTATGGCCTTGCCGGGCTGGGCCTCCTGGCCATGGCCTGGTTCGATATGGGCACTGGCTTGCTCATCGCCGGCTTCGCGGCGGCCATGCTAGCGCCGGCCTTACTCGCCGGAATCATCACGCTGGCGCTGCGTGACCGCTGACCGTCGCACTGCCATTGCCGGAAACTGTTCTGGCCCAACAGAAAATTTCACCCCGGCCCGCTGAAACGCAACGCCTTGCGCAGCGAATTATCGTTCAACCAGATAGAATCGTGCTTAATTTCAAGGCGCGACGCCCAATTGGTGGGCGGGCGCTTTGGCTATTTGCAGGTCAACACATGTCCCCCACCACTGTTTCAGCTGCTCGGGCGCCACGCGCACCCAAGCCCTTTTATCGCTCGTTCGGTTTCCAGGTGCTCGCCGCCATGGTCATCGGCCTCATCCTGGGCTACGTCGCCCGCCAGATGGGCCCGGATGCTGCCGGCAACCCCAACTGGCTCGTCCAGACCCTCTCGACCATCGGCTCGACCTTCGTGTCGCTGCTGCGCGCGCTGGTGCCGGTGCTGGTCTTCACCGCCATCGTCGCCTCCATCGCCAACCTGCGCGAGCTCAACAATGCCGCCAAGCTGGTCTGGCAGACCCTGCTGTGGTTCGCCATCACGGCGCTGATCGCCGTCGGCATCGGCATTGCGCTGGGCCTCATCATCCAGCCGGGCCTCAACTCCGCCGTCCTCGCCGAGGCCGCCAAGGCGCCGTCCTCGACTGGTTCGTGGCTCGATTTCCTCAAGGGCCTGGTCCCGTCCAATATCCTGGGCCTGCAGGCATCGACCCGCGTCACCGATAGCGGCGCGACCACCAGCCTCAACTTCAACGTGCTGCAGATCCTGGTGGTCTCGATCGTGGTCGGCATCGCCGCGCTCAAGGTCGGCGCCGCCGCCGATCCGTTCCTGGCGTTCAATCGCTCCTTCCTCAAGATCGTGCACAAGATCCTGTGGTGGGTCATCCGCCTGACGCCGCTCGGCACGATTGGCCTCCTCGGCAATGCCGTGGCCGTCTATGGCTGGGATGCGCTGGCCCAGCTCGGCTGGTACTCGGCCGCCATCTATATCGGCCTCGCCCTCGTGCTCTTCGTGGTCTACCCGGTGCTGCTGCAGGCGCATGGCCTCAACCCTGTCAGGTACTTCCAGAGCGCCTGGCCGGCCATTCAGCTCGCCTTCGTCTCGCGTTCGTCCATCGGCACCCTGCCGGTCACCGAACGCATCACGGAGCAGAATCTGGGCGTGCCGCGCGAATATGCCGCCTTCGCCGTGCCGCTCGGCGCCACCACCAAGATGGACGGCTGCGCGGCGATCTACCCGGCAATCTCGGCCATCTTCGTGGCCCAGTTCTTCGGCGTGCCGCTCGGCATCGAGCACTACCTGCTGATCGTGTTCGTCTCGGTCATCGGTTCGGCCGCCACCGCTGGCCTCACCGGCGCCACCGTCATGCTGACGCTGACGCTCTCGACCCTGGGCCTGCCGCTCGAAGGCGTCGGCCTGCTGCTTGCGGTCGACCCGATCCTCGACATGGGCCGCACCGCGGTCAACGTCGCCGGCCAGGCTCTGGTGCCGACCATCGTCGCCAAGCGCCAGGGCATTCTCGACCAGGCCACCTATGACCGGGGCGAGAGCATCGAAGCGCTCGACATCGCCGACGCCGTGCCCGCCCAATAGGGCAGGGACGCCATCATCGGAATGCGAAAGGGGAGGCGAAAGCCTCCCCTTTTTTACGCCGTTCTGCGGGCATGGCTGGCCTCGTGGCTAACCCACCAGCTTCAGCGCCGGCTTCACCTTCTTGATTTTCTTGGCCTTGGGCAGGCGCGGCACATAGTTGGTCATCACGCGTTCGATGACCTTGATCGCCTTTTCCGCGCCGTCTTCGCCATGCAGCTGCTCGGCGACATCGGCGGCGTTGCGGCGATAATCTTCGTTGGTCGAGAGATCGGCCAGCGCGCCGGCAAGGATTTCGGAAGTCAGCTTGCGCAGGCGCACCGGCTTGGGCCCGCAGCCCATCTCATAGACGCGGCGGCCCCAATAGGGCTGGTCGACGGTCTGGGGGACGACGAAGGTCGGCCGGCCCAGATGGAGCCCCGCCGAAGTCGTGCCGGCACCACCATGATGAACGACGGCTGACACATACTTGAACAGCTTGTCGTGCGGCGCCTTCTCTATGGCGAAGATCGTGTCGGGCAGGTCATGCGGATTGATGCCGCCCCAGCCGCGGGCCACGACGGCGCGGCCGCCCCACATGCTCACCGCTTCCTTGAGGATCTTGGTATTGCGCTCCGCGCCGAACGGCATGGAGCCGAAGCCGATATAGACAGGCGCCGGCCCTTCGGAGAGGAATTTCTGGAACTCGGCGGAGGGTTGCCAGTCGGAGCGATCCTTGAGTTGCCAGTAGCCGGTGACGATGGCGCTCTTGGGCCAGTCGCGCGGACGCGGTGAAACCACGGGCGAATAGGCGTAGAGCGTGGTCAGCGACGTGCCGTCGGTATTGCGGAAGAAGCCGCCCTTCTTGCGGGCTTCGAGACCCATCAGCTCGCGACGCAGCTTGTTGCGCGGCAGGTTGTAATAGATTTGCTGCACGGTCATGGCCGTGTAGGTCAGCTTGTTGAAGGCCGGACCGAAATCGGCGCCGTAGTCGTAGTAGATGCAGAGCGGGAACTCGCTGGTCGAGTTCAGCGGCTGCAGGGCCACCATCACCGCCGGAATATGCAGCGCTTCGGCGATGTCGATGCCGAAGCTGGTATTCATGTTGAGGATCAGCATATCTGCGCCCTGGCACATATGCCAAGCATGCCGCGCCGCGGTGTCCACGATCTGCTGGCCCTGGCGGAGCAGGGAAGGGCCGTTGATGAGCATGGACTGGCTCATTGCGTTTTCGAATCGCTGCTGGGTCAGGAAGGACTGGATGGACGGCCCGAGCGTGTGAAACTCGATGCCATGGCCTTCAACCATGCCCTGGAATTCTTCCGAAGCCCCGAGGACGACCGAGTAGCCGCGCTCCTTGAGGGAGATGGCAAGGGCCAGATAGGGTTGAACGTCGCCTTGCGTGCCGATCGTCACCAGGGCAATGCGCTTCAAAGTCTTACCTCACCATACGCCGTTCTGGAGCCGAAGGTTGGCGTCCTCCGGACCATTTACAATACCCTGAGGAGGATTTATGAACGGCCTGTCGATAGCTGATTTCCTTACAAAAATCGCATCTGAAGGGCAAGGGACATGCAGTCTCTGTACACTGTTGCTAGGGTTGGAGCCTCGCTCGCCGGCAGTGCAGTGGCTGCGGCTGCCCTCGTGGCGGCGGCAAACGCCCGCTAGCTCTTCCCGTGTGGCCCCTGTCGGGCCGGGAAGAGCCGAACACGAGACCGGCCCCAAAACCGGGTCACTTAACCCGTTCACAACCATAATTCCGCGATAATCACGGCCTCAATGAGAGAGGCGTGGCGCTCCGAGCGCGTCGCGGTCCAGTTCAGGTTCCTGATGGGACCGCCGAGGAAATCATGAGCGCAGACTTCCACAAAATCCGCCGCCTTCCGCCTTACGTCTTTGCCCATATCGACCCGCTCAAGGCCAAGGCGCGCGCCGAGGGCGTCGATGTCATCGACCTGGGCATGGGCAATCCGGACATGCCGACGCCCCAGCACATCGTCGAAAAGCTGCAGGAAACCGTCAAGGACGGCCGCACCCACCGCTATTCCACCTCGCGCGGCATTCCAGGCCTGCGCAAGGCCCAGGCGAGCTATTATGGCCGCCGCTTCGGCGTGAAGCTCAATCCCGATACGCAGATCGTGGCGACGCTGGGCTCCAAGGAAGGCTTTGCCAACATGGCCTCGGCCATCACGGCGCCTGGCGACGTGGTGCTGGTGCCCAACCCGACCTATCCCATCCATTCCTTCGGCTTCATCATGAGCGGCGGCGTCGTTCGCTCCATGCCGGCTGATCCGAACGAAGATTTCATGCGCTCGCTCGACCGGGCCGTGCGCCACTCGATCCCCAAGCCGATCGCCCTGGTGCTGAACTACCCGGCCAACCCCACGGCCTATACCGCCACGCTCGATTTTTATGCGGAAGTGGTCAAGTATTGTAGGGAACACGGCATCTTCATCCTCTCCGATCTCGCCTATTCCGAGATCTATTTCGATGCGGATGAGCCACCGCCGTCGGTGCTGCAGGTGCCAGGCGCCATCGACATCACGGTGGAATTCACCTCGATGTCCAAGACCTATTCCATGCCCGGCTGGCGCGTCGGCTTCGCCGTCGGCAACGAGCGCCTGATCGCGGCTTTGGCGCGCGTGAAGTCCTATCTCGACTACGGCGCCTTCACCCCCATCCAGGTGGCGGCCACGGCGGCACTCAATGGCTCGGATGACGTCATCGAGGAAGTGCGCAAGGTCTACCGCCATCGCCGCGACGTGCTGGTCGAGAGCTTCGGCCGCTCGGGCTGGGACATTCCGGTGCCCAAGGCCACCATGTTCGCCTGGGCGCCGATTCCGGCCCAGTTCGCCCATCTCGGCTCGCTCGAGTTCGCCAAGCTGCTGATCCAGGAAACCGGCGTCGGCGTCGCGCCGGGCGTCGGCTTTGGCGAGTATGGCGACCAGTATATCCGTCTCGCTTTCGTCGAAAACGAACAGCGCATCCGCCAGGCCGCTCGCAATATCAAGAAGCTGCTTGGCTCCAAGACTGGGGCAGGGAACGTGGTCCCGCTGGTCGGGTAAGTTCTCGTTTCTGGCCCAGAGGCCGCAGTCGACACCCTCCCCCTTGCGGGGAGGGGACAAGGGTGGGGGATGTTTGGCCAGATATTCGGGCCAACGAACACCCCCTCCCAACCCCTCCCGTCTAGGGAGGTGCTGCGCGGTGGTTGCAGCCAGTTTCAAATAATACATGACAATGCATGTCACCTTTTGTATGGAGTTTCATCTCCATCAGCAGGTGCGTCATGCTTGTTCGGTCCGTCGTCGTCGCCATTGTGCTGGCCTGCAGCGCCACGTTTGGCTTTGCCCAGGAATTTCCGCTCACCCTCCGGCACGCCTATGGCGAGACGACCATTCCCGCCAAGCCGCAGCGCATCGTCACCTGGGGCTGGGCGGCGCAGGACGCGGTGATCGCTTTAGGCGAAGTGCCGGTCGGCATCCCGCATTTCGCCTATGGCGGCGATGAAAACGGCGCCCTGGCCTGGACTAAGGAAACCGTGGCGGCGCTCGGCGCCGAGTTCCCGACCATCCTGCCTGATACCGGCCGCGAGCCGCCGGTCGAAGCCATCGCCGCGCTCCAACCCGACGTCATCGTCGCCGTCTATTCCGGCCTCACCGAGGACCAGTACAAGGTCCTGAGCGGCATCGCGCCGGTCGTGGCGTTTCCGGAAACGCCGTGGGACACCTCCTGGCAAGACACCATCAGCATCACCGGCGAGGCGATCGGCAAGCAGGCCGAAGCCGAGACCCTCGTGGCCGAGCTCGAGCAGTTCATCCTCGATGAGACCGCCAAATACCCTGAACTGGCCGGCGCCAGCTTCACCGCCTTCGCCGAGTGGAATGGCGAGATCAACGTCTATGGCGACCTCGATTCTCGCGTGCAGTTCCTGGTCAATGCCGGCCTCGTCTCGGCGCCCAGCGTCGCCGAACTGGCCAAGGGCGAGGACCTCTGTTTCATTCTGAGCTTCGAGAATTTTGACCAGCTCACCGCCGATGTTCTCGTGACCTATTTCGAAACCCCGGACGCCGAAGCAGCCTTCAAGGCCAATCCGGTTCTTGCCCTCCATCCGCAGGTCCAGGCTGGCGCGGTCGCCAGTATCGTGGGCGCCGAACTCATCAACTCCGTCTCCCCGCCCAGCGCCCTGTCGCTGAAATGGGGCTATCCGCAATACATCAAGCTCATCGCCGACGCCG
This sequence comes from uncultured Devosia sp., assembly GCA_966212275.1. Lineage (GTDB taxonomy): Bacteria > Pseudomonadota > Alphaproteobacteria > Rhizobiales > Devosiaceae > Devosia. Next base: position 110,685 of record CBIHQV010000001.1, read on the forward strand.
CCAATGTCGGCCAGTAAGGACGCACCATGCCCAGGTTCATGCACTCTCTCCTCGTCGCCGCGACCCTGGCTCTGGCCAGCGTCGCCCACGCCCAGGAATTCCCCGTCACCATCGCCCATGCGCATGGCGAAACCACCATTCCGGCCGAGCCGCTGCGCATCGTCACCTGGGGCTGGGGCAATGAGGATGCGGCGATCGCCCTCGGCGTGATTCCGGTCGGTGTACCCTTCCAGTCCTATGGCGGCGGCGAAAACGGCATCCAGCCCTGGATCGAGGAGGCGCTGGCCGCTGCCGGCGCAGAGACGCCTGCCGTGCTCGACAATGCGGGCGAGCCGCCCTTCGAGCAGATCGCCGCGCTCGAGCCCGACCTGATCATCGCGGCCTATTCCGGCATCACCGAAGAGCAATATGCGATCATGTCCGGCATTGCGCCGACCGTGGCCTATTCGGGCGATCCCTGGTCGACGCCGTGGCAGGACGTGACCCGCACGGTCGGCAAGGCCCTGGGCAAATCGGCCGAGGCCGAAGCACTGGTGACGGAGACCACCGCGTGGCTGGCCGCCGAGGTCGCCAAGCGTCCCGAGCTCGAAGGCATCACCTTCGCCAGCGCCAACGACTATGATGGCTCGATGGCCGTTTACGCCCCGCTCGATGCGCGCATGAAGTTCCTCACCGATCTTGGTCTCACGATGGACCCCAGCGTTGCCGCTTTGGCCCCGGCTGACGGCCAGTTCTATTATCCGCTGAGCTACGAGCTGTTCGACCAGCTCCAGGGCGACATCTTCGTCACCTATTTCGAGGAGCAGGCGGCGCTCGATACCTGGCTGGCAACGCCGCAGGCGTCGACCTATCCGCCGGTGGTCAAGGGCGGCCTCGCGGCGCTCGTGGGCACCGAGAACGTTGCGGCTGTGTCGCCGCCCAGCGCTCTCTCGCTGCGCTGGGGATTCGGCACCTATCTCGGCGTTCTCGCCGACGCTGCCGCCAACGTCAAAACCCCCTGACTTCAGAGACCTGAGAGTTTTCCATGAATCACTTTCTCACCCTCGCCGGTGCCATGACGCTTGTCGCGGGACTGGCACCCGCCCAGGCGGCGGACACGTTCCCGGTGACCATCGACCACGCCTTCGGCACGACCACCATCGAGGTCCAGCCCGAGCGCGTGGTGACCTGGGGCTGGTCCGCACAGGACGTCGTGCTCCAGCTTGGCATCGCCCCGGTCGGCATACCATTTTTCAACTATGGCGGCGGCGACGATGGCCTGCTGCCCTGGACCGAGGCCGAGATCGCCAAGCAGGGCGTGGCCATGCCGACGGTGCTGCCCGATACGCCCGAGCCGCCGATCGAGGCCATCGCCGCCTTGCAGCCCGACGTGATCATCGCGCCCTATTCGGGTATCACCCAGGAAGAATATGACCTGCTGAGCAACATCGCGCCCGTCGTCGCCTATCCCGAAACCGCTTGGCTGATCCGCTGGCAGGACGTGGTGACCATGACCGGCAAGGCGCTTGGCCTCAGCGCGGAGGCAGCTGCATTGGTGTCGGACACCGAAGCGTTCCTGAAGCAAGAGGCTGCCGCCTATCCAGACCTGCAGGGCAAGGTCTTTGCCAATGTGGTCAACCGGAACGACGGCCAGGTCGCCATTCGCATGGAAGGCGATCCGCGCGTGCAGCTCTTTGCCGATATCGGCATGGTGCCGGCACCAGAAGCGCCAGGTGGCGCCGTACTGCCCAGCGGCATCTCCTACACGCTGAGCTACGAGAACTTCGACCGGATTCCCGCCGACATGCTCGTCAGCTTCTTCAACGATGCCACGTCCGCCAACGACTTTTTCGGCATGGACCTGATCATGCTGTCGCCGCTGGTGGCCAAGGGCGCCTATACGCGCTTCGAAGGCGAGGAACTAACCATGGCGGTGAGCGGCGCCGTCACGCCCTTGTCGCTGCGCTGGGGCTTTCCCGAGGTCATCAAGGGCGTAGGCGAGGCGGCAGCCAACGCCGCCAAGCCCTGATTGTTTCAAGACTTATGCCTGGCCGTCCAAACTCCTATTGACGGCTAGGCACATTCCTATGCAGATGTCGCCCCCATGAGTGACATCGCCTCCTTCCGCCAATCCGTCGAATCCTTCATCTCCGCCCGCGGCTGGACGCCGACCCGGTTTGGCCGCACCGTTGCGGGCGATCCGCTGTTCGTGTTCGACCTGCGCGAGGGCCGCGAACCGCGCTCGGATACGCGCGCCCGCATCCTCAAGGCCATGCAGGATTTCGGCGATGGCGAAACGCAGGCGCCGCTGCGCGTCGGCGTGGCCGGTCTCGGCAATGTCGGCGCCACCTTGGTGCGCATCCTGCAGAAGGACGGTGCCGAGCTCACGAAAAAACTGGGCCGGCAGCTCGTCGTGACGGCCGTTGCCGCGCGCTCGCGTTCCCGCGACCGCGGCATTGATATTTCCGGGCTCGACTGGTTCGACGATCCGGTGGCGCTCGCCAAGTCCGACGGCATCGACCTGTTCGTCGAGCTGATCGGTGGCGAGGACGGTCCGGCCTTCGCTGCCGTCAAGGCGGCGCTCGAAATCGGCCGTCCCGTGGTCACGGCCAACAAGGCGCTGCTGGCCAAGCACGGCGTGACCCTGGCCCGCATGGCCGAGGAATCGGGCGCCCAGCTCGGCTTTGAAGCAGCGGTCGCCGGCGGCATTCCCGTCATCAAGACGCTGCGCGAAGGCCTGGGTTCGGCCCGCATCGCCAAGGTGTTCGGCATCATGAACGGCACCTGCAACTATATCCTCACCCGCATGGGCAACGAGGACATCAGCTTCGCCGACTGCCTCAAGGATGCGCAGGCGCTGGGCTATGCCGAAGCCGATCCGACCTTCGACGTCGAGGGCTTCGACACCGCACACAAGCTGTCGATCCTCGCCACGCTCTGCTTCGGCTACGAGATCGCGCCCGACCAGATCCGGGTGGAAGGCATTTCCCGCATCACCCAGCACGACATCAAGGTCGCGGCAGAGCTCGGCTACAAGATCAAGCTGCTCGGCATCGCCCAGCGCACCGATGAAGGTATCGAGCAGCGCGTGCATCCGACCTTCGTGCCCAAGGGCTCGGCCATTGCCGGCGTCGATGGCGTGATGAACGCCGTGGCGCTCGAAACCGACCATGTGCATGAGCTGCTGCTGGCGGGGCCGGGGGCTGGTGGCCCGCCGACGGCTTCGTCCGTGCTGTCGGACATTCTCGACATCGCCCGTGGCACGCGCGTACCGCCACTGGGCGTGCCCAGCGAGGAACTCTTGCCCTATAAGCAGGCGCCGATGCGGGCCCATGACGGCGGCTATTACATCCGCCTCAACGCCAAGGACGTGCCCGGAGCACTTGCCGCCATTGCCAGCCGCATGGCCGAGCACGCCATTTCCATCGACTCCGTCATCCAGCGGTCGGATTTGAACGCTAAGGCGGTGGCGCTGGATGGATCGCCCACGCGCACGGTGGTGATGATCACTCAACAGACTTTGGAATCAGCCGTGCGTGAATCGCTTGCGCAGATCGCCGCCGACGGGTTTATCGTGGGTGAACCGCAGTTGATCCGGATCGAAACGCTCTGATATCCCCTGCCGGGGCAAGTCAGGCCCCGGGGAGGAAGAATGAGACTGAGCAAGGTCGAGGGCGACAAGAGCCCCGCCAATCTCCACCGCAGCCTGACCCTCGAACTTGTGCGTGTTACCGAGCGCGCCGCCATCGCCGCCGCCGAATGGCGCGGCAAGGGCGACGAGCAGGCGGCCGACGAGGCCGCGGTCAAGGCCATGAAGGCCGAACTCGATCGCGTCTCGATTTCCGGCCGCATCGTCATCGGCGAAGGCGAAGCCAACGAATGCGATGACCTGTTCATCGGCCAGTCCGTCGGGGCAGGCGAGGGACCCGAGGTCGATATCGCGGTCGATCCGCTCGAAGGCGTCACCCTCTGCGCCAAGAACCAGCCCGATTCGATCGTGGTCCTGGCCATGGCCGAGCGCGGGGGCCTGCTGAATGTCGCCCGCAACGTCTATATGCACAAGATCGCCATCGGCGCCGAATATGCGCCGGGCACCGTGCATATCGACTGGACCGCGACCGAGAACGTCAAGGCGCTGGCCAAGGCCAAGGGCGTGCCGCTGAGCGAAATCACCGCCATCGTGCTCGATCGCCCGCGCCATGCCGGGCTGATCGAGGAACTGCGCACCACGGGCGTCGCCGTCAAGCTGATCAGCGACGGCGACATTGCCGGGGTGATCCATGCGGTCAACACCGAGGATACCGGCATCGATATCTATCTGGGCTCGGGCGGCGCGCCCGAGGGCGTCCTCGCCGCCGCGGCCCTGCGCTGCATCGGCGGCCAGATGCAGGGCAAGCTGATCCTCGACACCCAGGCCAAGCGCGAACGGGCCTTTGCCATGGGCATCGAAGATCCCAACCGCATCTATGACGTGAGCGAACTGGCCGCCGGCGACGTTCTGGTTGCCGCCACCGGCGTCACCGACGGCACCCTGCTCGAAGGCGTCCGTCTGCGCCGCCGCTCGGTCCAGACCAGCACCATCGTGATGCGGAGCTGGAGCCAGACGGTGCGCTGGATCAAGGCGAGCCACGCGCGCTGAGCCTAGCTTCCTCTTGTCCTCCCCCGCCTGCGGGGGAGGGGCACCACGCGTAGCGTGGTGGAGGGGGGTGCTAAACGCCCTGCTTCTCCCGTCCGCCATGGCGCAAGCTGCTCCCTCTCCACCGCCTCTCGGCGGTCCCCCTCGCCCGTAAACGGGAGAGGAAAGGGGGAGGCGTCGCAAGGTTCAGCCCTTTCCACCATCCCTCAAATCGCCTACCTCTCCCCCATGCTCGATGCGCCGCGCCCCTTTCTCGACGTTACCCGATCGGTCACCGGCCGGGCGTGGATCGACCGGTTGGATGGGACGACGACCCGCATAGCGACTGCCATTTCGCAGCGCACCGGCATTTCCGAAATTCTCGCCCGTATCATCGCCGCTCGCGGCGTGGGGCTGGACGAGGCCGAGACCTATCTCGAGCCGACAATTCGCGGGCTGATGCCCGACCCATCGACGCTGACGGCCATGGATGCGCTGGCCGACCGGCTGGCCAAGGCCATTGCCGACAACGAGGCCATTGCGCTGTTCGGCGACTATGACGTCGACGGCGCCTGTTCCTGCGCACTGATGGCCCGCTACCTGCGCCATTTCGGCATCGAGCCGCAGGTGCATATTCCCGACCGCATCTTCGAGGGCTATGGCCCCAATATCGCGGCCATGGACAAACTGATCGATGCCGGCGCCACGCTGATCATCACCCTCGATTGCGGCACCACCAGCGACGGCCCGATCGCTCATGCGCGGAGCAGGGGCGCCGATGTGCTGGTCATCGACCACCACCTCAGCGATCACGCGCTGCCCGACGCCAATGCGCTGGTCAATCCCAACCGGCCCGATGACATCTCCGGTCTCGGCTATCTCTGCGCCGCCGGCGTCACCTTCATGGTGCTGGTGGCTGTCAACCGTACCTTGCGCCAGCGCGGCGATACCGGCCTACCGGATTTGCTGAAGCTGCTCGACCTCGTGGCTTTGGCCACCGTCTGCGACGTGGTGCCGCTCACCGGGCTCAATCGCGCCTTTGTCGTGCGCGGGCTGGAAGTTGCCCGGCGGGGCGATAACAAGGGCATCGCCGCCCTGGCTCTGGCGGCGCGGCTGAGCGGTCCGATCAACCCGTATCATCTGGGCTTCCTCATCGGCCCGCGCATCAATGCCGGTGGTCGCATCGGCAATGCCGCCATGGGTACGGAACTGCTGACCATCGACGACGAGCACCATGCCCTGGCGATCGCTGCGCGTTTGGACGAGCTCAATACCGAACGGCAACGCATCGAGGTGGAAGCCGTGGAAGAGGCGGCCGCGGTTGCCGAACTCGAAATCGGCAGCGGCGAGGGGCCGCCCGTGCTGGTGCTCGCGTCGGCCAATTGGCATCCGGGCGTCGCCGGGCTCATCGCCGCGCGTCTGCGCGAGCGGTTCGAGCGGCCAACCTTCGCCATTGCGCTGGGACCGGACGGCGCCGGCACCGGCTCGGGTCGCTCCATGCCCGGCGTCGATCTTGGTCGCGCCGTCATCGAGGCGGTGGAGCGCGGGCTGATCGCCAAGGGCGGCGGCCACGCCATGGCGGCGGGCGTCACCATCAAGGCCGGGCAGCTCGGCCCGTTCCGGTCTTTCCTTGCCGATGCTCTGTCAGTGGACGTCGGCGCCGCGCGGGCTGCGACCGCTCTGTCAGTCGATGCAGCACTGACAGCCCGCGGCGCCAGCCTCGATCTGGTGCATGACCTGGAGCGGGCAGGGCCGTTCGGCGCCGGCAATCCCGGGCCGGTTTTCGCCTTTCCCGCCCACCGGGCCAAGTTCGCCCAGGTCGTTGGCAAGGGCGGCCATGTGAGCTTCGCGCTGACATCGGAAGACGGCGCCCGCCTCAAGGCCATTGCCTTCCGCGCCGCCAACACCGCCATCGGCGATGCCCTGCTGCGCGACGGCGACTCGGCATTCCACTTCGCCGGGTCGCTCTCGATCGACCACTACCAGGGGCGCGAGCAGGTGCAGTTTCGCCTGACGGACCTGGCCAAACCCAAGGCGTAGCGTCCGCCGAGGCTGCCGCTAGCCTATTGAAACTGCTGCTTGCATATCCATTTATGACCGCTAGAGTGTGGATGTGGGCATGCTTGGGGACGCGCTGTTTTTCATCGCATATTGCTGTGCCACCGACGCTCAGATTGAGGCGGCGCGTGCGCTGCCACCAGGTTTTTAATTTGGATCAAGCGGCACGATGACCAAATCCGTAGCTGAAAACACCAATACCGGCGTAACGCCTTGGACCAGTTTCGCCTCATGGGCCGTGGAACGCATCGGCGTCACGCTCATCGGCAAGCCTCGCCATGGCGCGCTGACCGTCATTTTCCCCAACGGGCGCACGCGCACCGTCGGCAACCCGGCGACCGGCGAACACGCGGTGCTGCGGCTCAACAACTTCCGCGTGCTGAGCGAAGCCATGCAGCGCGGCACGGTCGGTTTCGCCGCCGCCTATATGGCGGGCGACGTGGAGGTGGATGACCTCACGGCCCTGTTCCGCTTCTTCCTCCAGAACCGCGACATGTTCGAGAACGCCAATCCCGGCTTCTTCCGCCGCGCCGCGGGCGATCTGCATTATCACCTGTCGCGGCGCAATACGCTGGAAGGCTCCAAGAAGAACATCGCCGAGCACTATGACCTCGGCAACGACTTCTATGGCCAGTGGCTCGACCCCTCGATGACCTATTCATCAGCCGTCTTCACCTCGGGCGATCAGAGCCTCGAAGAGGCGCAACTCGCCAAATATCGCCGCGTCGCCGATATGGCGGGGGTGACCGAAGGCTCGTCCGTGCTGGAAATCGGCTGCGGCTGGGGCGGTTTCGCCGAGACCGTGGCGCGGGACTACAAGGCCAACCTGCGCGGCATCACTCTTTCGGCCGAACAGCTCAAGTTCGGGCTCGAGCGGCTGGCGCGGCAGGGGCTCGACAAGTTCGCCACGCTGGTTTTCGAGGATTATCGACACACCGAGGGTCAGTATGACCATATCGGCTCGATCGAGATGATCGAGGCTGTCGGCGAGGACAACTGGCCGAGCTATTTCCAGACCATCCATGATCGGCTGAAGCCCGGCGGCACCGCGTCCATCCAGGCCATCACCATCAACGAGGCCGATTTCGACGGCTATCGCAGCGGGCCCGACTTCATCCAGCGCTACATCTTCCCGGGCGGCATGCTGCTGACCAAGACGGTGATGAAAGAGTTCGGCGACAAGTACAATCTGGTGCTGGAAAACGTCGAAACCTTCCGCCTCAGCTATGCCAGGACGCTCAAGCTCTGGCGCGAACGCTTCCTCGAGCGTTGGCCGATGATCGCCCCGCTTGGCTATGACGAAGAGTTCAAGCGCAAGTGGGTCTATTACCTCAGCTATTGCGAGGCCGGCTTCACCGAAGGTTCGATCGACGTCGGCATCTATCAGTACCGCAAGCCGGCCGACGCTTAGGCTGGCCGCGCAGATGAGGGCAGGCGAGTGCCGGCGCACTTGCCGCGCCCCCATCGGTATAACATGACTTGACGGTTCAGGTTAGTGACCGCTAGGAAGGCCCGACACCCATTCGAGGCCGCCATGACCCGCAAGTTTCTGACATCCCTCGTTTTTGCCGCCTTGGCTCTGCTGCCGGCGGCCGCTTCGGCTGAGCCGTGGAGCTATACCGACGGCACCGGCAACACGGTGACCCTCGACGCAGTGCCCACGCGGATCATCGCCAGCCAGGACGCCGCGGCCGGCCTGATTCCGCTCGGCATTCGCCCGGTCGGCATCTATGCCGATAGCCCGGTTGCCGACGCCAAGGCCCTGCAGGGTCTCGACCTTACCGGCATCGAGATCATCGGCCAGGCCTGGGGCGAGGTGGATATCGAAAAGGCGGCGGCTTTGGCCCCCGATCTGGTCATCGCCGAATACTGGCCGCTCGACAGCGCCTGGAGCGGTGGCGAGGACGTCGTCAACGCGCTGAGCCCGCTGGCCCCCATCACCGGCGTCACCCAGGGCGACTCCATCCTCGCGCTGATCGAGGATTATGAAGCGCTGGCCACGGGCCTCGGCGCCGATTTGAGCAAGCCGGAAATCGCCGCGGACAAGGCAGCCTTCGAGACCTCGCTCGCCGCCTTCAAGACCGCCACGGCGGCCAAGCCCAATCTCACCGCGCTGGCCGTCTGGGCAGGCGCTGACGCCCTCTATGTCGCTGCCACTGCTGGCGCCGCCGAACTGGTGGATTTCAAGAGCTGGGGCCTCAACCTCATCGACCCCGAAATCGCCGACGATCGCGGCTATTGGGAAACCCTCTCCTGGGAAAACACCGACAAGTACCAGCCTGACCTGATCCTGGTCGATAACCGCCAGGCTGCGACCATGGAAACCGCTCTGGCTCAGCCGACCTGGACCCTGATGAAAGCCGCCGAGGCCGGCGCCGTCGCCGACTGGCCGGCCTTCTGGCTGCGCAACTACAAGGCCTATGCCGGCGAACTCGACAAGCTCACTGCTGCTATCACCGCCGCCGACGAGAACCTGACCCAATAGAGATGGGCGAGACGCCAGCCAGCGCTGCAAAGACCAGGGGGGCCGCACGCGCGTTCGGCCTCCTTTGCCTTGTCGTGGCGGTGTTGCTGGTCGCCTTCTTCTCGATCACCGTTGGTGCGCGGCCGGTGACGCTGGAAACCGTCTGGTCGGCACTCACGGCTTACGACGCGACATCGACCGATCACCGCATCATCTGGGACCTGCGCCTGCCGCGCACCATTATCGGCCTCGGCGTCGGCGCCGCGCTGGGCCTCTCCGGCGCCGTATTGCAGGGTGCCACCCGCAATCCGCTGGCTGACCCGTCTATTCTGGGCATCCATTCGGGTGCCGCCGTCTTCGTCGTGCTCGGCGTTGCCGTGTTCGGCATCACCCAGCTCAGCCTTTATGTCTGGCTGGCCTTTATCGGCGCCGGTGTCGCCATGCTCGTGGTCTATGCGGTAGCTTCGCTGGGCCGCGAGGGCGCGACGCCCATCAAGCTGGCGCTGGCCGGCGCAGCCATGACCGCCGCCATGCAGTCGGTCACCAGCGCGATCCTTCTCACCAGCCCGCGCACGCTCGATGAAATCCGCTTCTGGCAGGTGGGCTCGCTGGCCGGGCGCGACATGGACATTTTCGTGCAGGTGGGCCCGTTCCTTGCCATCGGCATCGTGCTGGCTTTGGCCACCGGCCGCATGCTCGACGGCCTTTCCATGGGTGAGGACGTGGCTCGGGCACTGGGCCAGAATGTCGGCCGCTCGCGCGCCATAGCCGGGCTCGCCGCCGTGATCCTCGCCGGTGCCGCCACCGCCGCCGCCGGACCCATCGCCTTTGTCGGCCTCACCGTGCCGCATATGGCGCGGGCCATTACCGGCCCCAACTACCGCTGGATCCTGCCCTATTCGATGCTGCTGGCGCCCATCCTGCTGCTTGGCGCCGATGTCATCGGCCGCGTCATCGCCCCGCCGGGCGAAGTGCAGGTGGGCATTGTCACCGCCTTTCTCGGCGCGCCGGTATTCATCGCGCTGGTGCGCCGGCGCAAGCTGGCGACGCTGTGATGACCACGCTCGATGCAGCCGGCACCGTTCGCCTTATCCGCCACCGCTTGGCGGCCCGCCGCCGGGTGGTGACGCTGGCTTTGCTGGCTTTGCTGGCGCTGACCTTTGCCGCCGCGCTCTATCTGGGGGACTATCACGTGCCCGCCAGCGAAGTGGTTCGCTCGCTGCTGTCGCCGTTCACGGGGCAGGTGGACAAGGGCATCGACTTCATCGTGCTCAATGTGCGCCTGCCGCGCGCCACTCTGGCGGTGCTCACCGGCCTGTCCTTCGCGCTGAGCGGAATCATTTTCCAAACGCTTCTGCGTAACCCCTTGGCCAGCCCCGACATTATCGGCATCTCGCATGGCGCCAGCGCCTCGGCAGTATTCTGCATCATCGCGCTGGGCCTGTCGGGCGTCGCCGTGTCGCTCGGGGCGCTGGCGGGCGCGATCCTCACCGCACTGGTCATCTACGCGCTGTCGTGGCGCGGCGGCGTCACCGCCTATCGCGTGGTGCTGATCGGCATCGGCATGGCTGCCATCATGTCGGCCATCATGTCCTACCTCTTCACCCGTGCCCGCCTCTTCGAAGTGCAGCAGGCGCTGGGCTGGCTCATCGGCAGCCTCAACGCCTCAAGCAGCGCCGACATTGTGAGCCTTGCGGTTGCGCTGGCCCTATTGCTGCCGGCCACCGTGTTCCTGGTCCGCGCGCTCGACGCCATGCAATTGGGCGACGACACCGCCACTGCGCTCGGCGCCCGCGTCGAAGCGGTGCGGCTGGGCCTCATCGTCGTGGCAGTGGCCTATGCCGCCTTCGCCACGGCGGCGGTCGGCCCGGTGACCTTCATTGCTTTTGTTGCCGGCCCGATCGCCCGCAACCTGCTCGCCGGCAGCGGCAAGGGCTTCGTGCAGGCCGCCATCGTCGGCGCGCTGGTGATGCTCGGCGCCGACCTCTTTGCCCAGCATGCCCTGCCCATGGTGCAATTGCCGGTCGGCGTCGTCACCGGCGTCTTCGGTGCGGGCTTCCTGCTATGGCTGCTGGTCGTGTCGAACCGGGCAGGGAAGGTGAACTGACATGTCGGGAGTTTTGCCATGACCATCGATCACCAGCTTCTCGCCGCCGGCATGGATCTCGGCTATGGCGAGCGCAAGGTCGTTACCGATCTCAACCTCACCATTCCGCCGGGCAAGCTCACCGTCATCGTGGGCGCCAATGCCTGCGGCAAGTCCACCGTGCTGCGCGGCCTGGCGCGGCTGCTGGCGCCCACGCGTGGGGCCGTCTATCTCGATGGCAAGCCCATCCACCAGATGTCGACCCGCGAGGTCGCCACGATCCTGGGCGTGCTACCGCAATCGCCCATCGCGCCCGATGCCATTGTGGTCGCCGATCTCGTGGGGCGCGGCCGCTATCCGCATCAGGGCTGGTTCCGCCGCTGGACGCCCGAGGACGCTGCCGCCGTCGCCGAGGCCCTGCGCGCCTCCGATACGCTCGACATTGCCGACCGCCCGGTCGACGAGCTCTCCGGCGGCCAGCGCCAGCGCGTCTGGATCGCCATGGCCTTGGCGCAGCAGACCGACGTGCTGCTGCTCGACGAGCCCACCACCTTCCTCGACATCAACCATCAGGTCGAAGTGCTCGACCTGCTCACCGACCTCGTCAAGCACGGTGGCCGCACCGTGGTCGTCGTCCTCCACGACCTGAACCTCGCCTGCCGCTACGCCGACCACATCGTGGCGATGAAGGCCGGGACGCTGGTGGCAGAGGGGCGGCCGGCGGAGGTGATGACGGAAGCTGTGGTGGCGGATGTGTTTGGGATGGCCTCACGCGTGGTCATCGACCCGATCTCGGACACGCCGATGATCGTGCCGATTGGCAGGCACCATGTGGGGGCAGGGGTGGTCGCTTAGGCGAAACTTTATCTTCTATCGTATCCGAAGAGACGGTCTGTCATTTCCTGACAAATGCCATCTAGGCCGGGGAACATCGACCCAGCAGTAATGCCCATCATAGCTAGGTCACGCAGAGCTTGGACGCGGTCCTCGTACGGCAAATCGATCGCGTATAGAAACCTGTGGCTATGTTCAGTCTCGCGGCGATGAACATAGCCTTCGATATCATCGATGTTCGTCACAGTAGAAAGGGCCTGCTGGGGCAGAGCCCTATCATTTTCGATGCCAAGCGGCTCGATAATGCTGAGATGTGGCCCCATCAACTCCAAGCTGTTGAGCTGATTTAGCCCCCTTTGCCACCCGGTCTTGTCGAAGACGCAAATTCGCACTGGACCTTCGTCCTCAGTCGGTGCTCGGCGATTGTGGTAAGCAAAAAAGGCGGCAATGAAGGGGCTCTCGCTCCAGTCCAGCAGTGGTGTAGGAAAGCCATGATGCTGTAGCAAATGAAGGAATGCCGCGTTTTCATCCGCATTCTGACGGTTGAACAAGTGTCGAGTTTTGCCAACCGTTGCCCTGTGAGCCCTGGGCAAATCTTCCAGCACGTACCTTGTCAGGTCACTCCGGCCCGTACGGTGGAATGCCGTGCGCAATCGCCTGTTCCGACCCTGCCCTCTGAAGACGAAACGTTCGGGGGCAATCTTGCTAGTTTCCTGCTTGAACTGCAGCCAAGTCGTAATGGAGTTGTCGACCGGCAAGTCTGAGGGCTCGCCCGCGCGAGAATTTGGTACAGATAGGCGGCCAGTTTTGCCCTCTTGGTCAGTCCAAGCCAGCTCAAGGTGATCGGACCCAAAGGTTAGCTGCACCTGTGCAGACTTGTTGTACCCGTTTGGGTAAAAGGGACGTACGTCCACGTCCTTCATCGTCGCAAGTGAACCGGGATAGATTGGCCTGAAGGCAATGCTGATGTTGTGGGTCTTTTGGTCCAGTGGCAGATTTAGAAAGGCGAAGTCATATGGTCCCTGCGGGTAGGTTAGTAGCACGTAGCCGCGGAGCCCACCTTCAAACTCATCTAAGTCTAGAACAACGTCGGTCTGGACTTCACCAGGTATAGTTGCAATCCACTGCATCAGCTTCGACCACTCCGGCACCCAATTCCATGCATACATGAAACCAATCGTGGCGTTAGAGTCGGCCATGCGTTCTCCGCAAAAAACGCTACGGACAGCCGGTTGAGTCGCGCACGACATCTGCAATCGTATGAAGCTTTGATGGAGTTCCTGGTACGCCCACGGGGAATCGAACCCCGCTCTGCACCGTGAGAGGGTGCCGTCCTGACCGATAGACGATGGGCGCGGACCTAGGAACTTATGGCTTAGTCTATGTCATTCCCGCGAAGGAGGGAATGGTACGCCCTAGGGGAGTCGAACCCCTCTCTGCACCGTGAAAGGGTGCCGTCCTAACCGATAGACGAAGGGCGCCTAAGCGCTGGTGGTCGTATAGTTGGGTGATTTCCGATGCGCAACCCCTTGTTCGCGCAATCGGGATTTTTTTAACAGCCCGAGAATGTGACAGGGCGGTTATAGCCGCGCGGACGATCGCGCACGTCGACATGGATGAACTGCTTGCCCGGATAGCAGCCCAGCCCGCCTACGCTGCCGCTATTGATGGCAAAGGCGATAAGCTGGCTCTTGTCGACGCCGGGAATGTAGAAGTCCGCGGCCATGCACTTGGTATGATAGGAATTATCGGCCCCGCCGGCGGCCGCATTGTGCTGGTTGTCGCGGTAGCCCGAGCTCATGATCACCTTCTTGCCGAAGTGACCCTCGAATTCCCAAATCAGGAAGCGCAGCTTGGGCGCGATGCAGAGCGCATTGACCTCGCGGCTCGAAACGAACGTGCCCCAATCGCTCCGCTTGCCGGAATAGCCAGAGCCGCTGGAGCTGGCGAACATCGCCAGCGGCGCGCAGGCCGTCAGCATCAGCGCGGTGACCACCAGGGCGGCAATGGAGCGGGTTGGGTTCTGCATGGCGACTTCCGAGAGACCGCCTGTTGCGTTGCCGCAACAGGCAATGGCCCGTTTATGAAGTCGCTAAAATACGATCGGTCTCGCTAACCGCTGGCTAAGCCGAACGGTTAGCGAGGCATTAATGCTGGCGAGCCGGTGTTACCACTTGCCGGTATTGGGCATCGAGAGCCAAGGCTCCTGCGGGGGCAGGGAGCCCTCCTGGATCAGCTCGACCGAAATCCCGTCCGGCGAGCGCACGAAGGCCATGTGCCCGTCGCGTGGCGGTCGGTTGATGGTGACGCCCATGTCGCTCAGATGCTGGCAGAGGCCGTAGATATCCTGGACGCGATAGGCCAGGTGGCCGAAATTGCGGCCGCCGGTATACTCTTCCGGGTCCCAGTTATAGGTCAGCTCGACCTCGCCGCCGGCATCGCCGGGGGCCCTGAGGAAGATCAGCGTGAAGCGACCCTTCTCGTTCTCGGTCCGCCGGACCTCTTCCAGGCCCAGGCCTTCGCAGTAAAACCGCAGGCTGTCTTCGACATTGGTCACTCGGACCATGGTGTGCAGGTATTTCACGGCGCATTCCTCCTGGGCGAAAACGATGCCGGTGGCCTAGCAAGCCCGACCGTGCGCCGCAACCGGTGCAATTCCAAACAGACTCTTAACAATTGCCCCTGAATCGGACACAGTGTGCTTGTCTTGTGGAGTACCTCGCGGCGGCGAGGCGAGTAAAAAGGGCTTTGGGAATATGGGGGCCAAGTTCACTGGCGAAGGCGACGAGGCGGCGATGCTGTCAGCAGAGACAGGATCGGCGAACCGCGACCACGCCTTGTCCTCCGGAGAAGCCGGGCCCGACGCGACCATAGAAGTCTCCGGCGCCATCAAGTGGTTCGATGCCGGCAAGGGCTTCGGCTTCATCGTTCCCGACAATGGCATGCCCGATGTCCTGCTGCATGTGACCTGCCTGCGCCGCGACGGCTACCAGACGGCTTATGAGGGCGCGCGCATCGTCGTCGAAGCGCTCAATCGTCCGGGTGGGCTGCAGGCCTTCCGCATCGTCTCGATGGACGAATCCACTGCCCGCCACCCCGCCCAGATGCCCGCGCCACGCACCCATGTCGTGGTGGAGCCGACTTCGGGCATGGTTCGGCTCGAGGTCAAGTGGTTCAACCGCATCCGCGGCTTCGGCTTTCTCTCGGCCGGCGAGGGCACGCCCGACATCTTCGTCCACATGGAAACACTGCGCCGCTTCGGCATTACCGAACTCCGGCCCGGTCAATTCGTGCTGGTTCGTTACGGCAATGGCCCCAAGGGCCTTATGGTCGCCGAAATCCGGCCCGACGGTTGGGGCGACGCGCCGTCTTCCCACTAGGATAATTGCCTCATGTCCATGTTTGTCCAAGGCTTCGCCCCGGTGCTGCGCCGCGCCGCGGTGGCAATGGCCATCGCCGCTGTGGCCCTGCCTCTGGCGGCCTGCAGCCAGGAGGGCAAGCTGACCCTGCACACCGCCACTGGCGACTATGGCTTCAATGTCGAAGTGGTCGATACCAACGAGAGCCGGGCCAAGGGCCTGATGTTCGTGCAGGAATTGGCCGACGATGCCGGCATGTTGTTCGACTTCAAGGAAGAGCGCCCGGTCTCGTTCTGGATGCGCAACACCTTCATCCCGCTCGACATGGTGTTCATCGGCGCTGACGGCGTGGTCAAGAACATCCACGTCAACGCCATCCCGCATGACGTGACGGGCATTCCCTCGGAAGGGCCGGTGCAGTTCGTGCTGGAAATTCCGGGCGGCCGCTCGGTCGAGATCGGGCTCAAGCCCGGCGACACCATGGAGCATCCGCGCGTGGCGGCGCCCGCCGCCAACTAGAGGCGGTGGATGACCATGCAGTCGATGACGGCCCAGAGATGCAGGCTGGCGCCGGTCACCACGAAGACATGCCATAGCGCGTTCTGGAACTTGAGCCGTTCCCACAGGTGGAAGACGATCCCCAGGGAATAGGTGACGCCGCCTGCCAGCAGCAGCCACATCGTGCTGTCCGGCAGCGTGCGCGCCAGTGACTGGAACACCAGCACGCCGCTCCAGCCGATGGCCAAGTAAAGCACGATGGCGAGGCGCCCGAAGCGCTCAGGCACGATGAGCTTCAGCGCCACGCCGACAAGCGACGCGCCCCAGACGAAGGTGGTCATCAGCACCCCGGTCGTGGTGCCGCCCAAAAAGGCCAGGAAGGGCGTGTAGGTGCCGGCGATGAAGAGGAAGATGGCGGCCTGATCGAACCGCGCCAGCACCTTCTTGATCGGCGATACCGGCCAGAGGTTATAGGCCAAAGAAACGCCGAGCACCGCCAGCAGTGAGCCGACATAAACGGCCAGAGCCGGCACGGCTTCCGGGGCGGTTTCGAGAATGGCGAAGGCCAAGAGGATCGATCCGGCGATGGCAGCGACGACCAGTCCGAGCACATGGACGGCACCATCCACCCACAATTCGGCGCGGGTATAGGGGCGCTGTTCGCGGCTCCACCATGAGTATTTTGCTGCTGGGTTCGGCACGGGCGTCTCCTAGAACCCCGACTGTCGCGCAGGGAAGTGACCAGATTGTTGCCGAGCCGCAATCCAATGCGGCAAACTCGAAGCCCAGCCTAACGCATGTGGTGAATAACCGGTTGCAGCACAAGGGCTGCGCTTGACGGGTAACTCTGCCGTTACTACTGCAGCGGGGTACACCACGGATCTTCCATGCCGCCCATTACCGTTCTGGTTGCCCTTGCCGATCCAACGCGTTGCCGGATCATCGAAATCCTGCAGAAGGGCCCGCAGCCGGTGCACACCCTGGCGGGCGCTTTCGACATCAGCCGCCCGGCCATTTCCCGCCATCTGCGCGTGCTCAAGCAGGCCAAGCTGATCAGCGAAAAAAAGGCGGGACGCGAGAACCGCTACGCGCTGCACGCCGACCGGTTGAAGCCGGTACGCGACTGGCTGGACCTGGTGCAGGCGACGCCGGTAAAGGTTGAGAGCAAGCCGGTGGCAGCCAGGGCGGCCAAAGTAGCTACGCCCAAGGCGGCTCCTGTTGCCGCCAAGCCAGCACCTGTCGTAGCCAAGCTGGGTCCTGCGCCTGTAGCCCCGCCGCCGGCGGCGCCAAAGGCTACCTCGCAGATGGGCTTCGACTTCTAGTCCCGGTATTCGACGCCCAATTCCTTGAGCGCCCGCCATACCACGCGGCAGGTCTGCGTCCGGTGGCCCGGCGCGTGCAGCAGCACCACGTCGGGAATACCGGCAACTTTGGCCACCTCGAGCTTGGCGCCCGTATCGGAGACGTTACGGATGATGCAGCCCAGGCGGACATGGCCGAAAGTGATGGTGGCTTCGATTGCGGTGTTGCGGCGGGGAGCAATTCTGCGTTCGAGTCGCAGGGCCGACTTGCCGGCGAGGAAGGTAGAAATATCACGCATGAAGACCAGCTAGTGGGGCCGGCCTTGCCGAAGTCTTAAGCCCCGTCGGCGGGCCCCGAATGCCGTTAGCGGCGCCTCAACCCACGCGGCACAATTTTAGCGAGCCCGTGCGATCAGGCCGCGCTCAACGCCTCCGTCGGCGCCAGCCTTGCGGCGCGAATGGCGGGATAGAGCCCGGCAATTCCCCCAATGAGTAGCGTCGCTCCCATGCCGCCCGCCGCGACCCAAATCGGGATATCGACCGGCCAGCCCTGCAGCCGCGCATAGGTGGCGGTGACCACGGCCCCCGCGACGATACCGGTGCCGCCGCCAAGCAGGGCAAGCAGCAGCGCCTCGCCAAAGAACTGCAGGCGGATGTGGCCCCGCGTCGCCCCCTGCGAACGCCGCAGGCCGATCTCGGCCCGCCGCTCCAGCACCGATATCACCATCGTATTGGCAACACCGATGCCGCCGACCAGCAGCGCCACCGCGCCGAGGCCCAGCAAGAGGCCGGTAAAGGCGACATCAGCCGCCGCCTCGGCCGCCAGCGCATCGGACGGGCGCGACACGTCGACCTCGTTGGGCAGTTCCGGATTGGCCGTACGCGCGAGGATGTCGCGCACCGCCTCGACCGCAGTAGGCTCGGTGCGCACATAGAGGGTCGTGATATCGCCCTCGAAATCGAGATAACGCTCCCCCGCCGGCCAGCCGATGAGCGCGCAGAGATCGAGCATGGGCACGAGCGACACCGGCTCGAGGATGCCGACCACGGTGAACCAGCGGCCGCCCAGCCATATCGGCTGGCCGATCAGGCTGGGGCCGATGCCCAGCCGGGTGGCGGCGCGGGCACCGAGGACCACGGTGGGGTAGCTGGCGGTCGCTTCGTTGAGCCAGGACCCCGCCGCTACGGCGGCGCTGACCGTATCGAGCAGGTCGAGCCGGGTGGCATAGACGGCCAGCCCTCCCGACTGGCTCGCGGGTATGCGGTCGCTGCGATAGACATTGGCATCGGCAAGCTGCCCGACGGCACTCACCGCTTGTACCTGGGTCATGCGTCCGATCATGGCGATCGACTCGAGCGGCATAGTCGCGGCCTCGCCGAACATCGACGTGCCCGGCCCGGCGCTCAGCAGGTTGGTGCCCAGTTCCGACAACAACTGGTTGAGCTGGGCGCGGCTCGACGTAGAAATGCCGACCACCGCGATCATTGCGGCGATGCCAATGGCAATGCCCAGCGCCGAGAGCACGACGCGAAGCGGGCGCGCCCGCAGACCATAGGCGGCGAGCCGAACGACGTCGACGGCCAACAGCTTTGCTGGTTCCAGCGCCGTCACCTTAGGCCCCGCCTGTTGTCATCGACCAATTGCCCGTCACGCATCGAGACCTGCCGGTCGAAGCGCGCCGCCAAGTCACGGTCATGGGTGATCACCACAACCGCCGTGCCCTCCCGATGCAGCCCGAGCAGCAGTTGCAGCACGCCTTCGCCCGAGGCGCTGTCGAGCGCCCCGGTCGGCTCATCGGCCAGCAGCAGCACGGGACGGCGCGCCAGGGCCCTTGCGATGGCCGTACGTTGCTTCTCGCCGCCCGACATCTGGTGCGGACGGTGGTCGAGCCGATGGCCGAGGCCCACCTGCCGCAGCGCAGCCTCGGCCTTGGCCCGGCGCTCGCCCAAGCCAACGCCGGTATAGAGCAGGCCATCGGCGACGTTATCGAGGGCCGAAACGCCGGGTGACAGGTGGAAATGCTGGAACACAAAGCCGATGCGACGGGCGCGCAATGCCGAGAGGTCACGATCCCTCAGCGCCGCGACATCAAGCCCGTCAATCTCGACCGCGCCGGAGGTCGCTCGATCGAGCGTGCCGATAATGTTGAGCATGGTCGATTTTCCTGACCCCGACGGTCCCACGATGGCGACGAGCTCGCCGCGAGCGATATTGAGGCTGACATCGCGCAAGGCGAAGACATCGCCGGCAAAGGCGCGGGTGACGTGGCGGAGCGAAACGATCGACGCGGTCATCCGGGCACACCGACGCGCATGCCCTCGGCAAGGCCGTCCCCCGTGACCTCGACCCGTCCGGCAGCGAAAAGCCCGGTATCGACCGCAACAAGCGCACTCGTTCCACCGCTCACCATCTCGACGGCGAAGCCGCCCTCGGGCCGCGCCAACAAGGCAGCGACGGGCACTGACAGCACATCGTCGCGGCTGGCGCTGACGAATTCGACATCCACCGCCGCGACTTCGAGACCGCTGAGCGCAGCCTGATCCGCTATTGCCACCGTCACCTCGATATTGCCCTCGGTCGCCACTGAACCGACCTCGGCAATGGTGCCGTCGACTTCACTGTCGTCGGGCAGGGTGACGGCGACGCTCCGACCGACAGCGGCCAAGCCCTGGTCTCCGACGGCAAGGGGTACCGTCACCAGCTTCTCGATGCTGGAATAATCGAGCATCGCCCCGCGCTCGGATGACGAGGTCATCAGCGTTTCGCCAATGCTGGCCTTTTGCGCGGCGACATGGACGGGACCGGAGGCGACGACCAGATGGTCCGGCCCGATGATGCCGGTAACGGCAAGACCGACTGCCTGCTGCCAGGCGCGGACCTGATCGGGCAGGGGGCCGGAATAGCCCAGGGCAGCAAGATTGTCGGCGATCTGCCTGATATCGGCGTCGTCGGAGGCGCGTGCACTGAGTACCGCCATCGCCGTCTCGAGCGCGTCGAGATTCGCCGTGGTCTCGGCGATGGCCACGCGCGCGGTGACGGCATCGAGCCCGGCACTGGCAATGTCCTTGCGCAGGGCGCGGATGGCGGCGTCGTGGCTGGAGCGGGCGGCTGCCAGCTCGGCTTCTGCGGCGGCAATGTCGATGGTGGGCGCAAGCTCGGCGGCCGAGAGTTCGGTGACGCGGCCGAGCTTGGCCTTGGCGCTGTTGACGGCGCCGACGAGCTGGACGAACTCGGCGCTCGCGGGCTGGGGTGACAGGGCATCATCGAGGCGAGCGCCGGCCTCCGCAGCGCGAGCCTCGGCGTCGGCGAGACGCCGCTCTTCGAGGCGGAGTTTCAACTGAACGGTCTCGAGCTCGTCCTGGGCATCCTCTAGTTCGACCCATACGGGACCAGCCGCGCCCTGGTCGAAACGCAGCGTGCGGTGCTGCGGCACCGAGCCGTAGAACAACAGCGCCGGCTGACCGTCGAGCCGATAGAGCGGCTGGCCGCGCGCGACGGTCGCGCCGACGGGCGCGATCCATGTGACCATGGCGGGGCTATCGCCCAGGCTCGGTCTCAGCGTGCTGAGCTCGCCATAGCCCAGCGTGCCGGTCACGGTCTTGGTATCGACGAGCGCGCCGCGCGTGACTTCGGCCGTCGCAACCGCTGCCGTGGGAGCTGCGGCCGGCGGTGTCGCCTGCAGCCACAGCGTTGCAGCAAGCGCGACGGCGCCGGCGGCCATGGCAAGCGCGCCCCCAGCGAGCATGGTTCGAGGGCTCGTCATCCGCCTATGAGGATCCGGCCGACGCCCTGGCGAAGGTCGCTGCAGGCGTCCATGGCGGCCTTGAGCTGCGGGTCGTCCGGCCCGGCATTGACGCCGCTGAGGTCAAACCGGCCATCGGCATCCGGATCGGGGAAATCAGCCATGCCGTTTTCCCGCACGCATTGCGACAGCTTGAGCAGCGCATCGAGCTGTTCGGGCGTCACGTCCTCGTCGCGCATGCCCTCGGGCGCCAGGTGCTGGCAGGCCGCCGCCGCCTTGTGAAAGCGTGGTGCGCTATCGGGCGTGATCTGGAACCTTATGCCCTCGCCGGGCATCGGATCGGGGAATTCGCCATAGCCGCTGTCGCGCATGCATTGGGCATAGGCGAGGTCGGCGTCCTCGCGATCCGCTGGCGTCTCCTGTGCGCTGGCGGCCGAGCAGGTTGCAAGGGCCGCGGCGATGAGGCCGATGCGCAGGGTGGGGAGCAATGCTTGGTGTATCATCGGCGTGTCTCCATCTGTGGAAACAGCCAGATACGAGACCGCGCATAAGGTGGCCGTTAGGCGGTGGCATTCGGCGCGGCTGGAAATTGCACATGGACGATCAGCCCGCCGCCTTCGCGCGGCCGGGCCTCGACTGTGCCGGCATGCATATGGGCGACCGAGCGCACGATCGAGAGGCCGAGACCGGCGCCACGCACGATCCCCCCACGCCCGCTGCCCGCCAGCCGGTCGGTCGCGGCCAGCCGGCGGAACGGTTCGAACAGGCCCGGAACTTCGAAGGCGGGAACCACCGGGCCGGTATTCTCGACCACGAGTTCGACGCCATCTGCGGTGGTTTCAGCCCGAACCCGGACCCAGCCATTCTCGGTCAGATTGTACTGGATGCCGTTCTCGACCAAATTCTGCACCAGTCGTTCGAGCATGAACGGGTCACCCGAAACGATGGCTGGCCCAAGGTCGGTCTCGACAACGACGCCGGTCCTTTCGGCAATCGGCCGCATCTCGGCGATGACGTGCCCCGCAATCTCGCCGAGATCAACCAGGCTGAACGCCGCCGCGCGCTGCTCGCTGCTCGCCAGCGTCAGCAGGCCATCGGTCAGCTTTTCGTGCCGCTGGTTCACCGCCAGCAGGGTGGTGCCGAGTTGCCGAACCTTCTCGTCGCGCTCCGCATCGAGCAGGGCAACTTCGATCAGTGTGCGAGTGATGGTTAGGGGCGTGCGCAGCTCGTGGGAGGCATTGGCGATGAAGCGGCGCTGGCTGTCGAAGAACCGATCGAGCCGTTCGAGCATCGCGTCGAGCGTATCGGCGAGGTTCTTGATCTCGTCATTGGGCCCGGCCAGGGCAATGCGCTCATGCAGGTTCCGGTCGGCGACACGGCGCGCCGTGGCGGTGATGTCGCGCAGCGGCAGCAACGCCTGTCCCGCCACGAGCCAGCCGATCACGCCCGCTGCGACCGTCAGCAGGGCGACAATGACAGACGATGCGATCAGCATCGTCTGGAGGGTGTCGACCCGCGCCCGGCGGATCATTACGTCGATGACGCGGCGCGTCGTGGTCCCGCCATCGGCGGATGGCGGCGGGCCGGGGACCGCTTCGGCGCTGTCACCCGTTGCGGGCAGGCTGGCTGGCGCGCCGATGTCGATCGGCGGATCGGCGCGGATCATGAACTGCTGTTCCAGCACCTGGCCGAGAAACAGGTACATGAAGGCGATCAGCGTCGCGCCCGCGACGAAGAATGCGCCGGCATAGAGCAGCGACAGCCGGGTGCGGATGGTCCAGGGGTAGCCGAGGATCTTCATTTGAGGCGATACCCGACGCCGGGGACGGTTTCGATCACCGCTGGTTCGCCGAGCTTCCGCCGCACCATCATCATGGTGAAGCGCACGACATTGGTGAACGGGTCGATCTGCTCGTCCCAGGCCTTTTCCAGTAGCTGCTCTGCCGAAACCACCCCGCCATCGGCCCGCATCAGCTCTTCGAGCACGGCAAATTCCTTGCGCGACAACTCCACCGACCGGCCATCACGCGACACGATGCGGCGGTGCGTATCGAGGCGGATGCCGGCCCGCTCGAGCACCGGCGGAATGGCAGGCCGGGTCCGCCGCGCCAGCGCCCGCACGCGGGCCACGAGTTCGGCAAAGGCAAACGGTTTGGTGAGGTAGTCGTCGGCCCCGAGCCCCAATCCGGCCACGCGCTGAGCGACGGCCGTCGCCGCCGTGAGCATCAGGATGCGTGTCTCCGACGCCGATTCTACCAGGCTGGCGCAGACCTCATCGCCAGAAATGAGCGGAATATCGCGATCGAGCACCAGCACGTCATAATCATTGATCCGCGCCCGCTCGAGCCCCGCCTCGCCATCATAGGCCACGTCCACCGCCATGGCATGCAGCCGCAACCCCTCGGCGATGGAATCGGCCAGTTGCCGTTCATCCTCAACAACCAGTACCCGCACCCGGACCCCCGCAGCATCAGCCAATCGGCCTGACTAGCCTAAGCCTTGTTAGATCCGCGTTAGGTCAGAAAGATGATGGGGTACTTTCAGCGCTATCGCCTGCGGCTAGACCGCCTAGTCGGTGCGGCCAGGGTTGAACAGCCGCCACGTCCCTTCGGAAACCACTTCCGGAACGCCATCGACCACCTTGATGGCCGTGCTGTCGTCGATCGCGTAGGTCGGGACTGGAATTCCGGACGCCCACTTTTCGATGTTGGCCGCGGTGGTGTCGGGCATTTCTGGGTGATTGAGGTGCGGATAGAGCGTGAAATCCACCAGGCCAAGCGCCCGGTCGGCGCCCTCGGCCATGTCGCTGCCGTCGGGCACGAACTGCATGTCGAACTCCGCGTCGCAATTGTAGGGGGTAACCGCGATGCTGCCGGCGCTCACCCCGACATAAACCGTGTCGGTCAGCGACGGCAGGAGGTCTGCCAGGCCCGACTGGCGCATCCAGTAGATCAGGTAGAGCACGTTGCCGCCCCAGACGAGCAGCGCGTCAGCTTCCTCTACTGCCGGGATCCAATTCTCCTTCCGGATGGTTGGCAGCGCCGTCAGTTCCAACACACCCATAGACTTCCAACCCAGCTCGGACAGGGGACTGGAAGCTTTGCCGGAGATCGCCTTCCACGCCATGTGGGGACCGGCAGAAAAGGGGTAGATGGCCGTTGGGATGAAGAGGGCACTGGCCTCGGAAATCGGTTTGCCCAAGAGCTCAACCAATGCGTCAGAGATGCTCGGATTGCTGATGCCACCCGAGGTGAGAAGAAACTTCACGAATAGCTCCCATGGACAAATCTGTGCGATGTCGCGTGGCCTGCTCGGCCGGAAGGCCGATCCGCGACCGCGATTCCGCGTTCACCAACCGATCCTTGTTGATGACGCTCGAGCCCCGCCTCGCCATATCGGCGTTGCTGCGTCTAGCGCGGCAGCGCGTCGACCGGACCGGTCACCGTGACCATTACGGGCATGCCCTTGATCTGGATGGGCAAGCGGCCGGCGACCCCCGCATCGACTACACCGATCACCAGCGCCTCGCCTCCGGCCGGGCCGTGGCCAATGCCGACGGAGGTAACGCCCTCGATGGCAAGGATGCGGGCCTCCTCGCTCGCCAGCACCGCTTCGCTCGTCCCGCGATGCGTGGTTTGGGTCGGATTGTATTCGACGGGACCGGAACCGGAGAAGTCCTCACCCGGGTCTTGGATGTCGCTCATGTCGTCACCTCGACTTTCCTCCCCCGATTATAGGCAACCGGCTGCCCCAGTTAAAGGGCAGCCGGAAAAGGTCAGGGCAGCAACCTTATGTTCAGGGCAGCAAGAACCGCCCCGATCGGGTTGGCGAAGGTCGTGCCGCCGCCACCCGCGAAGAGCAGACCGACGGGCCGCACTCCAGTTGCCCAGTGCCAGATGAGCGAGCCGGAATCGCCGCCCGCCGAGAACGGATTGGCATTGACCGACCGGATGGCGATCTGGTTGCGGAACAGCGCAACGCGGCCGCCACCATAGTTGACATTCACCGACACCCCGATTTGCGTCACGCGGCCTTGCGTGAGAGCCGTGGTGCGGCCGCTCTTGCCGACAACCAGGCCGAGCGAGGCTGCGAGCGGGGCGGTCCCGGTGCGGTAATAGGCGGGTGCCCCTCCGGAAATGTAATATTGCTCGCCGCGAATGCGCTGGTGCCAGGCCCAGCCATAGGCGGCGTCCACAAGGTTTGCTGCCCCGCCGAAGTTTATCGGCACCCAGCGAGCCAGTACCGCGATCTGGTCGGCCGGATGCCGGCCACCGTCAGCGCGGCCAGGCTGGATAATGCTGTCATTCACCCGGCCGGCATTCGAGTTCGCCAGCACATGGTTGTTGCTGAGCACCAGATGCCGGTTGTTCCACGGCGCTGTCAGGCCGATCGCGCGGCTGCCCAGCGTTCCCGCCGTGACATCGACATGCCCCACCGACACGCCGCCAGGGGCAGGGCGGTGCCGGGCGCGGTGTGAATAGGCATCAACCGACCCGACCGGCACCTGCTGCACCGACACACTTGAGAGTGCCCGGGTGCCGGCACTTTGCGCCAACTGGCTCATCAGGGCGTCTTGCGGCAGGGCGCTCTCGGTGAACAGAGTCAGCGCCGGCTCGCCAGGGCCGCCGCTGCCAAAGGCCACGCTTTCCGGGTCGGACAAGCCAATACCCACGCCCACGATGCCCGGCGAGGATGCTTCGTCGGAGAGGGCTTCGATTTGCCCGGACGCAGCGAGCAAGGTGGCTTCGACCGCATCCCTGAGCGAGAGCAGGTCGTCCGACACGCCAGCCTCGGCGTACACAGCCTGCTGTTCAGCCTCGACACTCAGGGCCTCAAGTCCGCCGCCCGCCGCGTCGGGATCCTGTAGCCCGGCCGATGACGTGTCGGTCCCGGTGGCGCCGCCATCGTCGCCATCGCCAGGATTCTCGGTGATGTCGGAGTCGCTGGATTTTCTAATCATGACAATTCCTCCACTGGTAGGATTGGCAAGCTAGAGAATTCGATTCAACAGCCCAAGCCGGCCTGCCAATCAACCTCAATGAAAAACACGAACGGGCGGACAGATCAACAAAATGTTATCGATGATGTTTTGTCATGGAATTCAAATCGAAAAGAAGAAATCGACAAATTCTACAAAAGTGAAAGTGATTATTGTAAAAGTTTTGTCGAATATTTTGGCAGTGTTTCGAGAAATGATCAGACAGTGCTGTCCAACGCTTGCTTGCCTAGCGGCGCGACCACGCCCTTGCCAAGCCAGGCGCAACGCTGCGGGCTTCTGGCGTAACTGTGAGGTGTGCTGACTGCGATCATCCCGGCACGGACGTCATGCCGAGGGCTATTGCCCGAACTGAGTGGCAAAACGCGTAGGCGTGCCGGTCTACACGAGACGGACTGGCGATCCCGGAGGGACTCGAACCCCCGACCAACAGCTTAGAAGGCTGTAGTTAAGCGCCGGATTTATTGGTGTTTAAGCGGATCATGTACCAAACATGTACCGTCAGTCGAAAAGTGTTTCCGAGATTTTGTCCATCGCCGCCTTGTGGTCATCGGACGGGAAGAGGTGGCCGTACCGATCCATGGTGATGGCAAGCGATGAATGGCCGGCGAACGTCTGGACCGTCTTTGGAGCTAGGCCCGCCTCAATCCAGGTGCTGACCGCGTAGTGCCTAAGGGCGTGCCATGTCACCTCGGTCAGGGCAGGGGCCTCTGGTCGCTCTTCGTCCGGCAACCGCAGTGGGTCAAATTTGCGATGCAAAAAATTCACGTGGTTGGTGTGACTGCCCTTCGCGTTAGGGAAGACCAGATCATCATCGCCCTTGCGGGATGTGACCTTCCGCAACGCCTCGAGTGCCTTCACCAGCCCAGCTCCAAGAGGAACGGAACGAACGCCCGCCACGGTCTTCGTGGTGTCTTCGTCACCATACTTGTCGACGCGCGTTTCCACAGTGATCCGCCCGTCCTTCAAATCGAGATGACGCCACCTGACCGCCCATTGTTCGGACGCTCTCAATCCGGTGGATGCGGCAAACCCTATGCGCATGCGTGTAGGTTCGTCCGCCTTTCGAAGGAGCTCTTGGAGCGCTGCCTTTGGGGGAGGGGTGACCCGCTTGGACGTTTCATCGCGCCGACCGACCACTTTGACGGTGCGAGAGACGTTCACCGCGATCAAGTCCTGGCCGATAGCGTAATCCAGAATGCGGGCGAGAACGCCAAGGATGCGACGGGTGTGGTATGGAGTCACCCCGGCCTTCCGAATACGGTCCCGGAAGTCCGCTACAGCGCGAGCCGTAAGCTGGGCAAGCTTGTAGTTGCCCACGCCCTCGCTGAAGTCGGTACGGCTTTCCTCGGTCGGGTTGATGTAATTCCTGATGATGCCTTCGAGCAGGTCGTAATAGGCGGCTGTGACCTTTTCCCCGCGGTCCCGGCGACCGGCCATCATCGTTAGGTAGTCAGTCGATACCTCGCCAACTGTGTACTTGGTGGCATCGGGCCTGAATGTGCCTTGTCGCACTTGGCCTTCCACCTCAACTCGGCGGGCCTCTGCCTCCCGTTTGGTCGGAAATTGCTCCTTGTGCCGCTCGCCCTTGGCGTCGGTGTACGACAGGCGCCAAGCAGTGTGCTCGCCTGATTTATTCGTCCACGTCCGCTTTGCGACCGTCGCCATGTTCCGCCCGAGTCTGTTGGTCGGAAAAGCATAGGGCGCGCGAAAACGGCTGGCAACGACAGATACGAGTTGACGAGAATGATAGAATCCACG
This sequence comes from uncultured Devosia sp., assembly GCA_966212275.1. Classification (GTDB taxonomy): domain Bacteria; phylum Pseudomonadota; class Alphaproteobacteria; order Rhizobiales; family Devosiaceae; genus Devosia. The sequence goes on from CBIHQV010000001.1 coordinate 138,379, forward strand.
CATCCTATTCGCTGTGTCTGCACTCCAGGCACAATGAGGGCGTTGGTGATCTATGACCTCATTCTAGGGGAATCCACAGACAAGTCAACAGACAAAAAGCGAGAGCGCAAAGAATGACCGAAGCCGCCAACGACAACATCCCTGCCGACCTTCTCCTGGGCGCAGACGCCATCGCGTCGTACCTCGGCATCACCCGTCGTCAGACCTATCGACTGGTCTACGACAGCGTCATCCCGTCGTTCAAAGCCGGCGGCACTGTTGCTGCCCGCAAGAGTAGCCTGACCAAGTGGATGGCATCTCAAGAGGCCGCCTAACCCAAAGGAAACCCATGAAACTCTCAAACGTATCCCCAGCTAGGCCGGGCGGGCGAACGGTCGCGTTCTGTGACGTCTTCCTAGAGGCGGGCGTTTATCTGAGGCGCCTTTCCATCAAGCGGATGGACGACGGGACGCACCGAGCTTTTAGCGTCCACGCCGGCAATGACCGCTATTCCCGAATTGTACTCACCGCGGATTTGGCGAGCCAGATTGCAACCGCTGCCATTATTTTCATGGGGGGCCTCAAGGCCAATGACACAGTCGAGCAAAGCCGCGTCGCCTAACCTCACCGAAATCAGCCTGACCTACAAAAGCGCGGTTGCCGCGCTGGCCCTTGCCCAAGAGCTTCCCGACTCCATTAGCGGCAACAGGATTCGTGAGACGCGCGAGGCAGAGCTCATCGAGGCGGGCGACGCGCTTAATGCCGCCATTCTTGCAGCCGGCAAGCCGCGGACAATCGGTGTGCCAGCCAACGACAACAGGAAGATCAAGGCCACTCCTTTCGTCCTGCGCGACACAACGCTCATCCCGCCGCGCGAATGGCTCTTTGGGCGCCACTATGTTCGCAAGTACATGGGCGCCACCTTTGGGGCAGGGGGCGGTGGCAAGTCCGGCCATTCCGTTTCCGAGACGTTGGCCATGGTCACAGGCCGACCGCTACTTAGCGGGGCGCCGCAGAAGCCGCTGCGCGTCTGGTACATTAACCTCGAGGATCCGGCTGACGAGATCGAGCGCCGTTTCGGTGGTGCGGCCAAGCATTTCGGTATCAAGGCCGACCAAATCAGCGATCGCCTCTTCACCAACTCCGGCCGCGACCAGGAGTTTGTGGTTATGCGCCTAGACGGGCGCGCGACCAAAGTTTGCGAGCCGGTGGTCCAGCAGATCATTGCCGAGATCAAAAACAACCAGATTGACGTACTCATTGTCGACCCGTTCGTGTCGACCCACGAAGTCGAGGAAAACGACAACACCCGAATTCAACAGGTGGCTGCCCAGTGGGTACGCATTGCAGACGAAGGCAACTGCTCCGTCGAGCTCATCCACCACGTCACGAAGGGTAACCTGGAGATTACCGCTGACTCCGGTCGCGGTGCGGGAGCGCTCAAGGACAAGGCCCGCTCGGTTCGAGTCATCAACGGCATGACAGAGACGGAGGCCGGCAACGCCGGCTTGGCCAAGGAAGAGGCAGCGTCCCATTTCAGGGTAGACTTCGGCAAGGCCAACTTGGGCAAGCGTGGCGGCCAGTCGGCATGGCGGCGTTTCGTGTCGGTTGCTCTGGGCAACGGCAAGGGCATCATCAAGTCCGGTGACGAGATCGGCGTTGTGGAGCCCTGGCAGTGGCCGTCCGCGCAATCGCTGGTCGAGGGAGTCTCGCCAGAACTGCTCGCCGGCATCAAAGCGCGCTTGGGAGCGGGCAGCTACCGAGAAAGCGAGCAGTCCGGCGACTGGGCAGGCCATGTCATTGCAGAACTCACGGGCAAGGATAGTTCCGACACCACCGAGAAGCGCCGCATCAAGCGCATGATCCAAGCTTGGATTGCCGCCGGCGAACTAGCGATCGAGATGCGCCCGGACGCCAAACGCATATCCCGAAAGCACATCGTACCCGTTGCCTCACCACCTAAAAAACAGGGGTGAAGCAAGGTGTAGCAGGTGGGGCAAATCCATACTCCAAACCTGCCTCACCACCACCACTCCCCCGTAGGGGGTGGTGGGGTGGGGCGGTGGTTGGGGAGGGTGAAAAGGAGGTGTAGCAAAACCAGTCAGAAGCGCCTGAACCCCCATGAACCGCTGAGGAGCTAGCACACTGAAAAGACCCAAGGACCATGATCCCCGTAACGCCTTTCTATGCCAACACCAGCATCCAAGATGAAGCCGGCAAGCCCAAGGACATTCCTGTCCAAGTCGTCGGCATCCGCGCCCTGAGCGACAACGAGGCGCAATTCGTCGTCATCGTGAAGAATGGCACCTACTGCTACGCCGACCTGCTGAACGACGTCGAGCTGCTTCCGCAATGACCACGGCGCCTCGCTTCAGAGCGGGGCGCATCAAAATGAGGGAACCAGGGAGCCCAAATGGACGCCAAGACTATCGGCAAGACGCTTCGTGTCGTTTACGGCAAGAGCGGGGCCCACAACCACACAGAAATGGCCGCGCTGCTGGAATACGCACTCAACCCGAGTCGCGACGACATGTCGGTGTTGAATACCTTCGATCTCGAGGGAGTGGTGCGTGCCGTGCTTATCGACGGTGTGTCGCTCCCGCTGGCTGGCCAGGAGGCTAGCGATGGCCAGTACTCAACCGAGATACAGGCGCGCTCCTATGCCGTGGGATTGATCCAGCAAGCCGGAAAGGTGCTGGTCTGGAACCACCGCGAGTACCGCGGTCTGCGTTCTGGTGCCATTCGGCTGGCCGGGATGTACCGAGCAGCACAGGCCGCGTTGCGCGCCAAAGCCGCTGTTCCCGCTCATGGGCTCAACGACAACGTCTACGACTCCTGGAAGCGCGGTAAGCCCGTCGACTGGGCTGCGTAAATAGTATTCCGCAGCGACGTATATGCCATCAAGCCAAAAGGTCGGATTCGTACCATCTGATGGACAGTATAGTAGGTAGGCGTGAAACCTCGCGCCCTTCTAGGCTCGCCGCGTATACGCGAATGGTGCGAAATGCCCCATACCCGGAAGTTGTAACCTTATACAGTAGGGACAGTAGGTCTGGCCTTTTCCTCCCCGCGTATACGCACACCCCCTTGGATGCAGGGTCAATCCCCACATCGTGGGGTAATAGTGAGGGTGTACTACTCCCACCAGTTTTTCCGGCCTAGCCGGATGCCCGCGAAAGGACCGCGGGCGAAAATTCGGCCGGTCTCCTTGGCGGCTGAATAGAGGCTCGAGCGCGACCAGGTGCAGCCTGCCAGCCCATGCTGTGGGGTGGCTACAGGCCGCGTCCAACCCGGTCGCGCTCGCCTTTTTTTACCCCGCCGAGGTTTCGGCACCCACATCAATAAGGCAATCAAACCATGACTCTTCCCAACTACTGGGCAGAGCCAAGTTTCGCCGTCGCTGAGGTGGCCGAGTTGATCGGCACGCCAGAAGTGACGCTGCGCTCTTACTTGGCCCGCTGCCCCGAAGGCGACTTCCTGGGCAACCGCGATGCGTCGCGCCGCGTCCACCTCTCCTGCCGGCAGGCGTTTTATTACATGCTGGTGTCGGAGCTTTCCGAGTACGGCGTGCCAGTGCGATCGGCGATGCACGCCGCGGCCGGTATTGCTCGCACCGACCCGTCCGACATGGAGTCGCTTCTGGTCGTGCGGTCCAGCGGCGGGGTGTCCGAGTTCAGCCTGACGAATGAGCGGCCAGCCGACGATCGTCCGGCCCTGGTGCTTCCCATTCGTGCCCTCGCCGAAGTTCTGATCGAAGACGCGGCCATCGTGTACGCGACCGAGGAAGTCGGTCCAATCCGAAAGATTGGCACCGTCGACGGCTACCCTATCGCCGAATGGCGGGAAGGCATCGAGGATGAGCTCGCCCGCATGCCGGTGAACCAATGAGTTTCGTCGACAAGGCCCTGGCCACGGTTGGCCTGGCCCGAAAGAGCCTTGCGTACCCCACGCCGGAGATACTGGCGCTGTTTGGTGCCACCGCTACCGCCTCCGGGCGGTCGGTGACGGCAGAGACTGCCATGCGGGTGCCAACGGTAGCCGCATGCGTCCGCGCCATTTCTGAGGCCGCTGGCACGCTTCCCTGCAAGATCAATCGCCGCCTGTCTGGTGGTGGCAAAGAGGTAGCCAGTGACCACGCCGCTTATGCCCTGGTGCATGACGACGCGAACGACTGGACGAGTGCCGCGAAGTTCCGCGAGCAACTTACGATCGACGCACTTTTGCATGGCCATGGCGTGGCCTACACCAACCGTGCGGACGGCAAGCCAGTCGAGTTCATCCGGCTGGATCCTCGCAACGTGACGGTTGAGCTGAAGCCGGATGGTGAGCCGCAGTTCAAATACACAGCCGGCGCCGTGGTGAAGACCTACAGCCATGCCGACATCCTCTACATCCCGGCCACCTCGATCGACGGGGTAAAGGGTGTGGCGCCAATCCAGTCCGGACGGGAGGCCATTGGCCTGGCTGCCGTGCTGGAGGAACACGCCGCCAAGCTGTTCGGCAATTCGGCCCGCCCCTCCGGCGTGCTGAAGCTTCCGAATAAACTGTCCGAAGAAGCCAGCACCAGGTTGGTGAAGTCGTGGGCTGATGCGCACGGCGGCGGGAAGTCCGGTGGCACAGCGGTGCTGGAGGAAGGTGCCGACTGGCAAGCCATCACCCTCGACCCGGTCACTAGCCAGTTCGACCAGATGCGCGGTGCGCAGGTATCGGAAATCTGCCGCATTTTCAGAGTGCCGCCAATCTTCGTCCAGGACTATGGGCGCATGACCTGGTCGAACTCGGAGTCGGCGAACCTGCTGTTCCTGCAGCACTGCCTGTTGCCATGGCTTCGGACCTGGGAAGCAGCGTACCGGCGGGTATTGCTGACCAAGGAAGAGCGCGCGGAATACACGATCGATTTCGTGGTCGACGACCTGCTCCGCGCCGACACGGCGGTGCGCGTCGAGGCGTACAGCAAGCTGATTACGGCCCGCATCTCAACCCCAACGAGGTGCGTGCAATGGACAACCTGCCTCCCTACGCGGGCGGCGAGGTTTACGCCAATCCCGCCATTACCGCGGCCAATGACAACCCCAAGCCGAAAGAGGCAGCGGCATGACGCAAAAAGAGTTTGGCAGCCTGTTCGAAATCGACACCAAGTCGATCACGGACCAAGGCGTTTTCACCGGCTATGCATCCACATTCGGCAATGCCGACCAAGGCCGTGACGTCATGGTCAAAGGCGCCTTCACCAAGTCACTGGTGAGGCGGCCAGCTTCGCGAGTGAAAATGCTTGCCCATCACGATCCGCGCAAAATTGTGGGCGTGTGGACGGCGCTTGAGGAGGATGGCACCGGCCTGAAAGCCACGGGGCGCCTGATCCTCAACAACTCTGATGGGCGCGACACTTACGAGCTCATGAAAGCCGGTGCGTTGGATGGCTTGTCGATCGGCTTTCGCACCATCACGGAGCGCAAGGACCGCGCCGCCGGGCTGCGATACCTCGAAGAAGTCGACCTGTTCGAGATTAGCACCACCGGCTTCCCAATGAACGAGTCCGCCACGGTCTCGCAGGTCAAAACTCACAACGATTTTGCCGCGCTAGTCGCCGCAATCAACGGCGCCCGATCGGCGCTCACAACCTAGGAATCCCCCATATGTCCAATCTTTCGAACGCCGCACACCGCGGCGCGCTTTCGCTCGAGCTCAAGTCCGAGACCGATCCCCTCGACGAAGTGAAAACGGCCGTCGCTGGCCTGACTTCCGAAATCGAGTCATTCAAGACCACCGCGCTGAAGCCGGCCAACGACGGCATTCTCGCGCTGAAGACTCGCCTCGACGGCATCGAAACCAAGCTCAATCGCCCCGGCACGACCCCGGCGAATGACAACGAGCCGAGCGTCGAGCGCAAGAGCTTCGCCACGTACCTCCGCCTGGGCAATCAGACGCCACCCGATGAACTCAAAACTTTGACCGTTTCGAGCGATCCTGGCGGCGGCTACCTCGCCCCGGCCGAGATGAGCACCGAGTTCATCCGCGATCTGGTCCAGTTTTCGCCAATCCGCCAGTACGCGTCCGTACGAACCACCGGAGCGCCATCGGTGAAGTACCCCAAGCGGACCGGCATCACGAACGCGCAGTGGGAAGGCGAACTGGAAGAGTCGAACGCCTCTGATCCGGCTTTTGGTCAGCTTGAGGTGGTGACGCACAAGCTGACCACCTACGTCGACATCAGCAACGAGTTGCTTGCGGACAGCGGCGGTGCCGCCGAAGCTGAGGTCCGTCTGGCCTTGGCCGAGGACTTTGGGAAAAAGGAGGCGGTGGCTTTCGTCAACGGCACCGGCGTGAAGCAGCCCGAAGGCGTCATGTCCAATGCCGAAATCCTGAGCACCATCAATGGCCATGCCACTGCGCTGTCGGCTGATAAGCTGATTGACCTGCTGTATGCGCTCCCTGCTGCATACCGCAATGCCCCCGGTGCAGCTTGGGCCATGAACGGCACCACGCTGGCAACGGTACGAAAGCTCAAGGACGGGCAGGGCAATTATCTGTGGCAGCCTAGCTTCCAGGCGGGTCAGCCCGAAACCATTCTCGGCAAGCCCGTGGTCGAAATGGTCGACCTCCCTGATATTGCCGACGGCAACTACCCTATCGTTTTCGGTGACTGGTCCGCCTATCGGATTGTCGACCGACTGGCACTGTCGACGCTGGTGGATCCGTACACCCAGGCCACCAAGGGCGTCACCCGCATTCACGGCACGCGACGCGTCGGTGCTCGTGTTCTGCAGGCAGCTCGCTTCCGGAAACTCAAGACCGCCACCTCGTAACCCAACATTTGGCCGCTCCAACCGGGGCGGCCCACTCATTCATAGGAGCGCTCAATGCGCGATCTCTATTCGAATATCGCCGCCCGCAGTGCCATCGCACCGGCGGTACAGTCCGCCGCCGCGGACGGCACCACAATCGATCTTAAGGGCTTTAATCGAGTTGCCTTCGTCGTCAACACTGGCGCTATCGTCAGCTCTGGTGACTTCGGCGTGAAGCTGCAGGAGTCTGACGCCTCTGGCTCAGGCTTCACTGACGTGGCAACTACGGACCGCGACACCAACGCGCCGGTGACGCTTGCGGCGGCTAGTACCTACAAGCTGGGTTACCGCGGCGTGAAGCGATATGTGCGCCTCTCGCTGACAAAGGCGGGCGGCACGTCCATTGCCCTCGGAGCGTCCGCTATCCTCGGCGACCCCGCAGACGCACCGGTGGCTTGATGGCAGCCGCTGAGATTTTGGCGGTGGGCAACACCGCCGCGACCTCTCCAGACGTGGTGCTTACTGACAACACTGGAGTGGTCTTCGCACTGAAGGGCGTGACCGGGCCAAACGCGCGCGTTTGGATCGACGTGAAGGATGAAACCGGCGCGTGGAATCCTGCGTCTCCTCTTGAAGTTTTGACCTCACAGGAGCCCGTTCGGACGTTCTACGCCACGCCCTCAACCATTCGCTTCCGACGTGATGCCGGCGCCACCTGCGGTGTGTTCCGCGCGGCCTAACAGAATTCGGTGCCATCCAATGACGGCGCAGCCAGTCGGAAAACGGAACGCGAGATGCGCGGCACCAGCATTTGAGGGCGCTCAATCTCGCGACGGCTAGGGGATGGTGCTGCCGCACCATCCCCGCACAAAAAAAGGGCACCCGGACTCGGGTACCCCTTTTCTAAATTGCCTAAAAGGCCTGTTGCTAACCGCTTCTGTGCCGAGCATGCCACCATGCCATGTACGCCCGATGCGCCATCTCTGCCAACCAGAGACTTATTCTAACCGTGCCAATCGCTGCCAATATAAATGTGGCCATTACTTCTCCATATTAGTTTCACATCGCTTTTCCCTCTCTGCTTATGCAACACATGAGTAAAGCCATTCCGTTTCACATGCAAAACCCATTCGGACCATTCCGAGCAGGGCGCATGTTGGATAGTTATACTGCAGTTTGGCCGAAAAGTCAAATAAAATCATGCCATTTGCTCCCCCTCGAGTGTGCCAGTGCGGCCGTGTCGTGCCCTACGGCACCACATGCCCCTGCAAGCCTGCTCGCACCAAGGCCACTCGTGCCGCGTACGATGCACAGCGGGGTAGCGCCACAGCGCGTGGCTATGACGCGGCATGGCAGCGCCTGCGCATCGCCCACCTGTCTGACAGCCCGCTGTGCGTGCATTGCTTGCAGGAAGACGAGACCGTCACGATGGCCGATGACGTCGACCACATCGTGCCGATCGCTGTTGACCCGACTAAGCGGCTGTCGCCCGACAACTTACAGTCGCTCTGCCGCATGCATCACAACCGGAAGACGGCAAGCGAGCGTCGCTGACTACCCCTTGGGGGGGGGGTGAGTCCGCAACTTCTCCTGCCCGCGCCGGGACCGCCCGCCAAGCACCGCGCGCAACTGCCAATAATTGGCGCATTCCTTAAATCGGAGTCGAAATGACCCTCACACTGACCAACCCGGGCACGGCTCCGGTGTCGCTTCCTGACGCCAAAAAGCAATGTCGCTGCGAATTTCATACGGACGACGATGCCTTTCTGAATGGCCTTGTGGCCGCGGCTACCGAATGGACGGAACGCCACACCGGCCGCAGCCTGGCCGAGCACACTTGGACCCTGACGCTGGACAGCTTCTCCGAAGCCACCCGCCTGCCAATGCCGCCGGTGACCGGTATCAACTCGGTGACCTATATCGACGCTGACGGTGCCACCCAGACGCTAGCCAGAACGGCATACCACCTCTATGGCGCGGGTGGTTTTGACCCGTTCGTTCGGCCGGCTTGGTCGACGTGCTGGCCAGCTACAGCCGATGGCGAGCCCGATGCCGTAACGATTGAATACGAGGCCGGCGCGGCATGTCCTACGCCAGTTAAGCAGGCAATCCTTCTGCTTGTGTCGCACCTCTACGAGAACCGCGAGGCCAGCACCGAAGCGGCGCTAAAGGACATCCCCTTCGGTGTCGACGCATTGCTCAAAGACTATCGCCAACAGGCGTTCTGATGGCCCATCACACTCGTGGCAACAAGAGCCCTGCCAAGCCTAGCGAACGCGCCTTGAAGGCTGCCCCCAAGCCGCCTGTGTGGCTTGCCGCCGAAGGCAAGGCCGAGTGGCGCAGGGTAGTCCCTGAATTGATTGAGCGCGGCACTGTGACCGAGGCGGACCTGTCGTCGGTGGAACTGTATTGCGCCGCCGTTGGTGATGCCCTGGTGGCCCGCAAGACGATCACCAAAGAGGGCTCCACGGTCGAAAACCGTCTCGGCGAGATCAAGCGCCACCCTGCTTATTCGACCTTGCGTGAAATGCAGGGCGAAGCCCGTCGCTGGGCAGCCGAGCTTGGTCTAACCCCTGCATCCCGATCCCGTGTAGCCCAGGAGGCGCCCGATGACGACGCCTCTACCGACCTGGGTCTCGGATGACTCCCCAATTGCCGACCCGCATGGCCATGGCGAGCGGGCGGTCAAGTTCCTCAAGGCCCTCAAGCATCCGAAGTCCACGGCACCCGGCAGGTCATTTCAACTAGCCAGGTTCTGGGAACGCATCACACGGCGCGTGTATGGCGACACCGATGCCAGCGGCAAGCGCCGCATCCGCACGGTGGTGATCCTGTTGCCACGGGGCGCGCGCAAGACTTCGATCGGCGCGGCCTGGTCACTGCTGCATGCGTTCGGCCCCGAGCGTGTGCCGCGGGGCGAGTGCCTAGTGGCTGCGTCCGACCAGAAGCAGGCGGGTATCGCGTTCGAAGAAGCACTCGGCATAGTCGAGGCCACGCCTGGCCTGGCACGGGTGGCCGACCTCCGCGCATCAGAAAAGTGGATGTCGTACCCGAAGAAGGGCGCAAAGTTCGAGGCTCTCTCGAGCGACGCCGGCACACAGCATGGACGCACACCAAACTTCGCTCTGCTCGACGAGCTCCACGCTCACAAGAAACGCGACCTATGGGACGTTATCCGCACCGGCACCGTCAAGGTTCCAGGCACCCTTACAGTGGTTATCACCACCGCCGGCCGCGGCCAGGAGAACGTTGCGCACGACGTCATCGACTACGCACGCAAGGTTGCCCGTGGCGAGATCGACGACCCGGCAACCCTGCCAATCCTGTTTGAAACTGATGGCGATGCCGATTGGCAGGACGAAGTGAACTGGTATCGAGTTAATCCTGGCTTGTCCGAAGGCTTTCCCGACATTGAGGGACTGCGCCAGTTGGCGCGGGAGGCGGCGAGTAAGCCTGGCGACCGCGATGCGTTCCGCCAACTGCACCTCAATGTTTGGCTGGACCATTCGCATTCGCCCTTCGTCGACATGGCCACCTATGACTTGGGCAAGGCGCCCCTGGACGACAGCGCTCTTACTGGGCAGCCGGTGTTTCTGGCCGTTGATCTTAGCTCCGTCGGCGACCTTACGGCGATCGTCGCTGCCTGGAAGCGGGGCGATGGCTACGCGGTGCGTCCGTGGTTCTTCTGCCCCAAGGACAACCTTGCCAAGCGCGCGGACTTAGATCGCGTGCCATACCCTGCCTGGGCATCGGAGGGGCACTTAACGCCCACTCCTGGCAACGTTGTCGATTACGGCATCGTAGAGGCCAAGGTCCGCGAACTCTGCCGCACGCTGAATGTCCAGGAAGTCGCGTTCGACCCACACATGGCCCAAGGGATGATGCAGCGGCTGCGGGAAGACGGCTTACCGGCGGTCGAAATGCGGCAAGGCTGGATCACTATGGCGCCAGCAATCCACGAACTCGAACGCGCGATCGTGGCGGGTCGTTTTCAGCACGGCGGCCACCCCGTGCTGCGCTGGAACTTTGCCAACGTCGCCGTGGTCAAGGACGACGCTGGCAACCGCAAGTTCAGCAAGGGCCGCTCAACCGACCGCATCGATGGTGCGCAAGCGGCAGCGATGGCTGTTGGCCGAGCGATGCATGGGGAGTCCGGGCAGTCGGTGTACGAAACTAGGCCGTTGCTGGTGCTTTAGAGGCATCCTCGGAGGCAAGTGTCTCTGTTTCTTCTCGTGCTATCCGGACATGCTCGGGCATTGTGTAGAGGTACTGCATCAACGCCAGCGTGAATAGACGAAGGGCGGTAAGCTGATCGCGTTCCAGGTCGGCAACTTCGTGAAGGGCGCCGTTTCGCAGGTCACGAATGTTATGCGCCCAGTCCTTTAGATCGACCGTAATTGTGTGGTTGGCGGCCAACGCTTCAATTCGCGCGTACAGGCTGCCGTTCAAATCTGGAAATCTGTCTTTAATGGCAACTTCCAGCGCGCGACCATACATAGCTCCCGCCGCCTCTTCGTTGCCATGTATAGGATAGTTGCGCTCTGCAGAGCGGAGCGGCTTTTCAACCGATTGTGGCACGTGATCGGGAATGTCAGGCTCGGGTGGCCCTGGCCAAGACTCCACGATGCGAAGGCCCAGGGTCTTCGGCTCTAGAGCCTCACTAAATAGCCGTTCAAAATGCTTCCTACCTTCATGCCAATTGGCGGAAGTCAGTAGACCGCTGGCCTTCCGCGGCGGGTTAAAGCCCTTAACGTCCAGCACCCACGCAACAGGTAGCTGACAACGCGGACACGTTGTCATCACAGAGCCCACAAAGTGGTCAGTAGTCTGATGTTCCCTTTCAGGGGTAAAGAACCCTCTCACCATCATTTGCGCCTCGGCGAGGCTGCAGTGAGGGCAGACATCAACAACAAATCCCATTTGTCAGCTCCGCGATCATTAGAACAACATCTTGTAGACGTTGCCGTCACTGTCCTTGGCTACGCCGTAGCCATTCGCAGTGCCGCTGCCGGTGAAGAATTCCGCCTGTACGGTCGCGCCTGATGCGCAGGCTAGGAACGCCTCGCCGCGGTTAGTCCCCGGCATGTTCGCCACGGACACCGAATTGAAACCTACCGACGATCCATAGGTCGAGAACAGCGAGCCACTGCTTGCGACGACCATCTGCGGCGCCACCGATGACCAACGGCCGGTGCATAGGTCATCGCCCGGTCGGACCATGGTGATCTCACCGGTGTTGCTCTCAATGCCCTTTGCCGTCGCCAGGATCGTTGGCAGCGGCGCCATCCTAGATAGCGGCCCCTCAATCGGAAACATTGAAACCTTGGTCGACATGCAGCCGGCCAGCAACAAAGCGGCAGCGGCCGCGGCAGCAAGTTTTCCGATCATCTGAAGTCCCCTGCAATGCAGACAACAGCATTGGCCGGAGCTTCACAAGTTCTTTCCACCCAGCCCGCCTCGCGCGGGCTTTTTCACGCCCATAAGGAGGCTTGATGACCAACCCCAACCACGACCCCAACGACCCCGAACGCGACAGCAACATCTGGCGAAACGAGGACGGCTCGCCAATCGAGAACAGCACGCCGGAAGAGATCGAGGAAGAACGCATCCGCCACGAGAAACTGGAGCGCGCCAATGACCGCAATTGATACCGTCAACCGCGTTTACCGGGAGTTCAAACGGTACACAGGCGACGGCCTGCCCGGTGAGCCGACGGGCGCTCCACTACCTGGTGGCGACCCCTCCTCAGGCGTCCACAGCCCGAAGAAGGTCGAACTGCGTACGGCGTTCGGCGAGGTGCTAACGGCCGCCAACGACAACGCGGAGGCAGCCGAAGCAGCGGCCGAAATCGCGATTGGCGCCGCGTCGCTTTTCCAGGCGAGCGTGTTTTCGACCAAGGCGCTGGCAGAAGCCTACGCGCCGGTCATGGGGCCGAACTACATCCGTCTAGAGGGCTACACCACTGCCGGCGACGGTGGCGGCGCGCTCTACAAGAAGGTTGTGAGCGAGCCTGCCCACACCGGCAAGTTCTTCATCACGCTCGATGATGGGGTCACCGACGTCTGGTACGAGATCGCCGAGGTCACACAGAACCCGGCGATGTACGGCGCACCCACCAGTGCCGACGCCATTGACCTGATCGCGGACTCCGGCTGCGTTGACATCGTGCTACCGGAAGGTAGCTATACCCTGGCAGCCAATCTGACGATCGAAAGCGGCATCAACCTGACGGTGAAGCCTGGCGCCCTGATCGTGGCGGCTAATACCAGCGTCACGCTCACCATCAACTGCGCGTTCAACGCAGACCGCGGCACGAAGGTGTTTTCCGGGTTTGGGCTGGGAAAAGCTCAGTTTGACGTTGGCTACGCGAACGCGGTTCGCCGCGCTGTTTTCCCGGCCTGGTGGGGTATCAATGATGGTACCAACACCGACCAAACGGCCATCAACCAGGCGATCAGGTCGAGCAACACCATCGACCTCGACGGCAGGCAGTACAACTGCAATGCAGGCGTCATGGTGTCCTACCAGGGCACCGGATTCCCGTATCCGAGCAAGACGCTGTTTTCCTCCGGAGGCCCTGCCACACTGCTCGCTGCGGCAAACACCATCAATCTGCTGACCTGGGCAGACAGCTTCGGATTCTGTCGGAATATTCGGCTGAGCTCTAACGGCTACACCGGCGTGCAGAGCCTCGTCGTCGGCCCCGAGGGTGGCACCGTCAACGTGACGGCCGTGAACCAGAACCACAACACCTTCAGCGATATCCAATTCCTAGGAGGCGACGCGGGAATCGTGATGTTCGCCGGCCTGCCGATCGCAGGGCAGGCATCCGGGTGCTGGTACAACCAGTTCGAAAACCTGTATTTTACATCGGTAAAGCGGTGCATCCACCTCGTCGACACGGGATCCGTCGACCCGCTGCATTCAGGCGCCAACTCCAACGTGTTCATCAATGCGACCTTCAACGGTTCGATCAACACGGCCATCCAGATCGACGCCGGCGGTGGCAACAACTTCTACAACGCGTTCTTTGAGAACGTGACCACGGGCACGAGCCCGAATGCCGTGCCAACGGGCATTATCGTGAAGGCTCTAATGGCCAACGGTGGCGCCAACCCGAACAATGCTTTCTACTCGGCACATTGGGAAAACTGCACGCGGCATGCAGAGATGGGCGCGCCGCTCACCAAGTTCTACAACTCCGACATCAACCAGGCCCTGGTCACCGGCGCGGCTCGCAACGTCTTCCTGGACGACGGTCAACCTCGTGCTTCGGGCGCGGTGCTGACGCAGGACGCCGGCGGCGTTTCCTTCTCGCTGAACTCGGCATATGACGAGTTCGGATGGGTTGAAAATGATGGGACCATTACCTGCAGTGGCTATCTGCAGGTAAGTAGCGTGTCGGGATCGCCTACCGGAGTTGTCCACCTGATAGGGCTACCCAAGCCGGTCATAAACAACATCGTGCACCGGGCGGTAGGAAACTGCTTCATCGGCAACCTGGTAGGTGGGCATGGCGCCGCAAGCTTCTATTGCCGCATCCTCGAGGGTACGAATACCATCGACTTCTTCGGTCTTTCTACGTCCGGAGTGCCAGTCAGCCTTGGGCCTTACGTGCAGGCGACGACAGACGTGACGTTCTCGATCACCTACAAGACGAACCGGTTCTAGGTAAGGGCTGGCGCTTCGGCGCCGGTCACCTATCCTTCATCACAAATTGTCGCAGCTATCGCCATCCGGACAGATTGTCCTTGACTGCCAGAAGTTTTGAACAGATAACTCTCTTACTCGCCTATATCCAATAGCTCAGAGCTTGCGGTGAGAATAGTCCAAAGGTAAGAGGGGTTGTCCATGTCGGACGACCCCTCTGCCGATTCGTGTTCGCGCGATGAAGCGCGGCACGATCCAGTCTTCACAAACGAGGGTCTAACGCCGCTGGGGCAACGAAGCAAGGGGAGTACCCGCTTCATGACGACCCATAGCGGCATTGCCGCACTCTACCGACCGCCGCTGCCGGCCACGGTCATTCCACCTATCCTGTTGAGTTTGGCTTACGACCTCAATGCGCCTGGTCAGGACTACCGGCCCCTGATCGAGTTTTTGATCAACCGGGGAGCGTTAGCCGTGCAGCGGTCTTTCTGGCTGCTCCACTGGGACGGCAACGTAGAACAGTTCCGGGATTTCCTCATGAGGATCACGGACGGCAACGACAGTATCTGGGTGCAGCAGGTGACCGGTCCAGTCGCCGGATACGAGAGCAACCCACAGCTTCGCGCCGCCATTCAGCGGATGCTTGACGTAGCGCATATCTAAGAATGGCGGGGCGCCGGTGAAAGGCGCCCCGTTTTCTTGCTTGACGCTTATCTCTCCAGTGTACCCGCTAGTATAAGCTTGCCGCGCTTAAAGTTGTGAACTTCGAGGAAAACAGCGGCTAGGCGTTTATGCGCTTCTCCGTCGCCGGTTCACGATGGTTATTGATCTCGTTCCAATTGCGACGGAGATAATCATGACTCAACCTGCAAACGACAACGGAAACGACGACCTAGACCCTTGGGATTTCTATTTCCGGCCCGCGGTCCTTGTGACCGCTGACGAGCCAGCACGCATTGTCGTCGTGGCCTATCAACTCGAGGAGCAGCGGGCCTGGAAGAGACACATGCCCATGCGCCATCGCCTGCATGTGCGGCTACGAAGCATGTCGCGACGCTGGCATAAACAGCGCCGCCGTCACGCAGCATAAGAGGCGCCCCGGCCGATTCGCGCCGGGGTTGCTGCGTAGTTGATTTAAGCGCTTTCGCTTATGATACTTAATATCGTGAAGTAATAAGCGTAGATAAGCGCCGCACTAATGCGTCAATACTGATTTGGTTCCGGCGTCAATAGATGAATGTGCAAAGCCGCTGCCCGCGAGGGCAGTTTGTTTGCTTTGTGTCTTGTTTTTGAAGCGTAGGGTCGAAAGCGGAGCGTAGAGAACTCCCGCGTGAAGGGCCGCCAAGCCCCGATCGCACCCTGAAAGCGTCGACTTCAGTCCCGCCAAGGACCCGTCGCCGTCAAAGACCGCGCAAACGTGAGTTTGCGTGCCGGCTCGTTGTAGCCGGGAGTCTGGTTGTCATGCAATAGCCTTTAGCGGGGTAAAAGCAGCCAGGCGTGTTCTTTCAGGCACGTTTCTACACTCCCGGTGCCGACCGTCTCGGCAATGGCCGTAGAAAGCCGAACCTGAAAGCTAAATCACATGACCAAGTCCAAAGCGTCGCCGACACCGGAACGCCCCAATAACGCGCGGATAGCCGTGCTGTCTTTTCCGAATGACCCTGATATCCCTGATCGCAAGGTCGTCGTCTGGGAATTCCATCCGACGAGGCACTGAGGGAGAGAAGCGATGTTTGAGATCGGCAGAAGCTACAACTTCGTCACGCTAGAAACTGGCGAGGACAGCGAGGGCCAGTGGGGCACCTACGAGACCTCGATCGTTCAAGAAGTGGCTGATGTGGAGGGGCATCTGGTTAAGGTGCTTGGCCCGGATTGGTCCCGGGTGCCCGAGCACCTACTGAATGAGAGCCTCGACCGTAACCAGCCGCGGAGCGAAACCATCATCAACACCGCAGGATTTTTCTTTGTCAGGGCTGAGCTAGTCCGAGAATAAGCGGGCAGCGCGTTTACCATGTACCGCGCATGTTCCACTACGCCTTTTCCCGAATGTTCCCGAAAGCTACCGTTCTCCGGTAACTTAGTGTAATTGCTGGGAAAAGGCGTAACCAACGAAATGTGGTACACGAAGCGGCAAAACTGGTCGATTTTCCAGCTAAACCCCTGATTAGACTGGCGATCCCGGAGGGACTCGAACCCCCGACCAACAGCTTAGAAGGCTGCTGCTCTATCCAGCTGAGCTACGGGACCAGCGCAGGTGCCCCCATTTACCCGATTTCTGCCCAAAGGAAACGCCCTTGTTGCGGTGATCAGCGCGTGGCGCGGACGGGCGCGCTGGTGAGCGGTGTGAGGAGGGCAGGGGGGCGGCCGGTGCTGCCGCGGATGATCATTTCCGAACTCAGCACCATATGCATGGGTACGCGGCTGTGCCGCTCGCCCTCGATCACGTCGATCAGCGCGCCGGCGGCGATCCGCCCCAGGGCGGCGCGCGGCTGCCGCATGGTGGTCAGCGGCGGCCAGACATGGGCGGCCAGCGCCAGGTCGTCGAAGCCGACCACCGAAACATCGGCCGGGCAATCGAGCCCATGCTGGCGCAGGCCGGAGATGAAGCCGATGGCGCTTTCGTCATTGGCGGCGAAGATCGCCGTGGGGCGGCTATCAAGCCGCATGAAATGCTGCGCCGCGATGACACCCGCTTCCATCTCGAAGGCGCCCGGCAGCATCCATTCGCTGCGGATATCGAGGCCGGCCGCCTCCATGGCCCGCACGAATCCGCCTTCGCGTTCCGCCGTCAACACATTGCCCTGTGGTCCACGGACATGGCCGATTCGGCGGTGGCCCAGCTCGATCAGGTGGCGGGTCGCCCGCTCGGCGGCATAGCCATTGTCGGTCTTGACGGTGTGGAACGGGGCGTTGGGGATTTCCTCGCAAACCACGATGAGGGGAAACGGCGTCGGCGCACCGGTGAGCAGCATCAACTGCTCGAGATCGACCGAGCCATCGAACAGCAGCAGGCCATCGACCCGGTTGGACATGAAATAGTCCCGCATCCGCACCCCCGAATCCGCCCCGGAGAAACGGTTGGCCACCAGCACGCCATAGCCGCGCGCCGCGGCCTCGCGCTCGATCGCGTCGAGGATCACCGAGAAGAATGGATTGCCGATATCGGGGAGGGCGACGAGGATCGTCCTTGCCGTCTTCTGGCGCAATGAGCGGGCCGACTGGTTGGGCGTATAGCCTGTGACGCGCACGGCCTCCGAAATGCGCACGCGGGTCTGCTCGCTCACCCTTTCCGGGCTCGAAAGGGCGCGGCTGACAGTGGCGGTCGACACTCTTGCGAAACGCGCAACGTCTTGAATTGTCGGCGTTTTTTTAACCAGATTCATGCCTGGCAGCGCCCCCTCTCGCTGTCAGTAACCCAAACTGTCTAATTCGATCTTGACAGGTGCGCAAGGCGTGTACGAAACTCATGCAATCGATTGCAGAGATTTCGGGACCCGAGATATGCAATCGATTACACGCCGCCAGCTGGGGATGTCTCACAAGAAGACAACCTTGCGGCTGGCAGCTTCGCGGGAGCGTTTCGCTCCAAGTGATCGTTGGGAGGACAACCTATGAAGAAGTTTGCAGTGGTTGCCGCTATGGCAACTGCTTTGCTCGGCTCCACCGCTGTCAATGCAGCGGATGTCGAAGTTATCCATTGGTGGACGTCGGGTGGCGAACAGGCCGCCGTTTCGGTTTTCGCTCGTGAGTTCGACGCCCTGGGCGAAGACAAGTGGGTCGATACTGCTATTGCCGGTGGCGAGAATGCCCGTTCGGCCATTCTGCAGCGTACCCTCGGTGGCGATCCTCCGGGCGCCGCTCAGTTCAACATCAGCCGTCAGTTCGAAGAGCTCGCCGAAGCCGGCCTGCTGCTCGACCTCACCGACCTGGCAACGACCGAAGGCTGGCGCGATTTCATCCGCCCGGCAGCCATTCTCGACGTCTGCGAATTCGAAGGCAAGATCTACTGCGTTCCGGTGAACATTCACTCGTGGCAGTGGGCCTGGGCTTCGATCCCGGCATTCGAAAAGGCTGGCGTTCCGCTGCCGAAGAACCTGAGCGAATTCATTGAATCTGCTCCCAAGCTGCAGGAAGCCGGCATCACGCCGTTCGCTATCGGCGGTGAAGGCTGGCAGATCGGTGGCGCCATGGGCGTCGTGATGCTGAGCCAGCTTGGCAAGGCCGGTCATGAAGCCATCTACAAGGATCGCAACCTCGACGTCGCCGGCGGTCCAGAAGTCAAGAAGGCCATTGAAATCTTCAAGAGCCTCAAGACCTTCACCGACGAAGGCTCGGCCAACCGTACCTGGAACGACACCACCAACCTGGTGATCCAGGACCAGGCTGCGCTGCAGATCATGGGCGACTGGGCACGCGGTGAATTCGCCGTTGCCGGCGAAAAGCCGGGCGTTGATTACGCCTGTATCGCTGGTCCCTCGGAAAGCCCTTATCTCGACACGGGCGGCGACATCTTCCTGTTCCCCAAGCAGGATGACGCTGCTGTAGAAGCTGCTCAGCTGAAGATGGCCTCGATGATGGTCAATCCGCAGGTCCAGGCCCTGTTCAACAACGCCAAGGGTTCGCTCCCAGTGCGTGACGACGTTGACATGTCCCTGGCCGATGACTGCATGAAGCAGGGCATCGAGATCCTGAAGAACCCAGACAACGTGATCCAGGGCGCAGGCATCTACCTGCTCCAGGACTCGGTCACCCAGATGGACGACCTCTGGGCTGAAGCCTGGGCCAACCCCGACATGACCGTCGAGGAAATCCAGCAGCGCTTCGTCGACATCATCGCGTCGGCTGAATAATCGCAAATTGACGAACCGGGTGACCCTGAAAGGGGCCGCCCGGTTTGCCATTGGGGCAACCTGGTCGCGCCTGAGTCGGACCGCCCTTCACATCGACCCATAAGGGAAATCGTCATGGCTCAGCTTGCTACGGCCAAAGAGGACGGAGTTGCCATCAAGGCAACGTCTTCCTCTGGGCGGAAGCCGTTCCGCCTTTCGACGCTCATGTCTATCCTCGGCACTACGCCGTTGATCCTGACAGCAGTCGGCGTCTTCTTTATCTGCATCATCTATTCCTTCGTGCTCTCATTCACGAACTCCCGCATTTTCCCCGCCTTCGGCCCGGAAAACTTCGTCGGTGGTGAACAATATGAGCGCCTGTGGACCACCAGCCGCTGGCTGGTATCGGTCAACAACATCTGGTTCTTCGGGTTGATGTCCATCGCGGCCAACATGGTCGCTGGCTACCTGCTCGCGGTCTTCATGGACCAGCGCATCAAGGCCGAAGACTGGTTCCGCTCGATCTTCCTTTACCCCTTCGCCATGTCGCTGATCATCACCGGTCTGGTCTGGCGGTGGATTCTCGATCCCAACTACGGCATCCAGGCTACGGTCCGCGGCTGGGGCTTTACCGAATTTGCCTTCGCGCCGTTGGTCAATTCTGGCACAGCCATTTATGGCCTCGTGGTTGCCGGTATCTGGAACGGCGTTGGCGTCACCATGGCGGTCATGCTGGCCGGCCTTCGCGGCGTCGATGGTGAAATCTGGAAGGCCGCCAAGATCGACGGCATCCCGGCCTGGCGAACCTATCTGTTCATCGTGCTGCCCATGATGCGCGGCGCCATTCTTACCGCCTTCATCCTGCAATGCGTGGGCGTGGTCCGTGTCTATGACCTGATCGTCGCCATGACGCAGGGCGGCCCCGGCATCGCAACGCAGATGCCCGCCGTCTATGTCATCCAGCACATTACCGACCGCTCGAACGTTGGCCAGGGGATGGCCGCGGCGACGATGATGCTGCTGCCGGTGATTGTCCTGCTCGGCATTCAGGCATTGGCGCAGTGGCGCGCCAACCAGGTCAAGGAGAAGGCATGATGACCACCGAGACTCTCGCCTCCTCTGCTGCAACTGGCTCTCGCCTCGAAGCAGGCCCGCGCGGCGCCAAGCCGAAAACGCTGACCATCGGTCGCATCGGTGTCTATGTCTTCCTCGTTCTGGCCGCCTTGTTCTTCCTCATGCCCCTCTGGGTCATGATCGTGACCTCGCTCAAGACGATGCCGGAAATCCAGCTGCGAAACATCTTCCAGTGGCCGCAGCAGATCACCTTCGAGCCCTGGCTCAAGGCCTGGGACACCGCCTGTACCGGCCGTGATTGCAACGGCCTCAAGCCCGGCTTCCTCAACTCGGTCAAGATCACCGTCGTCGGTACCGCCGTCTCCATCGTCATCGCGGCCCTCAATGGCTATGCGCTGTCGTTCTGGAAATATCGCGGCGCCAACTTGCTGTTCGGCCTTTTGGTATTTGGCGCCTTCGTGCCGTACCAGGTGGTCATCTACCCGCTGATCGTCGGTTTCCGCGAGCTGGGTATCTTCGGTACCTTCCCGGGCATCATCATCATCCACACCATCTTCGGCATGCCGATCCTGACGCTGCTGTTCCGCAACTTTTTCGCCGCCCTGCCGCCCGAACTGTTCAAGGCCGCACGCGTCGACGGGGCAGGGTTCTGGCAGATCTTCTTCCAGATCATGGTGCCCATGGCCGTGCCGATCACCATCGTGGCGGTCATCCTGCAGGTTACCGGTATCTGGAACGACTTCCTGTTCGGCACCGTCTTTGCCGGTCGCGAGAACATGCCGATGACCGTGCAGCTCAACAACATCGTCAACACGACAACTGGCGTGCGCGAATACAACGTGCACATGGCGGCGACCATCCTGACCGCTGCCGTGCCGCTGGCTGTCTATTTCATCTCGGGTAAATGGTTCGTCCGCGGCATCGCCGCCGGTGCGGTGAAGGGTTAAGACCATGACGCAACACAGTGTTTCCATCAGGGATCTGTCCCTCAACTTCGGCAATGTGAAGGTTCTCGAACATCTCGACCTCGACATCGCCCAGGGTGAGTTCATCGTTCTGCTCGGGCCTTCGGGCTGCGGCAAGTCGACCCTGCTCAACTGCATCGCCGGCCTGCTCGACGTTTCGGACGGCCAGATCTTCATCGGCGGCAAGAACGTCACCTGGGAAGAGCCCAAGGATCGCGGCATCGGCATGGTGTTCCAGTCCTATGCGCTTTACCCGCAGATGACCGTGGAGCGTAACCTGAGCTTCGGCCTGCGCGTTGCCGGCATGAAGAAGGACGAGATCGAGCGTCGCGTTGCCCGCGCCGCCGAAATCCTCCAGATCCAGCCGCTGCTGCAGCGCAAGCCGGTGGAACTGTCCGGTGGTCAGCGCCAACGCGTGGCCATCGGCCGTGCCCTGGTGCGCGACGTGGACGTGTTCCTGTTCGACGAGCCGCTGTCCAACCTCGATGCCAAGCTCCGTTCGGACCTGCGCGTCGAAATCAAGCGGCTGCACCAGCGCTTGAAGAACACCATGATCTACGTGACCCACGACCAGATCGAGGCTCTGACGCTGGCTGATCGCATCGCCGTCATGAAGAACGGCGTGATCCAGCAGCTCAGCGACCCGCACACCCTCTACAACAAGCCGGTCAATCTCTACGTTGCCGGCTTCATCGGCTCCCCGCAGATGAACATGCTGCAGGGTACGCTGAACGGCGACACCTTCACGGCTGAAGACGGCACCTCCATCCCGGTCGGTACCTACCAGTTCACCACGCCTGCCGCCGCCGGAACCAAGGCAGTGCTCGGCGTGCGTCCGGAACACATCGTGCTCGGCGATGACGTCAAGCGCATGCCGTTCACCCAGGAAATCGAGATCGAGATCGTCGAACCGATGGGCTCGGACACGCTGGCCTGGACCAAGCTCGCCGGCCGGTCGGTGACCTTCCGCGTCGATAGCGACGTGCATCTGACCGTTGGCCAGAAGCTGGTCGTCGGCTTCGATCCGTCCCGCGGCTCGATCTTCAACGCCGAGACGACCAACCGTCTCTGACCATCAACCCACTCCAGTGGCGGCGCCTGCGGGCGCCGTCCTACCGTCTCGTCCACATTGTCCGGCCTGATGTTACTTTTGCGGTGATTGGCCTGCCTTCCCGGCGCGACACGATTCCCCGACAGCTCTATTTTCCGGCACCGCCAAGGCGATGCCGCCATTCCATTCCAACGTTACAAAAGAGGCCACGATGACCGAATTGTCATTCCAGCTCTACAGCGCCCGCAATGTCCCATCGCTCGAGGACTTCCTCGCCACCCTGGGCTCGCTCGGCTACACCCAGGTCGAAGGCTTCGGCGGTCTTTACGACGATGCCGCGGGTCTTGCCGCCAATCTCAAGAAGAACGGCCTCACCATGCCGACCGGCCATTTCGGCCCGGCCCAGGCCGCCGATGTCTCGACCACGCTCAAGACCGCCGAGACGCTTGGCATCAAGAAGATCATCGTGCCCCATATCGGCGCCGAAGGCCGCAGCGCCGACGAGTCCAAGTGGCTCGAACTGGCCGAGACGCTGGCCGGTCACGCCGAGACCTATGGCAAGGAAGGCTATGCCTTCGGCTGGCACAACCACGATTTCGAATTCGTCCCGACCACCTCGGGCCGCACGCCCATGGAAATCCTGCTTGAAACCGCGCCCGGCATCGAGTGGGAAGCCGACGTTGCCTGGATCGTCCGTGGCAAGGCCGACCCGATCGCCTGGTTCGACCGCTATGGCAGCCGCATCACCGCCGTTCACGTCAAGGACATCGCTCCGGCTGGCGAGAAGGCCGATGAAGACGGCTGGGCCGACGTCGGCGACGGCGTCCTCAACTGGGCTGACTTGATCACCGAGGTCCAGTCCAAGACCAAGGCTCAGTATTTCGTCGCCGAGCATGACAAGCCGTCCGATGCCGTGCGTTTCGCAACGCGCTCCATCGCCGCCGCAAAGAAGTGGAAGTAATCTAAATGGCCAAGACCTTTGGCGTCGGCATCATGGGTGCCGGCAATATCTCGAGCGCCTATCTCAAGCTCGCCCCGCTGTTCAAGGGGCTCGAAGTGCGCGCTGTCGCCGACATTCTCCCGGCTGCCGCCGAGAAGCGTGCCGGTGAATTCGGCGTCAAGGCGCAGACGCCCGACGAGCTGCTCAAGAACAGCGAAATCGACGTCATCGTGAACCTCACGATCCCGGCGACGCACTATTCGGTGTCCATGGACATCGTCTCGGCCGGCAAGCATGCCTATTCGGAAAAGCCCTTCGTGCTGTCGCTCGAAGAGGGCATGGCCCTCAAGAAGGCCGCCGATGACCGTGGCCTGCAGGTTGGTTCGGCTCCCGATACCTTCCTGGGCGGCGCCCATCAGCAGGCTCGCGAGATCATCGACGGCGGCTCGCTCGGCAAGATCATGAGCGGCACCATGCATGTCATGAGCCGCGGCATGGAACACTGGCATCCCAATCCGGACTTCTTCTTCCAGCCCGGCGCCGGTCCCATCCTGGATCTGGGTCCCTACTACGTCACCGACCTCATCCACCTGCTTGGCCCGGTGAAGCGCCTGTCGGCCTTCACCAACATGGCCCGCACCGAACGTGAAGTGACCGCCGAAGGCCCCTACAAGGGCACCTTCGTCAAGGTGGGCACGCCCACGACCATCCACGGCGTGCTCGAATTCGTCTCCGGCGCCATCGTCACCATCGGCGCAAGCTGGGACGTGGCGGCGCATGGCCACCACAATATCGAGCTCTACGGCACTGACGGCTCGATCTTCGTGCCCGATCCGAACTTCTTCGGCGGCGATCTGGTCACGGCCAACATCGCTGGCGAGCGCTCGAAGGTCACCCCGTGGGATCATCCCTTCGGCAAGGCCAACCAGGGCCTCGATACCGCTGAGCCGCGCGCCAACTATCGCGCTGCCGGCCTCGCCGATATGATGGCCTCCATCGAGGGCGGCTACCGTGCCCGCTGCGGGCTCGACGTGGCGCTGCATGCTGTCGACGTGATGACCAGCCTGCTCAAGGCTGGCGAAAGCGGGCAGGTGCTGACCCTGTCGACCACCTGCGAACGGCCGCTGGCTCTGACGCCAGCCCAGGCGCAGGCCCTGCTGAAGTAATTGAGGTGCGTACCTCATTGACAGGCATCACTAGCCGGTCAACATTGCGATGAATGAGCCAGACAGGCGGCGGACACCCGCCGCCTGTTTGCATGAAGTGGCAAAAGACCAAGGCGCCAAGCGCCCATACGAGGAGAAACGACATGCGCACCATCAAGGGGCCGGCTATCTTTCTGGCGCAGTTCGCGGGCGACGCGGCGCCGTTCAATTCCTTGGACGCCATCTGCGGTTGGGCGGCCAATTACGGCTACAAGGGCGTACAGATCCCGACCTGGGTCGGCAGCCTGATCGACCTGGAAAAGGCTGCGACATCGCAGACCTATGCCGACGAGCTCAAGGGCACGGCCGCCAAGCACGGCCTCGAGATCACCGAGCTTTCGACCCACCTTCAGGGCCAGCTTGTCGCGGTGCATCCGGTCTATGACTCGATGATGGACGGCTTCGCGCCTGCCTCGGTCCACGGCAACCCCAAGGCTCGCCAGGAATGGGCCGTGCAGCAGTTGCACTGGGCCGCCAAGGCTTCCAAGAATCTCGGCCTCACCGAACACGCGACCTTCTCGGGCGCGCTGGCCTGGCCGTTCCTCTATCCGTTCCCGCAGCGCCCGGCTGGCCTCGTCGAAGAAGCCTTCGACGAACTGGCGCGCCGCTGGACGCCGATCCTCAATGCCTTTGACGAAAACGGCGTCGACGTCTGCTACGAGATCCATCCGGGCGAGGATCTGCATGACGGCGTCACCTACGAGATGTTCCTCGACCGGGTGAAGAACCACCCGCGCGCCAATCTGCTCTACGATCCTAGCCACTTCGTGCTGCAGCAGCTCGATTATCTGGACTACATCGACATCTACCACGAGCGGATCAAGATGTTCCACGTCAAGGATGCCGAGTTCAATCCCTCCGGCCGCCAGGGCGTCTATTCGGGTTACCAGAGCTGGGTCAACCGGGCAGGGCGCTTCCGCTCACTCGGCGACGGCCAGGTCGACTTCGCTTCCATCTTCTCCAAGATGGCGCAGTATGACTTTGCCGGCTGGGCCGTGCTCGAATGGGAATGCGCCATCAAGCACCCCGAAGATGGTGCGCGCGAAGGCGCCGAGTTCATCAAGAACCACATCATCCGCGTCACCGAGAAGGCCTTCGACGACTTCGCCTCGTCCGGCACCGACACGGCCGCCAACCGGAAGATCCTGGGGCTCTCGTAACCTCCAAGACATCCTGCCACGCCCTCGTCCTTCGACAAGCGCAGGATGAGGGCTACATTCCTTTCTCAGTAGACCTCATGGTGAGCTTGTCGAACCACGAGGTCGTGGCACGTATCTCGCCACAACCAATATCGGGAGGCATCAATGGCTGAAAACGGCGCAAAGCGCATTCGTCTGGGCATGGTCGGCGGCGGCACCGGGGCCTTTATCGGCTACGTCCACCGCGTGGCGTCCCGCATCGATGGTGACTATGAACTGGTAGCCGGCGCCCTGTCGTCGCGCCCGGATGTGGCCAAGGAATCCGGCCGCAATATCGGCCTCGCCGAAGACCGCATCTACACGTCCTACGAAGAGATGGCCCGCGCCGAGGCTGCTCGTCCGGATGGCATCCAGGCCGTGTCGATCGTCACGCCCAACCACATGCACTACGGTCCGGCCAAGGCCTTCCTCGAAGCCGGCATCCACGTCATCTGCGACAAGCCGATCACTTCGACGCTGGAAGACGCCCGCAAGCTTGCCGAGATCAAGCCAAAGAATGGCGCCCGCTTCCTGCTGACCCACAACTATACCGGCTACCCGCTGATCCGTCAGGCGCGCGAACTCGTTGCCTCCGGTGCCTTGGGCAAGATCCGCGTCGTCCAGGCCGAATATCCGCAGGATTGGCTGACCGAGGCGGCTGCCGAAGACAACAAGCAGGCGTCCTGGCGCACCGACCCGGCCCGTTCCGGCGCCGGCGGCGCCATCGGCGATATCGGCACCCACGCCTACAACCTCGCCCGCTTCGTCACCGGCCTCAAGACCGACTCGGTTTCGGCCGATCTCACCAGCTTCGTGCCGGGCCGCCAGCTCGACGATAACGTGCACATCCTGCTGCGCTTCGAGGGCGGGGCCAAGGGCATGCTCTGGGCCAGCCAGGTTGCCGTCGGCTGCGAAAATGGCCTGCAGCTCCGCGTCTATGGCGACAAGGCGGGCCTCGAATGGCGCCAGGACAATCCGAACTACATGTGGTTCACCGAATTCGGCAAGCCCAAGCAGTTGCTGACCCGCGGCGGCGCCATTTCCGGCAATGCCGCCTCGACCATGAATGTGCGTATCCCCTCGGGCCACCCGGAAGGCTACCTTGAGGCCTTCGCCACGCTCTACAGCCAGTTCGCCGCCATCATCCGTGGCGATGGCGCTGCATTCGAAGGCCTGCTGCCCACCCTGGCGGATGGCGTCGAAGGCATGCAGTTCATCGTGGCCTCGGTTCAGTCGAGCCAGAACGACGGCAAGTGGACCAAGCTCAGCGCGGTCTAAGACGTCACCAGAATTAAGCGGCCCGGCTCTCTCCGAAAGGAGAGGCCGGGCCTCGTCTTATTGCACCCGGTCGACTGTATAGCCCGCCTGTTCCAGCAGCGCCTGCAGGCCCCGGTCGCCCGCCAGGTGCGCAGCACCGACGATGACCAGTGTGGCCTCGTTCTGCGCCAGCATGGTCTCGACCGCCGGCAGCCAGTTCATGTTGCGATCGTAGAGCAGGCGATCGGCGAAGCCCTCGACGCCGCGCAGTTCGCCGACCATCAGGTCCGCAAGCTGATCCACATCGCCGCCATTCCACATGTCGAGCATCTCGAACAGAGTGGTTTCCATCTTGGGCAAAGCTTCCAGCGCCTGCATCAGCATCGCGACATCGGCTGCCTCGGGTCCGCCGGTCAGCACGTCGAGCTGCTGCAAGCCGGTCTCGAAATAGCCCCGCCGGTCGGCATCGATCTCGGGCAGCACCTGCAGTTCCACGCCCTCGCCCATAAAGCCTGATTGCACCAGCACGGGGCCGGTCACGGCCTGCGCCGCCATCCAGGGCCGCATGGCGAGAACCGGGCCGAGCGGCAGCCCGATCTGCGCCGCGGCATCGCGCAACAGCTTCTCCTGGCGGTCATCGAGCACATCGGTCAGCAGGGTGCCGTCGGTATAGACGCCGCGCACATAGGCCTCGGCCCCCATCAGCGCCTGCTGTTCCGGGCTCATATCCGTTTCGAAATAGACCCGATCCGCCTTTGCCAGAATCTGGTCGAACACCGGCGTCCGCCAATGCTGGCCCGCGGGCATCATGTGGATCGAGCCGAACAGCCAGACGCGGCTGTCTCCGTCGCTGACTTTCCACATCGCCGGGGCAGCCGCAGCCGGAGCGGCGACGGCAAGTCCGGCCAGGGCGGTCAGCATGGGCGCGAGTCGAAGCATGGGGCAGGTCCCGATGATTTCCATCACCCTGCCAGATGTGATGCCAGAGACCAACGCTCAAGGCTGCATCGCACGAAAATTACGGGGCTACAGCCATTGAACGACACTGCCCCAGATCAAGGTTACGCCCGAGACCAGGAGCAGCAGCAGGATCAATCGCCGAAAGGCCCGCGCATTGAGCCGGTGGAACAACAGCACGCCCAGCACGGCGGGAATGGCCAGCGCCGGTGTGATCCAGGCGAACATGACCAGTGCCTCTGACGTAATCGAGCCGGACGCCACATAGGCCGTCAGCGTCGCCACATGCATGGCGATGTTGAAGGCCTGCAACACGCCGCGCTGCGTGTCCTTGTCCCAGCCGCGCAGCGTGGTCCAGAGCGTCGGCACCGGACCGGATATGCCGGCCAGCCCGCCCAGAACGCCACCCGCGAAGCCGGACGCGCCATCCGCCAGCCGGCCGCCATGCGGCCATTTGTAGTCGAGCGGCAGCAGCAGCATCAGTGGGCAATAGAAGAGCAGGAAGACGCCGAGGCCGAACTTGAACAGCGTCGGATCGAGCCATTGCAGCAGGAACGCGCCCAGCGGCACGCCGGCAAGGCCACCGATCAGCAGCGGCAGGAGCTTCCTGATATCGAACCCGCGCCACACCCAGGGCAGGGCAATCAACTGGCCCATCAGCGCGCCAAAGACCGACATCGGCGCCGCCAATTGCGGCTCGACCGCCCAGGCCCAGATCGACAGTGCCACCAGCGAAAAGGCAAAGCCCGATACGCCCTGCGCAAATCCGGCGGCAGCGGCGCCGGCCAGTACGATCAGCAGCGGCACATCCATGGGCGACTCCAAAAACAAAAGCGCCACAATCGCTTGCGGCGCTTTGCGGATTCGACGTTGGAGGACGTCAATGCGTCCAGGGCGTCTTGCGGTCAGACCGGAAATTGTCCGGATAGCTTACGCGCTTGGGCGTGGCGTCATGCGCCGGCTGCACCGAGTAGGCGATGCCGTTCTTCTGCGCATAGGCCTCGGCCTCTTCCTGCGTCTCGAAGCTCAGCTTGACCTGCTGGCGAGTGTCGCCCGAGGTCGTGTAGCCCATCAGCGGGTCGATGCTCTTGGATTCGGCCAGCTCATGCACCAGCACCCACTGCCGGGATTTGCCTTTGCCCGACTGCATGGCGTTACGGGCCGGGCGGTAGATACGGGCGGTCATGCAAAGTCCTCAACACGATGCTGTTGCTCACGAGTCGTATTGCCCGGGAGCGACTGAACCATAGGGGCGTTCGGGCACTCTTTCGAGTCCTTGTTTCCCCTTTTGGGTTTCCTGCTTCCGCGCAGGCAACGGTCCTGTAATTCCGACAAAAACAGGGGGCGGTCAACCCTTTCGGCTCGGCTGCCTCCACGAATGGAAAACCGGCTGGTCTGGCCCGCTAGGGAGCCGACGAATTGGCCATGGCGGTTGTGGTACTGCGCCGCTCGACCGCCTCAGCCACCGCGACCATCAGCCGGTGATAGGCCACCACGATCATGCCGATTTCGCTGGCGCGTTTGGGATGGTCGAGGCCCAGGGCGATGAGTTCCCTGGCTTCCTTGCGCAGGTTGGTGAGGACGGTTTCGGGATCGGTGGAGATGGTGGCGATCCACTGCCATTCGCGAAGGGTCCGCACCGATCGCCTGATCCTGCTGCCCGCGTCCTCAATATCCACCCGATTGCCCTCTGCCCTCTAGGCGCGCCAACGCCCGCTGGGGGTCGAGGTTCCAGGGCGCCGGGGAAGGTGGTGAATGAAAGCTTAGTGGCATCGGCGAAAGTTGCCGAGATGTCCGAAGCATGGGCCGGCAAAACCCGAAGCGACATCTGCCCGTCACTTGGATGTCATTCGCCGCGTCTAGTTTCCCAACTCATCCGAATGAGTGTTGCGGGCCGTCATGCATAGTCGTGGGCAGTCGTGGGAAACCACGCGGGACAGAATTAGCGCGGAGATCGCCGCCGGTCACCTGGCGCCCGATGCACGGCTGCCATCCGAGCCCGAACTCTGCCTGCTTCACAATACAAGGCGCCATTCGCTGCGCCGGGCCCTCGCGGCGCTGGTGGCCGAGGGCAAGCTGCGGGTTGAGCATGGTCGCGGCACCTTTGTCGAACGCGCCCCGCTGATCAACTATGTTGTCGGCCCGCGCACCCGGTTCCGCGAAAACCTGATGGCGCAGGGCCTGACCGGTTCGGGTCAGGCCATCTCGGAAATGCAGATACCGGCCAGTCCGCGCGTAGCCGCCGCGCTCAAGCTGGCACCCGGCGCGCTGGTCACGGCGCAGTCCTGGCGCGGCTTCGCCAATGACCTGCCGATTAGCCTCGGCTGGTCCTATCACGACGTCGAGCGCTTCCCCGATATCTCGGAGCGCCGCAAGACCACCCCGTCGATCACAGCGATCTACAAGACCTACGGCATCGAGGACTATCGCCGGCAGAGCACGACCATCTTCACGCGCCTGGCCAACGAGCACGAGACCTCGCTGCTGATGATGCGCCCGGGCCAGTCCGTGCTGATCGTGCAGAAGATCGACGTCGATCTCAGTGGCGCGCCGATCGGGTTTTCCGAGGCGGCCTGGGCCGGCGACCGCGTGCAATTCACCTTCGAGAATGCCCAGGCGGGCGAAGTTGCGACCGAAAGGACCGACGATGTTCAATGAAGCCAATGGCGGGCAGGGGACGGGTCGCCCCGACCATGCCGATAATCTCAGCCTGCTGGCGCGGGCCCGGCCCGAACCGCTCAAGGCGCTGGCCGAGGCGCTGCTCGAACCGCTGGGCGCCATCACAGTCATCGCCAATCGCACCGGCCTCGTCATGGTGCCGATGCGCGACACGGTCGAGAATGTCGATTTTCACCTCGGCGAGGTGCTGGTCAGCGAGGCCCATATCGCTGACGCCGCCGGCCGCATCGGCTACGGCATGATCACCGGCCGCGATCTTGAGCGCGCCATGGCCATGGCCGTGGTGGACCTTGCTCTGGCCGTCGATCCGAACGTGGACGCGGCACGACGCTTCATCGAAACAGAGCGGTTGCATCTGGCCGAAGTCGATGCCGCGCGCATGCGCAGGGTCGAGGCCACCCGCGTCGAAATGGAGACCTTCTGATGCTGACCGTTGCTCCCCCCGAAGCCGCCGAAGCGCGCTGCAACGCCACGTTCGAAGCGCTGATGTGGTCCATGGCGCGGCCCGGCGACGTGCACGAACTGCCTGAGCCCGGTCTCGCGCCGATCGTCGAGGCGCTGATCGATCGCGAATGTGTAGTCTATGCCGATACCGCCCCATTGACCCGGCAGATCGTCGATACCGGCGCCGCTCTAGGCACCCCGGACAATGCCGATCACCTGTTCCTCGACCGGCTGGATGGTGCGTCCGATGCTCTGGCCGCCATCCGCTGCGGCAGCGCGCTCTATCCCGATGACGGCGCCACCCTCGTCGCCCAGGTCGCCCATGGCAGCGGCCAGCGCCTGCGCTTCACCGGCCCCGGCATCGATGGCGCACGCGACATGACCATCGCGCTGCCGCCGGAATTCTGGGCCATGCGCGAACGACTTTGCGCATACCCTGAGGGGTTTGACCTGCTGCTCGTCGATGGCCGCGCGGTCATCGGCATTCCCCGCTCCACCCAGATAGAGGTGCTCTGATGGCCTATGTCGCAACCCGGGGTGGCGAAAACGCCATCGACCAGGCCGAGCGCCTGTTCCGCCAGGACCTGGGCACCATCGACGCCGCCCGCGTCGCTTCGATCCAGCAATCCATACCCTATCTCGTCGATCGCGTGATGGGCGAGGCCTCGCTCTATAGCGAAGAGCTGGCCGCCCTGGCGCTGGCCCAGACTGGCGGCGAACTCTCCGAGGCCGTGCTCGTGCTCCGCGCATGGCGCACCACCCAGCCTCGTCTCGCCGTGGCAGCGCCGGTTCGCCAGGATGACCTCCTGACCCAGCGCCGCATCTCGGCCGCCTTCAAGGACATCCCAGGCGGCCAGATCCTCGGGCCAACGCTGGACTACTCTCACCGCCTGCTGGCCACCGACGTGCTCGAAGGCACGCCCTATACCCCGCCCGCAGTCGAGGCCGCCGCGACGCCGGCTCCGGAAAAGCAGCCGTCACTGGCCGATTGGCAGCGCCAGCAGGGCCTGGTGGCACCGGCCACCGAGCCGACCGTCGCCCCCGACGACATCCCCGATCTCACCCGCGAACCGCTGCTGTTCCCCGCCTCGCGGGCCCACCGGCTGCAGAGCCTCGCGCGCGCCGAAACTGGCGGCGTGCTGGCCCTCGGCTACGCAGCCATGCGCGGCTATGGCAATGCCCATCCCACAGTCAACGAACTGCGCCTCGCCGAAGCCGAAGTGGTGGTCCGCCATCCCAGTGGCACAGCATTCTCGGCCGGCCGCGTGCGGGTCAGCCAGGCCGAAGTGACGTCCAAGGAAAAAGGCGGCTATCTCGAACTGGGCTTTGCCGCGACCTTCGGCTGGAACGAGGTCAAGGTCATCGCCGCCGCCACGCTCGATCTCAACTCGGCCGAAGCCCCGGTCGGCTCGCCTGTTCATGAGGAATTCTACCTCTATCACACCGAGCCCGTCGAAGCCTCGGGCTTCTGCATTCACTTCAAGCTGCCTCACTACGTGACCTTCCAATCCGTGCTCGACGCCATGCGCGATGCCAAGGCCAAGGCGGCCGCCACCGTGGCCAGCCCGGAAGAAATCGCGGTCGAACGCCAGACGGAGCCCGCAGAATGAGCCTTTCCGCCCTCACCAAACCCTGGGCTGCCACCAGCTATGGCTTCCTCGATGCCTCGGCCAAGCGCGAGCTGCGCCGCAAGATGCTCAAGGCCATCGCCGTGCCCGGCTGCCAGATGCCATATGCCAGCCGTGAAGTGCCCATGGCCCGCGGCTGGGGCACAGGTGGCCTCCAGGTCACGCTGACCCTGGTCAATCCGACCTCGACCATCAAGGTCATCGACCAGGGCGCCGATGACGGCGTCAACGCCGCCTCGATCCGCCGCTTCATCAGCCGCGTCTCGGGCGCTGCCGAGACCTGGGATACGCTGGACGCCACCATCGTCCAGTCGCGCCACCGCGTGCCGGAAGAAACCATGCGGGAGGACCAGATCCTCGTCCTGCAGGTGCCAAATCCCGAGCCGCTGCGTGGCGTCGAGCCCAACATGTCCATCGCCCGCCAGATGCATGCCGATGCCGACTACGGCCGGCTCTGGCTGACGCTCTATGAGCAGATCGTCCGCAAGGGCCGCATCATGCAGGGCGCCGCCTATCCGAGCCTGGTCAACGGGCGCCATGTGATGACGCCGTCGCCCATCCCGCGCTGGGACGTGCCCAAGCTGCACATGGCCAAGCACCTGACCTTCCTCTCTGCAGGTCGCGAAAAGCGCCTCCATGCCGTGCCGCCCTATACAAGCGTCGAGCCACTGGTGTTTTCCGACCGGCCCTATCGCGTCGAGGATCACGCCGATCTGGTCTGCCGCCGCTCGGGCATATCCGGCTACTTCATGAACGAAATCCCGCAGGATCACGGCGGCTCGGTGTTTGAAGTGTCAGACAGCAATCTGGGCATCAAGGCCATCCGCCGCGCCCAAGGCGAAACCGTTGAAATCGGCGATACCTGGTATCGCCAGGGGGAGTATTCGGCATGAGCATCGACATGACCTCGGCGCCGGCGCCATTGCTGCCGCCACAACTGATGCGCACCGAAGCGCTGCTCAGCATGCGCGGCCTGTCCAAGAATTACGGCGCCGTCCGCGCACTGCGCAATGTCGACGTCACCGTCTATCCCGGCGAAGTCATGGGCGTGGTCGGCGAAAGCGGCTCCGGCAAATCCACGCTGCTGCGCATGATGAATCTGGAGGACACTCCGGATCGCGGCGACTATCGCCTGCAACTGCCGGGCAGGGACGACGACAACCTCTTTGCCCTCGATCGCTACCAGCGCCGCATGCTCTGCGCTCACCACATCGGCATCGTCTACCAGAACCCCCATCTGGGCCTGCTGATGCGCCACAGCTCCAGTGGCAATGTCGCGGAGCGCTTGCTGATCGCCGGCGAACGCAGCTTCGACGTGCTGCGCAGCAAGGCTCGCGACGCGCTCGATGCTTCCGAATTCCCGCTGGCCCGCATGGATGCGCGGCCAGCCGAACTCTCGGGCGGCATGCAGCAACGTGTGCAACTGGCCAAGGCCATCGCGCTTGAACCGGCTCTGCTGCTGCTCGACGAACCCACCACCGGGCTCGATGTCAGCGTGCAGGCCCTGGTGCTCGATACGCTCAAGCGCCTGCAACGCGATCGTCGCATCACCATGGTATTGGTGAGCCACGATCTCGGCGTTATCCGCACCATGGCCGACCGCGTATTGGTCATGCGCCATGGCGAGGTGGTGGAGCAGGGCCTGGCCGATCAGGTGTTCCAGGACCCGCAGCACCCCTATACCCAGCAACTCGTTCACGCCAAGCTCTAGGGGTCATCATGCTCGAACCACAACCACCCCTGCTGCGCGTCGAGGGCCTGACCAAGACCTTCCGCATGTTCCATCTCGACAGCATGCTGCATGCCTTTGAGGGCATCAGCTTCGATCTGCATGCCGGCGAATTCCTGCTGCTCAAGGGCCGCAATGGCGCTGGCAAGTCCACCCTGCTGCGCACGCTCTGGCGCAGCTACCTGCCGGTCGGCGGTCATATCTGGTACCAGTCCAAGCTCGGCACCATTGACCTGGCCCGCGCCGCCGATGTTGATATCGCGCTGCTGCGCCGCCAGGAAATCGGCTTCGTCACCCAGTTTCTCAATGCCCGCCCCCGCGTCGCCGCGCAGGATATCGTCGCCGAGCCGCTGCGCCTCGCCGGCCAGTCTCAGGTCGAAGCGCTCGACCAGGCCCGTCACTGGCTGGGCGAATTCGGCGTCCGCGAAGAACTCTGGCGCGCCTATCCCAGCACCTTTTCCGGCGGCGAACAGCAGAAGGTGAACCTGGCCCGCGCCCTCATCTTGCCACAGCGCTTGCTTCTCTTGGACGAGCCGACCGCCTCTCTGGACGTCGGCGCCCGCCGTGCGCTGGTGCGTCGCCTCGCCGATCTCAAGGTGGCCGGTGTTGCCATTATCGGCGTCTTCCATCATCCGGGCGACGTGACCGACCTCATCGATCGTGAAATCGATCTCGCAACCCATCCCGTTTCTGCTGACAACGAGCTCGTCCATGTGGCTGTCTGATTTTCGTATCGTCCTCGCCGACCGCCTGATCGAACGCGGCGCCCTGCGCATCGCCGATGGCCTCATCGTCGAGATCCGCGATACCCCGGTTGAAGATGCCGATATCAACGGCAACGGCCTCATCCTGATGCCCGGCATGATCGACATGCATGGCGACATGATCGAGCGCGAGATCGAGCCGCGGCCCGGCGTGCGCATGCCCATGGAACTGGGCCTGCGCGATCTCGATCGCAAGCTGGCCAATTCGGGCGTCACCACCGCCTATGCAGCCGTGTCGTTCAGCCCCGGCTCGACCTATGGCCATATGCGCAGCTACGATTTCACCAGCGAGATGATCCGCGCCGTCCGCAGCCATGCGCCGAACCTCTTGATCGATCACCGCGTGCATGCCCGCTTCGAGCTGACCTTCCCGGCTGCCCTGTCGGTGGTCAAGGAACTGATCGCCGAGGGTTCGGTGGATTTGATCTCGCTCTGCGACCACACGCCGGGGCAGGGGCAATATCGCGACCTGCCGCTGCAGGCGGCCAATCTTGCCAAGTCCAAGGGCATCACCCTCGAGCAGGCCATGGCCAATCTCGAGCAGCGCATTGCCGACCGCAAGGAAACCGCTGGCGACCTAAGCGCCACCCTGCGCGCCATCGCGCAATATTGCGCGCTGCATGGCGTGCCCCTGGCCAGCCACGACGACGACACCGTCGAAAAGGTCGGGCAGATGCAAGCGCTGGGCGCCAATATCAGCGAATTCCCGGTGACGCTGGAAGCGGCCCGCGAAGCCCGCGTGCGCGGCATGCTCAATGCCATGGGCGCCCCCAATGCCCTGCGCGGCACCTCTTATTCCGGCAATCTCTCGGCGCGGCAGGCACATGCCGAAGACCTGCTCGATCTGCTTGCCGCCGATTATCACCCCTCGGCCATGCTGCCGGCGGTGCTCGTCCTGGCCCAGACCGACCCCGACGGCTTGCCAGGCGCCGCGCGCCTCACCACCAGCAATCCGGCTCGGGCGCTCGGTCTCGAAGATCGCGGCACCATTGCCGAAGGCCTGCGTGCAGACCTCATCGTCGCCGACGATAGCGGCGTCGGCCATGTCCGTACGACCATCTCAAACGGCAACATCGTCTATTCCGATGGCACCTTGGGGGCGCAGCATTTTGTGCGTTACCGTGATGTCATTCGAATGAGTTAACGCTGTCATCCGAGCCGATTAGTGTCGATCCAAGCCTAGCGAACAGATGTCCTCTTACAAAGGTGCGACATGCTTGAACTGCGCAAGATCACCAAGACGTTTGGCCAGACCATCGCGGTCAACAACGTCTCCCTGAGCTTCCCACCCGGCCAGATGGTCGGCATTATCGGACGATCAGGCGCCGGCAAATCCACCTTGCTGCGCCTGATCAACCGGCTGGCGACCACCGGGCAGGGCGACATCCTGTTCGAGAACACCAATATCGGCGAGCTGGCCGGCCGCGAGCTGCGCGCCTGGCGTGCCCGCTGCGCCATGATCTTCCAGCAGTTCAACCTGGTGAACCGCCTCGACGTGCTGACCAACGTCCTGATTGGGCGCATCGGCACCTCGGGCACACTGCCTGTGATGTTCAAGCACTTCTCGGCGCAGGATCGCGGCGCAGCCGCTTTGGCGCTCGACCGTCTCGACCTGCTGCCGCAGGCCCTGCAGCGCGCCGATACGCTTTCCGGCGGCCAGCAGCAGCGCGTCGCCATCGCCCGCGCGCTGATCCAGAATCCGAGCCTCATCCTCGCTGATGAGCCGATCGCCTCGCTCGATCCGCGCAACGCCCGCTTCGTCATGGAAGCCCTGCGCAAGATCAACCAGGAGGACCGGATCACGGTCATCTGCAACCTGCACACGCTGGACGCGGCGCGCGCCTATTGCGATCGCATCATCGGCATGGCGCAGGGCAGGGTGGTGTTCGACGGCTCGCCCGACAAGCTGACCCGCCAAGCCGTCCAGAGCATCTATGGCGATGCCGGCGATGCCGATGTGGAAGAAACCCTGACTTCGACCCTGGGTGCCATAATGCCGACCCCGGCCGCACCCAGACAACCCGAATTGGCCGACGCAGCGTACTAGCAGCGGCCCTTACCCTGACGCCATAACCCCCGGAGCCTTACGACCATGAACACGTTCATCCGCCGCACCCTTGCGGCCGCACTGATGGCGGCTGCCATCGTTTCCCCCGCTCTTGCCCAGGACTGGAAGCAGCAGTTTCCCGAACTCGCCATCGGCATTTCCTCGGGCGAGAACGAGGCTGACGCCATCGCCCGCACCCAGGGCTATGCCGACTATCTGAGCCGCACCCTCGGCGTTCCCGTCAATATCGTCCGCGGCACCGACTATGCCGCCGTCGTCGAAGCCATGCGCGCCGAGCAGATCCAGTTCGCCTCGATGGGCCCCGCCAACTATGCCCTCGCCCACAAGGTCATGGGCGACCTCGTTACCCCCGTCGCCGTATCGCGCGATAAGGAAGGCGCCCTGGGCTATTACTCGGTCATCGCCGTGCGCGCTGACAGCACCTATCAGAACATTGCCGACATCAAGGGCGTGTCCTTCGCCTTTGCAGATCCGAATTCGACCTCGGGCTATGCGGTGCCTTCCTACTATCTCAGCACCGAACTCAAGACCACGGCCGACGACTATTTCAGCGAAGTCGCATTCTCCGGTGGTCACGAGCAGAGCGTCATCGCCTTGCTCAACAACACCTTCGAAGCCGTCGCCACCCACCAGACCAACGATCACAGCGGCAATATCCCCCGCATGGTGGAAAAGGGCATGATCGAGGCCGGCTCCACCCGCGTTATCTGGACTTCGCCGCTCATCCCGAACTCGCCCATCGTGATGCGCACCGATCTGCCCGAAGACCTCAAGAAGGCCTTCACCGACGCCATCTTCGCCTTTGCCGAAGCCGATCCGGCGGCGTTCGAAGCCTATACCTCGGGCAATTCCAAGGGCTATGCCCCGGCTAGGCATGAGGACTATCTCGATGTGATCGCCATCACCGAATACAACGCCGAACAGCGCAAGGCCAACGGCGGCTGAAGCCAGCCCCCGATCGGCACGGACTCAAGCCGGGTCCGTGCCGATTGCTTATCGGAGCCACGCCATGTCCCTCGCCCATGCCACTGCCGGTACCAGCACCAGCCGGATCTCCGATTTCGAACACCGTTTCCAGGCGGATCGGCGCACGCGCCTGCTCTGGACGCTGCTCTATCTCGTGCTCTTTGCCGGCGCGCTGCTCGGCTCGATGCAGGTCAGCGACTTCAACCCGAGCAAGTTGATGCGGGGCTTGCCCAAGGCGTGGAACTACATCTACGGCACCTTTCCCACCCTGCGCTGGGAAACCCTCGGCGCCGATATCGCCGATTGGTATTGGGGCATCCGCTATTGGCTGCGCCTGCTGCTCGAAACCGTGCTGATGGGCTTTACCGGCACGGCGCTGGGCGGGGCCATGGCGCTCGTCCTCTGCTTTTTCGCCTCGCGCAACCTGACGCCCAACCGGACGATCTATTTCATCAGCCGGCGCCTACTCGAATTCCTGCGCACCGTTCCCGAACTCGTCTTTGCGCTGATCTTTGTCTACGCCTTTGGCCTCGGCCCGTTTGCCGGCGTATTGGCCATCGCCATCCACACCGCAGGCTCGCTGGGCAAGCTCTTCGCCGAGGTCAACGAGAATGTCGATGAGCGGCCCATCGACGGCGTGCGCGCCGCGGGCGGCTCCTGGCCGATGATCATGCGGCTCGCCGTGGTGCCGCAGGCGCTGCCCAATTATGCCAGCTATCTGCTGCTGCGCTTCGAGATCAATGTCCGCGGCGCCGCCGTGCTGGGCGTCGTCGGGGCAGGCGGCATTGGCGAGGACCTCTACGTCGCCATCCGCCAGTTCGAATACCCCGATATCAGCGCCATCATGCTGCTGCTGATCGCGCTGACGGCAGTGATCGACATCACCTGCGAAAGCATCCGTCATCGCCTCATCGGCAATGACCTGGGCAAGGGACACTGACCATGACCACGTAAGATAAGGCCGAACGCCTCAAATCCATCTGGCAGGCGCATCCCGAAATCTTCACCCGCTCACTGGCCGCGCGTGTGCGCGATTGGGGCCTCTGGGCCGCCTTTTTCGCGGTGCTGGGCTTTGGCCTCTGGTGGATCAATGCCTCGCCGCTGCGCATCTGGGATGGCCTTTCCAAGCTCGGCTTCCTCGTTCGCTTCATGTGGCCGCCCAGCGATGGCGGCGTGTTCGGGGAACACGCCTATGCCATGCTCGAGACGCTGGCCATGGCCTTTCTGGGCACCGTCGTCGCGGCCGTGGTGGCGTTGCCGCTTGGTTTCCTCGGCGCCAAGAACATCGTGCCCAATTGGTTGTTCCATTTCTCGCTGCGCCGCGGCTTCGACACCCTGCGCGGCATCGACAGCCTGGTCTGGGCCCTGATCTTCGTCAGTGCCGTGGGCATGGGCCCCTTTGCTGGCGTGCTGGCCCTCGCAGTTTCCGACGTCATGGTCTTTTCCAAGCTCTTTGCCGAGGCCATCGAGAACGTCGAACGCAAGCAGATCGAGGGCGTCCGCTCGGCCGGCGCCAGCGACGTTCAAACCCTGCGCCTGGGCGTATTCCCCCAGGTCTTCCCGGTGATGCTGAGCCACATCCTCTATTTCTTCGAGGGCAATGTGCGCTCCGCCACCATCCTGGGCATTGTCGGCGCCGGCGGCATCGGCCTGCAACTCTCCGACCGCATCCGCATCGGTAACTGGGACGAAGCCGCCTTCATCATCCTGATGATCCTGCTGACGGTCGCCGTCATCGACAACATCTCCCGCCGCATCCGCATGAAACTGATCGAGACCGCGCCACCCGCCTGAGCCGCTGCTGGGCGCTAGGCCACGAGGCCAAGAAGTCAAAAAAGTATCAGTCGAGCGCTCCTCCTTTGGTGGCGTAGCGGGATCGACGAGCGTAGCCTCCTGTTATGCAGAGAACCGGATAACCGGCCTGCAGCGAAAGTCGGGTCTCATCGATCCGGGCAGGAGGAGCAGGGACATGGAGCCAGACCTCGAAGTCGTCCAGATTCGCCGTGGCGAGTCCTTCAAAGCGTGGTCGCACGGCTATCCGTTCCGCACCGTACGCTGGCACTTCCATCCCGAATACGAGCTGCATCACGTGGTTGCCACCAGTGGGCGCTATTTCGTCGGCGATTTCATCGGCGCCTTCGAGCCCGGAAACCTGGTGCTGACCGGCCCCAACCTCCCGCATAACTGGGTCAGCGAATTGCCCGAAGGCGCGGTGGTACCGCTACGCTGCCGCATTGTGCAGTTCTCACAGGATTTCATCGGCAACGCCATGACGGCGCTGCCGGAAATGGCGGCCCTTGGCCCCGTACTCGAAATGAGCCGCCACGGCGCGCTCTTTCCTGCGGCAACGGCGGATGAAGTCGCTCCCTTGCTGGCCGAACTGGTCGACGCCGAAGCGGTGCGCCGGATCGAGCTCTTTATCGGCATAGCCGGCGCCTTGAGCCGGGCCACCGGCGTGCGCACTCTCGCCAGTTCGCGCTATCTGCCCGACCCATCGGGCTACATGTCGATCGGCATCAACAAGGTGCTGGCCCATATCGGCGGCCATCTCACCGAACCGCTGCATGAGGCCGATCTGGCTGCCATCGCGGGGCAGAGCCCCAGCGCGTTTTCGCGCAGCTTCCGCAAGCATACCGGCATGGCGCTGGTGCAATATGTCAACCGCCTGCGCATCAACCTGGCCTGCCAGTTGCTGATGAGCAACGACGCCGTGCCGATTACCGAGATCTGCTACGCGGTGGGCTTCAACAACCTATCCAATTTCAACCGCCAGTTCCTGACGCAGAAGGGCATGGCCCCGTCACGCTTCCGGACTTTGCTGGCGCAGAACACAAGAGCGGCTCAAGCCGCCTGACAAAAGAGGAGCAGGGAGGAACAGACACATCGCCGGAAAACGAACGCGGGCGCGCTTGTGGCGGCCCGCGATCGAGAAGTCACGTCCAGAATTCGAGGTCCTGGGAGGAACCGGCCAGCACAGGCGCGTCAACGCCGCTGCCCGAACCCTCTCGCAATCTGTAGCGCAGCCCCAGGCTGCAATCCACACATAGGGAGAAGATCGAATGACAAAATCTCTGAGCAAGCACGGCATTGTTGCCGGCCTTGGCCTGGCTCTTCTGGGCGGCACCGCCGCCTATGCGCAGACCGATATCGCCGGCTCCACTGTAGCCTTCCTGATGCCCGACCAGGCATCGACCCGCTATGAAGAGCATGACTACCCGGGCTTCGCCGCCGAGATGAAGAAGCTCTGCGAGACCTGTACGGTCATCTACCTCAACGCCGATGCCGACGCGACCAAGCAGAGCCAGCAGTTCAACTCTGCCATTACACAGGGCGCCAAGGTCATCGTGCTCGATCCCGTGGACTCCTCGGCCGCCGCCGGCATGGTGCAGTCCGCCCAGAGCCAGGGCGTCAAGGTCATCGCCTATGATCGCCCGATCCCCGATGCCAAGGCCGACTTCTACGTTTCGTTCGACAACCAGGGCATCGGCCGCGCCATCGCGGAATCGCTGGTACAGCACCTGACGGCTGAAGGCGTGCCGACCGAAGGTGGCGGCCTGCTGCAGATCAATGGCTCGCCCACCGATGCCGCGGCCGGCCTGATCAAGGACGGCATCCACGAAGGCATCGCC
This sequence comes from uncultured Devosia sp., assembly GCA_966212275.1. Taxonomy (GTDB): domain Bacteria; phylum Pseudomonadota; class Alphaproteobacteria; order Rhizobiales; family Devosiaceae; genus Devosia. The sequence continues at coordinate 180,156 of CBIHQV010000001.1, forward strand.
ACAGCCGGCTACGCCACGCTGGCCGAGTTCGACACCCCCGATTGGGCGCCTCCGCTGGCGCAGCAGTGGGCAAGCGGTCAGATTGCCCGTTTCGGCGCCCAGATTATCGGTGTCGTAGCCGCCAATGACGGCACGGGCGGTGGCGCAGTCGCGGCCTTCAAGGCTGCTGGCGTCGATCCGGTACCGCCGGTTTCGGGCAATGACGCGACCATCGCCGCCTTGCAGCTCATCATTGCCGGCGACCAGTACAACACCATCTCCAAGCCCAGCGAGATCGTGGCGGCCGCCGCGGCAAATGTCGCCGTAACGCTGCTCAAGGGCGAAACCCCGGTGGCCGAAACCACTCTCTATGACACGCCCAGCCAGCTCTTCGTGCCGGCCGTGGTGACCGCCGAGAACCTCAAGGCCGAGATCATCGACAAGGGGATCGTGGGCGCCGACGTGCTCTGCGTCGATCGCTACATCGATGGCTGCAAGGCCCTCGGCATCATCGAGTAAATCGCACATGGCTGTCCGGCCCCGTGCCGGGCAGCCCCTCTCAGGAAGGCGGTCACCATGACAGACAATCCCAACATGCCGACCCCCAAGGGCGAGCGCATCCTCAGCCTGCGCGGCATAGCCAAGAATTTCGGCGCCGTGTCGGCCCTGACAGGGATCGACCTCGACGTACATGCCGGGGAAGTGGTGGCGCTGGTTGGCGACAATGGCGCCGGCAAGTCGACCCTGGTCAAAATCCTCTCCGGCGTGCACCGTCCCAGTTCAGGCACCATCACCTTTGCCGGCCGTGAGGTCAGCCTCCCCGATCCGGGTTCGGCACTGACGCTCGGCATAGCCACGGTGTTTCAGGATCTCGCTCTGTGCGAAAATCTTGACGTGGTCGCCAATATCTTTCTAGGCAAGGAGCTCAATCCGCTCCGGCTCGACGAAGTGGCCATGGAGATCAAGGCCTGGACGCTGCTCAACGAGCTTTCGGCCCGCATTCCCAGCGTCCGCGAGCCGGTCGCGTCGCTCTCCGGCGGCCAACGCCAGACAGTTGCCATTGCCCGCTCCCTGCTGCTCGATCCGCGCATCATCCTGCTCGACGAACCCACTGCGGCGCTGGGCGTGGCCCAGACCGCCGAAGTGCTCGATCTCATCGAGCGGGTGCGCGCGCGTGGCCTCGGCGTGGTGATGATCAGCCACAATATGGAGGACGTCCGCGCCGTCGCCGATCGCATCGTGGTGCTGCGGCTAGGCAAGAATAACGGCGTCTTCCCGCCCGACGCCTCCAATCAGGATCTGGTGAGCGCCATCACCGGCGCCGACAACAATGCCGTATCGCGCCGCGCCAACAGACGGCAGGCGCAAGCTACTAGCCAGGAGGCGCAGCCATGAGCAGCCCCAACAATTCCAACACGGTCGGCACGCCTCTCGACCGCAGCGACAGCCGCGTCCGCGACGACCGCGGCCTGGCCGGTTCCATCCGCGCCTTCGGCGATCGCGTTCGCTCCGGCGATCTCGGCTCGCTGCCCGTCGTGGTGGGTCTCGTCATCATCTGGACCGTATTCGCCTCGCTCAACCCGATCTTTCTCTCCAGCGCCAACCTGGTGAACCTGCTGTTCGATTCCGCCACCGTGGGCATCATCGCGCTGGGCGTGGTCTGCATGCTGATGGTGGGCGAGATCGACCTCTCGGTCGGCTCGGTCAGCGGCTTTGCTTCCGCGCTGCTCGGCGTCCTGTGGGTCAATAGCGGCTGGCCCATGCCGCTGGCCATCCTCGCCGCCATCGGTGTCGGCGGGCTCATCGGCTACCTCTATGCCGTGCTCTACAACCGCTTCGGCATGCCCAGTTTCGTGGCCACTTTGGCTGGCCTGCTGGCCATCCTCGGGCTGCAGCTCTACGTGCTGGGCGGCACCGGCTCGATCAATCTGCCCTACGGCTCGCCACTGGTCGATTTCGGCCAGTCGCTGATGATGCCGCGGCCCGTCGCTCATCTTCTTGCCGCTCTCCCCGGCCTGGCGTTGCTCTACAACGGCTATCGCACGGCTGCCCGCCGCCGGGAGGCTGGTCTGTCCTCCCAGTCTCTCGGTGGCGTCCTTTTCCGCGCTGCTCTGCTCACCGTGGTGCTCGAGCTGGCCGTGGCCTATCTCAGCGTCTCGCGCGGCGTGCCGTGGATGTTTGGGCTGTTCGTCGGCCTCGTCGTGGCCATGCACTATGCCCTGACCCGCACCAAATGGGGCCGCTCGATGATGGCCGTGGGCGGCAATCGTGAAGCGGCCCGCCGCGCCGGCATCAACGTCAAGGCCATCTACACCAGTGCCTTCGTGCTCTGCGCCAGCCTTGCGGCTTTGGGCGGCGTGCTTGCCGCGGCCCGCCTGGCCTCCGCCAGCCAGCAGGCCGGCACCGGCGACGTCAACCTCAACGCCATCGCGGCGGCGGTCATCGGCGGCACCAGCCTGTTCGGCGGGCGTGGCAATGCCTGGTCGGCGCTGCTCGGCATCATCGTCATCCAGTCCATCGCCAGCGGCCTGACCCTGATCGATCTCAGCTCCTCGCTTCGCTACATGATCACCGGAGGTGTGCTGGCCATCGCCGTCATCGTCGACTCCCTGGCACGTCGCTCGCGGGCTTCGCACGGCCGGGCCTGAACGGTCCGATCCTCACGCATTCGCGCAGGCGCCCCTCGGCGCCTGCCCATCGGCCGCGCTGCGGCATGACCAAACCATCGAAAGACACTGCAAAATGGATCAGGATCTCAGCGATCGCGTCGCCGCCATCACCGGCGCGGCATCGGGCATTGGCCTGGAATGCGCGAAAACTCTGCTCGCCTCCGGCGCCCGCGTCGCGCTGGTGGATCGCGACGCGGAAAAGCTGACCGCGCTGTGTGCGGAACTGGGCGATCGGGCCATTCCGGTCGTGGTCGACCTGACCGACCCGGCCAGCGTCGGCACCATGCTCCCGCAAATCCTCGCCAGGACCGGCCACCTCGACATCTTTCACGCCAATGCCGGATCTTATGTCGGCGGCCCCATCGCCGAGGGCGACCCCGACCAATGGGATCGCATGCTCAACCTCAATATCAATGCCGCCTTCCGCTCGGTGCACGCCGTGTTGCCGCACATGATCGAGCGCAAGACCGGCGACATCATCATGACCAGCTCGATTGCCGGCCTCGTGCCGGTGGTATGGGAGCCGATCTACACCGCCTCCAAGCACGCCATCCAGGCTTTCGTCCATACGGTCCGCCGACAGGTCGCTCCCCACGGCATCCGCGTCGGCGCCATCGCGCCCGGTCCGGTGGTAACGGCATTGATCAGTGACTGGCCCAAGGACAAGCTCGATGCGGCACTGGCCGCCGGCGACCTGATGGAGCCCACCGAGGTGGCCGCCGCCGTCAAGTTCATGCTGACGCGGCCACGCAACGTCACCATCCGCGATCTCGTCATCCTCCCTCAAAGCAACGACCTCTAGAATGACCGGCCCCTATTTCATCGGCATCGACGTCGGTACGGGCAGCGCCCGCGCCGGCGTGTTCGATGCTTCAGGCACCATGTTCGGCGTCGGCAGGCACGACATCGCCCTGCATCAGGCGGAAGGCGATATTGCCGAACAGTCCAGCGAGGATATCTGGCGTGCCGTGTCGGCTAGCGTCCGCACCGCGATGGCGCAAAGCGCCGTCGATCCGGCGTCCATCAAGGGCATCGGTTTTGACGCCACCTGTTCGCTGGTTGTCGTCGGCACCAATGGCGAGCCGCTGCCGGTGGGCGATGCCGTCGAGCGCAACATCATCGTCTGGATGGACCATCGCGCCACCGAACAGGCCGCACGGATCAACGCCACCGGCCATTCGGTGCTCGACTATGTCGGTAGCGCCATTTCCCCCGAGATGGAAACCCCAAAACTACTGTGGCTGAAGGAGAACCGCCCGCAAACATATGCAGCGGCCTGGCAATTCTTCGATCTTGCCGATTACCTCACCTGGCGGGCAACCGGCAGCCTCGCGCGATCGATCTGCACGCTGACCTGCAAGTGGACCTATCTCGGCCACGAGAACCGCTGGGATGCCAGCTACTTCGACGCTATCGGTCTTGGCGATCTGGCGGCCGACGGCTTCACCCGCATCGGCACCCAGGTGGTTCCCGGCGGCACCGCGCTCAGTAACGGGCTGACGCCCCAGGCCGCCGCAGATCTTGGCCTTCGTCCAGGCACCGCCGTCGGGGCCGGCCTTATCGACGCCCATGCCGGCGGCATTGGAACGGTTGGCGCGCGGGGCGGGGCAGGGGGCGCCCTATCGCGAATGGCCTACGTCTTCGGCACCTCGGCCTGTACCATGACCTCCACCCGCGCCCCGGCCTTCGTTCCGGGCATCTGGGGTCCCTATTTCTCGGCCATGGTCCCCGGCCTCTGGCTCAACGAGGGCGGGCAATCCGCCGCCGGAGCAGCGATTGACGAATTGGTGCAATACCATCCGGCCAGTGAGAGCGCCCGGGAGCGGGCGGGGGCCGACGGCCTTTCCCTCGTTGCCTGGCTCGCGCGCGAAGCCGATCGTCGTGGCGGAGCAGCACGCCTGCCCGAGCTGGTGGGCGATATTCACGTCGTCCCCGAATTCCTGGGCAATCGTTCGCCTTTTGCCGATCCGGCGGCCAAGGCACTGATCGCCGGGCTGGGCATGGATAGAGGCATCGACACCTTGGTCGGGCTCTACCTGGCCGGTCTGGCGGGGCTGGGCTATGGCGTCCGCCAGATCATCGCGGCCCAGGCCGCGCAGCAGGTCGACATCGACACCATCGTGGTCAGCGGCGGCGCGGCTCAAAGTCCGCTGGTTCGGCAGATTCTTGCCGACGCAACGGGCGTTCCAATCGCGGCGACCGACGCGGAGGAGCCCGTCCTGGTCGGCGCCGCTATCCTGGGCGCGCTGGCCTGCGGCCACTTCACCTCTGCCGCCGAAGCCATGTCGGCGATGAGTTCGCTCGGTCAGACTTACGAACCGATGGCTTCGCTTCGCGACTGGCATCAACAGCGAAGCAGGGCCTTCGGCCTGCTTCAGGATGCCGCTCGAAGCGCACGACAAACAAGATAGGCGGTATCGACATGCCGATCGTCCGCTTCAGCGTTAGCGACGATCTAGGCGCAGCGCTTTCCCCAAATTGCGGACGGGACAAATATCTATTGAGGGTGCAGAACATATTATGCATTGTTTCGGTTGGTTGGGCGAACCTGTAGCCATGCGGGGCGCCAGAAGCTATCGTGCAGGGCAGCCAACGGGATTCCAATGCCGACAAGTCTTAAGGTCAGCCGGAAGCGCGTCACCATGGCGGACGTCGCTTTGCTCGCTAAATGCACCCAATCGACCGTGTCGGTGGTGCTCAACGAAGTTCCCAACGTCAAAATTTCTGCCGAAACGCGCCGGCGTATCCACGAAGCGGCTGCCAGGCTCGGCTATGTCCGCGAACGTCCTCCACTCGCCCGCGCCAAGACGGCCCGCGATGTAGCGGTGATTTTCGATGACCTCACCGTTTGCCCCGAGGCCGTGGTGGCGGCCGACGGCGTACGCGAATTCACCTGGGAAACCGGTGACGTCGTCCATGTCTACAACTGCCACGGCGATGCGGAAATGGAGTCGCGCACCATCGAGGCGATCCTGCGCGTCGGTGCCGACGCCATCCTTTACTCCACCGTGCGGACGCGCCAGGTGGAGTTGCCCGAGCAGTTGATCAAGACCACGACCCCGGTCGTTCTGTTCAATTGTTACCCCAAGGACCGGGCCCAGCCGTCTGTGGTTCCCGGTGACGTAGCCGGGGGCAGCCGGGCGACCGAAGTGTTGATCGCTGCCGGTCACCGCCGCATCGGCCATATTACCGGTGAAGCCTGGATGGACGTGTCCAAGGATCGCATCCGCGGCTATCGCGACGCGCTGGCCACAGCCGATATCCCATTCGATCCTGCCCTGGTGCTGGAGGGCAATTGGCAGTTGCGCTCGGGCTACGAAGCGACGCTGGCGCTGATGGCGCTGCCCCGACCGCCCACCGCGATCTTCTGCGGCAATGATCGCATGGCCATCGGCTGCTACGAGGCGCTCAAGCAATTGGGCCTCAGCATTCCGGGCGACGTGTCGGTGATCGGCTTCGACGATGACGAAATAGCCGCCCAGCTCATCCCCACCCTGACGACGCTGAAATTTCCGCGCCATCTGATGGGCGCTTGGGCAGCAGAGCGGGCGCTGTCGCTGGGAGCCAATCGCGAGGCGAGCTACCGCATCGCCAAGATCGAATGCGAGCTGGTAGAGCGGGAGTCCGTCGGCCCCGTCTCCGAGGCGCGGGCAAAACCCAAGATTGCCGCCGGCAAATAGCAAGCATGCTGCCGGTATGGAGTCGGCCTTGATGATCACAGATCGACGGTGATCGTGTCGCCGCCCAACGCCGCGAACCGGGGGAGCTTCTTCCGGGTCTACGCCTTTGCGCCTGAGGATTCCCGGACCACCAGCGTGCAGGGCAGGCTGTGGACGCCCGAGAGGCGCTTGCCCCCGATCATCTCGATCAGGCGCTCTCCGGCCTCGCGACCTAGCCTTTGCAGGTTCATGTCGACGCTCGACAGGGGCGGGCGGCACGCTGAAGTCATCACCTCCCAGTTGTCGAAGCCGACGACGGCGACCTCGCCGGGTACCGCGATGCTCATTTCGCGCAGCGCATCGCTGGCGCCGCGCGCGATCTGGTCATTGCCGCAGAACAGCGCGTCGGGGCAGAGCGTGATGCCATCGAACAGCAATCCAATCGCCTCGCGCCCCCAGGCCTCCGACCAGGTGCCGCTGAGGCTGAAGCCGTGGCGCTGCTCCAACCCCGCCGCCTCGAGCGCCCGCAGGTAACCGCGATGCCGCAGGCGAACCGCCTCGAAACGCTCAGGTCCCGATATATAGGCGATGTGCTTGCGCCCCAGCGCGGCGAGGTGGGAGACGGCGAGCATGGCGCCACCCTCGTCGTCGGGTACGAGAGACAGGGCATCGGGATCATCGGCCTGCGAATAGACGTAGACGGTTGGCGGAAGATGCTGAAAGCCGGCAATGGGCGCGCGGCGGTCGGCGCGACGCGCCGTCACCACCAATCCGTCGATGCGCTTGCCCAGCAATTGTTCGACGTGCCGCCGCTCGCGCACCGGATCGTCGGTGGCATTGCACATGAAGACAGCGATGCCATCCTCGGCCAACCGCTGTTCCAGCGCCTCCACGATGGGCGAGCTGAAGTGGCCGAAGCTGTCATTGCTGATAATGCCGACCGTCATCGAATGGGCTCGATGCAGGCTCTGCGCTAGACTATTGGGGCGATAGCCGATCTCGCTGGCGACGCGCATCACCTTGTCGCGTGTCTCCTGCCGCATGCGCCCCAGCGCATTCATCGCCTTGGATGCCGTGCCGATCGACACTTCGGCCAGCCGCGCCACGTCGCGTATGGTGGGCGTCGATTGATCCTGGCGGCCCTCTTCATGCCCGTCGTTCATTTGACCGCACCGCTGAGCAGGCCGGACACGTAGTATTTCTGCAGCAGCAGATAGACGGCGATGCAGGGGATGATCGAGACGGTCACGCCGGCCTGCAGCATGCCCCAATCGGTGCCGCCGAGGCTGGTCTGGGTGCGCGCTGCCGCCAGGATCAGCGGCAGGGTGAACGTGTCCTGCCGGTTCATCATCACCAGCGCGCCCAAAAACTCGTTCCAGGAGGTGATGAAGGCAAAGAGCGAGACCGTGACGATGGCCGGGCGCACCGATGGCAGGCAGACATAGGTAAGAACCTGGAGTGAATTGCAGCCGTCGATGACCGCCGCTTCTTCGAGCTCGCGCGGAATGGCCTCGAAGCTGTTGCGCATGATGTAGAGGCTGAAGGGCAGTTGGATGGCCGTGTGGATGATGGCCAGGCCCAGCAGCGAATTGGTCAGCTTGAATTGGGCGAACATCAGAAAGATCGGCGTCAGCAGCGCCTGGTAGGGCACGATCAGCGCCAGCAGCAGGAAGACGAACAACGCCTCCTTACCCGGGATGGGAAAGCGCGCCAGCGCATAGCCGGCGGGCACGGTTAGCAGCACTGAAAGGGCAATGCTGAGCAGGGCCGTGATCAGTGAGTTGGCGAGATAGACCGGCAGCCCCGCCTGATAGACCCAGAGCTTGAAATAGCTGTCGAGACTGAGGCTCGAGGGCCAGTAAGTCGGGGGCACTGCCGCAGCTTCGGCCGTGGTCTTGAGCGAAGCCATGACGGAGGCGAGCAGCGGCATCAGCATGATCAGCGACAAGGCAATCAGCACGGCGCCCGTCAGGTATTTGGTTCTTCCCCGGCTCATGCATGGCTCCTGCGGGTCAGCAGCATCTGCAGCAGCGTGAACACCAGCACGATCAGCGCCAGGATCAGCGACAGAGCGGCGCCATAGCCGAGCTTCAGATAGGGGAAAGAGTTGAGATAGACGTAGAAGACCGAGGTGGCAGTGAGGTTCTGCGGCTGCCCTGCGGTCATCAGGTAGAATTGGTCGAAAGCCAGCAGCGAGCCGATCATTGAGATCAGCGTCACCAGCAGCACGGTGCGCAGCGTCAAGGGCAGGGTGATATGCACCAGCCGCTGCCAGGGCGTTGCGCCATCGACCAGAGCCGCGTCATTGATCTCCGGAGGCACGGCCTGGATGGCGGCGACGAACAGGATGGTGCCAAAGCCGATGACCTTCCAGGTGACCGAGGCGATGATCGCCCAGGTCGAGCGATCGGCATCCACCCCAAGCCAGAAAATCGGTTCGGAGATGAGGCCGAGATCCCCCAGGATCCGGTTGACGAAGCCGTAGTCGGTGGAAAACAGCCAGTACCAGAGGAGGCTCGATGCCCCGAGCCCAATGACGACCGGGATGAACACCACGGCGCGGGTAAACTGGCGCAGCGGCGTATTGCCTGCTGTGAGTAGGGCGAAGGCATAGCCGCCGATCATCAGGATTGGCGTGATCAGCAGTGTGTATTTGAGAGTGAAGTTCAGCGACGTCCAGAATTGGCGATCGCTGAAGGCCTTGGTGAAGTTGTTGATACCGATGAATTTGGGCGGTGTCAGCAGCGACCAGGAATGGAATGATACCCACACCCATCTGGCACAGCGGATAGGCGGTGAACACCAGCACGAAGAGCAGCGCAGGCGTCAGATAGATGAGGCCGATCAGCCTGCCGCGGGCATTTTGATACATGGGTCACCTGAGACGAGGCCCGGCCTAGGCGCGGGACGGCAATGTCGTTCGAATTGCTGCCTGCCCGTGGGGCAGGTGGGCGCGGCGCCAGGGTCAGATGCCGCCGCGCCCCTGCTTCAGGGCCTATTCCGAGGCGATGGCGGTCATCTGTGCCTTGGTATCGGCGATGATCGCGTCAATCGGCTCGTCGCCGTAGTAGACGCGCTGCAGCATTTGCAGCCACGGGCCCTGCGGGGAGTTGATGAGCTCGAAGAATTTGAGCGTGTAGGGCGTGACGCCGATCTCGATGGCCGATGCCACGTTCTGGATCAGCGGCTCGGCATCGTAATAGGGGTTGTCGACCATGTCGCCGCGCGTCGTCATGTTCAGCATCTTGGCATAGACCTCGACCTGAACCTCATCCGACAGCAGGAATTTCATGAAATCCACCGCGTCCGCCACGCGCTTGGAGCCCTTGGGAATAGTGACGATATCGCCGCCGGCAAAGGATGCCGTCTGGCCGCTTTCGAGGCCGGGCAGCAGCGCGATGCCGAAGTTCATGCCGGGGTTCTGGTCGCGAGCGAGCGTGATGTTGAAGTTGCCCGTACCCATCATGCCCACCTTGCCCGAGCCGAACTGCAGGTGGAAGGTCTCGCCATTCTCGGCCTGGTTGGCCGGGTTGATCAGGCCTTCCTTATGCATCATGCGAGCCCATTCGAGCACCTTGACCACCGCATCGCCGGTCAGTGGCTCGTCGGCGGCATCCTTGGGCTCCACCGTACCGCCCGAGGCCCAGATCAGCGGTGCGAAGGTGAAGATGTTGCAGCCGGCGCAGTTGCCCGGCAGGTAATAGCCAAAGACACCCTCCTCGATGCCGTTGATCTTGGCAGCGAAGTCGTGGATCTCCTGCAGGCTCGTCGGCGGCACTTCCGGGTCGAGCCCCGCCTTTTCGAACAGGTCCTTGTTCCAGAACAGGGCCGAAACATCGGCATAGAGCGGCACGCCGTAGAGGCGGCCGTCAAAGGTCGAAACCTGCATGTGACCGGGGCTGGCGGTCGCCAGTTCCGGCCAGTCCTTGATCAGGTCGGTGATGTCCTCGAGCTGCCCGGCGGCTTCGAATTGCGGGCCGTAGATGAGATCGAGGCCCATCAGATCGGGCACCTCGCCCGAGGCGATGGCCTGGGCCAGCTTGGGCACCATTTCGGTATGCGGAATGTAGGTCAGGTTGATCTTGCGATCAGGATTGGCTTCGTTCCATGCGGCGACCAGAGCGTCGACCATGTCGGCATTGCCGCCGGACCGCTCCCACATCTGCATGTCCTGGGCCAGCGAGGCGATGGGCGACACGCTGAGCAGCGCGCCGAGTGTGACGGCAAGAGTAGATAACCTTGGCAGATTCATCAGTCCCTCCCTTTTGCGAGGCCACCGCAGGCTCCTCCCTGGTGGCAGGAAAGCGGCCCGATCGGTCGAAGCGGTTGGTCTGCTCCTGGATCTGGGAAAAGCTTTCACCAATACAATTGGCATGGGTCGGACGTGGGTTCAATTGAAATTATGAATGATCGATAGAACATATTATCTACGACCCGAGAGCCGGTCGCGCGGTTCATGCGAACGCCAACTGACGTCGTCTGGGCGACAGAGTTGGCATTGCCGCCACCCTTGCATAAGCTGGTGCGGGGAGACGGCCATGACAGATTCAGTTCGACCGGTGACGGTCATGATCGTCGAAGACGACGACGACATGCGTGATCTGCTGGTGGATCTCGTGGAAGCGGAAGGCTATGTCGCCGTCACGGCGGCCTCGGCCGAGGCCGCCCTCAAACTGGGCGCCGAGGCCGATATCGCGCTGGTTGACCACAACCTGCCCGGAATGTCGGGCCGCGCCTTCTCGCAACTCCTCCGGGAACGCAGCAAGGCAGGCATCATCATGGTGACGGCTGCCGGCAGCCCGATTGACCGTGTCCTTGGTCTTGAGCTGGTCGCAGACGACTACGTGGTCAAGCCCTTCGAGCCGGCCGAGCTCTGTGCCCGTATTCGTGCGGTGCTGCGTCGATTGGAACGGTCGCCCCGCGCGTCGGCGATCGATCCCGCCGTGGCGAAAGGCCGTCCCAGTTCCGAGCTTCGCCTGGGTCGCTGGAGCATCGACCTCGAGGCCCGGTCTGCCCATTGCGACGACGACCCGACGCTTACCCTCACCTCGTCGGAATTAACCCTGCTCGAGATATTGGCAGAGCAACCCGAAAAGCCGATAGACAGGGCCGAAATCCTGCGCCGCCTGGGTTCGGACGATGAACGCTATCTCGATCGCAACGTCGACGTGCTGATCCTTCGCTTGAGGCGCAAGATCGAACTTGCCCCAGACATGCCGAGGCATATCAAGACGCGTCGGGGCAAAGGGTACCTGTTGTGTCTCTAGACGCCGACGCCGTCCGACCCGGTCGACCGGGTTGGCTCTCATCGATCGCCTTTCGACTGCCGGCAGCCATGGTGGCGCTGTTCCTGTTGGTCGCAGTGCTGGGCGGGGTCGCTACCTATGTCCTGCGGCAGGCCAAGGAAGACCTCTCGGCCTATGGCTCGAGCACCTTTGCCAGCCTGGGCGCCATTGCCAGTATTTCCCGCCAAACCACGGACCTCTTGGCATCGGCGCCGTTTCTGCTGAGCGCGACGTCGCCCTATCGGCTGGCCACCGAGAGCGTCAGTGTTACCCGCCAGATTGATGAGCTGATCGAGTTCCTGTCGACGCAGCCACAGGTTGTGTCCGGGACGAACCTGGCGCCGCTTCCGATCGACGAGGTGATCGTCCAACTCAAGGCCATACGCCAGCGCACGGTGGCGCTGGCCGAAGTTGGCGCCAGTTCGCAGGCCAGCCGGAATGGGCTGGTAGAGGTGGTGACCCGCCTCGCTGCATACAACGACTACGACAGCGGCGGCTCTCGACCTAATGAACAGCTCCAGATTCTGGCCCTGACGGCGGCATCTTCGGAAAGCCTGATCCAACTGGGCGAACTGCAGCGCGAATTCACCTCACTCAAGCTGACCTTGGCCGCAAACCAGCCCGAAGTAATCACGACCCTGCAATCCAAGGTGTTCGCGGATCGCAGCATTTATCTCCAGGGCGTGCTGGAAATACGCACCGTGCTGACCGCCATGCGGGAGGCGTCTGGCCGGCTTGCGGCCGCCACGCGGCAATATGCCGAGGTGGTCGACGCCAATCTGCGGGAAGGGCTGTCCGACACCAACGCCCGCCTGGGGCGGCTTGAAACCACGATCCTGGTCAGCCTGTTCTTCGTCGGTCTGATGAGCGCCGCCATCGTCTACTACGTCGTCGTGCGAATATCGCGGGCTATCGCCGGGATCTCGGCTTCGATGGAGCGCCTCGCCAAGGGCGAGCGCGACGCCCCGCTGCCACGCATCGAGGGCCGGGAGACCGAGCTTGTTCGCCTGGTCAGCAGCTTTTCGGCGTTCAAGACCAGCGTCGACCGTGAGAGCCGGTTGCGCGAAACCGCGTCAAAGGCTGCCCGGATCATCCGATCCACCTTTCGCAGCATGACCGACGGCATTGCCATTTTCGACGCGCAGGGCGGGCCCATTACAGTCAATTCGCGCATGGTCGAAATTCTTGGCCGCGGCCCCGGGGCCAGGGCGATGAAATTTGAGGAATTGCTGGCCGACCTGCCTGAGGTTGACCTGTCCTGGGCTTCCGCCGGCGTGGCCCCGGGCACCTCCAAGGTCGTCCGGTGCCGGCCCAGGCCTGACACGCTCGTCGAGTTGACCATGGCCCGCCAGACCGATGGCCGCATCGTCGTGACGGCGCAGGACCGAACCGAGCTCGATCGGCAGGAGAGCGAACTGCGCCGGCTGCAGCGGCTGGAGGGCATGACGACTATGACCCAGCAGGTCGCCCATGAGATCGGCAACATGATCGGCATTGTCAGCGGCAGTGCCGGTTTGCTCGAGACCGTCGGTACCCTCAATGATAAGCAGTTGCGCCACCTCCGTCGCATCAAGAAGGTCGCGGACCGCGGCAAGGTGCTGACCAGCAGCATGCTGGCTTTCGCCAGCCACCAGCCGCTGGCACCCGAATGGACAGACGTTCCGGGTCTGCTGCGCGCCATGCAGGACATCCTCGAACTGGCAGTCGGACCGGATCGCCAGTTGGCTCTCACCGAGACGGCTGACCTGCCCAAGGTTTTTCTGGACCCGGTTCTGCTGGAGCAATCCATCCTCAATCTGTGCCTGAACGCCGCGGCCGCGACCAAGGTGGGTGATGTGATCACTATCAATGTCGCCGCAGGGGAGGTCGGTGACGTTGAAATCACCGTGTCGGATACCGGCTCGGGCATGGCACCCGAGGTGCTGGACCGAGCCTTCGACCCCTATTTCACCACGCGGGCGGGCTCGGGAGGCACCGGTCTTGGTCTTGCCGTGGTCTATGGCTTCGCGCGGCAATCGGGTGGTGCCGTGGAGATCACTTCGGCGCCGGAAAAGGGTACGGCCGTTACCCTGTCGTTTCCAGTCTAGATCAGCCGAATGAAATATTTGAAATATTTGAAGTCTAGCTGAAATACATAAGTGGAAAAATCAGGTCATTTGAAACACATATCCGATTGAACAGAAGTAGTCTGATGAGGATGATGACTGTGTGTGGTGTTGCGGGCGTCCAAGACTTGCGGTCACACCAGAGGAGGAAGAATATGCGCAATTCACTATTGGTGAGCGTTGCGGCGATTTCGCTGCTGTCCGCCGCCGCTCCGGCACTTGCCGATGGTCGCCTGAGCGTGCTCTGCGGCGCCGAGGAACCCCATTGCGCGGCACTGGAAGCCGCATTCGAAGCGAAGACGGGCGTCGATGTATCCATGGTCCGCAAGTCCACCGGCGAAATCCTGGCCCAGGTCCGCGCCGAAAAGGACAATCCCAAGGTCGACGTCTGGTGGGGCGGCACCGGTGATCCGCAGTTGCAGGCTGCCGAAGAGGGCCTGCTCGAGCCTTATACGTCCCCGGCCTTGCCCGATTTGCTGGGCTGGGCGCAGAATTTTGCCTCGGTTGCGCATGGCCAGGCGACCGGCATCTACGCCGGCGCCCTCGGCATCGGCTACAATAGTGAACTGCTTGCCCAGAAGGGCGTGCCAGCCCCTCAATGCTGGGCCGACCTGATCAAGGAAGACTATCTCGGCGAGATCCAGATCGCCGATCCCAACTCGTCGGGCACGGCCTACACGGCTCTGGCAACCGTCGTGCAGTTGTTCGACGACAAGGAGGCCTTCACCTACCTGGCGGCGCTCGACAAGAATGTGAACAGCTACACCAAGTCCGGCTCGGCCCCGATCAAGGCGGCCGCTCGCGGCGAAACGATGATCGGCATCTCTTTCATGCACGACATGGTCACCCAGAAGCAGGCCGGGTTTCCCATCGAAATCGTCGCGCCTTGCGAGGGGACCGGGTACGAGATCGGCGGCGTGAGCATCATCAAGGGTGCCCGCAATATCGACAATGCCAAGCTGTTCGTCGATTTCGCACTGAGCCCTGAAGGGCAGGGCGCTGGCGCGGCGGCCGGGATGAACCAGGTGCCGTCCAACGTCAATTCGGCAGTTCCGCCAGAAGCGCCCGACATCACCACGATCAAGCTGATCGATTACGACTTTGCCACCTACGGCACGGCCGAATACCGGACCTATTTGCTCAAGCGCTTTGCGGAGCAGGTTCGCGTCATCGAATAGGTCCCTCCCGACCAACTCAGGGTCGGTGCAAGCCGGCCCTCCTTTCCTTCCCGGAGATCTATCTTGGCAAATCCCCTGACCCTGAGCGCTGCGCTCGGGCTGATAGGCTATGTCCTATTGCCCTGGTTTGGCGTCGAATACGGCATCTTTGAGCGTGACTGGATCGACGCCGGGGGCCTGCTTTCGCACGAGGGCGCATCAGGGGTGCTGCAGTCCGTGATCGCCGCTCGCTTCTATCTCCTGTTGCCCGGCGCGATCCTGGTGTTTCTGCTCGGTTTTGCCCGACTGGCCAGGCCCACCGCCAGCCAACAGCGGATAGCCCTGGCCGTCGCGCTCGCCGGCCTGCTGGTGACCGCCGTGCCCGGCTTCCTGTCCCGTTGGACGGGGCTCGATTTTCCAGCGCTCGGCATCATCAGGGAGCCGCTCGGCTATGGCGCAATGGCGACCCTGGCGAGCATGTTCTTCGGCGCCACGACGATCTGGTCAAAGCTCGGCCGCGGCAATCGCGACGCGTTTGTGGTCGGGTCGATCGCTTTCATCGTCGCGCTTATCGGGGTCTTCGTCTTCTATCCGCTGGCCCATGTGCTGGGCAGCGCCTTCAGCCCGGTGGCGGGGCGCTCTGGCCTGGAGTCGGCATGGCACACGCTAACCGGTTCGGACCTGTGGAGCGTCTCCTGCTGGTTCGGCGGTCGCGCTTGCGGATCTGCCCTCAATTCGCTGACCTTGGGCATCATGACGGCCACCAGCACCACCATCCTGGGCCTGGCCTTTGCGTTGCTGGCAACGCGCACAAGCTTCCCCGCCAAACGCCTGCTGCGCGCGCTGGCCGTCTTGCCGGTCATCACGCCACCTTTTGTGGTGGGCTTGGCGTTGATCCTGCTGTTCGGCCGCGCCGGCAGCGTGACGCAGTTTTTTGCCGACCTGACCGGAATGGATGCTGGCCGCTGGTTCTATGGCATCTGGGGTGTCTGGCTCGGCCAGACGCTGGCCTTCACGCCCATCGCCTTCTTGGTGCTGGTCGGTGTGGTGGAAGGTGTCAGCCCCTCCCTCGAAGAGGCAGCGCAGACGCTGCGCGCTGATCTCGGTGCGACCATGCGCAGTGTGTCATTGCCACTGTTCAAGCCCGGCATCGCCAATGCCTTCCTGCTCGGCTTCATCGAGAGCCTGGCCGACTTTGGCAACCCGCTGGTCCTCGGCGGCTCCCATGGCGTCTTGTCGACCGACATCTATTTCGCAGTCGTCGGCGCCCAGGCCGATGCCGGCCGGGCAGGGGTACTCGCTCTGGTCCTGCTCTGCATGACCCTGGGTGCATTTCTTGTGCAGCGCCAATGGCTGGGCAAGGCCAACTACACGACCATCACCGGCAAGGGCGACAGTGGGGCACATGCTCCCTTGTCGAAGGCGCATTCGCTCCTCGTGCATGCAGTCACCGTTCCGTGGCTGGTCTTCACCGTCATTATCTACGTCATGATTTTCTACGGCAGCGTGGTCAAGCTCTGGGGCCTCGATCACGCGCTTACCCTTGAGCACTATGTGAGTGCCTTCGGCGTCGAGTGGACGGAGCGCGGCCTGTGGTGGAATGGACGCGCCTGGGATTCCTTCTGGACCACCATTTCGCTGTCGGCCATCGCCGCGCCCATCACTGCCGCAGTTGGCCTCCTCACAGCCTGGCTGCTCATCCGCCAGAACTTCTTCGGCAAGGCCACGTTTGAATTCGCCACCATGCTGAGCTTTGCCGTACCGGGCACGGTGGTGGGCGTCAGCTACATCCTGGCCTTCAATGCCCCGCCTGTCGAACTGACCGGCACCGGCATCATCCTGGTCCTCTGTTTCGTGTTCCGGAACATGCCGGTCGGAGTCCGTGGTGGCGTCGCGGCGATGAAGCAGCTCGATCCGAGTCTGGATGAGGCATCACTGACCCTGGGCGCCAATAGCTTTCAGACCCTGCGGGTCGTCATTCTGCCGCTGCTGCGGCCGGCCATTGTCGCTGCCATCGCCTATAGCTTCATCCGCGCCATCACCTCGGTCAGTGCGGTCATCTTCCTGGTCACGGCCGATCAGAACATGGCTACGGCCTACATTATTGGCCTCGTGGAAAGCGGCGAATATGGCGTGGCCATCGCTTATTCGTCCGTGCTGATCGTGGTCATGCTGGTGGTGGTAACCGGCGTCCAACTGCTGTTCGGAAAGCGCACCCTCCGCCGCGAAAATCGCGTCGGGCAAACCAGAGGCGCAGTCGCGCCCGTTTCCAAGCAAACCAGCATCTCGGAGGCTGAACATGTCCCAGCTCGCTAAAGCCGCGCCGCTCGCCAATTTCGGACGCGTCCAGTTTACCGATGTCATCAAGGACTATGGCAAGGTCCGCGCGGTCAACGGCACGACCCTCAGCATCCAGCCGGGTCAGTTGGTGACCCTGCTTGGCCCGAGTGGCTGCGGCAAGACCACGACGCTGCGCATGATTGCCGGCCTCGAATTGCCGACCGGCGGCAAGATCGAGATCGGCGATACGGATGTGTCCAATCTGCCGGCCACCTACCGTAATGTGGCCATGGTATTTCAGTCCTACGCACTGTTTCCGCATATGTCCGTGCTCGACAATGTCTCCTACGGACTGCGCATGACCAAGGTGCCGAAGGCTGAAGCCTATGCGCGAGCCGAAGAGACGCTCGGGCTGGTGGGGCTGGAAGGATACGGCTCCCGCCTGCCCAGTGAACTTTCCGGCGGCCAGCAGCAGCGCGTTGCTGTGGCGCGGGCGGTAGTGCTGCAACCGGAGGTTCTCCTGCTCGACGAGCCGCTCTCCAACCTCGATGCCAAGCTCCGCCGCCAGGTCCGCGAAGAGATCCGTGCCCTGCAGCAGCGGCTGGGTGTGACGACAATCTACGTCACCCATGATCAGGAAGAGGCCATGGCCGTCTCCGATCGCATCGTCGTCATGGAGAAGGGCGAGGTCGCCCAGGACGGCACGCCGCACGATCTTTACGAACATCCCAGGTCGAAGTTCATCGCCGGCTTCATCGGCGAAGCCAATCTGGTGCCATGCTCGGTGGAGCGGGCGGCGGACGGGCAGTGCCACGCCGAAGTGAACGGCGTGCGCCTCGCTGTCCCGCAAACCGAACTCCGTGGTGAGGCGACGCTGGTGATCCGGCCCGAAGCAACCATACTGTCGCAAGGCGGCGCTCCCGGCGACATTCCGGCCACCGTCAGCTCGGTGGCCTATCTTGGTGATCGTGTCTATTACGGGCTTTCGAGCCCTCTCGGCCCCCTGTTCCATATTGAACACAGCTCGTCGGTGCGGCATCCCAAGGCGAGCGACGTTGCCATCCAGCTCGATCCCGCCAAACTCCGCGTGGTGAAATGAAGCCGGCAAGCACTGCCAAGCTGCTGGAGCCAGGCGAGATCGACTTGTCCGGCCGCAGCTTCTCCGGGCTGATCTTTGACTGCGATGGAACGCTGGCTGATACCGGCGAGCTTCACCTGCGATCTTTCCAGGAGGCACTGGCGCGACAAGGCTTTGCCATGGACGCGGACTGGTACCATACCCGGGGCGGTCTGGCCCGCATCGACCTGCTGCAAAGCTTCCGGTCAGAATTTGCCGCCGACCTGGATTGCCATTTGGCCGCGCGGCACAGCATCGCCGCTTTTGGCGCAATGGCGTCGATGGCCAAGCCAGTCGCCACGACCACCCGGATCGTCCGGCAGTTCCAGGGCAAGATGCCCATGGCCGTGGCCTCAAACGCGGAACGACCGGTGGTCTTGGCGACGCTGGGAGCAATCGGCCTGCTGGATGTCTTCTCGGCCATCGTCACCATAACCGAGGCGATCGAGCCCAAGCCGGCGCCAAGGATATTTGCGATGGCCGCCGATCTGTTGCGCCTGCCGCCGGAGCGGTGCCTCGTTTTCGAAGACTCAGCCGAGGGGCTGGCGGCAGCGTTCGCTGCCAAGATGGAGGCCATCGACGTGAGACCGTACCGAACCCCTGGGATTCAGGAACGCGGCTGATCTGGCCAGCATCTAGCGACTGAAATGGGGAGAGAAGGGGACAGGGTGCCGGTTGAGCCAGAACGAGGTCGGATAGGACCCGCAATCGGCGGCGCTGGCTCAAGATGTGATGGTCGGAGTACAAAGATTCGAACTTTGGACCCCCGGTTCCCAAAACCGGTGCTCTACCAGGCTGAGCTACACTCCGAGATCACCGCCCTCCGTTAGCCTGTTCGGTTCTAAAGGGCAAGCGGCCGATGCGCCCATGCGCACTATTGACGGGGCAGGGCCGTCCATCCCAGAAACGGGATATGACCGATCTCACCAAACCCTGGCCTTTGGGCCTCGACAGCCGGCGCTGGCCATTGTTCTGCCTGAGCGTCGTCCTTGGTGTCGCGGTGCTGTCGCAGATCGATATCTGGGCTTCGCGTGGCGCCATCAGTTGGCCCGATCAATGGCGCGCCCCCTTCTTCTTCATCACCGACTATGGCTTGTCCGACTGGGTGCTGATTCCGACGCTGGCGGTGTTCGTGCTGGCCGGGGCGTCCGCGCTCCTGCTGAAACGCCTGTCCCGCCTGGTCGCCATCGAAGTGACGATGCTGTCCGGCTTCATCTTCCTCGGCGTAGGCGTGCCGGGGCTTCTCGCCAACCTGCTCAAGCGCCTCATCGGCCGCGGGCGCCCCGATGAGTTCGACAATGTCGGCGCGTTCTCATTCCAGAACATCGTCAATGACTGGAATTTCCAGAGCTTCCCCTCCGGACACACCACTACCGCGATCGCCCTGGCCTTCGTCGTGGGCTTCCTGTGGCCGCGCCTCTTTCCACTTTTTCTGGTCATCGGCGCCATCGTCGGCATATCGCGCGTGCCCGTGGGCATGCACTATCCCTCCGACGTGTTTGGCGGGGTGATCGTCGGCATGCTTGGCGCCTACCTGATCCGCAACCTCTTCGCCCGTCGCCGCTGGCTGTTCGACACCAAGCCTGACGGGCGCATTGTCGCCCGGCCGCTTGTCGCCATCAGGCGCGCGGTTCAGCGCGCCCGGGCATAGCGGTCGATCGCCGCTGCCAGATCGGCCCTGAGATCATCGACGCCTTCGAGGCCGACATGCAGGCGGAACAGGTTCCCTTCCGCCGCCCATGGCTTTGCCGTGCGATTCTTCCCCAGCTTTACGGGAAGGCAGAGGCTTTCGAAGCCACCCCACGAATAGCCCATCGTGAAGAGCTTGAGCCCATCCACGAATGCCGCCACTGACGCGCGCGGGGCAGGGGCCAGCAACACGCCGAAGAGGCTTCCCGAGCCGGTAAAGTCCCGCTTCCACAAGGCATGGTCGGGGTGGCTGGGCAAAGCGGGGTGCAGCACTTGCACGACCTCGTCCTGCTGCTCGAGCCAGCTCGCGATGTCCAGCGCCCGTGCCTGATGCTCCTTCATGCGGATAGCCAGCGTGCGCAGCCCGCGCGCCACGAGGAACGCATCATCGCCCGAGGTGAAGAAGCCCAGTTCGCGCCGCGTCCGCTCCACTTCGGCCCAGGCGGCCTCGGTGGTCGAGATCGTGCCGGCAAAGGCGTCCGAATGGCCGACGAACATCTTGGTGCCGGCATGCACGACCAGATCCGCTCCCAGCGCCAGCGGCTGGTGATAAAGCGGGCTGGCCCAGGAATTGTCGACGATCAGCTTGGCGCCACCGGCATGCGCGACCTTGGCCAGCGCCGGAATATCCTGCACCTCGAAGGTGAGCGAGCCCGGGCTCTCGGCCAGCACGGCCTTGGTGTTGGGCCGCATCAGCTCGGCTAGCCCCGCCCCGATTCGCGGGTCGTAGTAACGTGTGGTCACGCCCATCCGGGCGAGGAAACCGTCACTGAACACGCGACCCGGCTCATAGGCGCTGTCTGTAATGAGCACGTCGTCGCCAGCTTTGACGCAGCTCAGCAGCGCAATGGTGATGGCGGCTAGGCCCGATGGCACCAGCCGGGTGCGATAGGCGCCCTCGAGTTCGGTAACGATGGCCTCGACGCTTTCGGTGGTCGGGTTGCCGGCGCGGCCATACAGGAATCGCTGCTGCTGGGCCTCGATATCGGCCAGCGTTTTGAACAGAATCGTCGAGCCGCGATAGACCGGCGTGTTGACGAAACCAAACTGGTCATCGGGCTCGCGTCCGGCGTGGGTCAGCACTGTTTCGACGGACGGCCTGGCTGGGCTGCCGCTATTATTATCAGTCATGCTAGGCTCATTGCTCAAAAAGATATCAGTTCGCGCGGACTGTCTAAATAAGCGACAGGACTGCTGTCCAATGCGGTCATCAGCCCTTGACGCAACGGTCAATAGACGCTTGCATGCTTAGCAGCATCACAACCGCCACACAAAGGCGGCGGTGCCACCGGGGCCGCTGGCGCGAGCCGAATGAGCTCCGGGACACAGGGTCAGGAAACAAAAGGCAATAACAATGCAAAAAACGCTCGTAACGATCGCTCTCGCGGCCTCGCTCGGCCTCGTAGCGACGACGGCACAGGCAGCCATTCTCGATGACGTGAAGGCAAAGGGCTACGTTCAGTGCGGCGTGACCGGCGGTGTGCCGGGCTTCTCCGCCCCCGACTCGAACAACGTGTGGACTGGTCTGGAAGTCGACTTCTGTCGCGCCATGGCCGCCGCAATCTTCAACGACGCCGAAGCCGTCCGCTACACCTCGCTGACCAGCCAGGAACGCTTCACCGCCCTGTCGGCTGGCGAAATCGACGTTCTGTCGCGCACCACCACCTGGACCATGAGCCGCGATACCCAGCTCGGTATCAGCTTTGTCGGCACCATGTTCTATGACGGCCAGGGCTTCATGGTCCGCAAGGCCGATGGCATTGCTTCCGCTCTCGACCTCAGCGGCGCCGCCATCTGCATCGAATCGGGCACCACCACCGAGCTGAACGCGGCCGACTACTTCGCCGCCAACAACCTCGAATTCAACACCGTGGTGTTCGTGGACCAGGACGAAGTCGTGAAGGCCTACGAAGATGGCCGTTGCGACGTGTACACCACCGACTCCTCGGCTCTGGCCGCTGAGCGCTCCAAGTTCGCCGTTCCGGATGATCACATCATCCTGCCGGAAATCATCTCCAAGGAGCCCCTCGGCCCCGTGGTTCGCGCCGGTGACGCAGCCTGGTTCAACATCGCTCGCTGGACCTACTACGCACTGCTCGAAGCTGAAGAACTGGGCGTGAGCTCGGCCAATGTCGACGAGATGCTCGGCTCCGACAACCCGGCAATCAAGCGCCTGCTCGGCGTTGAAGGCGACTTCGGCACCCCGCTCGGCCTCACCAAGGACTGGGCCTACCAGATCGTCAAGCTGGTCGGTAACTACGCCGAATCCTATGACAAGCATGTCGGTCCGGAGACCCCGATCGGCCTGGCTCGCGGCCTGAACGCGCTGTGGCGCGACGGCGGCATCCAGTACGCTCCGCCGATCCGCTAAGCTGAACAAGTCCCGGCGCTCCTCGGAGCGCCGGGTACTTTTGTTCCGTTGGTCGCCGCCTCGGGGTGGCGCGTGGAACGGCCGTTATGGCCTGGGGACACTAGCCTATGACCACACTTGATACGGGGCCGGCTGCCGCCCCCCGGGTTGCATTCTACAACGATCCGGTAATCCGCGGCATCATCTACCAGGTCGTCGTTGCGGTCCTGCTGGTGAGCTTCATCGCCTGGATCGTTGGCAACACTGCCACAAACCTTGCTGCCCAGAACAAGACGACCGGCTTTGACTTCCTGTGGAAGACCGCCGGCTTCGACATCAGCTTCTCCCTGCTGCCCTGGTCGCGCGGGTCCTACTATTGGGAAGCGTTTCTCGTCGGCATCACCAATACCCTGCTGGTCGCGTTCATTGGCATCATCTTCGCCACCATGCTCGGTTTCACCCTCGGCATAGCGCGCCTGTCCAGCAACTTCATCGTGGCGCGACTGGCGACGGTCTATATCGAAACCATCCGCAACATCCCGCTGCTGCTTCAGCTCTTCTTCTGGTACTTCGCCGTGCTGAAGACGATGCCGGCCGTGCGGGAATCGTTCGCGCTGCCGTTCGATATCTTCATCAATCAGCGCGCGCTGATCGTGCCGCGACCGGCGCCGGACCAGGAGTTCACCTGGGTCATCGTCGCCTTCGCGATCGCCCTCGTGGCGGCCATCGCCCTGGGTGTCTGGGCCACCCGCGTCCGTACACTGACCGGTCGCTACCCGGCTCGGGTCGTGCTGGCCGGCAAGGCCGCTGACGCCGGCGTGACCTTCCTCATCGGCTTCATCGCTTTCTTCGTGCTGTTTGGCGTGGTGTACCCAGTAGCGAGTGCGCCGGTCGTATCGGCTGTCTTCGCAGCGGCTATTGCCGTCCTGTCGGTGACACGCTTTGCTCCCATTGGCCGCGGCATCTTGACCTTCGCGATCGCCTTCGTGCTGCTCAATTCGATTGTTGGCGGCATGTTCGCCTGGTTGCCACCGCTTATTCTCTCGGTCGGCTGTGCCCTCATAGCCGCTACCATCGGGCGCGTCGCCTATGTCGGCGCGCTGGAGCGTCCCCCCAGCGAAGCCCGCTTCCCGCTGGCACTGCTGGTCATGATCGCGCTGGGCGTGCCGGCCCTGATCTACTGGATCACCGGCGCCAACCTGGTCATCGAAGTGCCTGTGCTGGAGCGTTTCAACTTCCGCGGTGGCCTGCAGCTTCCGCCGGAATTCGTCGCCCTGACATTCGGCCTCACCGTCTACACGGCAGCCTTCATCGCCGAAACCGTGCGCGGCGGCATCCAAGCGGTCAGCCGGGGACAGACCGAGGCCGCGCAGTCGCTTGGCCTCAAGGACGGTGACCGGCTTCGCCTGGTCGTCGTGCCGCAGGCCATGCGGGTCATCATCCCGCCGCTGACCAGCCAGTATCTCAACCTGACCAAGAATTCCTCGCTCGGCGCCGCCATCGGCTATGGCGAGCTGTTCAACGTCTTTGGCGGCACCACGCTCAATCAGACCGGTCGCGCCATCGAGTGTATCGCGCTGGTCATGCTGGTCTATCTCACCTTCTCACTTGTGACCTCGGCAATCATGAACTGGTACAATGCCCGCGTCAGCCTGGTGGAGCGATAGGAGCCCGCCATGACAGATATTGGATTCGTTCGCGCAGACATGGTGTCGGCCAAGCCGGCACCGATCAGCACCAGCGGGGCAGGGGCCTGGATTCGCAAGAACCTGTTTGCTACCCCCCTCGATGGCGTGCTGACCATTCTCGGCCTGGTCTTCCTGCTCTGGGTCGTTCCGCCGGTCTACAACTTCATCATCGGCCATGCCGTCGGTCCCGGCGGCACGGTCGAAGAATGCCGCATGGAAACAGCCGGCGCCTGCTGGGCCTATATCAGCAGCGAGATGGAGTTCTTCATCTACGGCTTCTACGACATCCCCGAGCAATGGCGCCCCAACATCGTCTTTGCCCTGGGCACTCTGCTGCTCATTCCGCTGCTGATGCCCAAGGTGCCGTTCAAGCGCACCAATGCGGTGCTGTTCCTGCTGGTCTTCCCCATTGTCAGCTACTTCCTGCTGGCTGGCGGCGTCTTCGGCCTCAAGCCGATGCCGACCGAAAAGTGGGGTGGCCTCCTGGTCACGCTGATCATCTCGGTGGTCGGCATCACCTGCTCCTTCCCGCTGGGTATCATCCTGGCGCTCGGGCGGCAGTCCAAGATGCCCGTCATCAAGACGCTCTGCGTCGCTTTCATCGAGCTCATCCGGGCCGTGCCGCTGATCACCATCCTGTTCATGGCCTCGATCATGCTGCCGCTGTTCATGCCGCAAGGCACGACGGTCGATAAGCTGCTCCGGGCTCTCGTGGGTGTGACGCTCTTCACCTCGGCCTATATGGCCGAAGTGGTGCGCGGCGGCCTCCAGGCGATCCCCCGCGGGCAATACGAAGCCGGGGCTTCACTGGGCCTCGGCTACTGGCAGCGGATGTATTTCATCATCCTGCCCCAGGCGCTCAAGCACGTGATCCCGGGCATCGTGAATAACTTCATCTCGCTCTTCAAGGATACGTCGCTGGTCTACATCGTGGGCATGAAGGACCTGCTCGAAGCGGTGAAGACGAAGAACGACACCGCGCTCGAATGGCAGTCCGGCAACACGGCGACGACAGGCTATCTGTTTGCCGCCATGGTCTTCTGGGTCTTCTGCTTCGGCATGTCGCGCTATTCCATGTACATGGAGCGCCGTCTCAATACTGGCTACAAGAGGTAGTTCCAATGTCCCAAGTCTCTGAAACTACCGTCGATCGGCCGGTTGATACCTCGCAGATGAAGGTGTCTTCCACCAACGTCGCCATCGAAGTCATCGGCATGCACAAGTGGTATGCCGACTTCCACGTGCTGCGCGACATCAACCTCAAGGTGATGGAGGGCGAGCGCATCGTCATCGCCGGGCCATCGGGCTCCGGCAAGTCGACGCTCATTCGCTGCATCAATCGCCTCGAAGAGCATCAGGAAGGCCAGATCATCGTCAGCGGCACAGAGCTGACCGCCGATCTCAAGCGCATCGACGAAGTGCGCCGTGAAGTCGGCATGGTGTTCCAGCACTTCAACCTGTTCCCACACCTCACCATCCTGCAGAACCTGACGCTGGCCCCCATCTGGGTCCGCGGCATTCCCAAGGCCGAGGCCGAAGAAACGGCGATGCACTATCTCAACCGGGTCAAGATCCCCGAGCAGGCCAACAAGTTCCCCGGCCAGCTTTCTGGCGGCCAACAGCAGCGCGTGGCCATCGCCCGCTCGCTCTGCATGCAGCCCAAGATCATGCTGTTCGATGAGCCCACTTCGGCCCTCGATCCGGAAATGGTCAAGGAAGTGCTCGAAGTCATGATCTCGCTGGCCGAAGAAGGCATGACCATGCTGTGCGTGACCCACGAAATGGGCTTCGCGCGCCAGGTGGCCAATCGCGTCATCTTCATGGATCAGGGGCAGATCATCGAGCAGAACGAGCCCGAGGCCTTCTTCTCCAACCCGCAGCACGAGCGCACCAAGCTCTTCCTCAGCCAGATATTGCACTGACCGTTCTTCACCTCTCGCTTGAGGGCGAGGTCGACGCGCGGCGCCGGGTGAGGTGCCTTTGCTGTCGTCTCCCTCCTTGTGGGGAGGGCGACGATAGAGGCCAACTCTCGGTGGACGAGACGCGTCAGCCGCCTTGACCTCACGTCGCGCCCAGCCAATATGCTGGCGGAGGCAGGAAGGCCGTTCGATTGACCAGTTTTTTCAAGCGATTGCTGTCGATGGCGGCGGGCCTGGCCTGCGCGCTTTGCCTTGCCTCGCCAGCTCTCGCCCAAGCGCGGATCTCCACTCTTGAGGCCGTGCGCGAGCGCGGTTTCCTCATCTGTGGCGCCACCAGTGCGCTGCCCGGCTTTGCCCAGCAGGATGCGCAGGGTCGCTGGTCCGGCTTTGACGTCGATCTCTGTCGGGGCATCGCCGCCGCCGTGTTCGGCGATCCCGAAAAGATCGAGTTCCGGGCCCTGCGCGGCGAGACGCGATTTGCCCCGCTGCAAACCGGCATGGTGGACGTGTTGACCCGCAACGGCCCCTGGACCGAGCGGCGCGACACCCTCTATGGCGCCGCCTATACCGGCACCGCCTTCTTCGATGGCCAGGCTTTCCTCGTGCCGCAATCCATGGGGGTCGTGTCGGCCTTCGAACTCGACAATATCAGCGTCTGCATCATCGATGGGGGCGAGGAGCTCGAGCGCGTCGGCGAGTTCTTCTTCACCAATCAGGCAAGCTATTCCGAAGTTCCCTATGAGGACGTCGCCGATTTGGCCGTCGCCTACCAGGCGGGGCTCTGCCAGGTGGTTTCGGCCTCCGGTCGCCAGCTTCAGGCCATCCGCCGCGCGCTGCCCGATCCGTCCGCCCACCGCATCCTGCCCGAGCGTATTTCCAAGGAATTGCTCGGCCCCGTGGTCCGCGAAGGCGACACGCAATGGTTCAACATCGTGCGCTGGACACTGTTCACCCTGATCAATGCCGAGGAAGTCGGCATCACCCAGCTCAATGTCGATTCACTCCTCGCCGCGCGCACGCCGGCTGTGCGCCGCATCCTCGGTGTCGAGGGTGATTACGGCACCGCCCTGGGGCTCAAACCGTCCTTCATGGCCGACGTGCTCCGGGCCGTCGGCAACTACGGCGAACTCTACGATCGCCATTTCGGCCCGCAGACCGGCGCTGCACTGCTGCGCGGCCAGAATGCTCTCTGGGGCAACGGCGGCCTGCTGTACGCCCCGCCCGTACGCTAACGACCGGAATCTACTCCGCAAACAAGAGGCTTACGCGCCTGTTCTGTTTGCCTTTTTTCTCGATCTTGCCGAGAGAAAGCTTGCCGATTTCTTGCGTATTGCGCACATGCGTGCCGCCGCAGGGCTGCAGGTCGATATCGCCAATACGGATCAGCCGCACGCGGCCCTGGCCCATCGGCGGCTTGACGTTCATCGTCTTGATCAGATCCGGATTGGCGGCCATCTCGGCGTCGGTGATCCATTCCTGCGTCACCGCATGATTGCCCGCGACCATGCCATTGAGCTGCGCCTCAAGCCTAGCTAGGTCTTCGGGCACCTCAGGCATGTCGAAATCGAGCCGCCCTTTGTCTTCGCCGATCGATCCACCGGTCACCGGAAACGGAAACACCACCGACAGCAGATGTAGCGCCGTATGCATCCGCATCAGCTTGTAGCGCCGGACCCAGTCGACCGACGCCGTGACGCTCTCGCCCACCGTGACCGTACCTTGCCCCTCAACTGGCACATGCACGATCCGCGTCTTGTCGCCCTCGGGGTGGATGGCCGTGGCGATGCCGATCACCGTGCCGTCGGCCCGTGTGATGGTCCCATTGTCACCCGGCTGTCCGCCCGAGGCGGCGTAGAACACCGTGCGGTCCAGCACGATGCCGCCATCCTCGGTTACCGCTGTCACGGTTGCCGGCGTCGCTTGCAGATAGCTGTCTTCGCGGAACAGGAATTCGGTCATGGCAAATGGCTCAGAGGAGGGGGGAGAGCAGGCGGGCAGCCTGCGTCATGAAGCGCATGGGCAGCGAGCGGCCCTTGACCTCGGCCATGTCGACCTGCCGGCAAAGCTTGAAGTCTTCCACCAGCATCGTCTCGACATCGGCAATGGTCTTGTCATCGGCGAACCACAGCGTGATCTCGAAATTGATGGCAAAGGACCGGTTATCGAAATTGACGCTGCCGATGGAGGCGATTTGGTCGTCCATCAGCACTACCTTCTGGTGCAGGAACCCGTCCTGGTAGCGATAGACCGATACGCCATGTTCGATCATCGCATCGGCATGGGCAATGCTGGCCAGCCAGACCAGCTTGTGGTCGGGCTCATTGGGCAGCATGACGCGCACGTCCACGCCGCGCAGCTTGGCCGCGAACAAGGCCGTGCGGATATCGGTATCGGGCACGAAATAGGGGCTGACGATCCAGAGCCGCTCGCGCGCCCGTCCGATGATA
Source organism: uncultured Devosia sp. (assembly GCA_966212275.1). Lineage (GTDB taxonomy): Bacteria > Pseudomonadota > Alphaproteobacteria > Rhizobiales > Devosiaceae > Devosia. Next base: position 208,500 of record CBIHQV010000001.1, read on the forward strand.
TCGGTAAAGGCGATGGCGCATTCCTCGAGCTTGTCGGCCGGCCCGCTGCCCATCACCAGCACGGACTGGTCACCGGGGGTCGCCACCGTCTCGGGCGGAGTGGCCGGCAAAATCTCACCAGTCGCCCACTCCCAGTCCTCGCGGAACAGCAGCGCGCAACCCAGGGCCGCCGGGCCCGACACCCGCACATGCGTATCGCGCCAGCGCCCAAAGCGCAGGTTCTCGCCCAGATATTCGACGCCGACATTGTGCCCGCCAACCCAGGCATGTTCGCCGTCGACCACCACGATCTTGCGGTGGTTGCGATAGTTGATCCGCGTCGGGCCATAGACGCGCAGGAACTTGTGGCGCTGGTTGAAGCCGGCGACCTTGATCCCGGCCTTGCGCAGCTCGGCCCGGTAGCGCTTTGGCATGCCCGTGCTGCCGATATCGTCGTAGAGCAGATAGACCTGCACCCCGGCATTGGCCCGCTCGATCAGCCGCTCGGCCAGTTCCTGGCCCAGCGCGTCGTCCCGCACGATGTAGAACTGCACCAGCAGGTATTCCTTGGCCTTGGCGATGCCCTCGAAGATCGAGTCGAACGTCGCCCGTCCATCCACCAGCAGTTCCACATCGTTGCCGTTGAGAAACGGCACTTCCGACACCTTCACCTGCACTGGCCATTTGTGGCTGGTCTCGCGGTCGATCAGCGCCAGGTCCTTGGCGCGTAGCGGACGCGCGGCGCGGCCATTGCGGATGCGGTCAGTGGCGTAGTCGTCGAAGGCCTTCCAGCCGATCACCAGATAGAGCAGGGCGGTCGGAAATGGCAGCAGCGCCAGCGCCAGGATCCAGGCAATGGATCCTTGCGACGTGCGCGAATTCATGACCTCGCGGACCGCGCAGATCAGGGCGAGCAGGTAAAACGCGCCCGTTATAGCCGCCACGATATGCAGGTCGGCAATGACTGCTCTTAGGATGTCGTCGATGCCGTACAATACGCCCCCGGGAGTCGTGTGGGCGTCACTCTATCAGCGTGTGGCGATTGAACAATCCGCCGGTTGACAACATCGGCATGCGGCGTAGTCTTCCAATATGGTTCGTGCAGCCAGCCGCTCGCGCCCCGCTGGGGAACGGTGAATGCACGATAGTCCTGCTGGTTTGACCCCGATCACCGGGCAAGCCGTCAGCAATGCGAGCACTGACTTCGACGTTCTTGCCCATGTGAGAGGTTCAAACCATGCACAGCTTCATGGACGCAAAACTTATGGCCAAACTTCTGCGACAGGGTTTGGCCGAACGCAGCATCGAGGTTTCGCACAGCGACTGCCTCGAACTCGTCGCCCGCCAGTTCGGCTTTGCCGACTGGAACATTCTCAGCGCCCGGATCGATGCCGGCGCCGGCATGTCCGACGGTGAGACGCCCAACGGCTGGATCAGGACCGGCAAGAGCCCGAAATTCTACCGGGTCGGGGTGGATGCCGGCCTCAACGCCGCCTGGATCGAGAGCAAGCCGGAACTGATCGATACCATCCGTGGCGACGATTTCTGCACCCTCATGCAGTCGGTCGACGCCAAGCCCTACCTTGGCCAGCGCATGCGGGTGAGCAGCCAGTTGCGGGCAGCCCAGGTTGATGGCGGTGTCACCATCTGGTTCCGCGTCGATGGCCCGAGCGGTTCGTTGCGCTTCGAGAACCTCGAGCGCTACGACATCAATGGCCCGATAGCCGGCACCACCGATTGGATCGAGCGCACCATCGTCCTCGACGTGCCGGCCGAAGCCACCACGCTCAATTATGGCTTCTACCTCAAGGGCAATGGCCGAGGCTGGGCCCGCGGCTTCAATCTGGAAGCTGTCGATGAAACGGTGCTGCCCAACACGCCCGATGGCGGCGTGCTGAGGCACCCCACCAATCTCACCTTCGTGGAACTGCGCTAGGGCAAATGGCGAGCCGGTCTCAGACCGGCTCCGCCTCGATCACGCTGGAAATGTCGATCGGCGCGCGGCCTTCGAGCCAGGCCGGGACCGGCAGGTCCTTGGCGCGCAGGAAGTCGGGATTGAAGATCTTGCTGGCATAGCGGTTGCCGTAATCGCACAGCACCGTGACGATGGTCTTGCCCGGCCCGAGGTCACGCGCCATGCGCACCGCGCCGGCAATATTGATGGCGCTCGATCCGCCCAGGCACAGGCCCTCATATTCGAGCAGGTCGAAGATGTAGGGCAGGGCCTCGGCGTCCGAGATCTGGTACGGATTATCGATCTTGAGGCCTTCGAGGTTCGCCGTGATGCGGCCCTGGCCGATGCCCTCGGTGATCGAATTGCCCGATGACTTGAGTTCGCCATTGGCAAAGTAGTTGTAGAGGGCAGCGCCCTCGGGGTCGGCCAGCCCGATCTTCACATCGGGATTGCGGGCGCGCAGCGCCTCGGCCACGCCGGCCAGCGTGCCGCCCGAACCCACGGCGCAGATGAAGCCATCGATACGGCCATTGGTCTGCTGCCAGATTTCCGGCCCCGTGGTCTCCACATGCGCGCGGCGGTTGGAGGTATTGTCGAACTGGTTGGCCCACACGGCGCCGCCGGGGAGCTCGCGGTTGAGCTTTTCGGCCAGGCGCCCTGAAATCTTGATGTAGTTGTTGGGGTTCTTGTAGGGCTTGGCCGGAACTTCGATCAGCTCCGCGCCATAAAGGCGCAGCGCGTCCTTCTTTTCCTGGCTCTGCGTGTCGGGAATGACGATGACCGATTTGAAGCCCAGCGAATTGGCCACCAGCGTCAGCCCGATGCCGGTATTGCCGGCCGTGCCCTCGACGATCGTGCCGCCCGGCTTCAGCGCACCGGACTTGACCGCATCATGGATGATGAACAGCGCCGCCCGGTCCTTGACCGACTGGCCCGGATTGAGAAACTCGGCCTTGCCCCAGATCTCGCATCCCGTAAGTGCCGAGACCCGGTTGAGGCGGATCAGCGGCGTGTTGCCAATGGCGGAGATCAGGTCTTTGTGCTTGGACATGTGGGCAATCTGCAGGGGCGAGGAACCGGCATGCTAGGTGGCGCTACCGTCACCCGCAAGCGATAACCGCCTCTAGCGGCACGGCTTTTCGTCATTTGGCATTGTGGCGCAATGCCAGCGCGCCTATCGCGGGTCGGCGCAATATCATTCCCGCGCCTAAAGCCCCTTCGCCGCGTCCAGCGCCCGAACCCGACTGGTTTTCAAATCCACGATGGGCGCCGGGTAGGTCTCGCCAATCACCACGCCCGCCTTCTTCAGTACGTCCCGCGGCGCCTCAGCCGGCTGATGGATCCACTCGTCCGGCAGCTTCGTCAGCTCCGGCACCCAGCGCCGCACATAGTCGCCGCCTTCGTCGAAGCGTCCGCCCTGGGTTACCGGATTGAAGATGCGGAAATAGGGAGCAGCGTCGAGCCCGCTGCCGGCAACCCATTGCCAGCTCGCCGGATTGTTGGCCATGTCGGCATCGACCAGACAATCCCAGAACCATTGCTCCCCGAGCCGCCAGTCGATCAGCAGGTTCTTGGCCAGCAGCGACGCTGTCAGCATGCGGACCCGGTTCTGCATGTAGCCGGTGGCCCAGAGTTCGCGCATGCCGGCATCGACGATGGGCAGGCCCGTTTGCCCCTGTTGCCACGCGCCGAGGTCGGCGTCTGCGTTCCGCCAGGCCAGTTCGGCATATTTGGGCTGCATCGGCACCGTGGCGATATCGGCCCGGTGATAGAGCTGGTGATAGCTGAAATCGCGCCATGCCAGTTCAGACAGGAACTTGTCGACCGCCGCCTGCATGGTGTGATCAGCATGGGCGATGGCCTGCGCCGCGTGCCAAACCTGTCGCGCACTGATTTCGCCGAACCGCAGATGCGGCGAGAGCCGCGACGTTGCATCCTTGCCGGGAAAGTCCCGGCCCTGGGCATAGCGGTCTAGTTGCTCGTCGAGAAACGTCACCAGCCGGTCATGGGCCGCCGCTTCACCAATGGCCCAATGCGGCACGAGCTTCCGGCTCCAGGCCGGGGCGCTGTAGTGGCTCTTGGCCGGCCGGTAGGCGATGGCCTTGGCGGAATCAGGGCGCCGCAACGGCATGGCGATCGCCATCTCCCGCAGCGTCTTCCAAAATGGCGTGAACACCGAATAGGGCTTGCCCTGTCCCGTGGCGATGTCCCAGGGCTCGACCAGCAGGTTGGCGGAGAAGGACTGCACGGTGGTGCCGTCATCCTTGAGTGCGGCCATGATCGCCGCATCCGCATCGCGCTCGCCCGGCGCATAGCGACGGTTCCAGAACACCGCGCTGGCATCCAACTCGGCGACGATGCCCGACAGCAGGGCCCGCGCGTCGCCCTCGCGCACCATCAGCGCGATGCCTCGCTCTGCCAGCGCCGCCCCGAGCGTGTCGAGACTCTGCTCCAGCCACCATCGCGCCGCCGCGCCCGGTGGCCGCACACCCTTGGTCGTTTCGTGGATATAGACGGCCACAGCCGTTTCGCCGGCTTTGACCGCCGCACTCAGCGCCGGATTATCGGCGATGCGCAGGTCGTTGCGCAGCCATGCAATACTGGTCGAACCCATCAGATAGCCTCCGGCTAACGATACGAGCCGGAGCGCCCGATGGTTTCACTCTATTCCATCACTTCGGCCAGATGCTCCAGCGCCGCGCTCCACGCTTCCATGGAGAAAATGCGCGATTCCGGGTCCGCGTGAGCCAGCCCGCGCTCGGTCAGCGTCACCCGGGTCTGGTCTTCCCCCAGCGCCTTGAAGGCGATTTCGAGCACGAAGATCAGCTCCTCGGCATCCTCGTCATCGCCGTCCTGGTGCACCCAGGACATGACGAGCTTCTCGTTTTCCACGAATTGCAGGATTTCCCCGCTCACCACGTGGTCTTCCGGGTCTTCGTCGTCGCCAAAGGTGGTGAACTTGTACTCGCCACCCTCGAAGGCATCGAGTTCGGCCTCGTCGGCCTGCCATTGCTCGATCAGCGCCGGGTCGGTCCAGGCGGCGAACACATCGTCGATATTGGCGTCGATGGTCCGCGTCAGCGTGATCTGGCTTTCATTGTCGGCGTCGTGGCCGTTGCCATTGCTGTTGCTCATGCCGGCTCCTTGTCGTGCAGTTCCGCGTGTCGCGGCAGGAAAATGGTGAGAAAGCCCAGAAACGGCAAGAAGGCGCAAAGTCCGAACACCGCGACAATCCCGATTCGGTCGGCCAGCGCCCCGATCACCGCCGCGCCGATGGCGCCGATGCCGAAGGCAAAGCCGAAGACGAAGCCCGCGACCATGCCCACTTTGCCGGGTACCAACTCCTGCGCATAGACCACTATCGCCGAGAAGGCCGAGGCCAGGATCAGCCCGACGAAGACGCTCACTACGGCCGTGCCGAACAGGTTCATATGCGGCAGCAGCAGCGTGAAGGGCAGGGCACCCACGATCGAGCACCAGACCACCGTCAGCCGCCCGAAGCGGTCGCCCACCGGGCCGCCGATAAAGGTGCCGGCCGCGATCGCGCCCAGGAACAGGAAGAGATAGAGCTGGGCCTCTTGGGCCGAGAGGCCGAATTTCTCGATCAGGAAGAAGCTGTAATAGCTCGTGATCGAGGAAATATAGACATACTTGCTCAGCAGCAGCGCCCCGATGACGAGGAATGCCACGGTCAGCCGCCGCCGCGACAGGATCTGCTGTGCGGCTCGCAACACCGGTCTACCCGAATGCGCCCGCTGATGCGCGGCATACCAGCGCCCCACGGCCGAGAGGATCACCAGGGCGGTCACGGCGACGATGGCGAACCAGGCCGTGCTGCCCTGGCCGCGCGGCAACAGGAAATAGGCGGCCGCGAGTGGGCCGATCGAAGTGCCCAGATTGCCGCCCACCTGGAACAGCGACTGGGCGAAGCCCAGCTTCCCGCCCGAGGCCAGCCGCGCCACGCGCGAGGCTTCCGGGTGGAAGATCGCCGAGCCGACGCCGCCGATCATTGCCGCCAGTACTAGCAGGCCAAAGCTGTTCGCGGTCGCGATCAGCACGATGCCCGCCAGCGCGAACAGCATGGAAGCCGCCAGCGCGTAAGGCATGGGATGCTTGTCGGTGTAATAGCCCACCAGCGGCTGCAGGATCGAGGCCGTCATCTGCTGCGCCAGCGTGATCAGCCCGATCTGCACATAGTCGAGCCCATATGCATCCTTGAGCAGCGGATAGAGCGCCGGCAGCAGGAACTGCATCAGGTCGTTGAGCAGGTGCGAGGCGCTGACCGCCAGGATAATGGCGAGCGATGTTTGCTGCACGGCGGGGGCAGCCTTGGCCGAAACGGCGTCCATGGGAGGAGGGTCCAAAATGCCAGAAGTATGGGCGAACCCCTAGCGCGCCGCGCCACCGCTTGCAATGCTTGCGAGCAATGCAACGCCCGCGCATTCACCGGCGTTTGTTCGGGCAGGAGAACCATCGTCATGACCAACAATCACTTCGTGATCTCGCAGCGCGACAGCGTCTGGCAGTTCAGCTTCCGGGGCGATGTGACGGCCCCGTTCACCAGCAAGGGTGATGCCATCAAGGCGGCAATCGATGCTGCCAGCAAGATCGGCAGCGGCGATGTGGAAGTGGTGGTCCATGACGCCGATGTGCGCGCCGAAACCGTGTGGCGCAGCGGCGGGGACAAGCCGCCCGCGGGCTAGCTGCGGCCACCAGAAAGGCGGCGCGGCTAACGCGGGAAATGCAGTGATTTCAGGAAATTGGCTCCGCGAGCTGGACTCGAACCAGCGACCATTCGATTAACAGTCGAACGCTCTACCAACTGAGCTATCGCGGAACACCAAGGCCTCCTTGCGGAAGCGAGGTCCGTTTAGCGGACTTGATTTGCTTTGCCAAGCCCTCAATTGCCCGGCGTGTGAATAAGTGGTGACAGCCCGCCTTTCGCGGCGATCTGCCCCAGGGCAATGAGGTCGTCCACGGTGTTGACGTTGGCAAAAGGGTCCGTGCCGGCGCGGCTGGCCCAAGCCACCGGCACCGCGCCTAGCATTTGCTGCAGAGCCTTGAGGCTGTGCGGCGCTGCGTCTGCCAATACCTGAGCGGGCAGCGCGGCCAGCGCTTCGATCCGCCAGATGGCGTTGGGCGGGTAAAACTGATCGCCACAGGCCGCATAGGCCACAGGGGCGTCACCAAGCCCTCCGCGCATGACGGCCACGAAATCACCGGGGAGAAAGGGCGTATCGACGGCAACCGAAACCAGCAGTCCCTCGCCGATTCTCTTGGCGCGCAACGCCGCAACGGCCGCTGCCAGACCCGCCAGTGGTCCACCCATCGGCGCATCGAGATCGGCAACGGCCACGGCGCCAGCCGGCAGGCGGCAGCGAGCCTCCCCGGGGCCGGTAGCAACCATCAGCGGCGCGTCCACGGCGCCCAGTGCGTCCGACACACGATCAATCATCCGCCGGCCGCCGATACGCAGATCCGCTTTGCGTACACCGCCCAGCCGTTCGCCCTTGCCGCCAGCGATGATTACCGCATGCAAGGTCATTTGCCGGTGCTGACCGGGTCGGGCTTTATGCCAAAGCGCAGCAGCAGGATCATGCCGATGCCGGCCACAAGGCCCCAGAACGGCGCGCCGACCCCGGCAATGGTGATGCCCGAGGCGGTGGTGACGAAAGTCAGGATGGCCGGAAGCCGCGTCTCTTCGGCAACCAAGGCGCCCGACAACGCCGCCGTCAGGCTGGACAGCAGGGCTAGGCCTGCTACCGCCTGGATGAGCAATGGTGGCGAGGCCGCGATGAACGCCGCGGCGAGGCTCGCGCCCAGCGCCAGCAGCAGGTAGATGACGCCCGCGGCAGCCGGAGCGGGCCAGCGGCGCGCCTTTTCCGGATGCGCCTCCGGCCCGGCACAGATCGCGGCCGTAATCGCCGCGAGATTGCTGCTATGCCCGCCAAAGAAGGCCGTAGCCGCACTGGCGAGGCCCGTCAGGATGAACAGCGGCGCCGGTTTCAGCACATAGCCATTGGCCTTCATCACAGCGAGACCCGGCAGGTTCTGCGAGGCCATGGTGACAACATAGAGCGGCAGGCCGATCCGCACGATCGCGTCCAGCGTGAACACAGGCATGACAGGCACCAGGCTGGGCCAAGTGCCATCGAGCGCGCCGGGGGGCAGGTGGGTGGTCGTCGCCAGCATGATTCCCGTCACCACCACCGCGATCGGCACGGCGTAGCGCTTGGCGAACCGCAAGCCGATGATCCAGGCGAGCAGGATCGGCAGCGCCAAAGCCGGCATTTCCGCCACGGCATTGATCGGCGCGAGGCATAGCGTCAGCAGCATACCCGCCAGCATGGCATTGGCGATCGGGGCAGGAATGGCGGCAATGGCCCGTGCCAGCGGCTTGATCAACCCGGTCAAGACGATCAGCGCTGCCGCGACAAGGAACGCCCCGGCCACGGCTGGGAAGCCACCCACCGGCTCGCCCACGGTCAGAATGAACGCCACGCCCGGGGTCGACCAGGCGAAGCTCACCGGAAGCTTGATGCGGGTACTGACCGCGATGTTGAGAATGCCGATGGCGATGCAGACGCTCATCAGCCCCGAACCGGCCTGCTGTGGCGACGCGCCCGCGGCGGTCAAGGCGGCCAGCACCAAGGTGAACGTACTCGCATAGCCCACGATAGCGGCTAGCGCGCCTGCCATGATCGGCTGCAGGTATTCCCGCCTGCCGCCGCTTTCCGTCGACTCGCTCACTGCTTGCCCCCGCTCGATTGCCGCAGCAACCTATGCAAGCCGGTCGCCCCGGTGAAGTGGCAAACCGCGCCGCGCTACGCGTCACCCCAGGTGGTGACCCCGGTATAGTTTTCAGCCAGGCTCTGCTGGGCGGCGTGGGAGCCGGCGAGATAGTCGAACTCAGCCCGCTGGATGCGCCGGCCGAAGGCGCCGGTTTCGGGGAAAGTGTGCAGCAGGCTGGTCATCCACCAGCTAAACCGCTCCGCCTTCCAGATGCGCGACAGCACCTTGGCCGAATAGGCGTCGATGCCGGCACTCGACTTCTCGGTGAAGTGCTCGATGAACGCCTCGGCCAGGGCAGCAACGTCGCTCATGGCGAGGTTCAGCCCCTTGGCCCCGGTAGGTGGCACAATATGGGCTGCGTCCCCGGCGAGGAACAGCCGCCCGAAGCGCAATGGCTCGGCCACGAAACTGCGCAACGGCGCCACCGATTTCTCGATCGAGGGCCCGGTCTGCACGGCCGCCGCCGTCGCCGGGTCGAGCCGCGACCGCAATTCGTCCCAGAAGCGATCATCCGACCAGGCGCTGGCCTGTTCGTCAGCCGGCAACTGCACATAGTAGCGGCTGCGGGTCGTCGATCGCTGCGAGCAGAGCGCAAATCCCCGCTCGTGATGGGCATAGATCAGCTCATCCGCCACCGGCGGCCGGTCGACCAACACGCCCAGCCAGCCGAACGGATAGACGCGCTCGAACGTTGTTAGGGACTGCTGCGGCACGCTCTGCCGCGCCACCCCGTGATAGCCATCGCAGCCGGCGATGAAGTCGCAGTCGATCCTGTGCGTCTGCCCATCCTTACGATAGGTCACCCATGGCTGCCCGTCGAAATCGTGCAGCTTCACATCCTCGGCTTCGTAGATGGTGGGCGCCTGACGAACCCCCATCAGGTCGCGCGTCACCTCGGTCTGGCCATAGACCATGACATGCCGGTTGATGAGCGCAGTAAAGTCGATGCGGTGGCGGTCGCCATCAAAGCTGAGGTCGATGCCGTGGTGCACCAGTCCTTCCGCATGCATGCGCTGGCCGACCCCAACGCGCTCCATCAGCGCCACCGTGCCCTGTTCGAGCACCCCGGCGCGAATGCGGCCCAGCACATAGTCGGCGCTCTTGCGCTCGAGAATGACGGCGTCGATGCCCGCGAGTTCGAGCAACCGTCCCAGCATCAGGCCCGCCGGACCTGCCCCCACGATGACAACCTGATGTCGCATAAGTCCCCTCACTCTGGCGCCAGCATGCTCTGGCGCTGGCCCTGCGGGAATGGACAGCTGGTGCAATTGCTTGCACTATCCGAACATGAATGGCGTTCCGACATATGCGCTCTATGGCGAACAGGTCACCGACCGGCAGCATGACTGGCTGCATTGGGAGACCATCCAGTCGCGCAGCAGCCTGCATGGCTATCGCATCGCGCCGCACCGGCATGAGCAGTTCTTCCAGATCCTGAGCCTCACCGGCGGGCACGGCCACGTCACGTTGGACGGAGCCGACTTCGACCTGACGCCTCCCGTGGTCGTCGTCGTGCCGGCGCTGACCGTGCATGGCTATGTGTTCAGCCAGGACGTCGAAGGCGTCATCGTCACGCTGATAACCCGCGACCTGGCCGAGGGCATTGAGGTCCCCTCGACCGGTGTGATCGCCGCCGGAACAGAGCCGGTTCGTGCCGCCCTGGACGGGTTGCTAGCCGAGGCCGACCGCCCGGAAGACCAGCACGATCTGGCCATGCGCGCCCATATCACCCTGCTGCAGGTGGCCTTGCATCGCGCCCGCAGCCTCCCGGCGCCTTCGGGTGCGGGCGAGGGCCGGGCACGCCTCCATGTCGGCGCCTTCCGCCAACTGGTCGACCAGAAATTCCGCGAAACCCGCCGCATCGCCGACTATGCGGACGCCCTCGGCATCAGCCAGACCCATCTCAGCCGCGTTTGCCGACAGGTGCTCGGCGCTTCGGCCCTGGACGTGATCGAGCGGCGCATTGCGCTCGAGGCGCGGCGGCAACTGCTGTTCTCCACGCTCTCGATCAAGCAGATCGGGGCAGGGCTCGGCTATGACGATCCCGCCTATTTCACCCGCATGCTCAAGCGCGTGCTCGGCGTCGCCCCGCTGACCTTCCGCAGGCAGGCCGAGCGCTGATCAGCGCATGCGGACAGCGACGTCGCGCACCGCCTGCTTGAGGCTGTCCGCCGCCAGCGTCGCCACTGTGTCGGTCCGCGTCGTCAGGCCCACCGGTCCGGTCGTTTCGCTGGTATCGACCGGCAGCACGGCCAACTGCCCCTCCGCCACGTCGATCGCCACCACACCCTCGGAGATGATCCAGATGGCGTCGGTCTGGCGCACATAGGCGCGGCCAAAGGCGTTCGACACCGTCTCGATCTCGTCGCGCAACCTTGTAATGCCATGCGCCAACAGCATCCGATCTACCAGGTTGCGGATGACCGAATCCGGCGTCGGCATCAGCGTCTGATACGCCTCGATCATCGGCAAATCGAACGCCCCCTCGCCCAGCAGCGGATGCCCCGGACGAACCACCATGACGACGCGCTCCGAATAGAGGTGCTCGAACGACAGCCCCACCATGGCCTCAGGTTCCGCCATGCGGCCGATGACGAAATCGACGTCGCCCGTCCGCAGCAGGCTGAGCAGATAGTCGTTGGGCCCGGTAATGACCCGGGTATGGACGCCCGAGCCGGCCGCCGTGAACGCCTGCACGGCATCCGGAAGGATGCGGGCCGAAACAGTGGGCAGCGCGCCGACCCGGACAATGGTCGCCTCATGCGTCCCGCGCGCCACATCGATGCCCTGCCGCAGAGCGGCGAGGCTCGTGGTGGCATAGCGGTTGAACACCTCGCCAAACGGCGTCAGGAACAGCTTGCGCTTGCTGCGGTCGAACAGGTTGCCGCCCAGCAACTGCTCGAGTTCCTGGATGGTCTTGGATACGGCCGGCTGGCTGATATGGAGCAGTTCGGCAGCATTGCCCACGCTCTTGAGCCGCGCCACCTCGAGAAAGCACACCAGGTGCCGAAGCTTGATACGAGGGTCGATCACATGCGGCACCGAATGCGCCTCCGGTTATGAGACAGCCCCTACGACTAGGCATTGCGGGGGCGAATGACAGTCAACCTTATACCGTCAGGTTATAGGTCCGTCACCACCGGCGTCATCCGTAGCGGTCCCTGCGTCAGCGTCGGGCCTTGCCCACCGATCCATATTCTTCCACTAATGCCGCACCTCAATCGCGACCACCCGGTGATGGCCCTGCGGAAGTCTCTCGATATTGCCATCGTCGGCGCAGGCCCGGGCGGCCTCAGCACCGCACTCTTCCTGACCAGGGCCGGACATCGGGTCACCATTTTCGAACGCTTTGAGCGCCCCCATCCTGTGGGCTCCGGCCTCATGCTGCAGCCCACCGGGCTCGCCGTGCTGGATGCCCTCGGCCTGCGGAGGCAGATCGCGGCCCTGGGCGCCAGGGTTGACCGGTTGATCGGCACCGATTCCGCGTCCAGCCGCATTGTGCTCGACGTCGGCTACGGCCCGCTCGGCGCCAATATCCATGCCATCGGCGTCCGTCGCGCCACGCTCTTCGACGTGCTCCATACAACGGTGCTTCAGGAAAAGATCACCCTGGTCACAAACTTCACCGCCACCGGGCTCGCATCGGGCGAGACCGGTCACTGGCTGGAAAGCGACAAGCGGCGCGAGGGGCCATTCGACCTCATCGTCGATGCCTCAGGCGCAAGATCGCCCCTCCGCGCAATGGCCCGCTTTCCGAGTACGCCACGAGCCCTCGAATATGGCGCCATCTGGAGCACCGTGCCCTGGATCGACGATGGCTTCGACCGGCATGCACTCACACAGCGCTATCGCAAATCGAGCGTGATGATTGGCGTTTTGCCTGTCGGCCGGCGTACCAGCGACGGCCCGGACCTGGCCGCCTTCTTCTGGAGCCTCAAACCCGATGACTATGACGCCCTCTGCGCCCGGGGCATCTCGGCGTGGCATGACGATGTGCTGTCGCACTGGCCGCAAGCCCGACCAAATCTGGACAATATGGCGGACTTCGAGGCGATGAACCTCGCTCGCTACGCCCACGGCACCCTTCGCGTGCCGGCCGGTCCCGGCATCGCCTTTGTCGGCGACAGCGCCCATTGCACCAGCCCGCAACTGGGCCAGGGCGCCAATATGGCGCTGCTCGACGCGGCCGCGCTGTCCGCCGCCATCGATCGTGCTGCGTCGGTGGCCGAGGCGCTCGAGACCTATTGCCGGCTGCGGCGCTGGCATGTCCGGTTCTACCAGTTCATGTCCATCGCGCTGACCCCATTCTACCAGTCAGACAGCACTATCCTTCCCTTCCTCCGCGACGTCTTGGTCTCCGGCGCCGCAAAGGTCCCGCCGCTTCCCTGGCTGCTGGCAGGCCTGGTCTCCGGCCAGTTGCTCAATCCCCTGCGCCAGATCGGACTGCCACCCGCACGCTACCTGGAAGAGGCGCTGCCGTGAGGCGGCTGCTCGTGACGTAATACCCAGTTCTTTGCCGACCACTGTCGGCCCGCTTCTTTGGTCACTGTTAACGCTGCGCGCCGATTGCTTGCGCGCTTAACCAGCCATCATGCGGGGCGGGCTACAGTGCTGGGGAGGAGCTGAGATGACCGGCAAGTCCCGCAAAAGCGCAAAGCTGCAACCGGATGGCCTTCCTGCGCCTCTGGACGGTTTGGCGCGGATACATGAGCACGCGGCACGGCTCGCGGCTGAGCATCTGCGCGAGCGTGAGGACTGGCTGGAAGGTCATCGCCGGCTGCAGGATGAGCGGAACTGGCTCCGCGCCATCATCGACCAGGTGCCGGACTATCTCTTCGTCAAAGACACCGAATGCCGCTTCATCATCGCCAACAAGGCAGTTGCTGCCGATCTCGGCAGGGATCCGGTCTCGATCATCGGGGCGACCGACGCTGACGTTCACCCGCCAGGGCGCTCGGAAGAGTTTCTCACCGATGACCGGCGTGTCGTCGCCACCGGCGAGGCGATGATCGACAAGGAAGAGTTCGTCATTCGTCCGTCGGGCGAGCCGCGCTGGCTGTCGACGTCAAAGGTTCCCTTGCGCGACGAGAACGGCGCGGTCATCGGGCTGGTCGGCGTGGCGCGCGATATCACCCAGCGCAAGCTGGCCGAGGAGCGGGTGCGCTTCCTCGCCTATTACGATCCCCTGACGAAATTGCCCAACCGCTCGAGCTTCGAGCGCAACCTTCAGGATGTGGCGCAGGCCCTCGCGCCCGGCCAGGAGGCGAGACTTATGCTGGTCGACCTCGACCGGTTCAAGCAGGTCAATGACACATTGGGGCATGCCGCTGGCGACGAACTGCTGCGCCAGGTCGCCGACCGTCTCACTCGCCTGGTGGACAAAAGAGGGCAGGTGGCCCGGTTGGGCGGCGACGAATTCGTGGTAGTGATGTCGTTTGACGCCTCGGCCGATGAGGCACCCTTCTACGGGCTCGTGGTCGATCAGCTCACCGATTTCGCCATTATGGGCAATGACGTGCATGTCGGGGCCAGCATGGGCGTGTCCAAGGTCCACAATTCAACCACCCCGCTGGTGGCGCTGCGCGAGGCCGATATCGCGCTCTATGATGCCAAGGCGAAGGGGCGCAACCGCTGGCAGTTGTTCGAAGGCGGCATGGCCGACGAGGTCGAGCGCCGTCACCAGCTAGAACTCGATCTGCGCAATGCGCTGCCCGAGGGCGATGAGTTCGTCGTCCATTACCAGCCGATCTTCGACAGTGCGGGAACGCAGCTCAGGGGCGTCGAGGCGCTGGTGCGCTGGCAGCACCCCGAACGTGGCCTGCTCGGCCCCGACCGCTTCATCGCGCTCGCCGAAGAACGTGGCCTGATCATCGAACTGGGTGATGTGGTGTTTCGCCGGGCCTGCGAGCTGCTGGCGCGCACCAATCTGGCCTGGGTCGCGGTCAATGCCTCGCCCGTCCAGTTGCGCAGTCCGGACTTTGCCGACCGGGCGATCACCATGCTCAAGAGCCTTGGTGTCAGTCCGTCGCGCATTCAGCTCGAAATCACCGAGGGTGTGGTCCTCGAGGAGCTCGATCAGGCTGGGCCGGTGCTCGATCGGCTGCGCGCGGCCGGTATGCGGATTGCCATCGACGATTTCGGCACGGGCTCTTCTTCGCTCAGCTATCTGGGCAGGCTGGCCGTCGACAAGATCAAGGTCGATCGTTCCTTCGTCGAGACCATCGGCACGCCCAGCGGCGACGCCATCGTTCGCGCCGTCATCGCCTTCGCCAAGGCGCTCAATATGACGGTCACCGCCGAGGGGGTCGAAACCGAAAGCCAGATGCAGTTCCTGCGCAATGCCGGTTGTGACGAGCTGCAGGGATTCCTGCTGGCGCGGCCGATGCCCGAGGATCAGCTCGACGCAATCACGGGAGGCCGGCCTCCGACCCATGGGTGATTCCGCGACCCCAAAGCTGGAGACGCGAACGCCCAGGCGAGGGCGCGCACCCGCATTTGCCCGAATCTTGCCGCCGGCGGGCCGGACAATTCAGAAAATTCATCGTCCGTTAGGCGGGGTCTTGCATAAGGCAATGCCGTCCAATAGTTACTGCGGACGTGAGGCCACGTGGCGGAGTGGTGACGCAGCGGATTGCAAATCCGCGTACTCCGGTTCAATTCCGGACGTGGCCTCCAGCAATTTCAGCGATAGACGGCGATCTGCAACTCGGGCGTCCGCAGCCAATCGCCCGGCCGTGCCAAACAAGCCCACAAACGCGCATACCACTGATGCGCCGCCAAATTGCCGCATCGACGTCTCGGCTCTTGCCAGCTCCCGCCACCGACTATATTCACGTCCGTCATATGAATTCACCCGGGGCGGGCAGTTCTCCATGGTCGATTTCCAGCGTGCACGCACGCAGATGGTGGAGAGCCAGCTTCGTGCCGGCGGCGTCACCAATGCACCGATCCTGGCCAGCATGCGCGCCATTCCGCGCGAGGATTTTGTCGATCCCAGCCGCCGCAATGTCGCCTATGTCGACGATATCCAGTGGCTCGGCGATCGCGCCAATGGCCGGTTCATGGCCGCGCCGGCGACGCTGGCCAAGCTGATCAAGCTCGGTGACATCACCCCGACCGATACCGTCCTCGATATCGGCGCTGGCACCGGCTATTCCTCGGCGGTCATCGCCGGCCTCGCGGCTTCGGTCATCGGCCTCGAACAGGATGCAACGCTGGCGTCGACCGCCACCGCCAATCTTGCCGGGCTTGGCATCGCCAATGTCCGCATCGTGGCCGGCGATATCGACCAGGTGGTCCCCGCATCTTTTGACGTGATCATCGTTCAGGGCACTCTCGATAGCGTCCCCGACGCCTTCCTGGCGCGGCTGAATGAGAATGGGCGACTGGTCGCCTTGATTCGAAACGGCGCCATCTCGGTGGCCCATATATTCGTGAAATCGGGGCGCGGCGTGACGGCGAGGGCGGAGTTCAACGCCTTCCTGCCGCCACTCGCGCAGCGACGGAACGAAGAATTCGTGTTTTAGTGCTACCGTCGCGCGTGTTGCCCATCAGGCACGTGCGGAGGTTAATCGTACATTAAACCCCGGTGGGGATTGTCGTGGCAGGTTGTGTACCCCATGTGCCGCGCATAGTGTTTCGGGGTTGTCGGAGGCGGGCATGGGTTTTCGCGTAAATTTGGTGGCCAGTGCGTTGGCTTTGGGATTAGCGGCCGTTTCGGTCGGCGGCGCACAGGCGCAGTCGATCACCCAGGCGCTGACCGTTGCCTATGATCACGCGCCCGATTTGCAGGCTGCTCTGCTGAGCGCCAAGTCCGCGGCCGAGAATGTTGCCCTGGCCCAGGCCGGCAAGCGCCCAACCATTGGGGCCTCGCTGAGCGGAAACCACAGCCTTGCCCTTCCTTCGGGCAGCAACCAGTGGGTCGAAAGCACCAGCTTCACCACCGGGCTCTCCTACAACCAGACCATCTTCGACAATTTCAAGACCGATGCGCAGATCGAAGCGGCCCGTGCCGGCGCCGAGGCGGCCGAGTACCAAATCCGCAATACCGAGCAGAACGTGCTGCTGGCCGTAGTCCAGGCCTATATGTCGGTGCTGAGTGATCGCCAGCTCGTCGCGCTGCGCCAGGAAAACGTCAACTTCTTCCAGGCTCAGTTGCAGTCGGCGCGTGATCGTCTCGACGTGGGCGAGGGCACTCGTATCGATGTGGCCCAGGCCGAAGCGCGGCTCGCGCAGGGCGACGCCGCCTACCGCGCCGCACTGAGCAGCCTCGAAATCAGCCAGGCCACCTTCCAGCGCTATGTCGGTGCGGCCCCGCAGAACCTTGATTCTTCGCACAATTACGGCCGGCTGGTTCCATCCAGCCTCCAGGCTGCCATTTCCGAAGCCGAGACCGGTCACCCTGCCATCATGCTGTCCAAGGCCGCCATTCGCGCCGCCCAGGCCGGCACCGATGCCGCCCAGGCCGCGTTCGGCCCCACCGCGTCGGTCACTGGCTCAATCGGCAATCGCTTCACGGTCGGCGGTAGCCAGCAGGATGGCATCAGCGGCTCGATCGGCTTCCAGATCACCATTCCGCTCTATGCCGGCGGCGCCATCGGTGCCAGCGTGCGCAAGGCTAATATCGAGCAGATCAAGTCCGAGGTCGACGCCATGTCCGCCTATGACCAGATCCGCGAAGCTGTCATTTCCGCCTGGGCCGGCATCCAGAGCGCCGACGCACAGATTTCCGCCGCCAACTCGGCCGTGGCCGCCGGCCGCACCGTGCTCGATGGCGTCATCCAGGAACGTGACCTGGGCACCCGCACCACGCTCGACGTGCTCAACGCCCAGGCCGAACTGACCACGGCGCGCGAGGGGCTCATCAACGCCTCCACCAACAAGGTCATCGCCACCTTCTCACTGCTCTCGGCCATGGGCCGCCTGACGGCGACCGATTTGGGCCTGGCCGTCGAGGTCAAGTCCGCGGTGCGCTACAACCAGGCCGTCGAAGACGTCTGGCAGGAATTGCGCACCGTCGCCGAATAGGCGGCCTGCGCCGCGCAGTTTTCGGCAAACTGCGCCTGTCGCCTTCGTGCTTCGGCAACGCCTTGGCGTCCACATTGAAACGAGACTTGGTGGTCGGGTCATTCCCGGCCACAAGTTTTAGTGGAAACGGGCTTGTGTCCTGCCGCGACGATTCCTAATTGGGGCGGCTGGGGTTAAGGTAGTCGTGACGAATCAGGTTGGTCGCATTGGCGGAGGCCGCGGACTGGTTCGGGCGCACGAGTAAGAGGCACTGATGAACAAGCCGGCTCCCAAAGAACCCTCGATGGACGAGATCCTGTCGTCCATCCGGCAGATCATTGCCGATGACGATGCCGCCGGGGTGCCGCGCCGACCGACCATTCAGGCCGCGCCGCCCCCGATGCAGGCCACGCCGGCGCGCCCGCTGGCTGACTCGCTTGATCGCGATCTGAGCGACATGCTCGACGATATCGAACCGCTGGCGCTGTCGCCCAGCCAGATCGTCGACACGGCCGATGACGATGTCGGCGGCTTCAGCTTCGATTCCATCCTCGCCGATACCGCCACCAACGACGATCCGATGGCCGCTGCCGCGCCGCAGCTCGTCGATCCCGACGACATCACCTTCGACATTGCCGATGTTGTCGAGGAAGAAGAAGAGCTGCCGGCCTTCGATCCGCCGCCGATGGCCGCTGCGCTCAAGCCGCAGCCCGCGCCGCAACCGGCTCCGCCGCCCCAGCCGGCACCGCGTCCGCAGCCCAGCATCGCCCAGGCTGCACCGCTGCCCGATCCGACCCTGTCCAGCGACATGGCCGAACAACTGCTTGGCCCCGCCACCCAGGCCGCCGTCCGCAGCTCGATCACCAAGCTCAATGGCCTCGGCCTTGGCAATACCGGCGCCACCATCGAGTCGCTGATGCGCGACATGCTTCGCCCGATGCTTAAGGAATGGCTGGACGAAAACCTGCCCTCCGTCGTCGAGCGCATGGTCGAACGCGAAATCTCCCGCATCTCCCGCGGCGAGTAACGCTCTGATTGACCCTCGGGCTTGCCCCGAGGGCTTTCGCTTGTGAGCACCCCATCGTGACGGCCACGGGGTCATTCTGGCGAAAGCCGGAATCCATGTTCGTGGCGCGCCATCGGTCTAGCGTCTGAATAGCCCACGCCCTTGCGCCGCTTAGCCATGCGCGGTTGCTTGTTGACCCCGCATGCCGCATTTGATTGAAGTCTGCCAACCTATCTTCCGGCCCGCCAGGTCTTCTCAAACGAGAAAGCACATCGGCGGGTCGCTGCTGTTGCGAGTGACCTATGCTTGAAAAGTCCTATGAGCCATCCGCGGTCGAGACCCGCGTCTATGCCGATTGGCTCAAGGCCAACGCTTTTGCCGCCGGGGCAGGGGCCGCTGAGGGTGCCGAGACCTTCACCATCGTCATTCCGCCGCCCAACGTCACCGGCTCGCTCCATATCGGCCACGCGCTCAACAACACCATCCAGGACATTCTGGTCCGCTTCAACCGCATGCTGCGCAAGGATGTGCTGTGGCAGCCGGGCACCGACCATGCCGGCATCGCCACGCAGATGATCGTCGAGCGCCAGCTCATGGAGCGCCAGCAGCCCGGCCGCCGCGAGATGGGCCGCGAAAAGTTCGTCGAGCGCATCTGGGAATGGAAGGCCGAAAGCGGCGGCACCATCATGAACCAGCTCAAGCGCCTCGGCGCCTCGGCTGACTTCTCCCGCGAACGTTTCACCATGGGCGAAAACGGCGTCGCCGACGACCAGATGGTGCGCGCCGTCACCAAGGTCTTCGTCGAGCTGCACAAGCGCGGCCTGATCTATCGCGCCAAGCGCCTGGTCAACTGGCATCCGGGCCTCGAAACCGCCATTTCCGATCTCGAAGTCGAAAACATCGAGATCAAGGGCCACATGTGGCACTTGCGCTATCCGCTGGCCGATGGCGTGACCTACCAGTTCCCGATCAAGGACGAGGAAGGCAATGTCACGGGCCACGAAACCCGCGATTACATCATCGTTGCCACCACCCGTCCCGAAACCATGCTGGGCGATAGCGGCGTTGCCGTGCATCCGGACGACGAGCGCTACGCCTCGCTGGTCGGCAAGTTCGTGGAGCTGCCGCTGGTCGGCCGCCGCATCCCCGTCGTCGCCGACGAATATGCCGATCCTGCCTTGGGCACAGGTGCCGTCAAGATCACCCCGGCGCATGATTTCAACGACTTCGAAGTCGGCGTCCGCAACAATCTAGAACAGATCAACGTCTTCACCACCAATGGCGCGATCAGCTCAGCCGAATTCATCCCCGCCGCCTATCGCGGCATGGATCGCTTCGTCGCGCGCAAGGCCATCGTCGCCGACCTGACGGCTTTGGCTGAAGCCGAGCCCACCCGTGGCCTCGATCACATCGAGGACAAGAAGATCATGGTGCCCCATGACGAGAAGTCCAAACTCGTCGTCATCGAGCCGTTCCTGACCGACCAGTGGTGGGTCAAGGCCGACGTGCTGGCCCAGCCGGCCATGGCCGCCGTGCGCGAAGGCCGCACCAAATTCGTGCCCCAGCAATACGAGAACACCTATTTCGCCTGGCTCGAAAACATCAAGCCATGGTGCATTTCCCGCCAGCTCTGGTGGGGCCACCAAATTCCGGCTTGGTACGGCCCGGACAACGAGGCTTTCGTCGCCTATGACGAAGCCGAGGCGCAGGCACTGGCCACCAGCCATTATGGCAAGCCCGTCGCTCTCAAGCGCGACGAAGACGTGCTCGACACCTGGTTCTCCTCGGCCCTCTGGCCGTTCTCCACTCTGGGCTGGCCGGACGATACCGCCGAGCTGCGCCGATACTATCCGACCGACGTTTTGGTCACTGGCTTCGACATCATTTTCTTCTGGGTTGCCAGGATGATGATGATGGGTCTTGAATTCCTGGATGAAGAGCCGTTCCACACGGTCTACATGCATGCGCTGGTCCGCGACGAGAAGGGCCAGAAGATGAGTAAGACCAAGGGCAACGTCATCGACCCGCTCGAGCTCATCGACCAGTACGGCGCCGACGCCACCCGCTTTACCCTCGCCGCCATGGCTGCGCAGGGCCGCGATCTCAAGCTCTCGCTGCAGCGCGTCGAGGGTTATCGCAACTTCGTCACCAAGATCTGGAACGCCGCCCGCTTCCTCGAAATGAACGAGTGCCGCCGCGTCGAGGGCTACGATCCCAAGGCCAACACGCTGCCGCTCAATCGCTGGATCGTCGGCGCCACGGCGCGCGGTGCCGCCGCCGTCACCCAGGGCATTGTCGACTACAAGTTCAACGAAGCCGCCAACGCCGCCTATGACTTCGTCTGGGGCACCTTCTGCGACTGGTATGTCGAATTCGCCAAGCCGGTGCTGCTGGGCGAGGACGAGGCCGCCAAGGCCGAGACCCGCGCCACCGCGGCCTGGGCGCTCGACCAGATCCTCACCATTCTCCACCCCTTCATGCCCTTCGTCACCGAGGAGCTCTGGGCCGAGACCGGCAAGTTCGGCGCCCCGCGCCAGAACATGCTGATCCTCACCGATTGGCCTGATCTCGCCGGCCTCGAAGACGCCCAGGCCGATGCCGACCTCAACTGGCTCATCGACGTCATCACCAACGTCCGTTCAGTCCGTAGCGAGATGAACGTGCCGGCCGGCGCCAAGCTGCAGATGGTCGTGGTCGGGGCAGGGCAGGAGACGCTCCGTCGCCTCGTCGCCGGCACTTCGCTGATCACGCGCCTCGCCCGCCTTGAGGAAATCTCGCCGCAATCGACCGTCCCGGGTGAGTCCGCCCAGTTCGTCGTCGGCGAAGCCACCTGGGCCCTGCCTTTGGCCGGCGTCATCGATATCGCCGCCGAAAAGGTCCGACTCGAAAAGGAAGTGACCAAGCTCGATGGCGAGGTCAGCCAGATCGACAAGAAGCTCGGCAACGAGCAATTCGTCGCCAAGGCACCCGAAGAGGTGATCGACGAGCAGAAGGCCCGTCGTGAAGCCGCCATCGAACGGCGTCATCACATCACCGAAGCGCTCAAGCGCCTGAGCTAGATCGGCAAAGCCATGGACGACATCATCCCGCGCGAACCGCCCGCTCGTCACGTCGCCAACGGCATGGTTGGCGTTGGCGCGGTGCTGGTCTTTGATGGCAAGGGTGGTGTCGTCAGGCATGAGCCGTCGGCCGCGGAGCCCAAGGTTCCCGTCCGCGGCTTCAAGCTGGTCGCGGGCAATTCCAAGGCGCCCGAATTCAAGGTCTGGCTCAAGCAGGAGCTGGGCGAGTTCAACGCCGATCTGCTGACTGTCCCCAGCGCCCGCTCGCGCTGCACCGTCATCGAGGATCGCGCCATGGTCGTCATGCGCGTCGCCCGGCCCGGCGCCGAGCCGCATGATATCGGCCGCCAGCTCCTGACGCTGTGGATCGAGAAGGGGCGCGTCATCATCGCCTCCGAGCTCAACATCCTCGATTTCCTGGGCCTCAGCAAATGGGTGTCGTCCCACCACGCCCCGGTGACCCCGGCGGATCTCGTGGCACGCCTCGGCCTGCGCGCCGCCGACCGCCTGGAACCGCTCGTCGAGATGCTGGGTGACCGGCTCGACGACATCGAGGAAGCGCTGATCGTCCAGAACAATACCAAGGCCAATAGCCGGCTGGCCGAGCTGCGCCGCAATCTCATCGGCTTCCGCCGGCTGGTCTGGCCGCAGCGCGATGTGCTGAACACGCTCGAGATCGAAGATCTCTCCCATTTCACCGCCCGCGATCGGCTGCGGCTGCGCGAGGCTTCGGCACGCTCGGCCCGCCTTGGCGACGAGTTGCAGGCCCTGTCGGAACGCGCCGTACTGGTGCACGAGCAGATCATCGATGCCCGCGCCGAGCAGATGAACCGCACCATGCTGATCCTGGCCGCAGTTACCGTGGTCTTCATGCCGCTGACGCTGTTGACCGGCGCGCTGGGCATGAATGTGTCCGGCATTCCCTTTGCGGATAACCCGCATGCCTTCTGGGCCGTCTGCGTCGCGCTGTTCCTGCTCTCGCTTGGCATCATCTGGTGGATGCGCGGCCAGCGCTGGCTCTAGGTCGTCTGGGGCTTTTCGGGGCTTGTCCCACCTGCATCTGTGACGATTCAGCAACAACGCCGGTGAATCAAATTGCCCGGACCTCGCGGCAACGATTTGGCGATGTTTGTCGCCACAATCTCACCCTAAACGAGACGGCATAGGCATCTGGGGGCGGATGGCCTGTGAGCGACGTGGCAGAGCCGCGCGCTTGCGCGTTTTTCCACCCTCAAACGCTGAGCCGAAGGCTGGCTTCACGTCCCCTTAAAGGCGCGTTGTTTGCTCTCGGACGGTAGAAACGACGACGTGCCTGCATAATTGCTGTCCCGGCAATACCTCCCGAGCGCCACGAGCTTGGCTGAATGCGGTCACAAACGGAGTTTACCGAAATATTAACGTCCGCTTTCCCGGTCAACGTACTTGGGACAAGCTGATTGGCGACCGGAGCGCGGCTGTTTTGGCCAGCGCACCGCTGTGGAACCGGGCTGGCCGGTCCCAAAACAATGTTTGTCTGCCCCGGCAGGCACAAAGGAGCAAGATGCGGACCATTAGGGACCATTCCCTGATTTCCGTCACAACGGCAGCCTTCCTCGCCCTGGCGGCGTCGATACTGCCCGTGCACGCCCAGACGGCCGCCGACGCGGCGCTGAACATGGCCAATATGCTCGACGGAGCAGGCGGCGGTGTTTCCAACGACGACCTGCTAGCAGCACTCGAAGATGCCGCCGATGCGGGCCAGCCCATGGCCATGTGGCAGCTCGGCACCATGTACGAAAACGGCGAGGGTGTGGACCGCGACCCGGTCAAGGCCTTCGGGTATTTCGCCCAGATCGCCAACCAGCATGCCGACGCGGCGCCCAAGGGCGTCGAGGCCGACATCGTGGCCCAGTCCTTCGTCAAGGTCGGCGATTACTACAAGGAAGGCCTTCCCGACGCTGGCATTCCGGCCGACGCTGAGCGCTCGCACGCCTTGCTGCTCCATGCCGCCACCTATTTCGGCGATGCCGATGCCCAGTATCGCGTTGGCCTGCTCTACACCCAGGCAGACGAAATGGGTGTGAACCCCCTGCAAAGCGCCCGCTGGTTCTCGCTGGCCGCCCGCAAGGGTCATTGCCCCGCCCAGGCTCACCTCGGCGACATGGTATTCCACGGCGTCGAGGGCATCGAGGCCCAGCCGGTGGAAGGCCTGATGTGGCTCGAGATCGCCCACCAACGCTGCGCCGGCACCGGCGACGCGGCCTGGGTCGATGAGCTGCTCAACCGCGCAGCCGCCACCGCCACGCCCGAACAGCGCGCCGAAGCCACCACCCTGGCCGACAGCATTGCGCCCCAGTTCGCTGGGTTCTGAATTCCATCTGGTCGTCGGCGCCTTGGCACCGCCCACAGAGGGTGACGGTCGGCTGGTGGGACGCGATCGGAGTTCCCCCTAAAACCTGAACGTCCCCTCGACCGGCACATGATCGCTCGGCTTGTCCCAGCCGCGCACATCCTTGTGTACCGTCACATTTTCCAGCCGGTCCGCCGCCTGTGGTGACAGCATCAGATGGTCGATGCGGATGCCGGCATTGCGGCGCCAGGCGCCGGCCTG
The DNA here is from genome assembly GCA_966212275.1 of uncultured Devosia sp. Classification (GTDB taxonomy): domain Bacteria; phylum Pseudomonadota; class Alphaproteobacteria; order Rhizobiales; family Devosiaceae; genus Devosia. The sequence continues at coordinate 232,886 of CBIHQV010000001.1, forward strand.
GAAATCCCAGAACGTATAGGACGGCTCCGATGTCACCGAGCGCAAGGCGTCGGTCAGCCCCAGATTGACCAGCGCCCGCCAGCGCTCCTGGCTCTCGGGCCGGTACAGTGCATCGCCCCACCAGCCTTCCGGATTATGCGCATCGATCGGGGCAGGGATGATGTTGAAGTCACCCAGGAGGATAAACGGCTCTTCCAGCGCCAGCCGGCCTTCGACATAGGCTTCCAGCCGGCGCATCCAGGCCAGTTTGTAAGGAAATTTCTCGCTGTCGACCGGGTTGCCATTGGGCAGATAGATGCCGCAGACGCGGATGGCCCCGGTCTCGACCGAGAACACCCCCTCGATCAGCCGAGCCTGTTCGTCGCTGTCATCGCCCGGCAGTCCGCGCGTGACTTCGTCGAACGGCAGCAGCGACAGGATGGCCACGCCATTCCAGCTCTTCTGCCCATGCGTCTCGACATTGTAGCCCAGCGCCTCGATTTCGAGCCGCGGAAAGCCTTCATCGACGGTTTTGATCTCCTGCAACACGACGATGTCGGGCTTTTCCTCGCTCAGCCACTTCAGCAGCAGTTCGATCCGGGCTTTGACGCCGGCAATGTTCCAGGTAGCGATGCGCATGACGAGTCTCCGTTGCCGGCAGGCTAACGACCAGCCAGGGAGGGGGCAACTAGCCCGCCGCCCCATACACAGCGTTGCTTATCTCGGTTCGATAGGCGCCATCGCTGCCTTCGAGCCCGGTATTGCTCATCGACAGCACTGAAAGCCCGTTAACCGGGTCGATGAACCAGTTGTGCCCATAAATGCCGCCCCAGCGCACGGTGCCGCGCGGCGCCGGCGATCGCGCCGCCTGGGGATCGTCGAGGAACGCGCCGAAATAGCCGAACTTCCACCCGGGTGCCTGAGCGTGGGCCAGTTGCGGCGTCTGGTCGGACAGCGCCGTGCGGATCGTCTCCGGATTCAGGATCGCCCCGCCACCCGTGCGCAGCGTTTCCAGCAGGGCCATGAAGTCCCGTGCCGTGCCGGCCATGCCGCCACCGCCAGATTGAAAGGCCTGTGCGTCGAAAATCCGGTCGGGATCGTAGGTTGTGGTGCCACCCCACATGTTGGGCACCGAATGCGGATTACCCATCAGCACCGGGCCGCTGTCGCCGTCGGCATAGGCGGCGGCCAGACGGCCTCGGTCCGTGACGCTGAAACGGCTGTCAACCATCCGTAGCGGATCGGTTACATATTGCCTGATGGCGTCCTCGGGCAGCCCGCCGACCAGCTTGCCGGCAATCGCCCCCAGCACGTCGATGCCCGGCCCGTAAAACCAGCCTGTGCCGGGTGCAAACAGCAGCGGTAGGGCCGCTAACCGCGCGAGGATCTCTTCGGTAGACAGCAGCCAACGATTGACGCCGGAAGCCTCTTCGGCGGGGCTCAAGATATTGGCACTGCTCAGCCCAGACGTATGCGTCAACAGGTGATGGATGGTGATGTCGGGCGCTGATCCGTCAACCATTCGCGGACGGAAATAGGGCAGGTGGGTGGTTGCCATGTCATCGAGACTGAGCTTGCCCGCATCCGCCAGCGCCAGGATGGTCGAAGCGACGATCGGCTTGGTCAGTGACGACAGCCGGAAGATCGCGTCTGCTTTCATCGAGCGGCCGGTCTCGCGATCAGCCAAGCCCTGCGCCGTTTCATAGACCAGCTCGCCATTGCTGCGCACGATCAGTACGGCACCGACGATCCGGTTCTCCGCGATGGCGCGTCTGACAGCGGCGTCGAGGCGCTTTTCCATGATGTTCCTCCGAGAATCGTCAGGCGTAGATCGCGCGCAGAATGTCGTCGCGGAACGGGCCGTTGCAGCCTTCGAATGTCGTATTGGTGCAAACCACGATCGTCATCCGGTTCACCGGATCGATAACCCAGTTATGCCCCCAGGCCCCGCCCCAATCGACCGTACCTACGGGCGCTGGGTTCTTGGCCGCCTGCGCATCGTCGAGCACCGCGCCGATAAAGCTGAAGCGCTTGCCCGCATCCTGTTCGCGCCGCGGCAGGTCGCCGATCTGGTTGGCCAATGCCGTCGCCACCGTGCCCGGCTCGAGCAGCCCCGGCCGGCTGTTATAGACCTCAAGCATCTTCATCACATCGTCTGCCGTACCCGCCATGCCGGCGCCGCCATTCTGCGGCGCTGACGGGTTGAGGATGCGGGCAGGGGAGAAGGTGGTGGGCACAGTTCCGGTCGCATCCCACATGGTATGCGGTTCCCCCATCCGAATCGGCGGCGCGCCATCGGCATAGGGCGTGGCCAGCCGCGCCGCGTCTGTGACGTAGAAATGCGTGTCCGTCATCTCAAGCGGCCCGGTCACATAGCGCGCGATCGCGTCCTCGACACTGGAGCCGTTGATCGCCGCCAGCACGCCGCCCAGCACGTCGATGCCGGTGCCATAGTCCCAGCCTGTGCCGGGGGCAAAAGCCAGCTTCACCTTGGCCAGATTCTGCAGCGTCTCGGTCAGCGAATTGACCACGCCCGAAAGCCCGCCGCTGGCATCCTCAGGCAACAGCCCATAGACGAGGCCCGACGTGTGGCTCAGCAGGTGGCGGATGCGGATATCGGCGACGCTGCCATCCGGATTTTGCGGCGTGAACCACGGCAGGTAGCGCGTCACTCGGTCATTGAGCCCGATCAGCCCCAGGTCGACCAGACGCAGGATGGTGGTGGCGACGATCGGCTTGGTCACCGAGGCGAGCCGAAAGATCGCGTCGCGCTGCATCGGCACCTTGGCTTCGCGGTCGGCGAGGCCCCCGGCGCGCGCGTAAATCTCCTCGCCATCCTTGTTGATCAGGATGACGCAGCCGACAATACGCTGCCCCAGCGCGGCATCGACTGCCGCGTTCACGCGTTCCACTATGCTCATGAGTTCCTCCGACGAAGCAGGAGGACGCTATGGCCTGACGGTCAGGATATCAACCGGCTCAGACGGCAAAACTGGTGCCGCAGCCGCAGGATGCCACCGCATTGGGGTTCTTGATCTGGAAGGCCTGGCCGATCAGGTCGTCGACGAAGTCAATCTCGGCCCCGCCCATGAATTCCAGACTCATCGAATCGATCAGCACCACCGCGTCGCCCTTGGAGAGAACGATGTCGTCACTGGCAGGCTTTTCCTGTACGAGGTTGTATTCATACTGGAATCCGGAGCAGCCACCGCCCGCCACCGAGATGCGCAATACCGTGCCCTCGGGCTCTTTGGCCAGAATGCGCGACACGCGCTTGGCAGCGCGATCGGTCAGCACGACATCGGTTGAGGCAAGTGCGGTTGCGGTCATCTGAGTTCCACGCCGTAATGTCATAACGGTCAGGCTAAAATAGTAACTCTTGCCCGAAATGAAAAGGGCCAAAACAATGGGTTGCCTTCACCGATGAGCGATACCGCTCCCTACGCCAGTAAGCCCGAACGCTCCCTGGGTCGCCTGCACGGCACCGGGCCGAGCCCGACACGCTCCGAGTTCCAGCGCGATCGCGACCGCATCATCCACTCGACGGCCTTCCGGCGCCTGCAGCACAAGACCCAGGTCTTCATCCTGCATGGCGGCCATTTCCGCAATCGGCTGACCCATACGCTCGAGGTCAGCCAGATGGCCCGGTCGATGGCCCGCGCCCTGCGCCTCGACGAGGACCTGGCCGAGGCCATCGCCCTCAGCCATGATCTGGGCCATACCCCCTTCGGTCACGCCGGCGAACGCGCGCTGCATACGGCCATGGCGCCCTATGGCGGCTTCGATCACAATATCCAGGCCATGCGCGTCGTGACCCGGCTCGAGAACCGCTATGCCGAGCATGACGGGCTCAATCTCACCTGGGAAACTCTCGAGGGCATCCTCAAGCACAATGGCCCGCTGACCAATCCGGACGGCACCCCCTACGGCAAATATGCCCATGAGGGGCTTCCGGCCGGTCTCGACGACATCCCCGCCGCTGCCGATCTGCGCGTCTCCAGCTTCGCTTCGCTTGAAGCCCAGACCGCCGCCATCGCCGACGACATCGCCTACAATGCCCACGACATCGACGATGCGCTCCGCGCCGGCCTCATCGTGCTGGCCGATCTGGGCAATGTACCGCTGGCCGGCCCCATCGTCCGCGAAGTCCTCGCCCTCTATCCCGATGTCGCGCCAAAGCGGCAGGCGCACGAAGTCCAGCGCCGCCTCATCACCCGCGCCATCGAGGATGTCATCGCCACCACCGCAGGGAACATCGCGGCGACCAACGTCAAGTCGGCCGAAGACGTGCGCAATGCCCGCCGCACGCTGGTCACCCTCTCGCCCGCAGCGGCGGAAGCCGAGCGTGGCCTCAAGGCGTTCCTGTTCGAGCGCGTCTATCGCCACGAGACCGTCATGGTGCCGGTGCGGCAGAGCGAGACCGTGGTCACCGATCTCTTCGCCCGTTACCTCGCCTCCCGCGACCTGCCCGGCCGCTGGGGTGTTGCTGCCGCCGCCGCGCCGGATGTTGGCCAGCTCGCCCGCATCATCGCCGATTTCGTCGCCGGCATGACCGACCCCTACGCCCTCGACGAATACCAGCGCTTGTTTGACGCTCGCCCGGATTTCCGTTAACCCCGGCCCACTTCAATAGTCAGGTCTACCATGGACGTTTTCGCGCTCTTTTCCGCACGCATCGGCAATGCAATGCAGGTCCTCTTCCCCCAGGCCGGGGCGGACCTGCTTGCCCGTATCGTGGTGGAACCCCCGCGAGATCCCGCCCATGGCGATCTCTCGACAAATGCTGCCATGGTCGTGGCCAAGCCGCTCGGCATGAATCCGCGCGAAGTGGCCAATGCGCTGGTCGAGCACTTCAAGCACGATACCGACGTCACCTCCGTCGAGATCGCCGGCCCCGGCTTCATCAACTTCCGGCTGGCCAACCCGATCTGGCACCAGGTTCTGCGCTCCATCGCCGCCTTGGGGGCCGATTACGGCCGCTCGACGCTGGGCAAGGGCGAGCCCGTCAATATCGAGTACGTCTCGGCCAACCCGACCGGCCCCATGCATGTCGGCCACACCCGCGGCGCCGTCTTCGGCGATACGCTGGCTTCGCTCATGGCCTATTCGGGCTATGAGGTGACGCGCGAATATTACATCAACGATACCGGCGGGCAGACCATCACCCTGGGCCGCTCCGCTTTGCTGCGCTATCGGGAAGCACTCGGCGAAATCATCGAAATTCCGGCCGGCTTCTATCCGGGCGAGTATCTGATCCCGGTCGGGCAGGCGCTCGCCGCCGAATTCGGCCGCTCATTGCTCGACATGCCCGAGCCTGAAGCGGCCCTCGTCGCCCGCGAAAAAGCCCTGGCCGTTATGATGGACCTGATCCGGGCCGATCTCGCCCAGCTCAACATCCACCACGACGTGTTCTTCTCCGAGCGCACGCTGCATGGGGCAGGGGGCGATATCGAACTCACCCTCGCCTGGCTGCGCGAAATGGGCATGGTCTACGAAGGCCGGCTCGATCCCCCCAAGGGCAAGACGCCCGAGGAATGGGAAGACCGCGAGCAGACCCTGTTCCGCGCCACCGACTATGGCGACGACATCGATCGCCCGCTGGTCAAGTCGGACGGCTCCTACACCTATTTCGCGGCCGATATCGCCTATCACCGCAACAAGTTCTTGCGCGGCTTCAAGCACATGATCAACGTGCTGGGCGCTGACCATTCCGGCTACGTCAAGCGCCTGCAGGCGGCCACCAAGGCCGTCTCGCTCAACGCTGCCGATATGGACGTGCGCATCTGCCAGCTCGTGCGCCTGCTCAAGAACGGCGAGCCGTTCAAGATGAGCAAGCGCTCCGGTGACCTGGTGACCCTTGCCGACGTGGTCGAAGAGGTGGGCGCAGACGCCACCCGCTTCATGCTGCTCTATCGGCGGAACGACGCTTCGATGGATTTCGATTTCGCCGTGGTCAAGGAGCAGACCAAGGACAATCCGGTCTTCTACGTCCAGTATGCGCACGCCCGGACCCACTCGATCTTCAAGACCGCGGCGCGCGACCTGCCGGCGCTCGATTTTTCGCCCGCCGCTTTGGCTGCCGCCGATATCGAACGTATCGTCACACCGGCCGAACTCGACCTGGTCAGGGTGCTCGCGGCATGGCCGCGCACCGTCGCGGCGGCGGCCGTCGCCCACGAGCCGCATCGTGTTGCCTTCTATGTCCACGAGCTCGCCGCGGCCTTCCACGGCTTCTGGGCCAAGGGCAAGGATGACCCTCAGTTACGATTTGTTAACTTTGACGACCCAAAGCTGACTTTGGCACGACTCGCGCTCGTCGATGCCGTGCGCCAGGTTATCCTCAACGCACTAGCAATTCTGGGCGTCTCCGCCCCCGAGGAGCTTTCATAATTCGGGCGCAATACTGTGATGACTCGCGCGACGATGTCTGTGTTCAGGCTCCGTAGTACAAGTCGTAATCTAGAGGGCGCTGCTTGATGACAGCGAAACCGCAGCCGATGGCCGGACAATCCGACGCCGCAGATGATCTGATTGCCGAGCTCGCCAAGCTCATGGCCCAGGACGCAAACGGCCCCCGTCCCGCCGAGGTGGTTACCCCGGCCTTCTCAGTGCGCATTCCTGGCGGTGACAACGCGTCGCCTCCGGGCCCCGTTCCACGTTTCGATTTCGATCGCACCATCGCCATGGCGGCCGAGCAGCCGCCGGCATCGGGCTCTGCCCCGACGCCAACCCCGGCGAAGGCCCCTGAACCGGCCGCTCCCGAGCCCTTCCATTTCGATTTTGACATCGGCGCGCCTAAGCGCGAAGCGGTGGCGCCCGTTGCGACGCCGGCTTCGCCCGTCGCAGCGACGCCTGAACCGGTCGAGCCGGCCATGGCCGCCGAGTCCACCGTCGATCACGACAGCATTGCCGATCTCATCGCCGCCGAACTCTCGGCCGAGCCTGAATCCGCGCCAGTGTCCGAGCCCGCTGTCGAGCCGCCTGCACCCTTGGCTGCGCCGGTCGCGCCGCGTCCCGCGCCTCAGGTCAGCACAAGCTGGGCCCCCACGACTGTAGCCACCAATCTTGGTGGCCAGGACCAGCCGCAGCGCCCTGCGCTCCGCCCTCTCAATTTGCAGCCGGCGCCCCGGACCGAGCAGGACCGTTTCAAGGTGCCGCCGGTCTTTGGCCTCGGCACCAAGCCCGCCGCCGCGCCCGTCGAGGTGTCGCACGCCCCGACGCCATCCCCGACGCCGACGCCCGCTCCGGTTCTGCACCAGCCAGCCCCGTCGGTGGAGGCGCCTCCGGCGCCGCAGCCGCAGGACACCGGCTTCGGCCGCGATCCGATCGACGAGATCGAAGATCTCATCGGCCGCGCCATGCGCGTCGAATTCGACAAGCCCTCAGAGCCCGCCGCGCCGCCGGTCGATCAGCGACCTGCGCCCAGCCCGGCGCTGCGCACGCTTGCCACGCCCATCGCCCCGGCCGCGCCCGCTCCGACCGAGCGGCCTGCCGTCGCTCAGACGACCGCGCCGCGCGCCCTGTCCGGTGCCGACGAAGCCATCATGGCTGCCGCCCAGGCGACTGGAGCCGAGATCGGCTGGGTCGAGGCGCCCGAGGTCAACGACTTCGAATCCACCCCGCCTGTGGCCAAGCGTTCGCGCCGCTCCATCGGCATAACGCGCGCCGTCGCCGGTCCGCTCGTCGCGGTGACGCTGCTGCTGGCCGCTGGCTTTGGTCTTTATTGGGTGCTCGGCCTTGGTCGCGAAACCGGCCCGGCGCCTTTGCTGACCGCCGATACCACCCCGATCAAGGAAACGCCCGCCGTACAGCCGGACGCCGCGGCCGCCCAGCAATCGGTTGTGTTCAACGAGATCGATGGCGTCGTGCCCGGCGCCGAAGAACAGCTCGTGTCGCGCGACCAGGCCGATGTCAACGAAGTCACCCAGGTTCCGCCCACGGCCGACCTGAGCGAAGAGGGCCTTGCCAACCGCAAGGTGCGCACCGTTACCGTTCGCCCCGATGGCACCATCGTCAGTGGCGATGATAGCGTCGCCGGCAGCGCCATTCTTCCTGTGGATCGTCCCGTCGTGCCCGAAGTGCCGGGCGCCGAAACCGCCAGCGCCGAACTCCTCGCCAGCGCCGAGCCGGCAGCCGCCACGCCAGCCGCGGCGGCGACTGCGACGGCCACTACGCCCGCAACGGCCACCGACACCGCAGCGACGCCTGCTGCTGTCGAGCCGGCTCCTGCCGCGACGGCCACACCCGTTGTGCCCGGCTCCACCGTCCCCGCCGTCGACGCCGCGGGCAATCCACTGGCCGGCAAGACCGCGCCCGTGCCGCTGCTGCGGCCCGCCGATCTTGTCCAGTCCAGTGCGCCGACCGTCACAGCCGCATCGCCGGTCAACGCCGTCGTCGATACCCCGGCCGCGTCGGGCGGCAACCTGCTGCCGCCACCGCCCGCCGCCTCCACGTTGGGCCCGCTGCCCACAGCGCAGCCTGCAGCCGCCGCGGCGCAGCCCGAGCCCACGCCGGCCGAGCCCGCCGCTGCCGCCAGCATTCCGGGCGCGGTTGAAGTCGAAGCCTTGCCCAACTCCGCGCCTGCTTACGCCCAGTTGGCGTCGCTGCGCACCGAAGCGGAAGCGCGCGAGGCCGCCCAGCGTCTGGTGAGCCGCTTTGGCCCGCTGTTCGGTGGCGCCAATATGGAAGTCCAGCGCGTCGATCTGGGCGCGCGCGGCATCTATTACCGCGTTCGCGTGCCCGCCGAGTCCGCCCAGGCGGCTGGCAGCATCTGCACCAATGTCATCGCCGCTGGCGGCGATTGCGTCCTGATGTAATCGGCGCCGGTCCTGACGGACCGGTGCACATCGCTGTGCGTCGTGGCTGCGGCGCTTGACGCCCGCGAACCCAGCGGCCAAGGATGACCAGACGTCCCTGCAGCGCGGCACATCAATTCATGACGACTGCCCAGACCGACTGGTTTGACACGCCCGCTGAGCCGGCGGCCGAAGACGTCATGTATGTCGATGTCGGCGGCTACGAGGGCCCGCTCGACCTGCTGCTCGATCTGGCCCGCCGCCAGAAAGTCGATCTGGCCGCCATTTCCGTGCTGGCGCTGGCCGAGCAATATCTCGCCTTTATCGAAACCGTGCGCGAGAAGCGCATCGAGGTCGCCGCCGATTACCTGGTGATGGCGGCCTGGCTCGCCTATCTCAAGAGCCGCCTGATGGTGCCGCAGGCGCCGTCCGACGATGAGCCGTCCGGCGAGATGCTGGCCGCCATGCTGCAGTTCCGCCTCAAGCGGCTCGAAGCCATGCGCCGCGCTGCCAGCCAGTTGATGAACCGGCCGCGCCTCGGCTTCCAGGTCTATGCCCGCGGTATGCCCGAGCCGATCGAAATCAGGCGCACCAGCCTCTGGGAGGCGAGCCTCTACGATCTGCTCAAGGCCTATGCCGGTCAGCGCGAGCGCGGCGTCACCACCGACTATACCCCCATCCAGCGCACCGTCTGGTCGCTGCAGGAGGCGCGCGATATCCTCCAGCGCCTGATCGGCGAAAGCTTCGAATGGGTGTCGATGGATAGCTACCTGGCGGACTACCTCGCCACCCCGGCCGAGCGCGCCACCATCCGCGCCTCCAGCTTCGCTTCGAGCCTCGAACTGGTCCGCACTGGCCAGATCGACCTGCGCCAGACCGAGACCTTTGGTCCGCTCCTCATGCGCCGCCGCAAGGCAGACCGCCCGTGAACGACTTCGACAACGACGCCCCGCAACTGCTCGAGCGCAATCTGCGCATTCTCGAGGCTATCCTGTTCGCCTCCAACGAGCCGCTGGATGCTAACGCTTTGCTCGCCTACTTGGGTGAAGGGGTGCGCGTGATCGAGTGCCTCGAGACCCTGCAGCAGCGCTATGCGGGCAGGGGGGTGAACCTGGTTCGCCGCGGCGACAAATGGGCCTTCCGCACTGCCGAAGACCTGGGTTTCCTGCTGCGCCGCGACGAGCACGAGAGCCGGCCGCTCTCCCGCGCCGCCCTCGAGACCCTCTCCATCATCGCCTATCACCAGCCCGCCACCCGCGCCGAAATCGAGGAAGTCCGCGGCGTCGCCACCGGCAAGGGCACGCTCGATCTGCTCATGGAAGCCGGCTGGGTCCGCATGCGCGGCCGCCGCCGCACCCCCGGGCGCCCCGTAACCTACGGCACGACCGATGCCTTTCTCGACCACTTCGGCCTCGAAAGCCTGAGCGACCTGCCGGGCCTCGATGAGCTCAAGGGCTCCGGCCTCCTCTCGGGGCGCCTGCCGCCGAACCTACAGATTCCGCTCCCCTTCGACGGCGCTGGCCTGCGCGACGACGAAGACCCGTTGGACCCCGATGACCCCGGTGCGGACGACGACCAGGAATGATCGATAACCCCGTGCGGAACACGTTCTTGTGTTTGCGCGCGATTGAACCTATTTCTGACCTATCTTTCGCGTGTAACGCGTTCTGAAATACTAGGGAGACCAAAATGCACGCGCCAGGAATTTGGGGCATTCTCGTTGTCGCCGTCGTCGTGATCCTGCTGTTCGGTCGCGGCAAGATCTCCGGCATGATGGGTGAGGTCGCCTCGGGCATCAAAGCCTTCCAGAAGGGCATGAAGGACGACGACAAGCCGGTCGAGCGTGTCACCACCACCGCCGACACTGCCGTTCGCGAGCCGGAAAAGAAGGACGTCTGAACGACGTTTGATTCTGACGGCCCCGCCGCTTTGAAGGAATAAGACTATGCTCGGCTTGGGTTGGACGGAGATGCTGGTGATCGGCATCGCGGCGCTGATCGTCATCGGCCCCAAGGATTTGCCAGTGGTGATGAACCGCGTCGGCAAGATCGTCGGCCAGATCCGCCGCATGGGCAGCGAGTTCCAGCGCGAGATCAACAAGACCACCGGCCTGGACGAGGTGCGCAACCTGCGCAACTCGATCACCGCCCCGCTCAAGAAGACGACCGACGAAATCCGCAAGGAGTTCAACGCCATGACGCCGACCGGCCCTCAGCCGAGCGGCATCATCAAGCCGGCCGATCCCAAGGCGGAAAGCGTCGTCGACGAGATCAAGGCTGCCGCTGGCATGGCGCCAGCCAAGACCGCCGACCAGGTCGCCGCCGAAGCCGGCTTCAAGCCTGCTGGCCCGGCACCCGTCGCGCCGAAGACGACCGTCGTGAAAGCAGCGAAGGCTCCGGCAAAGGCGAAGGCAGCTCCAACCAGCCCGGTCGTCACCACCGATTTGGCGCCGATCGAGGCGGTTCCCGCCCCGGCCGAATACGTTCCGGTAGATGTGACGGCGCGCAAGAAACCGCGGACCCCCAAGGTCGTGGCGGCAAAGCCTGTGCCGGCTCTGCCGACTGAACCTGCAGATTCGCCGGCCACCAAGACGCCGCGGGCCCGTGCGCCGCGCAAGACCACCACAGCGAAAGCCGGAAGCGAATAAATCATGGCCGACGCCAAGCAGATCGAGGACAAGACCAAGGCGCCCGAGGATGAACTCGCAGGCAGCGAAGCCCCGCTGCTCGAGCATCTGGTCGAGCTGCGCAAGCGGCTGATCTATTCGGCCGTCACCATCGTCGCGCTGATGGCCTTCTGCTTCATCTTCGCCAGCACGATCTATGACTGGCTGCTGATCCCCTACAAGAACGCCGTCCCCGGCGCGAACCTGATCTTCACGGCCCCCCAGGAGCTGTTCTTCACCTACCTGAACGTGGCCCTGTTCGGCGCCATTTTCCTCGGTTTCCCGGTGGTGGCGAGCCAGATCTACATGTTCGTGGCGCCCGGCCTCTACAAGCACGAGCGCAAGGCGTTCATCCCCTATCTCTTTGCCACGCCGATCTTTTTCGTCGCCGGCGCCGCCCTGGTCTATTTCATCGTCCTGCCCATGGCGCTGCACTTCTTCGCCGGCATGCAGACCGAAGACATCGAGATGCTGACCAGCGTCAGCGAATATCTCGGCCTCGCCATGCTGCTGATCCTGGCCTTCGGCGTCTGCTTCCAGCTCCCGGTCATCCTGACCCTCTTGGCCCAGATCGACCTGATTCACGTCGACGCGCTCAAGAAGGGCCGCCGCTACGCCATTGTCGGCATCCTGATCTTTGCCGCCTTCATCACGCCGCCCGATCCGATCTCCCAGATCGGCCTTGCCGTGCCCATGTACCTGCTCTACGAACTCTCGATCATTTCCGTCCGGATGGTCGAGAAGCGCCGCGCCGCGGCACTGGCAGCGCAGGAAGCCGAAATTTCCGGCTCGTCATCCGAATAGTCATCCTCGCCTGTCTTGGGCGAGGGGCATTTCCCTCGCGGCTTGGCAGGCGCGTCGCGGGGCATTCCCAGCCTGTGCCAATCAGAGGCGGGCGGTGCCCGTAACAACCGATGTTCGATATCAAGTGGATCCGAGCCAACGCCGAAGCCTTCGACGCCGCCGTTTCGCGGCGCAAGGGGGTCTCCGTTCGCTCCTCCGGTCTGCTCGCCATCGATGATCGGCGTCGCGACATCATCGCGCGGCTGAACGATGCTCAGGAAAAGCGCAACGCGCTGTCCAAGCAGATCGGCCAGGCCAAGGCGCAGAAGGATGAGGCCAAGGCCGCCGAACTGATGGCCGAAGTCGCCAGCCTCAAGGAGTTCATCCCGCAGGGCGAAGCCGACGAGCGTGCCATCGAGCTCGAGTTGCGCAACGCCCTGTCGGTCATTCCCAACCTGGTGTTCGAAGACGTCCCCAGCGGCACCGACGAAAGCGGCAATGTCGAATATTTCGGCCGCAACGGCTCGCCCGAAACGGCCGCCAAGACCCGCGCCCCGCGCCCGACCTTCTCGTTCGCTCCCAAGGAGCATTACGAGATCGGCGAGGCCATGGGCCAGATGGATTTCGAAGTTGCCGCCAAGCTCTCCGGCAGCCGCTTCGTGGTGCTGAAAGGGCAGGTCGCCCGCCTCGAACGTGCCCTGGGCCAGTTCATGCTGGACCTGCATTCGACCGCGCACGGCTACACCGAGGTGCAGCCGCCGCTGCTGGTCAAGGATGACGCTCTCTTCGGTACCAATCAGTTGCCCAAGTTCGAGGAAGACCTGTTCTTCACTCCGCATGGCGAAGGCCGGCTGGCGCTCATTCCGACCGCCGAAGTGCCGCTGACCAACTTCGTCCGCGAATCCATCGTGGCCGAGGAAGAACTGCCGCTGCGCCTCACCGCGCTGACTCCGTGCTTCCGCTCCGAGGCCGGCTCGGCCGGCCGCGATACGCGCGGCATGCTGCGCCAGCACCAGTTCAACAAGGTGGAAATGGTGTCCATCACCACGCCTGAAACCTCGGTGGACGAGCATGAGCGCATGCTGGCTTGCGCCGAGAGCGTGCTGCAGCGGCTGGGCCTCCATTACCGCGTCATGAATCTCTGCACCGGCGATATCGGCTTCGGCGCCAAGAAGACCTATGACCTTGAAGTCTGGCTGCCCGGCCAGGACACCTACCGCGAAATCTCCTCGGTCTCGGTCTGCGGTGATTTTCAGGCCCGCCGCATGGATGCCCGCTATCGCCCCGCCGGCGAAAAGCAGGCGCCCCGCTTCGTCCACACGCTCAATGGCTCCGGCACGGCCGTCGGTCGCTGCCTCATCGCCGTCATGGAAAACTATCAGCAGGAGGATGGCTCCATCCTCGTGCCCGAAGTGCTCCAGCCCTATATGGGCGGCCTCAAGTCCATCGGCGGCCGCTGATGAGCCTGCGCATCCTCATCACCAATGACGATGGTGTGGATGCGCCCGGCATCGCCATCATGGCCGATATCGCCCGCACGCTGAGCGACGACGTCTGGATCGTGGCGCCTGATGGCAACCAGTCGGGGGCAGGGCACCGCTTCACCCTCGGCCGGGAATTGCATTTCGAACGACAGGCCGAGCGCACCTTCGCCGTGGTCGGCGGCTCGCCCGCCGATTGCGTCGTCGCCGGCATGACCCACATCCTGGGCGACAAGCCGGCAGATGTCGTGCTGTCCGGCGTCAATGCCGGCCAGAACCTGGGCGACATCATCAATTGCTCGGGCACGGCTGCCGGTGCGAGGGAAGGGGCTCTGCAGGGCGCCATTGGTATCGCCATGAGCCAGGGCATGAATTACGAGCATAGCCGCGCGGTCGACTGGTCCAATTCCATCCGCCATGGCGCCGCCGTTGCGCGGGCCGTGCTCGCCGGTGCGCAGGCCGGCAGCTACTACAACGTCAACTTCCCCTTCTGCGACCCCGATACCACCAAGGGCATCGCGGTCGTCCCGCACCAGCGCTTCTCGCGCTCGCCGTTCCGCTATTATCCCAGCGACAATGAAGGCAAGTTCTTCATCGCCATCCCCGAGACCCCGCTGCCGCTCGATAGCGCCGCCGATTTCGAGGTGCTGCGCCGCGATGGCTTCGTGACGGTGACGCCGATGCTGCTGCAGCAGACCGACAGCGCGGCAGTGCAGCGGCTCCGGGGGACTATGTCGCTCTAGGCGACTGCGCGGGCCATTTGTAGCTCAGGCCACGCCGCCGGTTGATCTCGTCCGCGAAATACTGGGCCTGCATCGAGTCCATGCCGACAACACCGGCCATAGGCACTCTGTTGAGGTACCCGAAGGGGCGATGTGGCGGATTGAAGCCTGTCTCGATGAAGTGCTCTTCCTCCGTGTCGATGCGGAAGTCGAGATAGATCCGTGTTCGGCCCACCCCGGCGCCGCCCTCCACCGAGACATAGGCGCCGCCAAATGTCAGGAGGTTGAACAGCACGGTGCCGCCGCCCACCGCGCGATATTCCAGCATGTCACCGTCCAGCCAGAGCTTGGCCGTCTTCCGGGACAACCAGCGGACCAGGGCTCCCACGAGGGTGATCAAGCCGAAAACGCCAAACACCACGGCGTAAATGCCCGGGGCGCCGCCAAACCAGCGGCTGAGCAAGCCAAGGAGGCAAGCCGCAGCCAGGAGCAATGCGGAAAGGGTGAGCCAACCGCCCGCGCCTTGTGGGCCGAGTATGGCGTGTCGGTCATCAGGTTTTCCGTCAACGGGATAGGACATGGATGGCCTCGTGAAACGCGGCACTCATGGCCGTTCTTTTGATAGCCCGGTCCTAACGATCACGGGCTCTCGCCCTTAACCTTACCCAATCCAGAATCCCGCCGTCACGAATTTGCTCAAATCGCATCGGTCTTAAACTCGTCTTTACCTTACCGGCCTAGTCTCAAAATCGTGTTGAGTACCTGCGTACGAGTAAGCTGATGAGTATCCGCGTATCCCGTCGGGCGCCCAAAGGTGCCGTGGCTTTGGTAGGCCTGATGGCCGCCGCCGTCGCACTGTCTGGCTGTTCGAGCCTCGGTAGCCGGGCTTTCGGCGACCCCACGACGACCAGTTCCCTGCCGCAGAGTACGCCTCAGAGCTTCAGCCAGCCCATGCCGGCAAGCATCGGCGCTCCCCAGAACATGACGGCCGAGAGCCGCTTCCTGCCACCTGCCAATGTTGGCGGTGCCTGGAACAGCCCGACGGCCGCGGCGGCCCAGCCTGCCTGGAACCAGCCGGCCCAGCCAATGGCAACGGCCAGCGCCATGCCTTCCGTCCAGTCCCAAGACCTTCCTGTACTGAGTAATCCGTCTTCTCAGGGATCCCTCCCCACCATGCAAGCACAGCCCGCTCTCGCATCGGCCGCCCCGATGCCGTCTCCCGCTGCCCTCGGCAGCCTGCCGACCAACAATTCGGTGCCCGCGCTTGCCGCGGCCACGCCCGCCGCGCCGACCCTGCCGGGCGCCGCGACCAACGCCTTCACCCACACCATTGCCAGCGGCGAGTCGCTCTATACGATCGCCCGCCGCTACGAGGTGACCACCCAGGCCATCGTCCAGGCGAACAACCTTTCCTCGCCCGACAAGATCGTGGTGGGCCAGAAGGTGATCATCCCGGGTCGCGCCGATCTGCTCGCCACCAAGGCGCCGACCACTCAGGTCGCCAGCGCCACGCCGATGGCCGCACCGGCTGCCGCCCAGCAGGTTCTGCCGCAGGCCGCGCCCAATGCGCTTCAGGCTGCTGCCGCCCCCGCCGCAACGCCGCTGCCGGCCACACCCCAGGCCGCCCCGGCCCAGGCCGCACCCCAGGTCGCCGCCGTACCGGCAGCCGAACCGGCCATGTCGGGCAGCGACAAGTTCCGCTGGCCTGTCAGCGGTCGCGTGATGGTTGATTTCGCCTCGTCCAAGGGCACCGGCATCAATATCGAGGTTCCCGAAGGCGCCACCGTCAAGGCCGCCGAAAACGGCACCGTGATCTATGTCGGCTCTGGCGTCGAAGGCTATGGCAACCTGATCCTGATCCGCCACCCCAATGGCTACGTCTCGGCCTATGCCCACCTGCAGTCGATGAGCGTCGCCAAGGGTGCTGTCGTCGGCCGCGGCGACACCATCGGCGCCGCCGGCATGACCGGCTCGGTGACCAAGCCGCAACTCCATTTCGAACTCCGCAAGGGCGCCACCCCGGTCGATCCGGTGCCGCTCCTGGCGGGTTGATCCCAGGCAAACTAAGCGAAAGCCCCCGCGAAAGCGGGGGTTTTTGTTTGTGCCCCTAGATCGCTTTCCCCAATTCCCCCGCCAGCGTACGAACGAGCTGGATTGCCACGCGCCCCGACCTCGCCCCGCGCGTGGCAGACCACTCGATGGCGCGGGCCCTCAGTGTCTCGTTGTCGATATCGAGCCCGTAATGGTCGGCGTAGGCGCGGACCATGATGAGGAAGGTCGGCTGATCGCAATTGTGGAAGCCCAGCCACAGGCCGAAGCGGTCGGACAGCGACACCTTTTCCTCCACCGCCTCGCCCGGATTGATCGCGGTCGAGCGCTCGTTCTCGATCATGTCGCGCGGCATCAGGTGGCGGCGGTTGGACGTGGCGTAGAACAGCACGTTTTCCGGCCGCCCCTCGAGCCCGCCATCGAGGATGGTCTTGAGTGACTTGTAGCTGGTCTCGCCGCTGTCAAAGCTCAGGTCGTCGCAGAAGATGATGAAGCGCGCCTCCTCCTTGCCGATGCGGCGCATCAGGGCAGGGAGGGTCTCGAGGTCCTCCCGCGCGATCTCCACCAGCACCAGCCGCTGGAAGCCTTCGGCGGCCCGCTCGACGATGTCGCCATGAATGGCTTTGACCAGCGAACTCTTGCCCATGCCGCGCGCGCCCCACAGCAGCGCATTGTTGGCGCCGTGCCCGCGCGCGAACTGCTCGGTATTGCGCAGCAGGATGTCCTGCACCGCGTCGATGCCCTTGAGCATGCTCAGTGGCACGCGGCTGACCTTGGGCACAGCGGCGAGCACTGAGGTGTCGCCATCCCAATGGTAGGCGTCGGCGGTGCCAAGCACCGGAATCGATGCCTCAGCATTCGGCGCCAATGCCTTGAGCGAGCTGGCAATTTCGCCGAGGGTCGCGGCGATCTGGGCGAGGTGGTCTCTGGTCTTCAAAGCGAGCGTTTCCAGTGCTTGGCGCGGCAATTTGCGGCCCCCGGAATGGCTTTGCAATCGCTGGGGTGCAAATGTATAGTCCGCGCGATTTTGACCGGGGTGCAAGTGCAATAACCCCATATGCGTCCAGTAGCGTCGCGACGTTGATGCTGGCCCCTGGCGCCGCCCCTCCACAAGCCAAGAAGAAACGATAGGAGCCTCGCCTCATGTTTGTAACGCCCGCCTACGCTCAGGCAGCTGGTGCCGCCCCCGCCGGTGGCCTCAACGACATCCTCATCCAGTTCGCCCCGATTCTCATCCTGGTGGTGATCTTCTGGTTCCTGATCTTCCGCCCGCAGCAGAAGCGCCTCAAGGCTCAGCAGGCCATGCTCTCGGCGATCAAGCGCGGCGACACCGTCGTGACCACCGGCGGCATCGTCGGCAAGGTGACCAAGGCTGTTGATGGCGAGGATCTCGAGGTCGAGATCGCGACTGGCGTCAAGGTGAAGCTGGTGCGCGGCATGGTTGCCGACGTCCGCTCCAAGGGCGAACCGGTCAACGACAACAAACCCGCCTAAGGGCATAGCCCGACCGACGCCGGAGCCCAAGGGCTCCGGTTTTCTGCTTTCAGGACGACTTTCATGCAGTCTTCGCCGATCCGTACCGCCATCATCGCCATCGTTGCCTTGCTGGGCATTCTGTTCACGATCCCCAGCTTCCTGCCGCAGAATGTGCGCGACGCCTGGCCGGCCTTCCTGCCCAGGCAGACAGTGGTTCTGGGTCTCGATCTCCAGGGCGGTTCGCACCTGCTCCTGCAGGTCAATGAAGACGGCATCGTTTCTGAGCGCCTGCAGTCGCTGCGCCGCGACGTGCGCAACACACTGGCCAACGACAACGGCATCGGCAACCTGATCACCACCGACGAGGCCACCCAGTCGCTGACCGTGGAACTGACCGATCCCACCCAGTTGGAAACCGCGCGCACCGCCATTGCGGGCCTGCAGAACACCATCAGCAACTCGTTGATCGCCGTCGGCGGCGTCAACGAACTGGCCTTCGGCGAAACCGCGGACGGCAAGCTGACCGTGACCCTCACGCCCGAAGGCGTCAGCGAGCGCATGTCGGCTTTGGTGGCGCAGTCCATCGAAGTCATCCGCAAGCGCGTCGACGAACTGGGCACTACCGAGCCCTCCATCCAGCGCCAGGGCACCAACCGCGTGCTGGTGCAGGTGCCCGGCTTTGGCGATAGCCAGCGCCTCAAGGACATCATCTCGCGCACCGCGCGCCTCACCTTCCACATGGTCTATCCGGGCATGACCGCCGCCCAGGCCGAGGCCCAGGGCCTGCCGGCCGGCACCATGATCCTGCCCAGCCAGGACGGCGGCTCCGAGCTGCTTTATGAAGACGTCGCCCTTGGCGGCGAGTCGCTGGTCGATGCCCAGCCCAGCTATGACCAGCAGCGCGCCATGCCCGTGGTCAGCTTCAAGTTCGATACGCGCGGCGCCATCACCTTCGGCCAGATCACCGGCGCCAATGTCGGCCAGCGTTTCGCCATCGTGCTCGACGATACCGTCATCACCGCCCCGGTCATCCAGCAGCCGATCACCGGCGGTTCGGGCCAGATCAGCGGCAGCTTCACCACCGCGACGGCCAACGACCTCGCCGTGCTCCTGCGCGCCGGTGCACTGCCGGCTTCGCTCGACGTCGTCGAAGAACGCACGGTCGACGCCAGCCTGGGCGCCGACTCCATCCGCAACGGCCTCACCGCCGGCGTCATCGCCGCCGTGCTCGTCGTCGCCTTCATGGTCGCCGCCTATGGCCTCTGGGGTGTGTTCGCCAACGTCTCGCTGGTGCTCAACATCATCCTGATCTTCGGCGCCCTCTCCATGCTGGGAGCCACGCTGACGCTGCCCGGCATTGCCGGCATCGTGCTCACCATCGGCATGGCCGTGGACGCCAACGTGCTGATCTATG
Source organism: uncultured Devosia sp. (assembly GCA_966212275.1). Classification (GTDB taxonomy): domain Bacteria; phylum Pseudomonadota; class Alphaproteobacteria; order Rhizobiales; family Devosiaceae; genus Devosia. The sequence goes on from CBIHQV010000001.1 coordinate 252,250, forward strand.
AGCGCATGCGCGAAGAACAGCGCGCCGGCAAATCGCCGATCCAGGCCATCCAGGCCGGTTTCGAGCGCGCCTGGGGCACCATCGTCGACTCGCACCTGACCCAGCTCATCGCCGCCATCGTGCTCTACTTCCTGGGTTCCGGCCCGGTGCAGGGCTTCGCGGTGACCCTGGCGCTCGGCATCCTGACCTCGCTCTTCACCTCCTACACCGTCACCTCCTACCAGGTGCATGCCTGGTTCCGCCGGGTGCGGCCGAAGACGCTCAAGATCCAGCATTTCCGCTTCATTCCGGACGGCACCCGCATTCCGTTCATGAAGATCAGCCGCTACGTCATCGCCTTCTCGATCGTGGCCAGCCTGCTTTCCGTCGGTTCGGCCTATTTCAAGGGCTTCAACCTGGGCATCGACTTCGTCGGCGGCACCGCCATCGTCATCCAGCATGAGGGTGGCCCGGCCGATGTCGGCCAGGTCCGCGAGCTGCTCGACGGCCTCGATCTGGGCGAAGTCCAGGTCCAGGGCTTCGGCACGCCGGAAGACGTGCTGGTCCGCGTTCAGGCGCAAGAGGGCGGCCAGGATGCCGACCAGATCGCCGTCACCAAGGTTCGCGATGCATTGGCCACCGAGAGCTATACGGTTCGCAGCACCGAAGCGGTGAGCGGCACGGTTTCGGGCGAGCTGGCCTGGAAGGGCGTCATCGCGGTGATCGTCGCACTGGGCGCGATCCTGATCTACATCTGGTTCCGCTTCGAATGGCAGTTCGCGCTCGCCGCGGTCGTCACCACCTCGCACGATATCATCATGACCATCGGCCTGTTCTCGATAACCGGGCTGGAGTTCAACCTCACCTCCATCGCGGCCGTGCTGACGCTGGTGGGCCTCAGTTTGAACGAAACCGTCGTGGTGTCCGATCGCGTGCGTGAAAACCTGCGCAAGCATCGCAAGATGCCGCTGCCCGAACTGATTGACCTCTCCATCAACCAGACCATCGTGCGCACCACGATCACCCAGTTTACCGTGTTCCTGGCGCTGATTCCGCTGGTGCTGTTCGGCGGCGAAGTCATCCGCAGCTTCACCATCGCCATGACCTTCGGGTGCCTGGTCGGCATGTATTCGTCGATCATCGTCAACGGCCCCATCCTCATCAACTTCGGCCTCAAGTCGAAGGCGGACGAGGATGCGGCCACGCCCAAGGCGACGGACGGGGCCTCCGTCTGAGATCGGAGGCCGGCTTGAGCGAGGCGCCGCATTATCCAGCCCAGGTGGGCATCGATGCCTATGGCAATGGCGGCTTCCGCTTTGCCGGCATCTCCCATCGCGGCTCCTTGCTGTGCCTGCCATCAGGCATGTTCGCCTGGAATGTCGCCTCGGTCGGTGACATCACGGCCGAAACGCTGGCGCCGGTCTTCGCCGTTGCCGACGATATCGACGTGCTGCTGATCGGCTTGGGCCCGGACATTGCCGCCATCCCGCGCGAGCTGCGCGATGCCCTGCGCGAGCACAGGGTCATCGTCGAGGCGGTGAACACCGGCAGCGCCATCCGCACCTATAATGTGCTGCTGGCCGAAGAGCGCGCCGTGGCTGCCGCGTTCATTGCCGTCGACAAGGTGCGCTAGATGCCCGCCGCCAGTTTCGTCCACGCTGCCGAGGCCCTGCGCCAGGGCGACCGCGATCGCTATCTCTCGACCCTGGTGCTGACCGGCGATCACCGCGAAGCGGTGACGGCGCTCTACGCCTTCAATGCCGACGTCGCCTCCATCCGCCAACGCGTCACCGATCCCGCGCCTGGCGAAATCCGCCTGCAATGGTGGAGCGACGCGCTGGAAGGGCAGGGCCACGGCGCCGTTAGGCAGAACCCGGTGGCCGATGCGCTGCTCGACACCATCGCGCGCTACAACATCCCCGCCGGCACTCTGCTGCGCCTCATCGGCGCCCGCCGCTTCGATCTCTATGACGATCCCATGCCCGACCTCGAGAGCTTCGAGGGCTATGCCGGCGAGACCGTGTCGACGCTCTATCAACTGGCCGCGATGATCCTCAACGATGGCGAGACCATCGAGACCGGCGACGCAGCAGGCCACCTGGGCGTGGCCCACGCCATGATCGGTCACCTCCGCTCATTCGGCTATGTCTCCTCCCAGGGCCGGCTGGTGCTGCCATGGTCCATCATGGCGGCCAATGGCGTGACCGAGGGCGAGGTTTTCTCCGGCACCGCCAGCGAGGGCGTGGTCGAGGCGCTGGGCCAGGTCGCCGATCTGGCCGTGGAGCACCTCAACCAGGCCGAGGCCGCGATCAAGCTGCTGCCCGCCAGGCTGCGGCCGGCTTTCGCCCAGTTCGCCGTGCTCGATGCTCAGCTCAAGCTCTATCTGAGGCGGTCAGCCGGCCCGTTCTCGGTGGCACCTGATGACTCCGACTGGCGCAAGATCGCCCGCCTGGCCTGGTGGACCTGGCGCAACCGCTAAAGCCGGTCCTTGCCAAACGCCACGAACTCGCCCGACAGCCGCCCTGCGACCTTGCCCTGATATTCCAGCTCGGCCCCGACAGTGATGCGGCCCAGCCCCCTGCGGGTCAGCATCTTGAGGAAACCATCCCAGCCCGCATCCGGCCCCAGCGTCGCCGTGGCAATGAAATCCCCGGCGATGGGCGCCAGGTATTCCATGCTGTTGCGCTGGATCACGACGCGGCTGGGCTGCCCGGCGGCGGTCAGGCGCAGATGCAGCAGCGACCACGCGGACAGAATGGCCAGCGCCGAGGCACTGCCGCCAAACACCGTGTCGCGATGATTGATATTGGGCGCGAGCGGCGCACCGAGAACGACCTTGTCGCCAGCGAACGAGACAACCCGCACGGCCATGGCCCGCGACAGCGGGATATGGTCATGCAGGTAGGTCTCGAGCTCGGCTTCGGTCATGCCCAGGCCTTCAGGTCATCAAGCGCGCGCGAGGTGATCGCCCGGCGCTTGGCAATGGTCTTGTCATTGCCACGCCAGCGGCCGGCACCTTCCGGCTTGACGATCTCGACCTCGGGAAAAAGCCCGAAATTGACGTTCATCGGCTGGAAGCTGCGCGCTCCGCTATAGCTTTCGGATTCGATGTGCCCGCCAGTGATATGGGCGACAAGCGCGCCCAGCGCCGTGGTGATCGGCGGCGTTGCCATCGTCTCGCCCCGCGCTTCGGCGGCGGCGAGCCGGCCGGTGATCAGCCCGATCGCGGCGCTTTCCACATAGCCCTCGACGCCCGTCACCTGTCCGGCAAAGCGAATGCGCGGATCGTTCTTGAGCTTGAGGTTGGCCCCCAGCACCTTGGGCGAGTTGATGAAGGTGTTGCGGTGCAAGCCCCCCAGGCGCGCAAACTGCGCGTTTTCGAGGCCCGGGATCATGCGGAAGATTTCGGCCTGGATGCCGTAGCGCATCTTGGTCTGGAAGCCGACCATGTTCCACAGCGTGCCCAGCGCATTGTCCTGCCGAAGCTGGACGATGGCGTAGCTTTTGACGGTCGGATTGCGCGGATTGGTCAGGCCCACCGGCTTCATCGGCCCGTGGCGCAGGGTTTCGACGCCGCGCTCAGCCATCACCTCGATGGGCAGACAGCCGTCGAAATAGGGGACCCTTTCCCAATCCTTGAATTCATGCAGCGGCGCGACTTTCAGCGCCTCAACGAAGGCGAAATACTGGTCCTTGTCCATCGGGCAGTTGAGATAGTCGGCGCCCGTGCCGCCGGGGCCGGCCTTGTCGTAACGCGATTGGGCCCAGACCACGTCCATATTGATGCTGTCATAGTGGACGATCGGCGCGATGGCGTCGAAAAAGGCCAGCGCGTCCTCACCCGTCGTGGCCAATATGGCATCGGCCAAAGCAGGGGAGGTCAGCGGCCCGCTGGCGATGATGACATTGCCCCATTCGGCCGGCGGCCAGCCGGCCACTTCCTCGCGGACCACAGTGATGTTGGGGTGGTTGTGCACCGCCCGCGTCACCTCGGCCGAAAAGCCGTGCCGGTCCACCGCCAGGGCGCCGCCTGCCGGCAGCTTGTGCTGGTCCGCCGCGCGCATGATCAGCGAGCCGCAGCGCCGCATTTCCTCGTGCAGCAGGCCAACGGCGTTCTGTTCGTGGTCGTCCGAGCGGAAGCTGTTGGAGCAGACGAGTTCGGCAAAGCTGTCGGTGCTATGGGCATCGGTGCCGCGCACGCCGCGCATTTCGTGGACGATGACCTTGGCGCCGGCCTCGGCAGCCTGCCAGGCGGCTTCGGAGCCAGCGAGGCCGCCGCCGATGATGTGAATGGGTTCTGATGTGGACATGGGCGGCAGATAGCAAGCGGGGTGAACAGGCGCAACCAGCACTTGTGATTGCAGGGGCGAACATTAGCATGCCCGGCGCCCTGGAGGACAAATCGTGAGTCTGGAATTGACGCTATGGGGGCGTACGAGCTCCGCCAATGTGCAGAAGGTCTTATGGGCGCTGGCGGAACTGGGCCTACCCTATGAGCACAAGCTGGTGGGTGGCGCGCATGGCGGGCTGGATGATCCGCACTATCGGGCGATGAACCCCAACATGCTGGTGCCCACCCTGCAAGACGGCGACCTGGTTGTGTGGGAGAGCCACGCCATCCTGCGCTATCTGGCGTCGGCCTATGGGACTGGCAGCTTGTGGCGCGAGGATGCCCGCGAGCGGGCCATCGTCGATCAATGGACCGATTGGACCGCGACCACCTTCCAGCCGGCCTGGATTTCCGTGTTCTGGCTTTTCGTGCGCACACCGCCGGGACAGCATGACCGCAAGGCAATCGCGGCAGCCTGCGCCAGGACCGTGGCGGCGCTACGCATCCTGGATGTGCATCTGGCGGAGCGGGATTATCTGGCGGGCAATCGCCTGAGCTATGCGGATATCGCAGCGGGCGTGGCGCTCTATCGCTGGTTCACCATGGATATCGACCGGCCGGCCATGCCTGGCGTCGAGAACTGGTACCGGCGGCTCGAACAACGGGAGCCATTTCGGCAAACAATTATGGTGAGTTACGCCGAACTTGTCGGCAGATTGGCATTCTGACCGCAGAGCGGCCTGAAAAGCAAAACAGCCGCATCTCAGAGAGAGGCGGCTGTTCGATTTGCTGAGGCTGAAAGATCAGTCGGGCAAATATTAGAGGCCGGCAGCATGATCGCGAGCAATCCGATTGATGTCGGTGCGCGAAATGCCCAGATCGTTGAGCTGACGATTGTCGAGAGCGGCGAGCTCACGGACGGTCTGCTGATAAGCGGCCCACTTCTTGAAAGTCTTGCGGATGTCCATTTGGTAGTCTCCTTTGTTTACGAGAACATATTTAGGGCAGTGCCAGCGCAATGAGCAGTGGGTCATTGGTCAAACGAGGCATGCAGTTCGTGCAGGGCTTTAACCAGTGCCGTTCATCTTGGGTTAAGGCTTCAGGCAAAGCAAAGGCCACCGGGTGGCCCTCCGGTGGCCTCGTAACTATGGCAATGGTCAGAACGCTCCGCGGTCGAACAGCGACCGGGTCATCTTGGAAAAGTCGGGGCCGGAAAGCCCCAGAAGATCGGCATCACGCGTCGAGGGAACGTCCATTTCCCGCAACGTCTGCTTGATGTCGATCAGGCGCTTGATGCGCCAGACGGCACGAACAAACATCGGCATGGTCCCTTCGGGAGGTTGAGCGACTATGCCAAGATGGGGTGATTTGGACAGCGGCGCCATGCTCTAAACGTCAACCGCTTCATGCGCAAGACGCATGGCATTTTCAACATATCGTCGCAAAAGCCGTGTGGAGGGCTGTCGGCGATGGGGATCGATGCCGACACCGACCCACACTCGCCACCCTCTGGCCCGACCCGAGGGCGTTGCACTTACTCGATATTCAGCAAGTAAAGAGCCCAGGATCGGGTCGAGGAGCGGCTGGTGGATGAACCAGAACAGCACCTTACGCGATGTCATCCCGGCGCAGGCCGGGATCCATGCGGTGACCTGTCCACAAGCTGGAAGCCGCGGCGGGCCACGGATCTGGATTCCGGCCTAACCTGCCCTGAAAGGCGAGGAGTCTGGCCGGCTATTGTCGGAGATCGCCCCAAACCCGATCTGTTCCTTCCCCTGTCAGGGGGAGGCTAGGAGGGGGTACTCCGATGTCTGTGCCTGTCACCGTCGGGCAAGCGCCCTCAAGCCAAGCCCCGACCTACTCCGCCGCCCGCGTCGCGAAGTGCGGCCGCCTCGCCATCACTTCCTTGAGGAAGTGCCCGGTATAGGACCGCTTGTTCTGCGCCACCTCTTCCGGCGTGCCGACGGCCACGATCTCGCCGCCGCCATCGCCGCCCTCCGGACCCAGGTCGATGACCCAGTCGGCCGTCTTGATGACTTCGAGATTGTGCTCGATGACGATGACGGTATTGCCGCCCTCGACCAGCTCATGCAGCACTTCGAGGAGCTTGGCCACGTCGTGGAAGTGGAGGCCCGTTGTCGGTTCGTCCAACATGTAGAGCGTGCGGCCAGTAGCGCGCTTGGAGAGCTCCTTGGAGAGCTTGACGCGCTGCGCCTCGCCGCCCGAGAGCGTATTGGCCGGCTGGCCGACCTTCACATAGCCCAGGCCCACCCGCTGCAGCGTGGCGAACTTGTCGCGGATCACGGGCACGGCCGAGAAGAAGTCGACGCCCTCGTCGATCGTCATGTCGAGCACGTCAGAAATCGACTTGCCCTTGAACTGCACTTCCAGCGTCTCGCGGTTGTAGCGCTTGCCCTTGCAGACGTCGCAGGTGACGTAAACGTCGGGTAGGAAGTGCATCTCGATCTTGAGGACGCCATCGCCCTCGCACTTCTCGCAGCGGCCGCCCTTGACGTTGAACGAAAAGCGGCCCGGGCCATAGCCACGCGTCTTGGCTTCCGGCAGGCCGGCAAACCATTCGCGCAGCGGCGTGAAGGCGCCGGTATAGGTGGCCGGGTTCGACCGCGGCGTGCGCCCGATCGGCGACTGGTCGATATCGATGACCTTGTCGAGGAATTCGAGGCCGGTCAGGCTGTCATGCGGGGCAGGGACCACCCGGGCGCCGTTGAGACGGCGTGCAATGGCCTGGTACATGGTGTCGATCATCAGCGTCGACTTGCCGCCGCCCGAGACGCCGGTGATGGCGACGAACAGCCCGAGCGGCACGTCGACCGACACGTTCTTGAGGTTGTTGCCGGTGGCGCCCTTCACGGACAGCACCTTACCCTTCTTCCCCTCGCGGCGCTCCGCCGGCATGGCGATGCCCATGCGGCCGGACAGATACTTGCCGGTCAGCGAGTCAGGGTGGTTGAGAATGTCCTGCGGCGAACCCTCGGCGACGATATGGCCGCCATGCACGCCCGCGCCAGGGCCGATATCGACGACATAGTCCGCCGTCATGATGGCGTCCTCGTCATGCTCGACGACGATCACCGTATTGCCGATGTCGCGCAGGCGCTGCAGCGTTTCGAGCAGGCGGGCATTGTCGCGCTGGTGCAGGCCGATGGACGGCTCGTCGAGCACATAGAGCACGCCCGTCAGCCCCGAGCCGATCTGGCTGGCGAGACGGATGCGCTGGCTTTCGCCGCCCGACAGCGTGCCCGAATTGCGCGCCATGGTGAGGTAGTCGAGACCGACATCGATGAGGAAGTTCAGGCGCTCCCGAATCTCCTTCAGAATCCGTTCACCAATGAGGCGCTGATTGGGCGTAAACTTCTCCGGCAGCGCCTCGAACCACTCGGCAGCGGTACGGATCGACTTCTCGGTGACCTGCCCGACATGCAGCCCATCGATCTTGACCGCCAGCGATTCCGGCTTCAGCCGATAGCCGCCGCAGGCCACGCAGGGCTTGGCCGACATGTATTTTTCGATCTCTTCGCGCATGCCTGCGCTCTCGGTTTCCTTGTAGCGCCGCTCAAGGTTGCCGATCACGCCCTCGAAGGGCTTGGTGGTCTTGTACTGCCGCAACCCATCGTCATAGACGAAGTTGATCGGCGTCTTGCCGGTGCCGTAGAGCACCGCATTCTGCACCTCTTCGCTGAGGTCGGACCAGGCCGTGCCGGTCGAAGCGGCGTAGTGCTTCAGCACCGCCTGCAGCGTCTGCAGGTAGTAGGGCGCCGAGGTCTTGGACCAGGGCAGGATGGCGCCGTCGCGGATCGACAGGCTCGCATCCGGCACGATCTGGTCCGGATCGATCTTCTGCTCGGTGCCCAGGCCATCGCAGACCGGGCAGGCGCCGAAGGGGTTGTTGAACGAGAACAAGCGCGGCTCGATCTCGGCAATGGTGAAGCCGGAAACCGGGCAGGCGAACTTCTCCGAGAAGGTGGTCTGGCGCGGCGTGCTATCCTCGTTCTTCTCGTCGACAAATTCCACCAGGGCGATGCCCTCGGCCAGCTTCAGCGCCGTCTCGAAGCTCTCGGCGAGGCGTCCGGAAATGTCAGGCCCGACCACCACACGGTCCACCACCACTTCGATATCGTGCTTGAACTTCTTGTCGAGGGCCGGCGCATCCTCGATCTCGTGATACTCACCATCGATCTTGACGCGCTGGAAGCCCTTGCGCATCAGGTCGGCGAGTTCCTTCTTGTACTCGCCCTTGCGGCCGCGCGCGATCGGCGCCAGCAGGTAAAGCCTTGTGCCTTCGGGCATTTCGAGCACCTTGTCGACCATCTGGCTAACGGTCTGGCTCTCGATGGGCAGGCCCGTGGCCGGCGAATAGGGCACGCCGACACGCGCGAAGAGCAGGCGTAGATAGTCATAGATCTCGGTGACGGTACCAACCGTAGAGCGCGGGTTACGCGACGTGGTCTTCTGCTCGATGGAGATGGCCGGCGACAGGCCTTCGATATGCTCCACATCGGGCTTCTGCATCATCTCGAGGAACTGGCGGGCATAGGCCGACAGGGATTCCACATAGCGACGCTGGCCTTCGGCATAGATGGTGTCGAAGGCCAGCGAGGATTTGCCCGAGCCCGAAAGGCCGGTCATGACGATGAGGCTGTCGCGCGGCAGCTTGAGATCGATGCCCTTGAGATTGTGCTCGCGGGCGCCGCGCACGATGATCTCACGGTTCTGGCTGGGCTTTGTCGTCATCATATCAGTCCATGGCTCGGTGCGCGCGAAAGCGGCGCGGCGGCAAAGTCGGTTTGGGGCATCGGGGCAGGAGAGCCACTCAGATAGGCTCGGCTGGCCCTCCTCGCAAGCGGTCCAAATGCATGGCGGCCCGTCTCTGCGGTCACCTTAGCGTGTCCCAGATCGCTTGCCAAAGCACCATTCGTCAGTAGGAACATAAGCGGAACAATCCAGATTCGGTCAAGGGCCAACATGCTGCGTCAGTCCGTGCCAAGCGGTGAACAGGGCGACCACGACGAACAATGCGCCAGCCCCGCGTCCGATCCAGACGGTCACCTCGGGATGGCCGACCAGCGCATCGCGGCCTTTGCCGGCAGCCAGCGCCAGGGCGCCATAGATGAGGAACTGCATCGCCACCGTCATCAGGCCCATCACCAGCGCCTGCGACCAGATCGGTCCATATTCGGGCCGCATGAATTGCGGGAACACGGCCAGCACGAAAAGATAGGCCTTGGGATTGAGCAGGCAGGTGACGAGACCTTGGCGGAAAGCGACCCAGTCCGAGCGCGTGGTGGCTTTGCCGATGCTGTCCACGGTGATGGAACTGCGCAGCAGCGTATAGCCTATCCACGCCATATAGGCTGCGCCGACCAGGATCATGGCCTGGAAGATCATTGTGGGTAAGCGGGTAAGGAGGCCAACCGCCAGCGCGCCGAAGAGGGTATGGACCGCACCGCCCAGCATGATGCCGGCGACGACGCTCAGCCCGGCTCGGCGGCCGCGCGTCAGCGCATTGGCCAGGACGAAGAACATGTCCATGCCAGGCACCACGACGATGCCGAACAGCAGGATGAGGTAGATCCAGAGGGCCTGGCTGTATTCCATTGATGGGGTTCCCCGCGCGAGGCCTGCTGTCGGCCAACCCTGCTGACAAAGCGTGTCAGCAGCCCTCGGTTTTACGGGGCTTGACGTGGAACATAGCAAGAACATACAGTAATGCCATTGACGGAACTGGCCGGCTTCTTAGGTGTTCAAAACATCCTGATGCGGGGCGCGCCGGGGGCGGCGACGCGCTAGGATGGGGCATCTCTACAAGGCCAGTTAGACAAGTCCGCGCTGTGGGCGGGCAGGGGCCTTGTGCAACCTGTAAGTAAGCGTCCCGCGACCACGCGGACCGGGACTGAATCGGAAAAGGAATTTGCCATGGCAGGCAGTGTGAACAAGGTCATTCTGGTGGGCAATCTCGGGGCCGATCCCGAAGTGCGCAACCTCCCCAGCGGTGGCAAGGTGGTCAACCTCAGCGTCGCCACCTCCGAAAACTGGAAAGACAAGAATACCGGCGAGCGCCGCGAAAAGACCGAGTGGCACCGCGTGGTGATCTTCTCGGAAGGTCTGGCCCGCGTCGCCGAGAGCTATCTGCGCAAGGGCAGCAAGGTCTATCTCGAGGGCCAGTTGCAGACCCGCAAGTGGCAGGACCAGTCGGGCGCCGACAAGTATTCCACCGAAGTGGTGCTGCAGGGCTTCAACTCGAACCTGACGCTACTCGATGGCCGCGGCGAGGGCGAAGGCGCCGGTGACAACGGCGGTGGCTTCCGTGGCGTCGATAATGGCGGCGGTTTCCGCGGCGCGCGCGACAACAGTGCTGGCGGCGGCGGACAGCGTCCCCGCGCCAATGCCCCGGCCTTCGAGCCCGGCGGCATGGACGACGACATTCCGTTCTAAGGACGGAACGAGTTGGTCGGAAAGAGGTCGCGCAAGCGGCCTCTTTTTTGGCTTGCCACTCACGCTGCCATTCCGGCTGGTGCCGCATCCGGCGGCCCTGGCAGCGCAAGGGCGTGGAGACGGCCGATCCTATGCTGGCTTGAACGTGCTGCTGGTATCGCGACCGGCCGCCTTGGCGGCATAGAGGGCAATGTCGGCTTGCCGGAACAGGTCCTCCGACGATCCGCCGCGATAGGGCGCCATGCCGACCGACGCGCTGAGGCGAAGGGTCTGTCCGGTGATGGAAACCGGCCCGTGCATGCTGCCGACGATCCCGGCGGCCAGGGCTTCCATCTCGGCCGGCGTCAGGCCAGGCCTGAGCAGAACGGCGAACTCGTCGCCGCCGATGCGCGCCACCAGCTCTGCGCTGCTGCAGCTTTCGACCAGCCGCCGGGCAGCCTCCTTGAGGCACACATCGCCGATGGCGTGGCCATAGGTGTCGTTCACCTGCTTGAAGCCATCAAGATCGATCAGCAACAGCGCGCCGATCTCGCGGCCCCCCGTATCGCGCTGGGCCAGCCGCGCCTGGAACTGGCTGCGATTGGCAAGGCCGGTCATGACGTCGAATTCGGCCAGATAGCGGGTACGGTCGGCGAGCAGCTTCTCTTCGGTAATGTCCTGCTTCATGCCGAAAATGCGATGGGCGACGCCATCGCGACTTTCCACGGCGCCGGTCAGCCGCATCCAGCGGCGCTTGCCCGACGTGGTGATGATCTCGCAATCGAGCGAGAAATCGCTGCACCGGGCGATAGCCTCGGACCGCGCCAGTTCCATCCGCTGCCGCGACTCTTCGGTATAAAGGGCAAGCGTGATCTCGCGCGTTACCGGCGTGTTGCGTGGGATTTCGAACAGGTCGTAGACACCATTGGTCCAGAGCAGGCTGTTGTCGCTCAGATTGCATTGCCAGATGCCGATGCGGGCGGTGGCCGAGGCCCGGTCGAACAGCGTCCGCCGCTGGTCCTCGAGCTCGGCATAGTCTTTCAGCGCGCGGGCCTGTGCCTCGATCTGCCGGCGCTGGCGCTCGACGGCCGCCCGGGCGAGCACTTCGCCGGCCAGCGCCGCGATGGTGGCCGCCATGCCATGGCTGCGAGGGCGCGGGTCGAACAGGCTCAGCAGTTGTGCGGGGCGGTCGGCTTCGGCGGGAACGACCATGCCGACATAGAACCGCGCCGATGTTTGGGCGGTATCGGCAATGACCAGCGCTTGCGATGCGATGGCAGCACGGGCCTCCAGGGCCTCGATCCTGCTCTGGATGCCCACGGCTGCGACAACCACCATGCCATCGCTGGCAACGCTGCTTAGCCGGGCTCCGGCAATGCCGAGCAAGTCGCATAGACGCTGCAGGCGCGCACCAAGGCCCGGATCCTGTCGCGATTCCGCGACGGGGATCGAGGGACTGAGGCCGGTGGCCGCGGCAACACTGCGCAAGGTAGGCTCCTGAATAATACAGGAACGCTAACGCGCGTCGGTTAAGACTTCTTCAGTGGCAAGCCGCTGAGATCAAAAACAAATCCGCAGCAATCATTAAGCGGCGGGCTCAGCGCGAGAACGGCACTTCGGCGCGCAGGCTGTCGCCGCTTTCGACATAGACCACTTCGAACACCACGTTGATGGCCTCGTCGTTGAGGCTGATCTGGGCTGTGATGTTGAGGTCCTTGCCTTCTTCATCCTTGTCGCGCTCGCGCAGGTTGAAGATCAGTCCGCCACCGCGCTTCTGGCCCACGGCAACGCCGGTAAAGGTGGCATTTGAGCTCATGGCCGCCTCGAAGCGCCGGTTGGCCTCGACATAGGCCATGGTGCCGGCCACCGAAAGCTGCGTGCCCGCCAGGCTGCAGCGGCCGCTATAGTTGACCTTGTCCTGGTTGCCCTGGGTCAGCGACATGCGGCACACCACCGTCTCTGTATTGGCGCCGATCAGCACACCGCGGCCGCGCCAGTCCCCGATATAGGACTGCAGCAGGGCCACGTCGGCCGGGGCCGCGATTGCCGGGGCAGCGCCGGCCGCAGCCAGCAGACCTGCCAGTGCCGCGGCGCGTGACAGGGGTCCGAATTTGGTCATTTGTACCTAAGCCTCCACTGAAATCATGCCCCCCGGCAGATTTCATCCAAACCCATAACAAATCGGTCGCCTTGCCGAGCAGCTTCTCGACAATGTGACCGCCGAAAACCCCGACCCCCGGGGCATCGCGGCAGAATCAATTGCCACACCATGTAAGCGGGCACGGCTTTGGCTCGCAAGCATCAGCCGGTCAGCTCGTATGCGGCTGCCCGCCCTCCGTGCCGCCATCGCCGGTGACGGTATCACCGGTCGGATCGTCGGGCGTCGCGTCATGGTCCGCGGTCCGCACCCTGATCTTGCCCAGCGGGTGGAAGAACTTCCCGCCCGCCGCCAGCAGCGCCGGCAGGATGAAGAGATCGCCGATCACAGCGAAGGCCAGGGTGGACACGAACAGCGTCCCGAACAGCGCCACCTGCGGCAGTTCGGAGAAGGTGACGATCACCACGCCCGAACAGAGGATGATCGTGGTGGCGACGATGGCGCCGCCAATGCGATCGAGCGTGTGCTTGACCGCTTCCATATGCGGGCGGCCTTCCTCGCGGCGCGAATGCAGATAGTGCGAGAGGAAATGCACGGTGTCGTCCACCGCGATACCGAAGGCGATGGTGAGCGCAATGACCGTGGTCAGTTGCAGCCCCTGGCCGGTGAAATAGAGCCACGCCTCGGTGCCTAGCACCGGGAAAAGGTTGGGGATGGCGGAGGCCAGCGCCACCCGGAACGACTGGAAGGCAAAGCCGATCAGCCCGAGATTGACCAGCACCGAAATGGTGAGATCGAGCTGGAGCCCAGTAACGATCTGGTCGGTGGCAAAGGTGGTGAGGATGCGGAAGCCGCCGATTTCGGCGCCGTCGATCCCGGCAGCCCGCATCTCGGCGGTGACATCCTCCACCAGTTGCTTGAGCGCATCGGAATCGATGATCGTCGGCATGAAACCGGTGACCAGCGCCTGGCTGCCATCGTCGGTGACGAAGCGCTTGCGCATGAATGGCCCGACGGCGTCGAACACCTCTTCACGGGTGAAACCGGTCTCGGTGTAGTTGGTCATGCTGGCGGCGGAGATGACCTTGTTCTCGCCCAGATGGCTTTCGAGAATCTCATGCACCTGGCGCACGGTGTCGAAATCGCGCGGCGTGACATTGGGGTCGTTATCCTGCAGCGGCACGCGGATATAGAGCGGCGCCACGCCGCCCACGCCGCTGTCGATTTCCTCGGCGGCTGTGAGGGCGGTCGAGTCCTTGGCGACGAAGTCCTCGAACGAGAAATGCGGCTTGATCAACCCATAGGGGATCAGCAGCAGCACGGTGACCACGATGGCCAGGATCGACAATTGCCGGCCGAAGCGACTGGCGATGAACCAGCTCAGCGGCAGCGGCGCGGTCAGCACCAGGCTGCTGCGCTTGGGCGCCTTGAAGCCCATGCGGATGGCGGCCTTCAACATCAGCGGCAGGAAGGTCATCAGGCAGACGAACAGCAGGAAGGTGCCGATGGCGCCTGCGATGGAGAATTCGCGAATGCCTTGGCCGGGCGTCAGCGCCAGCGAGGCGAAGCTGACAAAGGTGGTGAGCATGGTCAGCGCCGCTGCCGGACCGACCAGCTTCACAGTCGCATCGACCGCCTTGTTGGGCTCCATGCCGTCGCGCCAATAGGCCAGCCAGTTGAAGACGAAGAACATGGACTCGGCAAAGCTGATCACCAGCACCAGCGTCGTGACGATGATGGTGAGGAACGAGAACGAGCCGAAGAACAAGAGGATTATGCCCATCGACCACATGACGGCGAGGAACGGCGTGGCCGCCACCAGCAGCGCCGCGGGCAGGGAGCGCAGGGCCAGCAGGGCAATCACCGCGCCGAGCCCAAAGCCCCAGACGGTGAACTTGACCTGGTCGTCGACCGCCGCGTTGAGCATTTCCGAGGTCCAGATCGGCGGCCCGGTCAGCTCGATGGAGATATTCTCGTCCTGATAGGGCGCGATGGTTTCGCGCAGGGACGCGATCATCCGCTTGGTGCCATCGCCCTTGGTCAGTTCCTGATTGGGGAACATGATGAGCACCACGCCGCTCAGATCCGGCGTGATCAGATTGCGCATCATCGGGTCGTTCTGCTGCAAATCGCTGAGCGCGACCGCCACTTCGCCGAAATCGTCCATCCCTTCGGGGACAGCGGGCACCGAACCGCCGAAGCCATCGGGCTTGCG
This sequence comes from uncultured Devosia sp., assembly GCA_966212275.1. Taxonomy (GTDB): domain Bacteria; phylum Pseudomonadota; class Alphaproteobacteria; order Rhizobiales; family Devosiaceae; genus Devosia. Next base: position 267,304 of record CBIHQV010000001.1, read on the forward strand.
CAGGGTGAAGGGCGACATGGTGCCGACGGCGAATTCGTTGAGTTCGAGATCGAAGGCCAGCTCGCGCACGCGCTCCAGCGTTTCCGGCTCGGTCAGGCGCGGAGAATTGACCAGCACATAGACGTCGTTCTCGAAGGTGCCGAAGGTGTCCGACAGGTGCTCATAGGCGTCGTAATACTGGCCGGAATGGGCATAGACCCGCAGCAGGTCGCCATCGACATTGGCCCTGGGGATCTGGGTGAAGCAGAGTATCGAGAAGGCCAGCACTGCGATGGCAACGGCGCGCGGATAGCGCAGCGTGGTGAGGCCGATATATTCAAGGCCGAAGCCGATGGATCGATCGTAGGCGAAGCGCGCCCACAGGCGGCTGAAGAAAGAACCAACTGACACCGGGACCCGACTCCGCGAATACGGCAATAAATTGGCGTAGTTTCTAGGGTGTTGTCACCAAGGCGTCCAGAACTCAGCCCGGTTCGGGGCCGTAATGTTGCAAGAATGCTGTTAGCTCACGCCGGATTCCACAATGGTCAGCGTCGCCGCCGCACAGTCGATGCGGGCTTGCACGCCATAGGGCAGGGTGAGCATGGGCTGGGTATGCCCAAAATCGAGGCCCGCCAGGACCGGCAGGTCGCCGCGCCCTGCTTCGGCCAAAACCTGCAATATGGCGGTCTCGATGGCGTGTTGATAGCCGTCGTCGCCTCTTGTGTCGGCACGCGCGATGAGCAGTCCGGCCAGGCCGTCGACAATACCCAAGGCCGCGTAGTTGCGCATCCAGTAGCGAATGAAATTGGGCGATGGCGCATCCTCGGACGTCTCGAAGAACAGGATCGCGCCCTGCCAGGCTGCCTTGTCTGGCCACCACGCGGTGCCCTTGACCATTTCCAGCACTTCGGCGCAGCCGCCAAGCAGAGGGCCCGTTGCCACGCCTGAGCCCTGGAGAATGCGCGGCGCATCAGCGGGCACGAGGCGGCGGCGCTGCGATTGCAGGCTTGGATCCGCCCATGACAGATGCTCGGTGGTCCAGCCCTCGGTGTTTTCCGGCACAGTGCCAACAGGCTCGGTGGCAAACAAGGCCCGTCGGACACCATCGACCATATAGTCGTGCATGCCCGCGTTCTCCGCGAAGCCCGCCATGATGCTGGGGCCGTAGAACGAGGTCACTCCGGCGGCGTAGCAGGCCAGGTGCAGTGCGGTCGTATCGGAAAAGCCCAAGAAAACCTTGGGATTGGCCCGGATGACCCCCAGATCGAGGAAGGGCAGCAGCCGGATGCAATCATCGCCGCCAATGGTGGCGATGATGCCGGCGATGCTCGGATCGGCAAAAGCCGCCATCAGATCGTCGGCCCGGGCCTGCGGGTTTTGCGCGACCCAGTCCGCCGGCGCCAGCGTGTGGGGCATTTCCACGACCTTGACCCCGAAGACCTGTTCCAGTTGCGCCTTGCCCGCCGCATAGCGCTGGGGAAACGTGCCCGCCCCGCCCCAGGAAGGCGATACGGTCGCGATGGTATCTCCGGGGGCGAGGTGTTTGGGGCGAATGAGTTGAGGCATGGTGGCGACCTGACTATCGAGGTCGCCACCATGCGCTGACAGACGCGTCAGCGTCGAGGGGCCGTCAGGCGCCGAGGGCGCCGCGGTTTTCGGCCACGAAATCGGCGAAGGCCTTGGGCTTGCGGCCCGAGAAGCGCTCGACCGTGTCGGTGACGGCGCCGTGATAGCCGATCACCGCATCGACCTGGAATGCCACCAGCGCCTGGGCAAAACCCTCGGGCAGGCCGGCGGCGACCATCCCGGCCGTCAGTTCCGGCGGCGTGATGGCAATGCTGTTCACGCTCTTGCCGGTCACCTGCGCGTAGAGGCTGGCACGGTCGTTGTTGGTGACGGGGGCAGGGCCGGTCACATCGAGAACCGCCTTGCCTTCCGCCGTCAGCAGCGCACCGGCAGCGGTGCGTGCTGCGTCGGCGCGCGTGACGTAAGACGTGCCACGGTCACCGATAAGGCCGAACAACTGCCCGGAAGCCACCTCATGCGCGGCGCTCATCAGGTTGTTCTCGGCATACATGTGATTGCGCAGGATAGTGAAATCGATCCCGCTCTGGCCGATGGCGACTTCGGTCCAGAAATGCTCGCCGGCGAGGCCCGCATCGGCATTGGGCCGCGCGGCCGGCGCAGAGGTATAGACGATGTGCTTGACGCCCGCAGCCTTGGCGGCCGCAACGGCCGCCGACTGCTGCTCGACGCGCTTGCCGATGCCGTCTGTGCTGATGATGAGGACACGATCGACGCCGGCAAAGCCCGATGCCAGGCTGGCTGCATCGTCGAAATCGACCTTGCGGACGGTTACGCCCCTGGCCGCGAGGTCCGCCAGTTTGGCCGGGTCACGGGTGCCGGCAATAACCTTGGTGGCGCCGCGCGCCAGCAGTTCCTCGACGGCGATGCGACCAAACTGGCCTGCCGCGCCGGTGACCAGCAGGGTTTGATCCTTGAGTTGTGCCATTTTTCGCTCTCCTTGTTGCAACGAACCCGCCCTTGCGGCATATGCCGATGGAGAGTAAGTATCTGATGGAGAGTGTCATCTAGTAGGCTTCGGTCGACTGCGAAAGGAGGCACTTTCGCCGCATAACGTCACCTTGGAGTAACCACCCATGCGCAACACGTCCGACGAAGCCGCGCTCTACATCGAAAAATGGAATGCCAGCCTGGGTGGGCTGACAAGCGATTGCCCGGTGCGTGGCGTCCTCGACAAGATCAGCGATAAATGGAGCATGCTGCTGGTGATGACGCTGGCCAGTGGACCCAAGCGCTTCAACCAGATCCGGCGGGAAGTGCCCGACATCTCGCAGAAGATGTTGACCCAGACGCTGCGCGATCTGCAACGCGACGGCATGGTGGCGCGCCGCGTCTTCGACACTAAGCCGCCATCGGTCGAGTATCGGCTGACGCCCTTGGGCGCGTCCATCATCGTGCCCTTCGGCCACCTGATTTCCTGGGCCAGCGAGAACCATCCGCATATCCAACAGGCGCGCGTGGACTTCGAAGGTGCGGCTGCCGCCGCCTAATCGCAAACAAACATTTGCAAAGATATGTTTGCAATGCTAGGCGTGGACCATTGGAGGTCCCGCCATGCCCAAAATTCCGTTGCGCGATATCAGCCAGGTCAAGCCTGATCCGTCGGCGCTGAAAGCGCTGGCGCATCCTGTGCGGCTGCGCATGCTGAGCCTGCTGCGGCTCGACGGACCGGCCACCGCATCGGGCCTGGCAACACGGCTCGGGCTCAATTCCGGCGCCACCAGCTACCATCTCCGCCAACTGGCGCTGCACGGCTTCATTGTCGAGGACGCCACGCGGGGCAATGCCCGCGACCGCTGGTGGCGGGCGGCGCATGAGTCGACCAGCTACGGCGAGGAGACCGGAGACGGCGAAGCGCTGGAGGCCGGAATGGCCTTCGGGCAGGCCGCGCTCAACTGGCAGATCATGCAGATGCAGAGCGCATTGCGGAATCAGGTCAACCTCTCGCCTGAATGGCGCAAGGCCTCGACGGTCAGCGACTATTACATTCCGCTGACATCAGGGCAGGCCGAGACGCTGGTGAAAAAGCTGCAGGACCTGCTGTGGGAGGCCATGCAGTCGGCGCCGCCGATGGGCGGGCCATATCCTGACGGCGTCGAGCCCTTCGCCGTCATCCTGCATGGCTTTCCCCGTCCGCCCGAAGAGAAGGAAACGCCATGAGCAAGCATGCGCCGCTCATCGCCCTCTCCGTCGCCAGTGTCGTCTCCATCGGCGGCACGCGGGTTTCTACCATCGCCATTCCCTGGCTGGTGCTGACCACGACAGGCAGCCCGGTGCTGACCGGTCTCGTCGGCTTCGCCGAAATGCTGCCTTATGTGCTGACCAAGGCGCTGGGCGGCCCGCTGATCGATCGCCTCGGCGCGCGCCGCATCTGCATCTGGTCCGATGGTCTGTCGACGATCGCAGTGGCCCTGGTGCCGCTACTGTTCTGGATGGGGCTGCTGTCCATCTGGACCCTCCTGCCGGCCGTGGCATTGATCGGCGTCTTGCGGGCGCCATCCGATGCCGCCAAGCATGCGCTGGTGCCCAACATTGCCGCGCTCGGAGAGGTGCCGCTGGAGCGGGTCACCGGCGTCATGGGCGCGAGCGACCGCCTGGCCGGAACCCTGGGTGCCGCAAGCGCCGGCGCACTGATCGCACTGCTCGGCCCGGCGCCGGCATTGCTCGCCAATGCCGCGGCATTCTTGTTGGCCGCGCTGGTCGTGGCGCTGGGCGTGCCGGGCCACCTGGCCGTGGCGCCCGAGCGCGACGTTTCCAGCACCTATCGCGCCGAATTCGCGGCGGGGTGGAGCGTGTTGAGCCGTGACCCCGTGCTGCGCAGCCTCGTCATCATGATTGCCATCACCAACCTGTTCGACCAGGCCTATGCCATGGTGATGCTGCCGGTCTGGGTGCGCTCGGCAGGGCTCGACGTGAGCTGGGTCGGCATTTTTCTCGCCACGTTCTCGGCCGGCGCCATTGTGGGGGCCAGCATCGCGGCTGCCATCGGCGAGCGCCTGCCGCGACTGCTGTTCTACACGCTTGGCTTCCTCTGCGCCGGTCCGCTGGCCATGACCGTCTTCGCCCTCAACCTGCCGCTACCCGTCATTCTCACCGCGCTGCTGGTCAGCGGCCTCTCGGCCGGCTTCATCAACCCCATCCTCGGCGCCATTCTGTTCGAGCGTATTCCCGCAGCCATGGTGGGCAGGGTGACTGCCCTGGTCGGCGCGCTGGCCTGGGCCCTGATGCCCTTTGGCGGGCTCTATGCGGGCGTTCTGGTCGACCACTGGGGCATCGCCACCGCTCTGGGCGTCACCGCTCTGCTCTACCTTTGCGCCGCCCTGGCGCCCCTGATCCTGCCGAGCTTCCGGCAGATGCAGCGGCAGCCCGTGCCATAGGGGTGATCTCCACAGGCCGTTCCCGGCAAAATTAGCAATTTTCCCCGGAATCGCCTAGATAAAGAGCAGTTCGAACAACCAAGAATCACCCCAGTGACCGATACGCCTCAGAACGGAACCGGCGCCCTGCCGCCCTCCGACATTTCGACGATTACCATCACCGACGAGATGCGGAAGTCGTATCTCGATTATGCGATGAGCGTGATCGTGAGCCGCGCGCTGCCCGACGTGCGTGACGGGTTGAAGCCGGTGCATCGGCGTATCCTGTTCTCGATGAACGAGAATGGCTACGAGTACAACAAGCCCTATCGCAAATCGGCCCGCGTGGTCGGCGACGTGATCGGTAAGTATCACCCGCACTCCGACCAGGCCGTCTACATGGCCTTGGTGCGCATGGCGCAGGACTTCTCCATGGGGCAGCTCCTCGTGGAAGGGCAGGGCAATTTCGGTTCGGTCGACGGCGATATGCCGGCGGCCATGCGCTACACCGAAGTGCGCATGCAGAAGATCACCAATTCCATGCTCGACGACCTCGACAAGGATACGGTGAATTTCAAGGACAACTATGACGGCTCCGAGCATGAGCCGACGGTGTTGCCCGCGCGCTTCCCCAATATGCTGGTCAATGGCGGCAGCGGTATCGCCGTGGGCATGGCCACCAACGTGCCGACGCATAATCTGGGCGAGACGATCGACGCCGCCCTCAAGGTGCTCGACAACCCGCTGGTGACCACTGAGGAGCTGCTGGAAGTGCTGCCGGGCCCCGATTTCCCGACGGGCGGCATCATCCTGGGTCGTGCCGGCATCCGTTCGGCCTACGAAACGGGTCGCGGTTCGATCCTGGTGCGTGGCCGGGTGGAGATCGAAGAGGTTCGCAAGGAACGCGAAGCCATCATCATCTCCGAGCTGCCCTACCAGGTGAACAAGGCAGCTTTGGTTGAAAAGATTGCCGATCTCGTGCGCGAAAAGCGCATCGAGGGTATTGGCGACCTGCGCGACGAATCCGATCGCACCGGCATGCGCGTTGTCATCGAGATCAAGCGCGACGCGCTGCCCGACGTGGTGCTGAACCAGCTCTATCGCTTCACGGCGCTGCAATCCTCATTCGGCTGCAACTTCGTCGCGCTCAATGGCGGCAAGCCGCAGTTGATGAACCTGCGCGAAATGCTGGAAGCCTTCATCGACTTCCGTCACGAAGTGGTTACGCGCCGCGCCCGCTTCCTGCTCAACAAGGCCCGCGACCGCGCCCACATCCTGGTCGGTCTCGCCGTGGCCGTGGCCAATATCGACGAGGTCATCGCCCTGATCCGCACCGCGCCAGATCCGGCAACGGCGCGCGAGCAGTTGATGACCCGCCGCTGGCCGGCACAGGACGTGGCGCCGCTGATCGCCCTGATCGACGATCCGCGCCACCGCATCAACGAAGACGGCACCTTCAACCTCTCCGAGGAACAGGCCCGCGCCATCCTCGAACTGCGTCTGGCCCGTCTCACCGCGCTTGGCCGGGATGAAATCGGCGACGAGCTCAATGGCTTGGGCGCCGAGATCGAGGATTACCTCGCCATCCTGCGCAGCCGTGAGCGTGTGGTCGAAATCATCCGGCAGGAACTGACCGAGATCAAGGAGCAGTTCTCCAGCCCCCGCCGCACCGAGATCTCCGACGTGGTCGGCGATTTCGACGACGAGGACCTGATCGCCCGCGAGGACATGGTGGTGACCGTGTCGCATGAGGGCTACATCAAGCGCGTGCCGCTCTCGACCTATCGGGCCCAGAACCGTGGCGGCAAGGGCCGTTCGGGCATGGCGACGCGCGAGGAAGACTTTGTCTCGCGCCTGTTCGTGGCCAATACCCATACGCCGGTGCTGTTCTTCACCGACCGTGGCATTGCCTACAAGCTCAAGGTCTGGCGCCTGCCGCTGGCCGCCGCCAATGCGCGCGGCAAGGCGCTGATCAACATCCTGCCGCTCGAGCAGGGCGAGCGCCTGACCACCATCATGCCGCTGCCCGAGGACGAGACGACCTGGGCCAATCTCGACATCATGTTTGCCACGACGCGCGGCACGGTCCGCCGCAACTCGCTGGCCGACTTCGTCGAAGTCCGCCAGAACGGCAAGATCGCCATGAAGCTCGACGAGGGCGACCAGATCGTCGGCGTCGAGACGGCCACCGCTAATAATGACGTGTTGCTGACCACGGCACTTGGGCAGGCCATCCGCTTCCAGGTGGACGACGTGCGCGTGTTCAAGGGCCGCGATTCCATGGGCGTGCGCGGCATTATGCTGGCCGAGGGCGACGTGGTGATCTCCATGGCGGTCATCAACCACTCCGACGCTTCGGCCGAGGAACGCGCTGCCTACCTCAAGATGAGCCGCGCCGTGCGAGGCGAGGGCGCCGAGGAAGAGACCGGTTCGGACGAAGGCGATGTCGTCGCGGGCGACCTGCCGCAGGAGCGCTATGCGCAGATGAGCGCCATCGAGCAGTTCATCCTGACCATCTCCGAAAACGGCTATGGCAAGCGCACCTCCAGCCACGAATACCGGATCACCGGGCGTGGCGGCAAAGGCATCGTCGCCATGGCGGTCAACAAGCGCAACGGCAACCTGGTTTCGAGCTTCCCGGTCGAAGACACCGACCAGATCATGCTCATCAGCGATGGTGGCCAGACCATCCGCCTGCCTGTCGGCGGCGATAAGCCGATCCGCATCGTCAGCCGCGGCAGCCAGGGTGTGATCGTCTTCGATACCGCCGAGGGCGAAAAGGTGATGTCGGTGGAACATATCAGCGAGCCGGAAGGCGACGAGGATATCGCTCCGCCAGAGGCGCCCGAAGCGCCTGAGGCGCCGGTAGCTGAATAAAAAAAGGGGCGCTTCGGCGCCCCTTGGTTTTTCTAGATGAAGCGGCCCTCGGCCGGTTGCTGGCCGCCGGTAGGCGTGCGGGCGCTGCCCATGCGGACGCCCTGTGGAATGGTCGAGGCCTTGGCTTTCGGACGGTAGCTGCTGACTTCTGGGCCCTCATAATTGCTGCCCGTCTCGGAGGCGCAGCACGCCCAATAGAGCAGAACCAGCCCCCCAAACGGCACGAAATGGAGCAGGTACCACGCGCCGGATTTGCCGATATCGTGCAGCCGGCGGACCTGAACGGTGATGCCGGGGATGATGTGCACGAAGGCCACGAACAGCGTGAACGGCAGCGAAGTCACGCTCACGTCGCTCACCCGCGCCAGATTGCCCCAGGAATAGTCCGCAAAAATCGCGATGGCGAAGAGCACGGTCTGCACCAGGAAGAACATCCAGTACTGCATACGAGTGCTTCTGCCCGAGAATTCGAAATAACGCAGCATTCCGTCCAAGTATGAGCCCATGCCGTCCCCCAATGTCGGAACAGTCATAGCGGCACGGAATGTTTTTTCGCGGTGCGGAATAGATCCAACTTTATCGACCGGCGACGCAACTGCTCCCCCTTGCCAATTGTCTCGGCCAATGGCTTGCTCGGCATTCGAGGAGTCTCCGCCATGATCGATGCTGCCATCATCCTGCCTTACGTGCTCGCCTGCCTGCTCTTTGCCGTCATCCCCGGACCGTCGGTTTCCATCGTCATCGCCAATTCGCTGGCGGGCGGAACGCGGGCAGGGCTGTTCACCATCCTCGGCACCGCGCTGAGCATGATCAGCATGGTCTTCATCGTTGCGGTGGGCCTCGAAGCGGTGATGACGCTGGTGTCGGGCGCCTTCGAAATCATCAAGCTGGCCGGCGCCGCTTACTTGGTCTGGATCGGCTGGAAGATGTTCCGCTCCAGCGGCCAGCTCGCCATGGCCGATGGCGATCGCCTGCCGATCGGGCGCTATATCTGGCAGGGCGCGCTGACCAACTGGTCCAACCCCAAGACCCTGCTGTTCCTCAGCGCCTTCCTGCCGCAGTTCGTCGATCTGACGCGCCCGGCCTTCGGGCAGATCATGACGCTGGGCCTGATCTGCCTGACGGTCGCCGCCATCAGCGACAGCGTCTATGCCCTCGCGGCTGGCCAGGCCCGGCACCTGCTCTCGGTCGCCCGCGTTCGCATGCTCAACCGCGTGTCCGGAGTGATCCTCATGGCTGGTGGCATCTGGCTGGCGCTGCAGAAACGGGCGTGACGCGCGACATCGGATGAAGCCACCGGCTGTAGCTGATCGCGTGATGTCGACGACAACCGTCCGGGTGTTTTTGTCCACGCCTTGCCATGACTCCCCTCCCATGACAAAACCCTTGCAACAACAACGGGGAGAGGTGTCATGGGCAGGCTGGTGGGGTTCTATCCCGGCTCATTCGATCCACTGACCAACGGGCATCTCGACGTCATCGAGCGGGCCTGCAAGCTGGTGGACACACTGGTCGTCGCCGTCGGCATCAGCGCGACCAAGAAAAGTCCGCTCTTTGCCCATGAGGATCGCATCGCCATCCTCGAGCAGGTGCTGGCCCCGGTCGGCAAGCGGACCGACACCGAGTTCCGCATTGTCGATTTTTCCGGGCTAATGGTCGCCGCCGCGCGCGAGCATGGTGCCAAGCTGATCATTCGCGGCCTGCGCGACACCACCGACTACAATTACGAGATGCAGATGGTGGGCATGAACGCGCAGATGGCGCCGGACCTGCAGACTGTGTTTCTGCCCTCGAGCCCGCCGGTGCGGCATATCTCGGCCACATTGGTGCGCCAGATCGCTGAAATGGGCGGCGATATTTCCGCCTTCGTTCCCCAAATCGTTCTCAAGGCCCTTAAAAGCAAATGATCGCCCTTACCCGTCGCCTGTTCGGCGCCCTCGTCATCGGCGCCGTGGCGCTGTCTGCCATGCCTGCCATCGCCCAGACCGGCACCCCGCACCTGATCCTGACACTCGAAGGCGGCACAGTCGACATCGAGTTGCTGCCAGCGATCGCCCCCCTGCATGTCGAGCGCATCACCGCGCTGACTGAGCAGGGTGCCTATGACGGCGTGGTGTTCCACCGCGTTATCGATGGTTTCATGGCGCAGACCGGCGACGTCAAGTTCGGCAAGACCGGCGGTTCCGAGTTCGATCTGTCCATGGCCGGCATGGGTGGCTCGGACCTGCCTGACGTCAAGGCCGAGTTCAACGCGGAAAGCTTCCAGCGCGGCGTGGTCGGCGCGGCCCGGTCGCAGGAAGAAGATTCGTTCAACTCGCAATTCTTCATCACGACGGCCGATGCCAGCTTCCTCGACAATCAGTACACCGTGTTCGGCAAGGTCGTGAGCGGCATGGAATTGGTCGACGCCCTGGAAAAGGGCCCGGCAGAGCAGAACGGCGCCGTTGCCAACCCGGACAAGATCATCACCGCCAAGATCGAGTACAAGTAAGGCCCATTGCCCACGCCCTCGTGGTTCGAGGCTCGCGAAGAGCTCGCACCTCACCATGAGGGCTACTTCAAACTCGATGCCCCAGTAGCCTCATGGTGAGCTGGGAGCGTAGCGACCCTCGAACCACGAGGCGTGGCGACCTTGCACCATCAGCCCAATCGGCCTAAATGCGGGCCACAAATTCCAACCGAAAGTTGCAAAAAATGGCCGAATACGCCGATCCCGAAAACACCCTCGTCATCGAAACCACCAAGGGCAACGTCGTCATCGCTATGCGGCCCGACCTGGCGCCGAACCACGTCGCGCATATCAAGAAGCTGGCACGTGAAGGCTTCTACGACGGCATCGTGTTCCACCGCGTGATCGACGGCTTCATGGCCCAGACCGGCTGCCCGCAGGGCCGCGGCACCGGCGGTTCGAAGTATCCGGACCTCAAGCAGGAATTCAACGCCGAGCCCCACGTTCGCGGTACTGCTTCGATGGCCCGCGCCCAGAACCCGGACTCCGCCAATTCGCAGTTCTTCCTCTGCTTTGGCGATGCACCTTTCCTCAACAAGCAGTACACTGTGTGGGGCAAGGTCATCGAGGGCATGGAGAATGTGGACCAGATCAAGCGCGGCGAACCGGTTATCAATCCGGACAAGATGCTTTCGGTCAAAGTCGCGGCTGATATCGCCGCCTAAGCTTTTGGGGCTGGCCTTGCTGGCCAGCCTCGCTTTGGCCGCTCCGGCGGCGGCCAGCGGCGGCGTCTGGTGCGAAGGCGAGGGCGCTTCCGCCGAGATCGCCACCGGGCGGCTGCCGGTTCTTCAGGTCATCGGCGCCTATGTCGAGGCCGGCGGCAAGGCCTATTCCACCGGTCCCGAGCGCGGCGAAGGCACTCCCATCGTGGTCGGCCAGGCCTTTGGTGGCGACGAAGACATGATGGTGGATTTCGTCGATCCCAACTTCGAGTCGATCCTCGTCAGCCTTCGGCTCGACTGGGAAAAGGACCGCGAACAGGAATGGCCGCTGACCGGCACCATGGTGCTGGACGGCAACAGCTACCCGGTCCGATGCGGCGCTGACTGAGCGCGCGTAGGCCGGCCTATTCCGGCCTTGGGTGGGGCATGCTAACCAGCCTCCCATGCGCGTTTCAGATTTCGACTTCGACCTGCCCGAAAAGCTCATCGCCCTGCACCCGGCCGAGCCGCGCGATAGTGCGCGCCTGCTGGTCGTCGACCCAGCGGTCGGCCTGTCCGACCGGCATGTGCCCGATCTGTTGTGGCTGCTGAAAGCCGGCGACGTGCTGGTCGTCAACGATACCCGCGTGCTTCCCGCCGAGCTGCGCGGCACCCGGGTGCGCGGCGAGACCAGGGCCAGTGTCTCGTTCAACCTGCACAAGCGCGTCGATGCCCACACCTGGCGCGCCTTTGCCCGACCGGCCAAGAAACTGGCGCTGCTGGATCGGCTGGAGCTGGGCAATGGCCAGGCCGACGCACTGGTGGCGCGGGTCGCCGGCAAGGGAGATACCGGCGAGGTGACGCTGGAATTCGAACTGGGCGGCGCCCAGCTCGACGAAGCCATCAAGTCGCACGGCGCCATGCCGCTGCCGCCCTATATCGGCGCCAAGCGCGACGTCGAGGAGCGGGACCTGGTCGATTACCAGACGGTCTATGCCGCCGAAGACGGCGCTGTCGCCGCGCCGACGGCCGGGCTGCATTTCACTGAAAAGCTGCTGCAGCAGCTCACCGACAAGGGGGTGACCATCGAGCGGGTGACGCTGCATGTCGGGGCAGGGACCTTCCTGCCCATGAAGGTCGATGACACCGACGACCATGTGATGCACGCCGAATGGGGCGAGATCGACGCGGCGACGGTCGAACGCATTCGCGTCAAGAAAACCTTGGGCGGTCGGGTAATTGCCGTGGGCACCACCAGCCTGCGCCTCCTCGAAACCGCGTCCCGCGCCACGGGCACGCTGCAACCCTTCATGGGCGACACCGACATCTTCATCACCCCCGGCTTCCGCTTCGCCACGGTCGACGCGCTGATGACCAATTTCCACCTGCCCAAATCGACCCTCTTCATGCTGGTCAGCGCCTTTGCCGGCATGGAGATGATGAAGGCGGCATACGCGCATGCGATTGCGGAGGGGTACCGGTTCTATTCATATGGGGATTCGTCACTGTTGCTGCGAGCGCAGGTCGATGGGCCGGAGGAAGACGGGTTGTAGCTGCAGCATCGTGCCACGACCTCGTCCTTCGACAGGCTCAGGATGAGGTCTGTTGAGATGCCGCAATTCCGGAGACCTCATGGTGAGCTTGTCGAACCACGAGGTCGAGTGCCGCTGGCAGTTGTGAGAGCGTCGCCGATCCACTAGAACGCGCGCCATGAACGCTCCGACCAAACTCGTCACCTTCACCCTTTCCGCCACCGATGGCATGGCGCGGCGCGGCCGCATCGACACGCCGCGCGGCGACATCCAGACGCCGGCCTTCATGCCCGTCGGCACCGCAGGCACCGTCAAGGCCATGTATCCCGAGCAGGTGCGCGAGACCGGCGCCGATATCCTCCTCGGCAACACGTATCACCTGATGCTGCGCCCCGGCGCCGAGCGCGTGGCCTCGCAGGGTGGCCTGCACGATTTCATGGATTGGCAGCGCCCGATCCTCACCGATAGCGGCGGCTTCCAGGTCATGTCGCTGGCCCAGTTGCGCAAGCTGACCGAGAAGGGCGTGACCTTCCGCAGCCATATCGACGGTTCATCCCATGAGTTGACGCCGGAGCGCTCCATCGAGATCCAGACGCTGCTCGACAGCGACATCATCATGCAGCTCGACGAGTGCCTGAAGCTGCCGGCCGAATACAAGGAGATGGAGCGCGCCATGGAGCTGTCGCTCCGCTGGGCCGACCGTTCCAAGACCGCCTTCAACAACCAGCAGAACCGGGCCCTGTTCGGCATCGTGCAGGGCGGCGACAGCCCCGAACTGCGCGGCCGCTCGGCGCAGGGCCTGAAATTCATCGGCTTTGACGGCTATGCCGTGGGCGGCCTCGCGGTTGGCGAGCCGCAGGAGGTGATGTTCCGCGTGATCGAAGAGATCACGCCCGAGCTGCCCACCGACCGACCACGCTACCTGATGGGCGTCGGCAAGCCCGATGACATTCTCGGCGCCATCGGCCGCGGCATCGACATGTTCGATTGCGTGCATCCCACCCGGGCTGGCCGGCACGGCCACGTCTATACCCGCTTCGGCGTCATCAACCTGAAAAACGCCCGGCATAGGGATGATAACAGGCCCATCGACGAGGCCTCGCCCAACCCCAATTGCCGCCGCTGGAGCCGGGCCTACTTGCATCACCTCGTTAAGACAGAAGAGATTTTGGGTGCGATGATCCTTTCCCAGATCAACCTCGCCTATTATCAAGAGCTGGTGCAGGGCTGCCGGGGTGCAATCGAGGGCGGCCGTTTCAACGATTTTGCGGCAGAGACGCGCGCGGCATGGGCCACGGGTGATCTGCCGGTCCTTTGAGGAAAGACTCATGGCCAAAGGTTCGCGCGGCGCCGCTCTCAATCCGCTGATGAAACACAGGAAGCGCCTGGACGAGGTGACGATGCGCGAGCAGTTCGCCATCGATCCAAACCGCTTCCAGCGCTATTCGGCCACGGGCGCCGGCATCCTGCTCGATTACTCCAAGAACCGCATCGACGGGGACGTCATGGCGGCCCTGTTCGATCTGGCCCGCGCTGCCGGTGTCGAGGAGCGTCGCGACCAGATGTGCGAAGGCGAGCACATCAACATCACCGAAGACCGCGCCGTGATGCACATGGCCCTGCGCTATCAGGGCGACAAGCCCGTGCCGGTCGATGGCAAGGACGTGATGCCCGATGTGCGCGCCGTTTTGGCCGCGATCGAGACCTATACCAATGCTGTCCGCTCGGGCGAAATCCGCGGCCATGGCGGCGAGCAGTTCACCGATGTGGTCAATATCGGCATTGGCGGCTCCGATCTTGGCCCGGCCATGGTGACCCTGGCGCTTGAGCCCTATACCCGCGCCGACCTCCGCGCCCACTACGTGTCCAACGTCGACGGCGCCCATATCCACGACGTGCTGAAGCGCCTCGATCCCAAGCGCACGCTGTTCATCATCGCGTCCAAGACCTTCACCACCGACGAGACCATGACCAATGCGGGTTCGGCCCGCGACTGGATCGCCGATACGCTGGGCGAAGAGGCAGTGCCCAACCATTTCGCGGCGGTGTCGACCAACATCCCGGCCTGCGCCAAGTTCGGCATCCGCGAAGACCGTATCTTCGGCTTCTGGGACTGGGTTGGCGGCCGCTATTCGGTTTGGTCGGCCATCGGCCTGCCGATCGCGCTGGCCGTCGGCTACGACAACTTCCTCGGCTTCCTCAAGGGCGCTGACGCCATGGACCGGCACTTCCTGTCGGCCCCGCTCGAAGACAACCTGCCTGTGATCATGGCCGTGCTCGGCGTGTGGTACCGCAACGCCTGGGACTTCTCGACCCATGCCGTGCTGCCCTACGATCAGCGCCTCAGCCGCTTCGCCGCCTACCTGCAGCAGCAGGACATGGAATCGAACGGCAAGTCGGTAACGCTGTCGGGCAAGCCGGTCGGTTGGTCCACCGGGCCGATCGTCTGGGGCGAGCCCGGCACCAACGGCCAGCACGCCTTCTACCAGCTCATCCACCAAGGCACCGACGTCATCCCCTGCGACTTCCTGATCGCCGCCCAGCCACATGAAAGCCTGCCGCCGCATCACGACAAGCTGGTGGCCAATGTACTGGCGCAGTCCGAAGCGCTGATGCTGGGCAAAACCAAGGTCGAAGTCGTGGCCGAGCTCAAGGCTCAGGGCCTCGACAAGGACAAGATCAAGGAACTGACCCCGCACAAGATGTTCCCCGGCAACCGCCCGTCCAACACCCTGTTCTACGAGAAGCTGACGCCTGAGACGCTGGGTTCCCTTGTCGCCCTCTACGAACACAAGGTGTTCACCCAGGGCGTCGTCTGGAACGTCAATTCCTACGACCAGTGGGGCGTCGAACTGGGCAAGCAGCTCGCCAAGGCCCTGCTGCCCAAGGTCGAAGGCAAGGCAAGCGGGGAGGGGCATGATAGCTCCACCCAGGGCCTGCTGGCTTACTACCTGGCCAACAAGTGACCATCACCACCGAAGAGCAGCTCGAAAAGCTCAAGGCCATCGGCCGCATCTGCGCCATCACCCGCGACGCCATGGCTTCGGCCATGCGTCCGGGCATGACCACCGCAGAGCTCGACGAGATTGGTGCCAAGCTCCTCGCCGAGCATGGCGCGCTATCAGCGCCCGTGGTGACCTACAATTTCCCCGGCGCGACTTGCATTTCGGTCAACGAGGAAATCGCCCACGGCATTCCCGGTGAGCGCGTGCTGCGCGAGGGCGACCTCGTCAATATCGACGTGTCGGCGGAAAAAGACGGCGTCTTCGCCGATTGCGGCTCGTCCTACGTGCTGGGCGAGGGCGATAGGCGGCTGGTTGCGCTCTGTCGTGATGGCAAGAAAGCCATGTGGGCCGGCATCAATGCGGTCAAAGCCGGCGCGCCGCTGGCCGATATCGGCGAGGCCATCGGCAAGTTCGCCAAAAAGGGCGGCTACACGCTGATCCGCAATCTCGCCAGCCACGGCGTGGGTGACAGCCTGCACGACGAGCCGGGCGAAATCGCCACCTGGCCCGACAAGTCCGAACGCCGCCGCATGACCAACGGCCTGGTTTTCACCATCGAGCCCTTCCTGTCGCTGGGCGGCAAGATGGCGGACCAGAAGTCGGATGATGACGAATGGACTTTGGTCGCCCGCCCGTCCGCCCCTTGCGTGCAATATGAGCACACGGTGGTGGCGACGCCGCGCGGCGCTGTTGTGGTAACGCTGGCGGCTTGAACCTCTTCACCTCTCGCTTCGGGAGGGAGGTGAAGAAGCCTACAACCAAACCAGCAGCATCGGCCCCATGATCACCATGCCGGCCGCCACGACGAAGCGCAGATTGCCCAACTGCCGCAGGCTCTGCACGCTCAACACCGATGACAGCACCAGGAACACCGCCAGCGCGATGAAAACCGGCGTCAATGGCGCCAGGGCGAAAGCCGTGTCTTCGGTCAACTGCAGATAGATCATGTGTCCGCCCACGAAGCCGAGCAGGGCAGCGATCACCACCGTGACCGCCTTGGAGGTGATCAGCAGCGCCATGTCGATGGTGTTGCTGGCGATCAGCAGCGCCAGCCCGGCGGCAGTCACATGCGCTGCGGCCAGGGTCGTGAACAGGCGGTTGTCGGCCAGCATGGGCACCATTTCGGGCGGTGCGCTGAGCGGGAGCGACCCGACCATGGGCAGGTTGGCGCCATACTGGGCCAGGAGGTAGATGACGTAGAGCATGGCCAGCGTACCGGCGGCAAAGACCAGCGCCGCCGTTGCCAGCACCTTGAGCAGATCGATGAAATCCTGAGACAAAGCAGCGCGCCCGATCAGAAGTTGGGAATGGTATGCCGGGAGGGGGTCGAACCCTCGACCATTCGATTAAAAGTCGAATGCTCTACCACTGAGCTACCGGCACGCACCAAAATCTGACGCTGCTGGCGTCGCGGCGGAACATAGCCACGTTGCCTCTGCTGTCAACCGCAATTGCTGCATGGCCGGGGACTGTCCTGGGACAGCCCCGCTAGTAGGCCAGCGGCGTTCCGGTAAACGGCATGGGCAGGCACGATACCGACAGGCGTTCAAGCCTGGCGCAGAGGGCGGTCGCCTCCGAGAGCTGGTTTATCGGACCAACGATGATGCGCTGGTTGTCGCTATTGGCCTCGTCAACCAGCAGGGGCGCGAGGCCAAACAGCAGCGGCCCCAGCTTCATGGTCAGGTCGCGCCAGGTCTCCGGCGCCTGTTCGAACGTCATTGCCGGGCCGATCGCCACGCCAAAGGCAGCCTCGTTGGGCACGGGTATCGAAGCAACTGCCACCGGCTCCGGCAGCGGCTGCGCACCCGGCGCGGGCAAGGCTTCCGCCATGGGCTGCTGGCGCACGACGACAGAGCCACCATCGGCTTCATAGACCAGCGCCGGATCCTTGCCGATTGCGGCCGTGAGGTTGCTGCGGTCGATATTGGCGCTGTCGGGCAGGGATTCGAGCAGCACCGGCAGGCTGACTTCCAGCGCACCGACACGGCGCGTGATCTCGTTGCCCTTTTGCTCGTCGAGCGAAAAGCGCGCGCTGAGCACGCCGTTTTCGCGCTTGAGCCGAATCTGCTCGTCGCGCAGGTCGCTGACCTGCACCCGCAACTGCTCGAGCGAGGCGCCCTCGATCCGGGTCTTGTGCAGGCCCGCAAGTACGCCCTGGGGCATGAGCGCGGAAACATTTGCCCCCATCACCGCAATACCTGACAGCACCAGGGCAACGATGCCCCAGGTCGTGACGTCCGATTGCCGGAATTGTTCGGATGCTTTAGCCAATGCCACTATCTCGCAGGCGCATTCGAATCATATCTTGCGCCCGGATCAACCATGCGGCGTCAGTTATGTGTTCGCCAACGGTTGCATGCCATAATCTTGTGAAAATGCGTGGTAAAACACGTGCGCCGGAGAAAGCTCCATGACTGAACTGCTGTCGATCATTCTTGCTGCGGGCGAGGGCACGCGCATGCGATCGGCGACACCCAAGGTTCTCCATCCCGTGGGCGGCTTGCCGGTTGTCGGTCATGTCGTGCGCACGGTGCAGGCCTTTGGTGCCCAGATCGCGGTTGTCGTCGGCCCCAATCACGAGGCGGTCGAAGCCGCCGTCACCGGGATTGCCCCCAGCGCCGCTATTTCACGGCAGGAGCAGCGGCTGGGCACCGGGCACGCCGTGCTGCAGGCCAAGCTCTCCTATGACGCCGCGCCGGGACATATCCTGGTGCTCTATGCCGATACGCCCCTGGTCACCGCGGCAACCATCACCGAGATCGCGACGCGCCTCGACGCCGGCGCCGACATGGTCGTCGTCGGCTTCCGCCCCGGCGACCCGACGGGCTACGGGCGGCTGCTGACCGAGAATGGCCGCGTCGTCGCCATCCGCGAGCACAAGGATGCCACGGAAGCCGAGCGGACCATCGGCCTCTGCAATTCCGGCATTATCGGCTTCCGCGGCGATACCCTGCGTGCCGTGATCGACCGCATCGACAACAAGAATGCCAAGGGCGAGTACTATCTGACCGACGCTGTCGAGCTGGCCGCCGCCGATGGCCGTCGCATCGACTATATCGAGGCCGACGCCAATGAACTGATCGGCGTCGATGATCGCACCAAGCTCGCCCAGGCCGAAGCGACCTTCCAGGAGCTGCGCCGTGCCGACTTCATGAAGGCGGGCGTGACGCTCAAGGACCCCAAAAGCGTCTGGTTCTCCTATGACACCGAGATCGCCCGCGACGTGACCATCGAGCCCAATGTGGTATTCGGCCCCGGCGTTGTGATCGAAGAGGGCGCGGTCATCCACGCCTTCAGCCATATCGAGGGCGCCCATGTGGGCCGCAATGCCTCGGTGGGGCCGTTCGCGCGACTGCGGCCGGAAGCCAACCTGGGCGAGGGCGTCAAGGTCGGCAATTTCGTCGAGGTAAAGAAGGCCGAAATCGGCAAGGGCGCCAAGATCAGCCACCTCACCTATATCGGCGACGCCACCATCGGCGCTGAGGTGAATGTCGGTGCGGGCGTCATCACCGTCAATTATGATGGCTACAACAAGCACCGGACCGTGGTCGGCGATGGCGCCTTCATCGGCTCCAATGCCGCGCTGGTCGCGCCTGTCACCGTGGGCGCCGGAGCGTTGGTCGCCAGCGGCAGCGTCATCACCGAGGATGTCGAGGCCGACGCGCTGGCGCTGGGCCGCGCCCGCCAGGTGAACAAGCCCGGCCGGGCCAAGGAAATTTTTGCGGCTGCCAAAGCCAAGAAGCAAGCCAAGAAGCAAGCCAAGAAGGGCAACTGACATGTGTGGCATCGTCGGCATTGTAGGCAGCGAACCCGTTGCTGTTCGCCTCGTGGACGCCCTCAAGCGCCTCGAGTATCGCGGCTATGATAGCGCCGGCGTGGCAACGCTGGAGGATGGCGACATTTCCCGCCGCCGCGCCGAGGGCAAGCTGGGCAACCTGGCGCAGAAGTTGAACTTCGAACCGCTGGCCGGTCGCATCGGCATCGGCCACACCCGCTGGGCCACCCACGGCGCGCCCACCGAGCAGAATGCCCACCCGCACGCCACGGACCGTGTCGCCGTGGTTCACAATGGCATCATCGAGAACTATCGCGAAATGCTGGCCGACCTTGCCAAGGACGGCTACCTGCCCAAGACGCAGACCGATACCGAAGCGGTGGCCCTCTGGGTGTCGCGCGAACTGACCAACGGCGCTGATCCGGAGCTCGCCGTCGCCCGCACGCTCAAGAAGCTGCGCGGCGCCTTTGCGCTCGCCTTCCTGTTCAAGGGCGAGGAGGGGCTGCTGATCGCTGCCCGCCATGGCGCGCCACTGGCCATCGGCTATGGCGCGACCGAAATGTATCTGGGCTCCGACGCCATGGCCCTGGCGCCGTTCACCTCGCGCCTGACCTATCTCGAAGACGGCGACTGGGCCGTCATCACGCATAATGGTGTGACCATCCGCGACGGCAAGGACGCCATCGTCCAGCGTGAGCTGATGGTTTCGCAGGCCTCGGCGCTGATGGTGGACAAGGGCAACCACCGCCATTTCATGGCCAAGGAAATCTACGAACAGCCAGAAACCATCTCGCACACGCTGAGCCACTATGTGGACATGGGCGCCGAAAAGGTCGCCATCCGCGAGAGCCTGCCCTTCGACTTTGCTGATCTCAGCCGCCTGACCATCAGCGCCTGCGGCACCGCCTACCTGGCTGGCGCCGTGGCGAAATACTGGTTCGAGCGCTATGCCCGCCTGCCGGTCGATATCGACGTGGCATCCGAGTTCCGCTACCGCGAGCCGCCGCTGGAAAAAGGCGGTTTGTCGCTGTTCATATCCCAGTCGGGCGAGACGGCTGACACGCTGGCCGCGCTGCGCTATTGCGCCGGGCAGGGCCAGCACGTGGCCTCGCTGGTCAACACGGTGGAATCGACCATCGCCCGCGAGTCCTCGGTGGTGTTCCCGATTCTGTGCGGACCTGAAATCGGTGTCGCCTCCACCAAGGCGCTGACTGCGCAGCTCACCGCGCTGGCCAGCCTCGCGATCGCCGCCGGACGCGCCCGCGGCGTGCTGGATGCAGGCAAAGAGCAAGAATTCGTGCGGGCACTGACGGGCTTGCCGACGGCAGTTTCGCAGGCTCTGGCCACCGAAACCCAAATCATGGACATCGCCAAGCGCCTGTCTAAGGCCAAGGACGTGCTCTATCTCGGTCGTGGCCCCATGTTCCCCATCGCCATGGAAGGTGCGCTGAAGCTCAAGGAAATCAGCTACATCCACGCCGAAGGTTACGCGGCAGGTGAGCTCAAGCACGGCCCCATCGCCTTGGTGGACGAGGACATGCCGGTCATCGTCGTCGCCCCCTCGGACGAGCTTGTTGAGAAGACCCTCAGCAACATGCAGGAAGTCGCCGCCCGCGGCGGCAAGATCATCCTCATCACCGATGCCGAGGGCGCGGAAACGGTCGGCCACGGGGTGGCCGATATCATTGTTATTCCACACGTTTCCAGCTTCGTCGCGCCGATCCTTGCGACCATTCCAGTGCAGTTGCTGGCCTACCATACGGCCGTGTTCATGGGCACGGACGTGGACCAGCCGCGGAATTTGGCGAAGTCGGTGACGGTGGAGTAGGCATCCTGCCACGCCCTCGTGGTGAGGTGCGAGCCCTTCGCGAGCCTCGAACCACGAGGGCGTGGCGCTATCCCGCCCGGATCAGCGGGATCGCCAGGTCTTTCCTGAACAAATACAATAGAGTACGGGCGGCCTCGCCGTCTGGGCCGCTCAGTCCTGGATTGCGTTTCAGCAAATCCTTAGCCTCGTCATGGGCATAGTCGAGCAGGTGCCGGTGCACATCCGGCACGGCGAGCCGGTAACCGGGCATGCCGGACTGGCGCGTGCCGAGAACATCGCCCTGACCGCGCAGCTCCAGGTCCTTTTCGGCGATTTCGAAGCCGTCTTCGGTAGATTTGATCGTCTCGAGGCGCGCCTTTGCGGTTTCGCTGAGGGGGTCTTTGTAAAGCAGCAGGCAGGCCGAGCGCTGCGAGCCGCGACCGACCCGACCGCGCAACTGGTGGAGCTGGGCGAGGCCGAAGCGCTCGGCATGCTCGATGATCATGATCGAGGCATTGGGCACGTCGACGCCCACTTCGATGACCGTGGTAGCCACCAGCAGCTTGAGTTCATTGGCAGAAAAGCGCTGCATGACCTCCTGCTTGGCGGCGGCGCTCATGCGGCCATGCACCAGCGCAACCTGGTCGCCGAACACCTTTTGCAATTCCGCGAAGCGGTCCTCGGCCGCCACCACTTCGAGATGCTCGCTCTCCTCTACCAGCGGGCAGACCCAGAAAGCCTGCGCGCCTTCGGCGAGCCGCGACTGTAGTCGGGAGATGACGCGGGCGTAGTCCCCAATGGAGAGGACCGCCGTATCAATGGGTTGGCGGCCACGCGGCTTTTCACGCAGCACGCTGACGGCCATGTCGCCGAAATGGGTGAGCACCAGGGTACGCGGGATGGGGGTTGCCGTCATGACCAAGAGGTCGGTGTGCTTGCCCTTGTCGGACAAAGCCAGGCGCTGGTGGACGCCGAAGCGGTGCTGCTCGTCGACCACGGTGAGGCCGAGATTGTGGAATTCGACGCCGGATTGGAACAGAGCGTGGGTGCCGACAACCACGGTGGTCTCGCCGCTGGCAATGCCAGCCAGCTTGGCGCGGCGTTCGGCGGCGGGCATCTTGCCCGTCAGGAGCTCGCAGCCGAGACCAGCGGAATCGCAGAGCGGTTTCAAGGTCTTGAAGTGTTGCGCTGCGAGCAGTTCGGTCGGCGCCATCATCGCCGATTGCGCGCCGCTTTCGGCCATGGCGGCCATCGCCATCAGCGCCACAACGGTCTTGCCGGCGCCGACATCGCCCTGCAGCAGGCGCGACATGCGGTCGGGTGAAGCGAGGTCGGCGCGAATTTCGTCGACCGCCTGCTGCTGCCCTTCGGTGAGGGAAAAGGGCAGCGCGTGGGTGACGCGTTCGGTGATCTCGCCCGAGAACTGGCGCGGGATGCCGCGGGCCGCAACCATGGTCGAGCGGATCAACTGCAGCGTGATCTGGCCGGCAAGGTATTCGTCATAGGCCAGACGCATGCGGGCAGGGGCCCAGAGTTCGGCCTCGCCCGGATTTTCCGGCGTATGGACCGCAAGCATGGCAGTGCGGAAATCGGGCCATTTACGCTGCGCCAGGGTGTCGGGCGCGATCCATTCCGGCAGCTCGGGCAGGCTGTCGACCACCTGCCGGACCAGCTTGGCCAGTGCCTTGGAACTGAGGCCCTGGGTGAGCGGATAGACCGGCTCGACCAGCGGCAGGGTGGCGAACTTGTCCGGCTCGACGATGTAGTCCGGATGGGTGATCTGCTTGTCGCCGTTGAAGAATCCGATCTGGCCGGAGACGAAACGCTCCTCGCCGATCGGGAGCGCTTTCTCGACCCAGCCACCCTGGGCGCGGAAGAACACCAGTTGCACATCGCCGGTTTCGTCATGGGCGAAGACCCGGTGCGGAATGTGTTCGCGCCCGCGCGGCGGCGGCTGATGGCGGTCGATATGGAGCTTCAGCGTAACGATCTGGTTGAGATAGGCCTCGGCGATTCCCACCTGCCGGCGCCGGTCGACGACGCCGGAGGGCATGTGCATGAGGATGTCGAGGGCGATGGCCTCCTGGCCCTCGGGCGCCCCGAAATAGCGGGTCAGCAAGGCAGCCAGCTTGTCGCCGACACCCTTGATGGAGTGCAGCGAGCGGAACAGCGGCGACAGGGTTTCCGGGCGGCTCACGATTCTCTCTGGCTCCTTGGACGGCAAGCTAACCGCTGATGGGAACCCCGTCACCCCTCGGGAATTGGTGGCTGACAACCAGGATTAATCCGCGTAAGAGGAGTGTCCAAATCGGGAACAAACCCAGGATCATGGTGCGTCAAATGACTGCCGGTGAAGACATTGCCATGCGCCGCAAGCGGCTGCGCTACCGGGCCTGGCACCGGGGGACCAAGGAGATGGACCTGATCCTGGGGCCCTTTGCCGACGCCCATACCGAGGCCATGGATGAACGGAGTCTGAACAGGCTGGAAGCCCTCATGAACGAGGAAGACCCGCCTTTGCTCAAATGGATCATGGGGCAGGAAGAGCCGCCAGAAAATGTCGACCGGACATTCCTCGCCGAGGTGATCGCCGACCATCAGGCGCGGCTGGCCAAATGAACGAAATCGTGTCCCAGCGCCCGACGCGCACCATCGCCAATGTGCCCGATGGCATGCAGCCCATGGTGCTCGCCCGTCTGGTGCAGCAGCGCATCGAGGCGGCGCCTGATGACGCGGCGAGCCTGGTCTTCGTCGCGCGCGACGGCCGGCGCCTGCAGCGCATGGCGGACATCCTCACGGCCATGCTGCCGGGGCACACCATCTTGACGCTGCCGGCCTGGGATTGCTTGCCCTATGACCGGGTGTCGCCCAACAACGTGACGATTGCCGCGCGGATGAACACGCTGGCGGCGCTGACCTCGGGCGCCAAGGGCGCGGTGGTGCTGACGGCGGTCAATGCCCTGATCCAGAAGCTGCCGCCGCGCGATGTGGTCGAGACCATGTCGTTCTCGGCGGCGACGGGCCGGATTGTCGACAGCGACAAGCTGATCGCCTGGGCGGCCAATAATGGCTATCTGCGCGTGCCGACGGTGCGCGAGAGCGGCGAATATGCGGTGCGCGGCGGGTTGGTGGACCTGTTCCCGGCCAGCGCCGAGGCACCTTTGCGCTTCGACTTCTTCGGCAGCCAGCTCGAATCCATCCGCACCTTCGATCCGGACAGCCAGCGCACGACGGGCACGTTGAAGCGCGTCGACCTGACGCCGATGAGCGAAGTCGTGCTGACGGAAACCACCATAAAGCGCTTCCGGCAGAACTATACCGCGACCTTTGGCGGCAACACGGTCGATGACACGCTTTATGCCTCGGTCAGCGGCGGTTCGCGCTATTCGGGCACCGAGCATTGGCTGCCGTTCTTCTACGAGCATCTGGACACACTGGCCGACTATGTCGGTGACGCGCCGTTCGTCTTCGATGAGCAGGCAGCCGAGGCCTATGCCGATCGCGTGACGCAGGTGCGCGACTATTACGACGCGCGTGAGGCGGCACGGTTGCTGCCGGTCGTCGCTGGATCGGGGGCGCCCTATAAGCCGACCAAGCCCGAACTGCTCTACGCGGTCGATCAGCATCCCTATGAGCTGTCCGGCGCGTCCGTGGTGCAGCTCAGCCAGTTCCTGGCGCCGGGCACCAATGCCAGCGACGATGCCGGCGGGCATATCGCGCCCAGCTTCGCCGCCGAGCGGCAGGCGACCGACACGAACCTCTTCCAGTCAGTGGTAGACCGGCTGCTAGCCGAACGCCGCGAGGGGCGGCGGGCCGTCATCGCCTGCTGGAGCACGGGCACCCGCGACCGCATGGTGCAGGTGCTGAAGGATCATGGCCTGACCAATCCGCGGCTGGCGGAGAACTGGCGCGACGCCGAGACGACGAGCGCCGCGACCACCTCGCTGGTGGTGCTGCCGCTCGAGACCGGCTTCGAGACCAAGGATCTGCTGGTTCTTTCCGAGCAGGATATCCTGGGCGAACGCATCCTGCGGCCGCAGCGCAAGAAGAAGGCCTCGGACGCCCTGACCGAGGCAGCGAGCCTCAATGCCGGCGACCTGGTGGTGCATGTCGATCACGGTATAGGCCGCTTCATCGGGCTCAAGGTCATCGAGGCTGGCGGCGCACCGCATGAATGCGTCGAGCTCGAATATGGCGGCGACACCAAGCTTTACCTGCCGGTGGAAAATATCGAGCTGCTGACCCGCTATGGCAGCGACGATGGCCATGTGACGCTCGACAAGCTGGGCGGCGTCGCCTGGCAGGCCAAGAAGGGCAAGCTCAAGAAGCGCATCCGCGAGATGGCCGAGCAGCTCATCAAGATCGCGGCGGCGCGCCTGCTCACAAGGGCCGATGTCGTCGAGATCAATCCCGGGGCCTATGACGAATTCGCCGCGCGCTTCCCTTATGAGGAAACCGAGGACCAGATGGCCGCCATCGAGGCGGTGTTCGACGACGTGACCTCGGGCCGCGTCATGGATCGCCTCGTGTGCGGCGACGTGGGCTTCGGCAAAACCGAAGTGGCGCTACGCGCGGCCTTTGCCGTGGCGCTATCAGGCAAGCAGGTGGCTATCGTCGTGCCGACGACGCTGCTGTCGCGCCAGCATTTCAAGACCTTCTCGGAACGCTTCAAGGGCCTGCCAGTGCGGGTGCGGCATGCCTCGCGCATGGTCAGCGCCAACGAACTCAAGGCCACCAAGGAAGGCCTCGCCGATGGGCAGGTCGATATCGTGGTCGGCACCCATGCGCTCCTCAGCAAGACCATCAAGTTCAAGGACCTTGGGCTGCTGATCATCGACGAAGAGCAGCATTTCGGCGTCGGCCACAAGGAGCGCCTCAAGGAGCTGAAGGCCAATGTGCACGTGCTGACGCTGACGGCGACGCCGATTCCGCGCACGCTGCAGCTCGCGCTGACCGGTGTTCGCGACCTGTCGTTGCTGGCGACCCCACCGGTCGATCGCCTCGCCATCCGCACCTTCATCTCGCCTTTCGACGCGCTGTCGATCCGCGAGGCGCTGCTGCGCGAGAAATACCGTGGTGGCCAGAGCTTCTACGTGGTGCCGCGTATAAAGGATCAGCACGAGATCGCTGACTTCCTCAAGGCACAAGTGCCGGAAGTCAGCTTCGTCGTCGCCAATGGGCAGATGGCGCCGGGCGAGCTCGACGACATCATGAACGCCTTCTACGACAACAAGTTTGACGTGCTGGTGGCGACCACCATCGTGGAATCGGGGCTCGACATCCCCAATGCCAATACGCTGATCGTGCATCGGGCGGATCATTTCGGGCTGGCGCAGCTCTATCAGATCCGCGGCCGCATCGGCCGGGCCAAGGCGCGCGCCTATGCCCTGTTCACCGTGCCGCCCGACCGCAAGCTCACCGACACGGCCGAGCGCCGGCTGGGCGTGCTGCAATCGCTCGAGTCGCTGGGCGCTGGCTTCCAGCTCGCCAGCCACGACCTCGATATCCGTGGGGCAGGAAACCTGCTCGGCGACGAGCAATCGGGTCATATCCGCGAAGTCGGCTACGAACTCTACCAGGCGATGCTGGAAGAGGCCGTGGCCAACCTCAAGAGCGGCGAAGAGGAATACGAGGACCGGAACGAATGGAGCCCGCAGATCTCGCTGGGCATGCCGGTGATGATTCCCGAGCACTATGTGCCGGACCTGCAATTGCGCATGCAGCTCTACCGGCGCCTGGGTGATCTCACCGATATCCGCGACATTGACGCTGCTGGCGCCGAATTGATCGACCGTTTCGGGCCGCTGCCTGAAGAGGTGGAGGCGCTGCTCAAGGTGATCCTCGTCAAGGCGCTTTGCCGCCAGGCCAATGTCGAAAAGGTCGATGCCGGCCCCAAGGGCGCGGTCATCAGCCTGCGCAACAACGAGTTCCCCAATCCGACGGCTCTGGTGCGCCTCGTGAGCGATCCTGCCAACCAGGTTCGCATCAAGCCCGATCAGAAACTTGTGTTCGCCCGCAACTGGCCGACGCCGAATGACCGGCTCAAGGGCGCGGCCGCAATACTGTCGCGCCTAGCGAAACTGGCAGAAAATGCGTCCTGACGGGCGTGCGTCAACCCTGTCCTGCCATAATGCTTTGGCAAGCTGTATCGGTCATGTTATTGCCCGAATTCAGCACTTGAAGGGCAGTTCAATTCTCAAGGTGGCACAAGGTCACCGGGACCGCCAAAGAAGCCAAGGAAATTCTATGAACCTCAGGAAACCTCTCGTCGCCGGTTTTGCGGTGGCCGCGCTCATGCTGTCCCCCTTGTCGGCCTACGCACAGGAGGCCACTCCGGCCGAGGCCCCTGCTGCTGAAGCGCCCGCCGCTGAGGCACCGGCTGCTGAAGCGCCTGCCGCTCCCGCCACGCCGGCCGATGCCGCTGCTGCCAACCAAAACTGGCTCAAGGTTTGCGATCCGCTGCCCGACGGCCAGAAGGCGTGCATCATGCGCCAGGTGGTTCTGGCCAATGGCCAGTTCCTCGGCTCGTTCCTGCTGCGCGACGATCCGGGTCAGGAAAGCCGCTTGCTCGCCGTTGCTGCCGTTCCGCTCGGCGTGCTGCTTCCCTTCGGCCTGACCTGGCAGATCGACGGTGCCAAGCCGATCCGCGTGCCCTACATGCTGTGCGATCCCACGTCCTGCGCGACCCAGCTCGTGATCAACGAGCAGTATGTGAACTCGCTCAAGAAGGGTGGCGTGCTCAAGCTCACCGCCAAGAACCGCCAGAACCAGGACCTGACCATCGAAATCACTCTGGCCGGCTTCACCGCCGCCTATGATGGCGATGCCGCGCTGACCTTCGAGGAATTCCGCCAGGAAACCTCGGGTGAGAACGCGCTGGAGCAGGTTCTCCAAGACCGCGCCGAAGAACTGCGCCGTCAGCTCGATGGCGGAGCCGCGGCTCCGGCTGATGGCACTGCTGCACCGGCTGCCGAAACGCCGGCTGCGCCGGCCCAGTAAGGGTCTGCGATACCAGAATTGAAAGGGCGCCAGTGACGGCGCCCTTTTTGTTTAGCGGACACCCCCACCTAACCTCCCCCTGATAGGGGGAGGAACAGATCGGGTTTGAGGGCACTATCTGCGACAACCACCAGACGGATTCCTCCCCCTATCAGGGGTAGGCTAGCAGGGGGTACTCCGATGTTCAGGCTAAGTCCGACTCCCCATCCCCACCGCAAAAGCCTGCTTCCGTAAAGCGGGCGCGAGCTTTAGCGCCCAGAGGCCACCGGCGCGCAGGGCCTGGGCTGGCAGCATGTCGGCCAGCAAGGAGCGGAACAGGGTATCGACCATGCCGCCCGTGCGGGCGAGGTCGCCGGCACGCCGGCTGGCATAGTCGCGGCTAACCGCGATCGCCCAATCGGGCTGGCTACGGTCGCTGGCGGCAAGGGACGCGGCCAGATCGGCAACGTCGCGCAGGCCCAGATTGAGCCCCTGCGCGCCGATGGGCGGGAAGGCATGCGCCGCCTCGCCAACCAGCACGACGCCGTCGGCACCGGCACGGTCGACGCTCAGTGTGCTGAGCGGGAAGACGAAGGCCGGGCTTGCCAGCTTGATGGCGCCGAAGAGGCGCTGGGACTTTTCCATGAAGGTCGCGAGCAGAGCTGCTTCGCCACCGGCCTTGGCGGCCTCGAGCACGGCGCGATCGTCGATCCACACCAGGTTGGCGCGATTGCCGCCCGCCGGCACTAACGTGAACGGCCCCTGAGGGTAGTGGAACTCGATGGACGCGCCGCCGATGGGACGGGCGATATCGAGGTCGCAGACCAGGGCCGCCTGCGCGAAGGCGGTTTCCCGCGCCTGAAGGCCCGCGGCGGCGCGCACCAGGGATTTCTTGCCGTCGGCGCCCACTATCAACGGCGCGGTCAGGTGCGTGCCATCGGCCAGGGTCACGGTGTTGTCGCTGAGTTCGGTGACCCCGACATTGCGGGTTTCGAGATTGGGCAGCGCCGCCGCGGCGGCGTGGAAGCGCTCCATGAGGCGGATATTGGCAAAATTCCACCCGAAGGCGTCCATGCCGGCTTCGCTGGCGTCGAACAGGGTCTCGGGCGCGCGGATCAGCCGGTTGGTGGCGTCGATGATGCGGATCTGCGTCAGCGCGTGGCCGAGGGTGGCGGGATCGTCGATCAGTCCGGCATCGCGCAGATAATCGACGCTGGGCATCATCAGCGCCGAGGTCCGCCGATCGGGCGGGCCTGACGGGGCCAGGTGGATGGCTTTGAGCCCCGCCTTGGCCACGGCAATAGCCGCCGCGACGCCGGCCAGGCCGCCGCCGACCACGATGGCGTCTGCGTCATTGCCGCTCATTTTGCATCCGCCAATCTGCGGGAATGGCCGCTGGGGATCACCACGCTGCCGGCCAGCGAGCCGACAAACATTGCGGCGAGGAAGATCCAAAGATTTTCCGGCACGAAGGCGATCAGCGAAATGGCCGGGCCGGGGCAGATGCCGGCCATGCCCCAGCCGATGCCGAACAGCACCGCGCCGCCGACCAGGCGGCGATCGATCCGCCGGTATTCGGGTTCATGGAAGGTGCTGTCGAACAGCGGCGTGCCACGGCGCTTGCCGAGCTGGACCGCGGCGAACATGACGATGAGCGCTGCGCCCATGACGAAGGCGAGGCTCGGGTCCCAGCCGCCGGCCGGGATGGCGCCGAAATCGAGGAAGCGCAGCACCTTGAACGGATCGACCATCTGCGAGATGTAAAGGCCGGTGCCGAACAGCGCGCCGCTGAGGGCGGCCGTGGCGAGATAGGGCAGCTTGAGGTTGGCCATCACACCACCCCCGTAATCGCAACGGTGACAACCGCCACCGCGAAGAAGACCAGCGTTGCCACCAGCGAGCGCGGCGACAGGCGGGCGAGGCCGCAGACGCCGTGGCCCGAGGTGCAGCCATTGCCGATCTTGGTGCCAAGGCCGGTCAGGAGGCCCGCTATGGCGAGCCATACCGGGGTCGGCACGCCCCAGGCCGATGGCGCCTCGACCAGCCGGGCCGGGGTTTCCCCACCAACGCCCAGGCTGGGCAACAACTTTGCCGCCACGAAGGCTCCGGCGATCAGCGCCACGAGGAACACGACGCGCCAGACCACGGTTTGCGCCGGCGGCAGCAATTGGCCGAAAATGCCCGAAATGCCGGCAATGCGGCCATTGCCCAGCCAGAGCACCGCGGCGGCAAGCCCGATGAGAGCGCCGCCCAGCGTGGCGGTAAGCGGCGTGAACGATTCCATATGGGTCACTCGCGATTGAAATTCGAGCGCAAGGCTATCACCCGCCGCAAGCCCTGTGCCAGCGCCGCGGCAGCGGCTTTGTGCCGCCAGGGTCGCGGCGGGAGGAAAACTCTGCCAAAGCGGCTTTCCTACGCGCCAAGCTCCGCTTACGTTGCGCGTGAACAGACTCGAAATGGAGCCGACAATGCTTGAGCTTTTGGCCGATCCCAATGCCT
>CBIHQV010000002.1:0-181071 GCA_966212275.1 uncultured Devosia sp.
CGGCGCGGGGGAGGGGGGTGTCGTCGCAATTTAAAATCTGGCCCCGCTCTCGGCGGCCGGCCGCGGCGTCTCCCCGGACCTTGGGCGGCCCATAGCCCCCCCCCCCCAGGCCGCCGAGACCGGCTCGCCCTATGCCAGCGGGTCGCTGGGATGGCTCGCTGAAAACGGCTTTGGCATGCCCAAGGACGATGTGGAGGCAGCTCGGCTCTATCAGATCGGCGCTGATGGCGGCGAGGCCTTCGCTCAGCACAATATCGGGGTCATGTATGCAAAGGGACGCGGAGGCCTAACGCAGAGCGACGTCGAGGCAATCAAATACCTCAACCTCGCGGCGGAACAGGGGTGGCCGCTCTCCTATCTGAGCCTGGGCTGGCACTACAGCCATGGCGCTGGCGTGACCAAGGACCTGGCAAAGGCCGAAGAGTACCTCCGTCTTGCCATTGCCGAGGGTGACGGGACGGTGAGCGGCGACGCCAGCAATGATCTGGCCTGGATGTTTGCGACTGAGAACATCCGTCTCGAGGAAGCCGAACAGCTCGCGCGCCAGGCGGTGGACGCCGGCCCTGAAATGGCTGGCCGGATTGATACGCTTGCCTGGGTGCTGCACGTGTCGGGGCGGCACGAGGAGGCACTGCCCCTTGCCGAAAAGGCGGTGGCACTCGAGGGCGGTAATGCGATCTTTGTTGACCACCTGGCGGAGATAAGGGCGGCGCTCGGACAGTAGGGTGGGGCTCTGGGCCTCGCCCACGGAGGAATGCAGTGAAGCGATTGGTCTTTTGCTTCGACGGCAGCTGGAACAGGCTCGACGCCCCGTATCCGACCAATGTTCTGCTCACGGCCGAAAGTGTCCTGCCTAGGGCCGACGACGGCGTCGGGCAGGTAACCTTTTATGACGAAGGGGTCGGCAGCGAGGACGGCGAAGCATTTGCCGGGGGCGTCTTTGGCGCGGGCTTGGTCAAGAACCTGAGCGACGGCTACAGATTTCTGATCTTCAACTATTCGCCGGGCGACGAGATCTACGTCTTTGGTTTCTCACGTGGAGCATACACCGCTCGTTCCTTCGTTGGGCTCCTGAGTACGTGTGGGATTCTGCACCGGCAGCACGCCCGCCGCGCCAACGAGGCGGTGGATCTCTACAAGCGACGGCGCATTTCCGACCTGTTCCAGGACGAGGTGCTGCGCTTCAGGAGTGAGTGTTCGCCCCATGTCTGCGTATCGGAGCAGGAGGATGCGTGGCGGACAGAGCATGTCGCCCAGTATCAGCCCGGATCAAGGCCGCTGCTCAAGGTGAAGTATCTCGGGGTATGGGACACCGTGGGGGCCTTGGGTATCCCGCGATACTTCGTCCTGGCCAACGCCATCAACCGCATCCATCAGTTTCATGATGTTAGCCTTTCGCCCATCGTCGAGCAGGCGCGGCACGCTGTGGCCATCGACGAGCACAAGGTCGATTTTGAGCCCACGCTCTGGGAAAATCTCCAGGAGCTCAACCAGGGCCGAGGCGCCAACCCTGAAAGCGCTGATGCGCCCTATCAGCAGATGTGGTTTCCCGGCGGTCACGGCTCGGTGGGTGGGGGCGGCGAGCGGCGTGGCCTTTCCGATCTGGCTCTCGAATGGATATGGGACGGCGCGCGGCATGCCGGTCTTGACCTTGACGCTTCGCCCCAGTCGCATCTGGGCAAGCTGTGTTCCTCGCACCGGGAGAACCTCACCAATCGGGACAAGCAACCTGGCTTCAACGCTGTCGGCTTCGTCCTCGACCGACTGCCGACTGCCGACCGCCGGCCTGGACCGATGCGACTCCACGAAGTAAGCCCCATAGCCCGGAGGCGGTGGAAAGAGCACCCCACCAACCTGCCCGAAGCTCACGCCTATCGACCGACAACCCTGCAGGCTCTGAGCGGGGAACTTGACGCACAACCGGAAGGCATCGTGAAGCTCCCTGAGCAAGGGGACGAAGGGGTTTTGATCTACATTGTTAAATCCGGCGATACTCTTGAGCGCATTTCTGAACAGATCTACGGAATGCCCACAAGGGCGGAAGCGATCTTCCAAGCCAACATAAACAAGCTCTCTGACCCGGGCCAACTCCACCCCGGGCAGTCGCTGCGATTGCCGGCCAGCCAGTCCTTACGAAATTCGACCCGGCCGGCCTAGTGCGGCCGGTGCCGGCGCGAATTGCCCTTGGACACCCATGCTAAGGCCGACATTTCGCCGCCG
The DNA here is from genome assembly GCA_966212275.1 of uncultured Devosia sp. Classification (GTDB taxonomy): domain Bacteria; phylum Pseudomonadota; class Alphaproteobacteria; order Rhizobiales; family Devosiaceae; genus Devosia. Next base: position 2,221 of record CBIHQV010000002.1, read on the forward strand.
CTGAAGGGCACAAGATCCCCCTTGGGCAATTCGGGCTGATGTGCGCTCTTAGCCGCGGGATCGTACCGTAAGAGGTGCTTCGTGCTATGCACTCCATATTCCAGTCCGCGACACGCGGCGGCCGACGCGCCTTCCGGCGCGAAAAGCCGGACATGCCACTCATCGACGGTAAGGCGGAGCGCGGCGTACTCGACCTCGAGCTTGCGAGCCAACGTCGTTTTGCCGCTTCCCGGCAGTCTAACCATCAGGTGAAGTGTTGCCACAGACCCGCCAGTCCCGATTGCCTCTACATCTGACCCCACATTGATCCGGCGAGCAACCGGCCTCTCCGATCCGGAAGTCGAGTGCATCGCACGAGGTGGTGGAGTTCAACGTCCGCCTTTGCCGTTGGCAGCTGGTTATCGGCATGGCAGCTATCCACCAATTTCAGCCGCCTGCCGCACCCTCGAGGAGACGGCTTTTGGGAAATCGCTGAGGCTGACCAGCCGGCTGGTATGGGGCGCTAAGCAGAAGGCAGGATAGGGGCAGTAAGCCGCCCGTGCGATATCGGAGGGACGTTGCAAGAGGCGCCGTTGGTTTGCCGTGGGGGCCGACAGTAGGGCTTGATGCTTACACTTCCCTTAGGCTGGCCATGCCTGCTGGCAACAAGGGAACTATGGCGGGGTATGGCCAAACCCCGCTTTGCTAGACAACTATCGCTCCCAGTTGCCCAACTTCCGGGATATGCCGACCATAGGCGGTTCTAACGACGGCTCTGGTGGCTGGAATTTGCTCAGGAAACCGCCGAGCACCTGACGACGACCAACGAACTTGCGTTCAGACTTGGCATGCCGCCGCTCGAAAATTTTCTTCTAGTCACCCACCATATCCTCATGCCAGCCTGCGGGAACCTCCGCGCCGATGCAGCCGGGACCGGTGACTTCCGGCAGGTCGGGGTCGGACGCGACGTAGCGGCCGAAACGCTCGAATATCGGGTTCCATCCATTGGCGTATAGGCTGCGCACGAAGCTGCCGCGTTCGCCTAGCCTCTCCCAATGACGGTGCTCCAATTCAACGGTGGTGCCTGTTGCTGCGGGAAGGAAGTGCACCTCGACCTCCGTGGCATTGTCCGGAGGAAGGCCTGGGTGCCAGTCGATTAGCACATCGCTCGCCTCGTTGAAGCGGCGGAACGTTCCCCAGTGCTCTTCTGCACCGTCTGGGCCCTCTTCGACGATCCGGCCATCGACACGCGGGTCGACACGGCAGGCTACTGCCTTGTCGAGCCACACCGACCGGGTCGCGAGGGGCCACCATTCCGGCAACCGGCGGACAAACAAGTCGAACGCAAGTGCGGGCTGGAGGGGGACATGCAGAGATTGCGTGACTGGAGGAATCAATTGGATTTCCTTCCCTTAGCCTTCTCGATGATCGCCGCTTGCTGGAACGCCTCGAGGACATCCGTCCAGAAGGTGTCGACATAGGCCCGCAGCTCCGAAAGCCCCCCATGATCAAGCGAGTAGTAGTTCTGCCTGCCGACACGGTCGAACTTGACCAAGCCGGCTTCGTTCAGGACACGCAGGTGCTGCGAAATCGCGGGGCGGCTGACCGGTTGGCCGCTGGCTATATCCCCGACGGTCAGAGGGCCGGAGCGCAGGGACTCAAGTACCCGCCTGCGCGTTGGATCGGTAATCGCAGCCATGACTTGGTCAATCTGTGACATGACCCCATAAATACGCCAGGACATCAGCATTTGCAACGCACGCGCGGGTCTTGACAAACTTTCCTCGTTACACAATGGTAAGTCCATACTTACCAATGGAGGTTTGAAGTGAGTAGCGCCGTAATGCATTCCGAACTCATCGCCAAAGACCCGAAGGGCCTGCGCAAGTTCTACGTTGACCTGTTCGGCTGGCAGGAAGAGGACTACCCCGAGTCCCAATATACCATCCTTCGTCATGGCTCCGGTCCCGGGATCGACTTGGCCATTGGCGCGGCGATGCCTGGCCTCGTACCCGGGCCGACAACCTACGTAGCGGTGGGCGATGTCGACGCCTATGTCGCCGAGCTGGACGGAGTGTCGGGCGTGTCGGTCGTGCAGCCTCCATACGATATCGATGGAATGGGACGGTTCGCCGTGTTCCTGGACCCCGAAGGAAATCGCATCGGTCTCTGGAAGCTGCCGGGCAACTGACATGGAAACCACGCACTTCTTATATCTCGCCGCCCCGCCCCGCAGCACCTTCGTCTTCGACGCGACGCCCGAGGAATACGAGATCGTCAACCGGCACTTTGCCTTCATGGACGAGGTCCGCGACCGCGGGAAACTCCTTCTGACGGGACCTGCTCTCGACGGTTTCGGCGGCATAGCTATCTTCAAGGTAACCGACCTCGCCGAGGCCGAGGCGTTGGTAGCCAGCGATCCTGCTGTGCAGGCAGGTTTATTCACGCCCACGTTACACCCCCTTTGCGTGAACGAGGTCACGCCGTGATTTGGAAACAGGAATGGCTTCGGCCATTCCTGTCTATCCCAGTCGCTCATCGATGCGCGGTCGCCCGGTGATCGAGGATTTGCGTGGGCGACCTCGACGCGGCTGCGACGGGGTCGGTAAGTCTAGTGCTCCCAACCAATTCCTGGGGCATGTTCCAGATGTGGAAGTAACTCAGTTGTTCGTTTGCACTGCCGCATCGGGAAGCCTCTCCACAGCGCAGTCAACTGCGTAGTGAGTCTATGTCCAAAACGGGCAGGATCAGCATGCTCGTTGCTGGATAGGCGTGCCGGATGCATCGGTGCGGAAATATAGGAAGGCCGGGAGCCCGAGCCGACTAACTGAAGGACTGCAGCGTCGGCAATTCCAGCCTTGTCAGAAGCGTGTTGGTCGTCTCCAGATGATCCGGTGTGTTTTGCGCGAACTCCAGGCACCATAGCAGTTGATAGAAAGGACGTCGCTCCGCATAGCCTGGCAGCTCGGGAATACGCTCGCGATAGGCAGCCAGGAAGGAAGGACCAGACATCCCGTGCCACAGCTCCATGCGGGCTAAGTCGCTTTCGGCAGGTCCGCTCCAGGCCTTGTCGAAATCCAGGATGCCCGAGACGTCCATCGGTCGGTGGGGGTGGAACAACACGTTGAACCCATGCAGATCGTCGTGCGTGATCGAGGGTTGGATCGCGCTTGCCCATAACTCGGCGTTTCGGATCAGAAGCTCAGTGAACCTTGCGCCCAGCCTCTCATCACGAATTATTTTCCGAGAGTGGGTCGTGAGGGCTGCCAAGCAATGCCTTTCACTCGCGCCGGGGAGTGTCCCGAACGCTGGCAACTTCGGTTCGTGCAGCCGTCCCACGACGTCACCGAGATTTGCCAACGCCCGTTCCCGATCTGTCTCGTCCAGGCGGCCGCGTCGCGTGAACCATTCCTCACCTGACAGCCTTGTCTGGATACTGTACCTGAAGGGCACGTGGGATGCGCTGTCGTCCGCTGCGATCATCTCGGACATCGGAATATCAGCTGCATGGCGGATCAGGTCGTGCTTGGCCCTGGCAGCCTCGAATGATGGCACGGCGGTCGAGGCCACGAGCTTGACGATTAGGCGGTCGTCGGCGGTTCCGACCGAGACGATCCAATAGTCGTCGTCCCCCCGCAAAGTTTCAGCGTCAACGGCGCCGTCCCCGGTGGCCAGCCTGACGACGGTGTCGACGGCCTCGCTGATAGGTTTGGGCATGGAATGGGTCATGTTTTTCCCCGCGGTCAGTAGGCCTCGTCGCGCATCTGACGGTATTGGTCCTGCATCAGAGCGAAGAAGGATGCGTACCGCCGCGCGCCCGGCAACCAATAGGCGAAGAACCAGGCTTCCCACTCGCCATCGCAGCGAATGCCGGGATTGAGCAGAAGCATCGCGCCATCGACTTCCTCGCTAACCTGCAAAGCCGCAGCCAGTTCCGCAATGGAGTAGTCGTACGTTGCGCGGGGCGTTTCGTAGTCTACGGGCCGCGTGAGCGCCTGCACGGTTCGAGTCGGGTCGTCGACCGAGCCCGACATTCCCATGCCGAGGGCCACGCCGGCAATGGTAGCCGGCGACAGCTTCGACAGCCAGTCGACTTCATGGGCGGAGAAAACACGGTCGACGAAGGGCGACGTCGGCCCCCAGCCGTCCGAGACGGCCAGGAAACTTCGGTACGAGGCAGGCAGAGGTATTCCCAGTCGCGTCTCCAGCGCTGCAATTCGTTCTTCCGCAGCACCGTCATTCCCAAGCCATCCTGAACGACGTTGGGCGGCAGAAATAAGGTGATCGTAGTCCGCCGACCGCAGGACAAGGGGGGACCACGCAGCCAGCAGAGCGCGCCATCGTTCAGACTCGCCGATGGTCATCGCTCGACGGCTTCGAACCAGGTGGCGATATCCACAAGCGCCTTCTTGACGATCCCGTTCGGTGCATCGTTGAGAAAGCCGTGAGCGGTGCCGCCATAGCTGATGACTTGACTCAGAACCGCCGCTGACGAGAGCTGCTCTGCATAGGCCATGGCCTCGAAGCGCAGCGGGTCGTTCTCGGCAACGATGGTGAGGGCTGGGGGCAGGTTGGACAGTGACCTGGTCCTGGTCGGTACCGCGTAGTCCGGGAGTTGGTCGTTAGTCGGTTGGAGATACCTCTCCCAAGCGTTCACAACGGCATCGAAGCTCGGATGGTGCCGATCCGACAGTGTGTGGAAGGCCGCCGGCGTCCGATCGTGGTACTCGATCATGGGATAGATCAGGAGTTGAGCGGAGATGTGGATCCCCTCGGCATGCAGCCGCTGCGCTGCGCCGGCGGCAAGGCAGGCGCCGGCACTGTCGCCTGCCACAGCGATCCTGCCGTTCAAAGGTTTGCGACCCGCGAGCGATCGAATAACCGCACAGACGTCATCCAATCCCGCGGGAAAGGGATGGTCGGGTGCGAGACGATAACCAACCGAAACGACCTGGGCCCCAACAGCACTGCAGAGATTGCGGGCGATCTGGTCGTAGTCGTCCAGCGTCCCCCAGCTGAACCCTCCGCCATGGGCGAAGACTATCGTCCATGCCGATGTATCGGCCGCCCTGTATCTGCGGACGGGTATATCGTCGATCAACGCATTTTCCGAACGAATGGATTGGCTCATGCCTTCGACCACGATTTGATAACTTCATGGCGTTGTGCCCGTCAAACGCCGTGCCGATCCTGCTATTCTGCCCCCTCGGCGAGATGATCTGTCGCCGTTCTGCCCCAGAATCTACGAAACGCACGGCCGAAGGCGGACAAGTCGGCATAGCCGCAGCGGCCCGCGACTTCGGTGACAGTGTACCGACCCGCTTCGACCAACTCGGCGGCTCTTTCCATGCGCAGGCGGACCAGATACTGGGCGACGGATATGCCAAAGCACTGACGGAAGCTACGCATCAGGTGGAACTCCGACAGACAGGTCGCCTCGGCCAGCTGAGCCAGAGATATGCCGGACTCGATGTGACCATGTAGCAGCTCCCGGCAGAGTAGGACCCGCCGCATCAGCTCAGCCCTAGTCCTGGACTTGGTGACGGTCAGCCCCTGGGCGGCTTCGCCGACCTCTATCATCGCAGCGCCGCTGGCAGCTACGAGGTCGACCATGGCCGATTCAGAGCCTAGTTGATCGCCAAGCTCAATGGCTCTGGCGACACGATCCAGCCCCTTGGCTACTCCGGGTAGGCCGGGGAGGCTGGTGCTGCTCAGCGAAGAATTTAGAAAGGCATCGACCTGCCTGCTGGTCATCAAAGTGCGGATCAGCGGCGCCGGCAGGAAGAGAGAAAAGCTGTCGGTCGGCGCGGAGGTGCAGATAGAGCTCGAATACGTGACGTCGGGCTTCACGAACAGGATCTGGCCAGGCGTGACCGTGGTCACCCGATCGGGAAACTCATATCGTTCGGCCCCAGCAAAGACGGTCTTCAAGCTCAGATTACCTGCATGCGGTTCGACATGTAGCCGGTTAGTGCGCAGGCGAAAGGCGACCGCGTGGCGACGAAAGAGCTCGTAGTGCGACTGACGCACGGTCTCGGACGACGATTGTCGCTGAAAGGCTTGTTGGAGTTGAACGACGCGCACTTCGCCACCGGATTCTTGAGACGAGAGAATAGCTCAGCGGCAATTTCGTGGGAAAGAGGGAGTCGTTCAACTAGCCGGCTGTTGTCGTGGCTCGCACGACGATCTCAACGCGACGGTTCAGCTGGCGCCCAGCAGGATAGTCCGACCCATCCGCATTCTCGATGGTTCCGCCGCGGCGCTCCAGCCAAGCTAGGAGACTGGCCCGGACATCACCGATGATCTCGAACTGTACGGGACGGCCAGTCTTCTGCTGGATCACCATTGACCTGTGCACGAATGGTTGGGCCGGCGACAGCGTGCCTATCCTGATTTTCACCAGATCACAGCCGCGGAGCTTGCTCTCGATCGTCAGGTCGAACAAGGCTCGGTCTCTCATTCGTTCCTCGCGATCGAGGAAGAAGTGGATCGACCAGATCTGTTTGCCGGCATTCCACCCCGACCTTCCTGCTGCTGCAGGGTCACTGTGAGATACCCATAACCATTCTCCTCTAGCCGAAATGGCCTGAGAAGAAACGAAGTGGCGGCCGATCACAACCTCATCTCGCACATTCGTCCTACGATTTGCTTCTCCGGAATGCTGTCGGTCCCTTGGGGCAAGGTCGAGTGCACCCCACGGACAGCAGCCAAAGTAGGATAGCGTCAGACGGGGTAAGTCACAGTGAAGCAGGAACCGCGCCCGATAGGTGATCGACCTGCCGCGACCCGCCCGCCCAACTGGTCGGCAAGGGCCGTGACCACTTTCGTACCCAGTCCGCCGCCCGACGTTGGGTCGTAGCCGGGCGGCAGACCGTTTCCCTCGTCGCAGACGGCGATCTCGTGGGTGTGGCCTAATATTCTGTATGAGACCTCGATCTGTCCATCGCCATATTTGGCGGCGTTGGTAACGAGTTCGTTCACGATGAGGCCGATTGGCTGTATCCGGGTTGTCGGCACCTCGCCTTCGTCACCGCGCACGGTGACGGGCTTCCCGACAATGTCCGACAGGTCAGAACACATCCGCCGCAGAAATGTGATGCAGGAAGTCGTTTCGGCAGCTTCGTCGGACTGGAAATGGCGGTGCACGCGCGCTACGGCCGCCACGCGGGTAGCCGCGATCTTAATCTGCTCTGCCGTTGCGTCCGTCAGACCACCCTCGCGACTCTGGAGCGTCAGCATGCTTGAGACAAACTGCAGGCTGTTCATGACGCGGTGATCGATTTCACGCGCCATGATCTCTGCCTTGGCGACGGCGTTTCGGGCGGAGAGTCGCAGTTCTAACTGGTCAATGACGATGGACGCCAGGTCCTTGAGGTCGTCAATTTGGTCCTGGTCAATGGGCCGGGGCGCCTTGTCAATGACGCAGAGAGTTCCGAGATTGTATCCGTCGATAGTGGTCAGTGGCACGCCAGCATAGAAGCGCAAGCCGAAATCCCCGGCCACAAGTGGGTTGGCGAGCGAGCGGGGATCGACGCTCGCGTCAGTCAGAATATGCGGGTCCGGGGATAGGATTGCCGACGCACACAGACCCGGCTCGCGGTCGATCTGTTCCACGGGTAGTCCGTGATGCGATTTGAACCAAATGCGGTCATTGTCGACGATACTGATAATCGCTATCGGCACCCCGAAGCGGCGTGCCGCCATCGCAGTCACACGGTCAAACGCGCCGTCTGGTGGCGTGTCGAGGATGTCGTAGCGCCGCACTGCGGCCATACGCTGGGCTTCGTTCTCGGGAATGATGCTTGGAGGATGGGCGTTCAAAAAGCGTACTCCTTTCCGAAGCCTGAGATGTCGAGCGGCACCATAGACTTCTGCGACAGGGGTGTCGACATTGGAAGAAGTTTGAGATCACCAAAAACGTCCGCTTCCCCCAAAGCTACCCAAAAGCGATCTGTCCGCAGACCACCGCCATTCCAGACGCTAGGCAGCAGCAAAGCTGACCGGTCTTTCGGGACTGTGAAGGCTCCTGAGCGTCTCAAGATAGGGCGCGTTGCCGACCGGCGGCAACCGACCCCATTCCAGCCATCACGTTTCGGCCTCGCAATAACCGCTCCTGCACCGTAGAGGGCATCTTTTTGGCCAGGGCGCAGTGACCGGGTTACCTGGGTTCGCTCTCGAGAAAATCACTCAGATACGGAATTATTGCCGGGACCAGGTCGTGCCCGACGCCGGCGACCACATTGCTTTCGCCTGCAGCCAGTTGCTTCGCGATCGAGGCCGCCGTCTCCGCCATCCAGGGGGGACTTTTCTCGCCGGCCAGCAGAAGGACCGGCTGCGTAACTTTGGGCAGGAGGTCCTCGGGTAGCCTGAGGTCCCTCATGATCTCTGCGTCATAGGACGTGCTCATCGCCATCTTCTCCAGGAACGGCCGAAACGGCGCAGCTCGCATCTGCACGATGAGGTCGTCCGGCATGCCGACATAGTCGCGCTGAAAAAGCTCGACCGCCTCGCCTGGATTGTCGGCCTCGACAAGACCGCGAAGGCGTGCCGCAAGCTCAAGGCTAGGCCGGGCGCGCGCCTCGGAGAGCATCCACGGGGCCTCGATGAGGACGAGCTTGGAAATCGGCAACCCGGCCGCGGCGGCTAACAGGACCAACGATGCGCCCGATGAAAACCCGATCGCAATAGCGGTGCCACCATGGGCCTTGATCACGGCGGCAAGATCCTCGATCTCGCGGACAGGCGAATATTGCGCCATATCACCGCTCGCGCCGCGACCTCTCCGATCGTAGGTAACTACCGTATAGCCGGCGGCGAGTTCACCAGCGAACCCTTCGCCGGTATTGTGGTCGTTGAAGGCACCGGCGACCAGGACGATCACCGGTCCCTTGCCGATGGACCAGTGGGCTATCGAAGTGCCGTCTGCGGATTTTGCGATTTCAGGATGAGGTTGCTGCATGACTAAGCTTTCGTTGGTTTGTTGGGCGATGATTTGGCCGGGCGCCAGGCAAAGCAGAGCCGTGGCTCCGGAGAGGAAGCTGCGTCTGAACATCGACATCCTTTCAGTGCTAGGGATCGCTGTGTGCGAGGTTCGTCACAAATGCCTGGAGCCTGTCCAAACCTTGCTCGAGCCCGTTCTTCATCCCCAGGCCGACCATCCGGTCACGCTCGGCCTTAGACTCGAAAAGGATGTCGATCGTGACCATGGTGCGTTCGCCGGTGCCGTCAAAGGTAACAGTGTGACGGCTGGGTGAAGGTACGTCGCCGTTCCATTCAGGGATCGCCGGGTCAGGCTCGTTGAGAAAGACAATGCGCTCGTTTGGCACGACTTCGAGGTACGTGCCGCCATTGGGATAAACCCGCCCACTCGCGGTTCTCATCTCGATATGCCACCGTCCGCCGACGCGAACGTCCAGGTGGCAGCCGTCAATTGTTGAGCCTTTGATACCCCACCATTGCGAAACCAGCGCGGGATCGGTCCAAAGCCGGAATACGTCTTCGGGTGAGGCGTCGAACGCCCGATGCAGCGTGATAGACCGGGCCTCACTCATGCTTGCCGCCGGTAGCTTTCAGGAGTTGCTCCATGCGGTCGAACCGACCTTCCCAAATCGAGCGGTACTGATCTAACCAGCCATCGAGTTCCTGGAGGGGAGTCAGCTCCAGGCGACTAGGTCGGCGTTGGGCATCCCTCGAACGGGTGACCAGACCGGCCTTTTCGAGCACACTCACATGTAGCGACACCGCCCTTGCACTCATGTCGAATGGCTTGGCAAGCTCCGCCACCGAAGCATCACTGAGCGCAAGGCGAGCGAGGATGGCGCGGCGGGTGGGATCGGCCAGCGCCGCAAAGGTACGATCGAGGTTGGTCATTACGGTATTAACTCCTTCCGGAAGAAGGGTCTACCATATCTCTCGGGATGTCAACCGAGTTCAACGCACCTGCCCTTCCACCCATAGCGGCAAGATTTCCGTTCCCGCTTGTGGCGCGGCCACCGGCCAGCGGGACCTGTGGCGTTTAGCTGTTGTTGGCTGCTGGGTATCGGCTCGGCAGCTACGAACCCACAGGCCACCGTGCCGAACGGGGCAGTCTTTCCAGCCAGCAACATCATCGGGCTTCCCACCATCACAATGCCCGAGCGCCGTCCTCAGGCATGGCTAACGACGGCGACGAACTACTGCGCTGGGTCCTGGCAGCGACATGCTTTTCGACTTCGACACGGCAGAGATCAGAGCTGACGGAGAGAGCGAACTTGAGGCATTTCTGGACCAACTGATGCAGCTGGATGGTTTCAGGCTGACCGTAGAAGGGCACACTGACTCCATGGGACGAATGCCTACAACTGGGACTTGTCGCGGCGGCTAGCCGACGCCGTTGCTGCCTGACTTGCCGGGGCTGATCGGACCTTGCCGATTCCCAAGATACTCGCATTTGGCGAGACGACGGCAGGCCACCCAGAAGCCGGACGGATCGGACGATCCACTGGGCGCCAGTTGAACCGTCGCGTAGAGATCGTTGCGCGAGCCACGACAAATGCCATTTGAATTGTGTGCAACCCCCGTTCCACCGGAATAGCCTCCGGGTTATTCTGTGGTTTCAAGAATGCGGTGGCCAAGTGCGCGTCGTCCAACTCGAACAAGCCTTCCAACGACAGTCTTCCTCGGACACGGTGCGCCATTCGCACTACGAACTGTTCCGACGCCATGCAGTAGCATTTCGCCTACGCACCAACCGCCTGCATGTCGAACCCCATGCTGGCAATCTCAGCTTGAAGACCGTCTTCGCCGGTGCCGAGCGCTACGATTTCCCAGACCGAGTGACGACGGTCACCCCCGGGCAAATCCTCTTCGTCAAGCCCGACGTTGGATCGCACATCCCCAAAGGTCGGCGTTCGCTTCCAGACTTGGAAGATGCAGGGGAACTGAGATGGAAACGATCCATTTCCTGTATCTTGCCGCGCCCCCGCGAAGCACCTTCGTGTTCGATGCCACGCCCGAGGAATACGAGATACTCAACCGGCACTTCGCCTTCATGGACGAGGTGCGGAAGCGCGGACAGCTCTTGCTGACTGGCCCAGCGCTCGACGGCTTCGGCGGTGTCGCCATCTTCAAGGTGACCGAGCTCGCTGAAGCCCAGGCCTTGGTGGCCTCGGACCCGGCGATCATCGCCGGACTGTTCACGGCCACCCTGCATCCGCTTTGCGTCGAAGAAGTCACGCCCTGAGAATGGACGGGGGAGATCATCCAGCCGGTTCAGATCCTGGATCAGTTCTCATCAGAAGTCAGAGGCGACCCCGCACTTTAAAATGCGGGGCCAACTGTCCCGTTACTGGATGACGACGATCGGCGCCCCCCACGTCACTCGGCCATAGAGATCGATGACATCCTGAAACAACAGGCGGACGCAACCACTTGATACGGCTCGACCTATCGAGCGGGCATCCATATTTCCATGCAGCCGGTAAAGGGTGTCCTGGCTGCCCTGGTGGATATAAAGTGCCCGAGGTCCGAGTGGGTTTTCCAGCCCAGGGTCCATACCGTGTCGATACGGTTCAAGTTCGGGTTGCCTGACGATCATGTCAGATGGCGGGGTCCATGTCGGCCATTCCCTGCCATAGGCAATATGGCCGCGTCCGCCCCAGGCAAAACCATCCCGACCGATGCCAACGCCGTACCGAATTGCCCGGCCATCAGGCATCGTCCAGTAAAGAAACCGGCCGGGTGTGTCGACGACGACCGTTCCTGGCGCCTCGCCTGTGGCATTGGCAACTTCCTGTCGCCAGTAGATTGGATCGATAAGGTCGATCTGGGCCGCGGGAATGGGGAACCGTTCGCTGGGAAGGGCCCCATACATCGCGAGGTATTCGGTCGGAATTGCCGGTGTAACTTGTAGTTTCGGCTTTGGAACAGGTGCCGTTGTGGCGCATCCGGCCAGAGTCAGGCCAGCCAAGCTCGTTGCGCCGAGCATAAAGCTGCGACGCCCAAGAAGGGTTGTATCGATCATTTTGGATTCTTTCGGGCGGTCATCGACCGCCAGTGAGGTTTCGCGAGATGACGGAGTTCAGGCGACCGCAGATCTTGGCGGGCGGAACTGACCGGTAAAAACCTCAAACAGAGCAGACAGATAGTTTGGACTGTCCCAGACTTGAGAGGTGTTCTCAACACGTAGTCCGGCGGCGACAGGGAAAAGCATCGGCGAGAAGTGACATTGTATGCTCTTGCCGTTCACCTTGCGGCTGCACGGCTTGAACGCAGCCTTGTGGTGCTCCCCGGCAGTCGGCGCAAGACAGGTGCCATCGTCTAGAGGCACAACGATCGGCGCGGACCAGTCACCCGCCATGGATGCCGCCATCGCAGGCGATACCACATTGGCAAACGCAAGGAGCAGAGCGACGATGACAAGAAGCCGTTTCATGGTCAGCCTTGGTAGGATCGTTCGAAGACCGTGGCCAATCAGCAATTGGTGAAGCCCGAAGCATCGGGCTGCTATTGGGCGCCGGCCCATTTGAGAATGTCGTTGCTGCTCATGGCACCAGACACTCGCGCGATCTCTTTGCCACCCTTGAACATGATCATGGTCGGTATGCCCCGGACTCCCAGGCGCCCTGAAAGCGCCTGGTTGTCGTCGGAGTTGAGCTTGACGAAGCGAAGCCTAGGCTCGGCCTGTTTAGCAGCCGCCTCGAACTGCGGGCCCATGACCTTGCATGGCCCGCACCAAGGCGCCCAGACATCGACGAGGACAGGGATGTCGGACTTGGCGATGTGCTTTTCTAGGATGGCGGCGGATACATCCGCCGGCTGACCCTCGAAAAGCTGCCGGCTGCATTTGCCGCACTTGCCCGACGCGAGGTCGCGGCCGTCCGGAATGCGGTTGGTCGCGCCGCAATGCGAGCAGACGATGTGGGTCATGTACCGGTCTTGTCCTGCATGACGGCCCGGAGCTTGTCTACGACGTGAGCCATTCGCTCCACCATGTTACATTATATCAGACAGCCCGTGGTGTTCTTGATCTATATCACTTCGTTCAGTAGCGGCTGGCCGGCAACGGTGGGAGCGGCCAGTCGGAACTCAGCTATGGCCAGCATGGCCTGATGCTGGCTGAGGTGGATATGGCCGCTCAGATGGGCCAGGAATTCAGTGCCTGTCAGCCGATCCATGACAGGCCCCTTGACCTCCGAAAGGTGCAGGCGAACGTTGAGATCGCTCAGGCGCTCGTTGATGGCTTCGAGACTTTCGAGGGCCGACATGTCGATGGCGTTGACCGCTGAGCACATCAGAACGACGTCGGTCAGGCCCGGATTGGCGGCGACCTGATTGATGACGAGGTCCTCGAGATAGCGCGCATTGGCGAAGTACAGGCTTTCGTCGATGCGAATTGAGAGGACACCGGAGACGGTATCGACCTTGTGGCGCTTAACGTTGCGATAGTGCTCAGTGCCTGGGACTAGGCCCACCACGGCCGCATGCGGCTGTGAGGAGCGGTAAAGGAACACTAGGATCGAAGCGCCGACACCCAGCGAGATGCCGACTTCGACGCCCAGTAGAAGGGTGCCCGCCAGCGTAATCACCACAGCAGCAAAATCGGCTCTGGAATAGGCCCAGGCGCGCTTGAGGATAGAAAAATCCACTAGGGTCAGCACGGCGATGACGATGGTTGCGGCCAGCGTGGCCTTGGGCAGGATGGCCAGGAACGGCGTGAGCAAGAGGGTTGCGCCGGCAATCCCGATGGCGGTGAATGCCCCTGCGGCAGGCGTCGCGGCGCCAGCGTCGAAGTTGACGACGGAGCGGGCAAAGCCGCCGGTGACCGGGAATCCGCCGCCAATGGCGGCCGCGATGTTGGAAACGCCTAGGCCGATTAGTTCCTGGTTGGGTGCGATGCGCTCGCGGCGCTTGGCGGCCAGGGTCTGGGCCACCGAGATGGATTCGACGAACCCGACGATCGAGATAATCACCGCCGGCAAGGCAAGCTCCTGGATGGTGTCGAGGTTGAAACTGGGCAGCGACAGCATGGGCAGGCCCTGTGGCACCTGACCGACGAGAGAGACGCCCTTGGCGGCAAGGTCCAGAAAAACGGACATGGCCATGGTCAGGAACACAACCAGCACCGGCCCGGCCCGGACAATGATGGTGGCGACACCCTTGGGCAGGCCGAACCGGGCGAGCCAGTTCTTGAGATCAAGCCGGATCCACAACATCAGCGACAGGGCAACAGCGCCAACCATAACGGTGTACCCGTTGACCTGGCCGATATGCTCGATGATCGAGGCGATCAGGTCGGGCAACGCATGGCCTTCGGTCTTGATGCCGAGCAGGCCACCGACCTGGCTGGTGGCGATGATGATCCCCGAGGCGGTGATAAAGCCCGAAATCACAGGATGCGACAGGAAATTCGCGATGAAGCCGAGGCGGAACAGGCCCATCAGCGTCAGCATGACGCCGGAGAGCAGCGCCAGCAGAATGGCGGCGCTGGCATAGTCCACCGAGCCTTGCGCCGCGACGCGGCCCACAGCAGCCGCCGTCATCAGCGAGACGACCGCGACGGGACCGACTGCCAGCGCCGAGGAGGTGCCGAAGATCGCATAGGCGATCAGCGGCAGAACCGAGGCATAAAGACCCACTTCCGGCGGCAGGCCGGCCAGCAGCGCATAGGCCAGCGATTGCGGGATCAGCATAATGGTCACGATGACCGCCGCGACGAGATCGCTAGTCAGCGTCTGCCGGTTATAGCGCCGGGCCCAATCGAGGATGGGGAAGTAGGTCTTGAGGGTCATCGGTCTTTACTTGGAGAGGGTGGCGTAGAGGCTGCCGGCGCGGGCGCCGGAGCGGCAATAGCCCAGCATAGGCTTAGGCAGCTTCTCCCAGGCATCGTGGAAGCGGATGATCTGACCTTCGCCGAGCGGGCCCGAAACCGGGATGTGCACGATGCCGATGCCGGCGGCAGCGGCTGCCTTTGCCACGGCGTCGAAGGTCGGCTGGCCACCCTCCTCATTGTCGGGGCGGGCGCAGACGATGGACTTGAAGCCGGCATCGGCGACAGACTGCATCTGCTCGGGCAGAATCTGGCTTGTAGCGGAGAAATCGGGGGCGATCTGGCGGATATTCATGGGACGGTCTTTCTTGGCTTTGCTGGTGAAGGGCCACATGCTCAGAGGCCGTTCACGGGGACTTTGAGATAGGTTTTGCCGTCGCTGTCCTTGGGCGGCAGCCGGCCAGCGCGCATATTGACCTGCAGCGCCGGGATGATGAGCTTAGGCATGGCAAGCGTGGCATCGCGGGCCTCGCGCATGGCGACGAAGGTATCTTCGTCGGTGCCGTGCCCGACATGGATATTGTGGTCGATCTCATCACCGACAGTGGTCTCCCACTGGATGTCGCGGCCGTTCGGGCCGTAGTCGTGGCACATGAAGAGCCGCATCTGGCGCGGCAGCGCGAGCACGCGCTGGATCGAGCGATACAGCGTTCGCGCATCGCCGCCCGGGAAGTCGGCACGGGCCGATCCGCCATCGGGCATGAACAGGGTGTCGCCGACAAAGGCGGCATCGCCGGCTACGTGGGTCATGCAGGCCGGGGTGTGGCCCGGGGTGTGCATCACCTGCACGGTCAGCCCGCCGATCCGGTAGCTGTCGCCATCCTTGAACAGGCGGTCAAACTGGCTGCCGTCGCGCTGGAATTCGGTGCCTTCGTTGAACACCTTGCCAAAGGTGTCCTGCACGATGGTGATGTTCTCGCCGATCCCGAGCTTGCCGCCGAGCTTGTCCTGAATATAGGGCGCGCCCGACAGGTGGTCGGCATGGACATGGGTCTCGATCAGCCATTCGAGCTTGAGGTTGTTCTCCTCGATGTGGCGGATGATGGCGTCGGCGCCATCATAGGTGATGCGACCGGCCGCGTAGTCGATGTCCATGACGCTATCGATGACCGCGCAGGCATTGGAGGTTGGATCCTTGACCACGTAACTGAATGTGTTGGTTGGAACGTCGAAGAAGGCGGTAACCTCTGGGTGGACCGAGAGATCGGTGTCGAACGGAACGGTGTTCATGGCTTGGCTCCTTTCTGAGCTAGGCTGTTTGCGTGATGCGCTGCTGCAGCGCGAGGCGAATGCTCCGGGCCGCGAAAATGCCGGCCAGCATTGAGCCGACGAACGCCCAGGCCGAAATCTCGCCCAGGCCGAGCGCCGGGATGGCGCCGCCTGGGCAGAAGCCGGAAATACCCCAGCCAATGCCGAAGATGGCCGAGCCGGCGACCAGCGCCGCGTCTAGTGTGCGGTTGGTGGGCAGATGGAATTTTGCCTCGCAGATCGGCTTTTCGCGCTTCAGGACGAAGCGATATCCAAGAGCCGTAACCAGCAGCGCAGCGCCCATCACGAAGGCCAGAGACGGATCCCAGGTGCCGGCGATATCGAAGAAATTGAGCACCTTGGCCGGATTGGCCATGCCTGAGAGGGCGATGCCGGTACCAAAGACCAGGCCAATGAGGCCAGCAATGACGGTGCGCTGCATCAGAGGCCTCCCAGCACGTGACGGATGACGAATACGGTAGCGACAGCTGTCGCCATGAAGATCGCAGTGGCGGCAATCGAGCGGGGCGACAGCCGGGCCATGCCGCAGACGCCGTGACCGGAGGTGCAGCCCGAGCCGAAATAGACGCCGACCCCGACGATCAGACCGCCGACGAGGATCCAGGGCATCGGAACCGGACTGGAGTAGTCGATTGCGTGACTGGTCATGCTCAGGATCATCATCGGGGCGAGGATGGCGCCGGCGATGAAGGCGGCGCGCCAGGCCCAGTCGCTGGAGACGGGTGGAAGAAGGCTTGTCAGTATGCCGGTCATGCCGGCAATGCGGCCATGAAAGGCCATCAGGAGCACGGCGGAGAGCCCGATCAGCGTGCCGCCAACCAGCGACAGGAGAGGGGTGAATTCAGTCATGGATTAGGAAACCTTGCAGGTGGAAAGGCCAAGGATTGCGTAGAGCGGGCAAAAACGGACAGTCGCGGTAACGACCAGAAGGGCGCCAATGACGACCGAGGCCCAGAGCCACACGGGATTGGCGAACAGGGTCAGTCCGGAGACAAACGGCAGCAGGACAAGAAGGGCACCGATGATGATGCGGGCGATCCGGTCAGGCGTTCCGACGTTGAATCTCATGGCGGCGTCCTTGAAGCGTGAGGAAAATCAGAGGATATTGACGTTACGCATCACTGTATATAAGAACATTCTAATATGATCAAGTTGGAAATCGACAAGATGGAGGCCAATGCCGAGCAGGCAACGCGCCTCCTTACCGCCATGGCCAATTCCAAGCGCTTGATGATCCTGTGCAACCTGCTGGATCGCGAGATGAATGTGACCGAGCTGGGGGAGAAGGTTGGGCTGGGGCAATCGCCCCTGTCGCAACACCTGTCCAAGCTCCGGGCCTGGGACTTCGTAAAAACCCGACGAGACGGGCAGCAGGTCCACTACAGCATTGCCTCCGATGCCGTGAAGCAAGTGCTGACAACCTTGTATGGAATCTATTGTGCGGACTGAAGGACGTGGGCATCACGATCACCCACGGTTGCTACTGCCGCCGCTATCTAGGGCTGGCCATCGCCATGGCGTCCGTGACGAAGCTTGTCTTTCCACTGCACTGGATGGACGACCCGTCGCTTCGGATCGTGGCCGGCCCGATGTGCGGCAAACTGGCAGCAGCGCTGCCGATCTGGGCTGCCCTACGATTCGCGAGGCCCGCACGCATGTCGAACCGCACAAGCAGCCGACGATTCATGCGCATCGCAGTTGTTGGCTTGCTCACCCGAGGCCCATCTGCTGCAGCGCCATGCCGAGGAACTGGACAAGTCCAGGCAGGACCTGTCGGGAGAGACCTAGGCGACCTCCATGTTGATCAAAAGAACAGGCACTTGAAATGAGCAATGACGATCGCCGGTCCCACTGGGACAGCGTCTACACCGCCAAGAACGAAGAAGAGGTGAGCTGGTTCGAGCCAAGCCCGGACCTGTCACTCGAGCTTTTGGCTCAGGCAGGCCTGAAGACAGACATGGCGGTTGTCGATGTTGGCGGCGGCGCGTCCAGGCTGGTGGATGCATTGGTGCGCCTCCAGGTCGCCGAAATAGCCGTGCTGGACCTGTCGGAAGCAGCGCTCCGCACCGCCCAGGCTCGACTCACCTCACCCGGCAATGTCAGCTGATCGCATCGGACGTGACGATGTGGGTTCCCGATCGGGACTATGACCTGTGGCATGATCGGGCGGCCTTCCATTCCTTGACCGCCGATAGCGATCAGCAGGCCTATGTGACTACGCTCCGTCGTGCCTTGCGCCCCGGTGGCCGGGCGATCATTGGCACGTTTGCTCTGGATGGCCCGCAGAAATGCAGTGGTCTGCCGGTCGCCCGCTATGATCCAGAAAGTCTGCAGGTCGTGCTGGGTAACGACTTCAGGTTGCTGTTTTCGCGGCGCCACGAACATTCGACGCCATGGGGTTCCAGCCAGCGGTTCCAGTTCAGTACTTTTGAATTGCAATGAGCGGCTTCCGCATTCTCCGTATCATAGCCAGAAGTGGACAGACCGTTTTCCACCCCTATGCATCGACGTTTGCTTGGCAGGATTAAACCGGCTTTCGGGGGGCCAGTTGAACGGGTGGGGCGCAAGTTGAACACAACCGTGCACCAGCAATTATTAGCCGTGGTCATGCCCATGACGATGGTGCAGATCCGGGTAATGTGGGTGCTTGTGGCGCATCGGCTCATGCCGGTGCCAATGCGAATGAGGCTCTGTAGTTGAGCCGTCATGGGCATGTTGGTGGTGCTCGTCATGGGTGTGAGCATGATCATGCTCCAGTACCTCATGGTCGTGCTCATGATCGTGCCGCTCGGCCAAGTGCAGGTACAGCCCTATCGCCATCAGGATCCCTGCGCCGACGAGCTGCCAGGTGATGGGATCGCGGAAAATCAGGATGGCCAGCATTGCACCGATGAACGGCGCCAGCGAGAAGTATGCCCCTGTCCGCGCGGTACCCAGGTGTCGCAGCCCCAGCATGAACATGACGAGGCTGACGCCGACACCCAGGAAACCGACGACGGCAGCCCCTCCGATCAGGCCGATGTTCGGCAGGCTGGCACCCAGCGACAGAGCCAGCGCCAGGTTCGTAGATCCGGCGACCAGGCCCTTGATCATGGCTATCTGCACGGGATCGGCCGATGACAGCTTGCGCGTGAGGTTGTTGTCGATGCCCCAGCTCAGGCACGCCGCGGCGATGAACAGGCTGCCGGTGTTGAGGCTCAGACCCGTTCCCGTCCACGACAGCAGCACGGCGCCGGCGAGGATGGCGGCGGCACCGAGGATCAACTGCCGGTCCACGTTCTCGCGGAACACGATCCACGCGATGGCCATTGTGGCCAGGCCCTCAAGGTTGAGCAGGAGCGATCCGGACGAGGCGCTGGTCTGCGACAGGCCCAGCATCAGGAACAGCGGTCCCAGCATGCCGCCAAACAGGATCACTGCCGCCAGCCACGGCAGGTCGCCGCGCTGCAGTGATGCCTCCGGGGACGGAAGGCCGATCAGTGGACGGCCGACGTGCACTATCGCCAGCCCGATGCCGGCACTCAGGTAAAGAATGCCAGCGAGTAGCCACGGGTCAACGGACCCGATCAGCAGTTTCGAAAGCGGCGCCGCAGCGCCGAACAGCACAGCGGAACCGAGCGCCAGGGGGACGCCGGGCCAAAGGTAAGATTTGGACGTCATGCAATCTCTACGGATTTAGCAGGCCGAAGGCGGCCCGGATCAGGTCGATTTCGGCGTGGAGATCAGGGTACGACGACTCTACCTCGTCCAGCCGGTCGATGGCAGCCCGAAGTTCTGCCATTGCCCGCTCGCTGCGTTCCGATCATGCCACCCTCGCACCAGCAGACGGGCTCCGAATAGCCGGTTCCTGGCGTCATCGGCGGTCATGGTCGTCAGCATAGACCATGGACCCTGACATGAAGCTTACCGTCGAGCCTGCGGACGCAGGCATCCGCGTCACGATGGTAAGTCATGCAAAAAGGGCCTTGACCTTCCAATGATGGGAAGGTGCACATAGATGCAGATCAGTAGTTTCGAAGAAGGGACTGTCCCATGTCCACCATCGCAATGGACGCCACGTCGGCCAGGAAGAAGGCCGTCATCTACCGCATGGTAATGCCGAACCACACCTGCCCCTATGGCCTGAAGGTCAAGGACCTCCTGAAGCGGTCCGGTTATGAGGTCGAGGATCATCACCTGACCACGCGCGAGGAGACCGACGCGTTCAAGGAGAAGCACGGCGTAAAGACGACGCCCCAGGTCTTTGTCGACGGCCAGCGGGTCGGCGGTCATGACGACACCCGCCGGTTCTTGGGCAAGACCGTTGCAGACCCAAAGGCAACGACGTATCGGCCCGTCGCGGTTCTCTTCGCCATGACTGCGTTGACCGCCATGGCGGCCAGCTATTCCGTTACGGGCAATCCGTTCACGCTGCGAGCCGCCGAGTGGTTCATCAGCTTTTCGATGGTCGTGCTGGCGCTACTCAAGTTGCAGAACGTCGAGAGCTTCGCCACCATGTTCTTGAACTACGACCTCCTGGCCAAGCGCTGGGTGCCATATAGCTACGTCTATCCGTATGCCGAAGGTGCCGCCGGCATACTGATGGTCGCCGGGGCTCTCACCTGGTTGTCGGTTCCGATAGCGCTGTTCATCGGGACGATCGGCGCGGTCTCCGTCTTCAATGCGGTCTACGTCGACAGGCGGGAGCTCAAGTGCGCCTGCGTCGGCGGTTCCAGCAACGTACCGCTGGGGTTCGTCTCCCTTACCGAGAACCTGATGATGGTCGCCATGGCGGTCTGGATGGGTCTTTCGGCTCTCGGGGTTATCCCCTCCGGGCACGCGATGTAATCGAACTGCAAGAACAACCAAGGAATTATGAAAATGAACCTCTTCAAGACGACCCTTCTAACCAGCGCCTTCCTGATCGCCACTTCCGGCTCTACTTTCGCCCAGAACGCCAGGGCGGGTCATGACATGCCGGCGGTAGGCGCCGAGCTGCCCGAGATCTGCATGACCGCCGAGGGCTTGGCCGGCGACATGGCCATGGACATGTCACATGAGATGGACGCGGCCCATACCGACCTAATGGCCGGCATGGACGTGACTAACAAGCAGATGATGAACGGCATGATGGTGGAAGACATCGACGTGGCCTTCGTCTGCGGGATGATCCCTCACCACCAGGGCGCCATCAACATGGCCAAGGCCGAGCTGGAGCACGGCGATAACCAGTGGGCGAAGGAAATGGCGCAGAAGGTGATCGATGCACAGGAGGCAGAGATCGCCGAAATGGTCGAGTGGCTCGAAGGCGAAGGCGCCAGCGAGTAACCGAGATCGGGGGTACGCTTCGCGCATCCCCGCCCTTTAGCTTTCCCGAAATCCTTCAGTCTAAGATCGGGTCGGTGAGCATGCTGAACACCTGAAAATCCCTGCTGACCAACGTGCTGCACCTGAGCAGAGACGCACTGCACATCCATGCCCGACTTGGCATCTATGTCTTCGCCGTCTTGGTGCTGAAGCGCGGGCCTCGATAGATTTGCCAACAACTAGCGACCGCTTTCATCCCTAAAAACCTGAAAACAGTCCTTCCGCTTTCCACCCCAAAGCGGATGCTTGAACCACCTCACCGCCGATCTGTCCCAGCGTCACGTACGCCTTCTGATCATCCGTATGTCGTGGCCGTCGACCTGGCCAGACGGGAGAATAAACGCCTTTCGAGTGACGGCGACAAATCCGAACCTCTCATAGAGGCGTCGTGCGTTTGCGTTGTCGTGCCAAACGCCTATCCAGATGATCTCGGCACCCACCGCCTCAGCCGCCTTAATCGCAGACGAGAGAAGTCGACTGCCCAACCCCCGCCGCTGCCATGGCTCGTCCACGTAGAGACGCTTTATCTCTGCCTCGCTGGCGTCTGCGGTGGGTCCGAACTGTACATAGCCGACGATCTCATTCCCACTTCGGGCCACAAGAACATTGTCCTCGGCGAAATACTCTCGCCAGCGTTCGGGCGAGAGCACCGACTCGACATGTTGCCGCAAGTCTTCAGGGCGCATTCCCGCGCGGTAAGCATCGGCGTACGTTTTGGTCGCGAGGTCAGAGAGGGTAAGCGCTTCGTCAACGACGGCTCGGTCTATTTTGACTTCGGTCTGCACGCTCGATCCCCCCGCACCGCGTCTAAGGAGCACAAGTTACTCTTGGAGATCAACTTCCGCCGCTGGCACGCGGGTGCATCACAGCTTTTCGACCCCTTATCTGCCATTCGATCTCGAACTTCGCTATCCCGACAGCTGCCGTTGGTCGGGTGCGGGGCGACTGCTGTTTTGCGCCTACTGGTCGCTGGGCAGTCTCTTACGGCGTCCCTAATAGCGGACAAGGAGCCACCGAAGTGGCATGCCTGCGTCGAGGGTGGCCGTTTCAGCGACGAACAACCCCACAACTCAAGTTGCTCGTGGGAAAGATCGGGCGAGCGCATTTACGGGTTGGCGTAGGCAAGCCGGGGTACGGCAACATCAAGGAGATCCATGTGCTCTATTGCGACATGGGTCCCGGGCCTGGCATTGGTCACGAAGATCATCGCGCCGAGCTGTTTTGCCAGGGCTTCAACTATGCTGGTCCCCAGCCCAGGTTTCGAACTCTCCCCATCGGTGGGCATGCCGATGCCGTCGTCGCATACCGTCAGCGTCCAATCACTTCCACTTGAGCGATAGTCGACGATGATCTTCCCCTTCCGATTGTCAGGGAAAGCATGCTTCAACCCGTTTATGACCAGCTCAGTGACGATCAGCCCGAAGCTCACCGATGTCTCGGCGGTGGTAACGCTGTCGTCGCATGTAACCTCAATTTTGGTGAGGGCACGATCCCGGATCATCGACGCCCCGATGCTGCGGCACAGGTCGTTGAAGTAGGTGCGCAGGTCTACGTGACCCACCTTGGACACTGCCAGCTGCCGTTGAAGACTGGCCACCGACATCACTCGATCATGCGCGTCGTTCAAATGGCTACGGGTCTCATCCGACTGACTGGTTCTGGCACTTTGCATCAGCACGCTGGCGATGATCTGAAGGCTGTTGGCGACCCTGTGCTGGAGCTCCTGCAATAGCATTGCCTTGTCGTGCAGCAGGTCGTCCTTAAGTTTCTCCTGCGCCTTAGCGCCGGTGACATCGGCCACAGAGAGCATGATGCGAACTTCTTCACCCGGCCCGTACTCGAGTCGGTGTGCCTCCAGCACCAGCTCTCGGTCGCCTAGGCCCCGACGCCTCAACAGCATCAAATAGCCGTTGATTGATGAATTGCCCGATACTGCCGACGCAAGCCCCGAGATAAGTTGGGGAACATTCCACTCACCAGCGCCCAGTTCAGGCAGCAAA
The DNA here is from genome assembly GCA_966212275.1 of uncultured Devosia sp. GTDB lineage: Bacteria > Pseudomonadota > Alphaproteobacteria > Rhizobiales > Devosiaceae > Devosia. The sequence goes on from CBIHQV010000002.1 coordinate 25,621, forward strand.
CGTCCCGGAATGATTGCAGGATCAATGTCGAACGCCGAACAAAACGATGTGCTTGCGGCCACGATCCTCAGATCGCGATCTAGCAATATGATCGGCGTGGTCGAGGTAATGACGATAGCGAGCATAAGGCTCGCGGCGGAATCGGTAGGATAAGGGCCGGTAGCCATAGCGATGGCCCTCTATGCCGGCGGCTCGCGGAGCGAAAGCCAAACCCGACGACTTGTACCGAAGCAATCGCCATTGCTCACCGGTCAGCCCAGGAACGGTTGTGCGCTTATGCAACGAGCAAAGCAACTGCTGGGCTCGCCCGCGACGGCTTCCGGCCCAGAATGAGACGATCTGTGAATGTCGGCTTCGGTAACTTCATGCCCAAATGCGGACTGACCGCAAACCACCCCTTGGAGACGCCAACCTTCGCAAAGCGGACCGGCAGCTTTCGGGACTTCGCCAAGGCTCGCTGAATGTCTCAAATGGGGCGCAAAGCGGAAGGGCAGGGTAGAGGCCGGGAGCTGTCTGGCAGCTTTTGGCGACGGAGAGCCAATAGCGGCCATTTGGCCACGAATGCTGGGTGCCGAGGGCCCTTATGAAATCCTTATGCCCGGCTGCTCCTTTCCATATGGAACGCTGATGCGCATCGGGTCCAATGCAGGAGCCTCAACAGGAGGCTTTCCATGCTCGACCTTGCATTCATTACGCTGGGTGCCGGCACGCTGATCATGCTGGCGGTCTATGCCGCCGCGCTCGACCGGCTGTGAGCGACATCATGTTCATCATTTCATTCCTCATCGCGCTGGCGCTGGCCGTCTACCTCGTGGTGACGCTGCTGGCGCCCGAGCGCTTCTGACTCCGGAGCCAACATGTCCCTATCAGGCTGGCTGCAGATCGGCTTCCTGCTGGTTGCGGTCCTGGTGCTGGTCAAGCCGCTCGGCCTCTACATGGCCCGCGTCTTCACCGGCGAACGCACCTTCCTCTCACCCATACTCGCTCCGGTCGAGCACGGCTTTTATGTCCTGGCTGGCGTTCGTGTCGACAGGGAGCAGACCTGGCTCGGCTATGCGCTGGGGGTGCTGGCCTTCAGCATCGTCGGGTTCCTGGCGCTCTACGCCATCCTGCGCCTGCAGAATGTGCTGCCACTCAATCCGCAGGGTTTTTCGGCGCTGTCGCCCGACCTTGCCTTCAATACCGCTGCGAGCTTTGTGACCAACACCAACTGGCAGAGCTACGGCGGCGAGACCACCATGAGCCATCTCAGCCAGATGTTGGGCCTGACGGTACAGAACTTCGTGTCGGCCGCCACGGGCATCGGCGTCGCCATGGCGCTGACGCGGGCGTTTGTCCGTTCAGGCGTCAGCGAGCTCGGCAATTTCTGGGTCGATCTGACCCGCGCCACGCTCTATGTGCTGCTGCCGCTGGCCGTCATCGTGGCGCTGGCGTTTGTCGCCATGGGCCTGCCGCAGAGCCTTGACGCCAGCTTCGTCGCCACCACGCTCGAAGGTGCGCAGCAGACCATCGCCATCGGGCCTGTCGCCAGCCAGGAGGCCATAAAGCAGCTCGGGACCAATGGCGGCGGCTTCTTCAACGTCAATGCCGCCCATCCGTTCGAGAACCCGAATGCGTTTTCGAACTATCTCAACATCATCGCCATGCTGAGCGTGTCGGCGGCACTGATCTATGCCTTCGGCCAGATGGTCGGCAGCCGTCGCCAAGGCTGGGCGCTGATTTCGGTCACCGTCATCATGCTGGTTATCGGCACCGGCGCCATCCACTGGGCCGAAACCTTTGGCAATCCGCTGCTGACTGCCGTTGGCGTCGATCCGTCCATGGGTAACATGGAAGGCAAGGAAATCCGCTTCGGCCAGGCCATGACCGCTCTCTATGCGGCCGTCACCACAGGCCTTTCGAATGGTGGCGTCAACGCCATGCATGGCTCACTGACCCCTCTGGGTGGCTTGGTGCCGATGTTCCTGATCCAGCTTGGCGAAGTGCTGCCGGGCGGCGTGGGCTCGGGGCTCTATGGCCTTATCGTCTTCGCCATCCTCGCCGTCTTCGTCGCCGGCCTGATGGTTGGCCGCACGCCCGAATTCCTCGGCAAGAAGATCGAGGCGCGCGAGATGAAGCTGGCCATGCTGGCAGTGCTCATCCTGCCGCTGGTGATCCTGGGCTTCACGGCCATCTCGGCCGTCGCCGAGTTCGGCACCAGCTCGATCCTGACGCCCGGCCCGCATGGCCTCAGCGAAATCCTCTACGCCTACACCTCGGCGGCGGGGAATAACGGCTCGGCCTTTGGCGGGCTCACCGCCAACACGCCCTGGTATAACACCACCCTGGGCATCGCCATGCTGCTCGGCCGCTTCGCCTATCTCGTGCCGGTGCTGGCCATTGCCGGGGCCCTGGTTAAGAAACCGCGTATAGCCGCGTCCTCGGGCACGTTCCCCACCGATCGGCCGCTGTTTGTCGGTCTTCTCATCGGCATCATCCTCATCCTGGGCGGGCTCCAGTTTTTCCCGGCCGTCGCTCTCGGACCTATCGTCGAGCATTTCGTCATGCTCGCCGGGCAGAGCTTCTAGGAAACCATCATGTCCACAACCAAGTCGATCTCCCTGCTGGACCCGGCCATCCTGGTGCCAGCCTTGCACGACGCCTTTATCAAGCTCGACCCGCGCCAGCTCATCCGCAATCCCGTGATCTTCGTCACCGAAGTCGTCGCCGTGCTCGTCACCGTCCTGTTCGCGCAGGACCTGGCGGGTGGCACCGGGGTGCCGGCCTTTACCGGCCAGATCGCGCTCTGGCTCTGGCTCACTGTGCTGTTCGCCACTTTCTCCGAATCCGTTGCCGAAGGCCGGGGCAAGGCACAGGCGGAGAGCCTGAAGCGCGGCAAATCTGACCTCATCGCCAAGAAGCTGCTGTTCCCGGCGCAGAAGAACAATCGCGCCTGCGAGGTGATCCCGGCCACGTCGCTCAGGATCGGCGACATCGTCTTGGTCGAGGTCAATGACCTGATGCCGGGCGACGGCGAAATCATCGAGGGCGTTGCCTCGGTCAACGAAAGCGCCATTACCGGGGAATCCGCACCGGTCGTCCGTGAGGCCGGCGGCGACCGCTCGGCCGTTACCGGCGGCACGCAGGTCATCTCCGATTGGCTCAAGGTGCGCATCACCACCAAGCCGGGCGAGAGCTTCGTCGACCGCATGATCGCACTGATCGAAGGTGCCAAGCGCCAGAAGACCCCCAACGAGATTGCGCTGTCAATCCTGCTGAGCGGACTGACGCTGATCTTTCTGATCGCCGTGGTGACGCTTTACGGTCTCGCCGCTTATTCGGGCACCGATCTGTCGGTCGCGGTGCTCGCCGCGCTGCTGGTGACGCTGATCCCCACCACAATCGGGGGCCTGCTGTCGGCTATTGGTATTGCCGGCATGGATCGGCTGATCCGCTTCAACGTCATCGCGACCTCCGGCCGTGCGGTCGAAGCGGCCGGCGATGTCGATACGCTGCTACTCGACAAGACCGGCACCATCACCTTCGGCAACCGAATGGCGAGCGAGTTCCTGCCGGTGGCCGGCGTCGGCGAGAAGGAACTGGCCGAGGCGGTGCTGCTGGCGTCGATGGCCGACGAGACCGCCGAAGGCCGCTCCATCGTCGCGCTGGCCAAGGCCGACTTCGGCCTGACCGAGCCAATGGTGAGCGGCAAGTGCACGACGACCATTGCGTTTTCGGCCCAGACCCGCATTTCGGGCATCGACATCGATGGCCGCCGCATCCGCAAGGGCGCCGTCGACGCCGTCCTGCGCTTCGTCGGCCTCGACAAGTCCCTGGCGGGCGCCGAGTTCAACAAGGCCGTCGATGCCATCGCCCGCTCGGGCGGCACGCCCCTCGCCGTCGCCGAAGCCGATCGCCTACTCGGCGTCGTTCATCTCAAGGACGTGGTCAAGCCTGGTATCAAGGAGCGTTTCGCCGCCCTGCGCGCCATGGGCATTCGCACCGTGATGGTGACCGGCGACAACCCGGTCACGGCTGCTGCGATCGCGTCGGAAGCCGGCGTCGACGATTTCATCGCGGAGGCGACACCTGAGCAGAAGCTCGACTATATCCGCAAGGAACAGGTCGGCGGCCGGTTGATCGCCATGTGCGGCGACGGCACCAATGACGCGCCGGCCCTGGCCCAGGCGGATGTGGGTGTCGCCATGCAATCGGGCACTCAGGCGGCGCGCGAGGCGGGCAATATGGTGGACCTCGACTCCAGCCCCACCAAGCTCATCGAGATCGTCGAGATCGGCAAGCAGATCCTGATGACCCGCGGGGCACTCACAACCTTCTCGATTGCCAATGACGTCGCCAAGTATTTTGCGATCATTCCGGCGCTCTTCTTGGTGACTTATCCCGAGTTGGGCGCGCTCAACGTCATGGGGCTTCATTCTCCCCAGTCCGCGATCCTTTCAGCGGTCGTCTTCAATGCGCTGATCATCGTGGCGCTGATCCCGCTCGCTTTGCGCGGCGTCAAATATCGCCCGGTCGGTGCTGCGGCACTGCTCTCGCGCAATCTGCTTGTCTATGGCCTGGGGGGCCTCGTCGCCCCCTTCATCGGCATCAAGCTGGTGGACATGGCCGTCACCGCATCAGGCATCATCTAGGAGGGCCGCAATCATGCTCGACCAACTTCGCCCGGCTATCGTCCTCACCGTCCTGCTGTCGGCTGCCACCGGGCTCGCCTATCCGCTCGCTATCACCGGCGCGGCACAGGCGGCGTTCCCGGGGCAGGCCAATGGCAGCCGCATCGTCAGCGATGGGGTGGTCATCGGCTCAGACCTCATCGGGCAGAATTTTGCCCAGCCTGGTTACTTCTGGCCACGCCCATCGGCCACCGGACCTGACCCTTACAACGGAGCCGCTTCGACCGGTTCCAATATAGGGCCGACCGGCAAGGCCCTAATCGAGCGGACAGCTGCTTCGGTCGAGGCTTTGGGCGGCGGCCCCGTGCCCGCCGATGCGGTGACTACCTCCGGCTCCGGCCTCGATCCGCATATCAGCCCGCAATACGCCGCCCTTCAGGTCGCACGCGTCGCTCAGTCGCGCGGCGTCGAGCCATCCGTAATCGAGGCTGTGCTTGCCGATGTGACGGAAGGCCCCGCCTTGGGTATATTCGGGGAACCGCGCGTCAACGTGCTGCGCCTCAACCTGGCGCTGGACCAGGCCGCACCCATCGGAAATTGAGATGGCTCGTCAGATCGAAACCCAGAGGCCGGATCCAACCGCCCTGCTGCAGCTTGCCGCGCGTGAAGGCCGCGGCAAGCTGACTGTGTTTTTGGGCGCCGCGCCTGGTGTGGGCAAGACCTATGCCATGCTGGAACGCGCCCGCGCTCTCAAGGCCGATGGCATCAATGTAGTCATTGGCCTGGTCGAAACCCATGGCCGCAGCGAAACGGCCAGGCTCGCCGAGGGCATCGAATTGCTGCCGCGCCAGAACGATGGCGGTCCCTATGGCGAGTTCGACCTAGACGCCGCGCTGGTACGAAAGCCGAGGCTGCTGATCGTAGATGAACTGGCCCACAGCAACGCCCCCGGCTCGCGCCATCCCAAGCGCTATCAGGACGTCGCCGAACTGGTGGGCGCCGGTGTCGATGTATGGACGGCCCTCAACATCCAGCACCTCGAAAGCCTATCCGACCTTGTCGCCCGCATTGCCGGTATTCCGGTGCGCGAGACAGTGCCCGATATCGTGCTCAAGACCGCCGACGAGATAATCCTAGTCGATATTCCGCCGGCCGAACTCATCGATCGCCTTCATGCCGGCAAGGTCTACTTGCCCGACAATGCCAAGCGGGCGCTGGACGGTTTTTTTAAGCCCGCCGCGCTCACCGCTCTACGCGAGCTGGCCCTGCGCCGCGCCGCCGACCGGGTGGACGACCAGATGGTCGATTTCCTGCGCCAAAGCGCCGTGGAGGGCCCCTGGGCCACTGGCGAGCGCCTGCTGGTCTGCGTCGGACCCGACCAGATGTCCGATAAAGTCGTGCGCGTGGCTAGCCGCCTCGCCTCCGGCCTCAATGCCCGCTGGCTGGTCGTGTCGATGACCCGACCAGATGCGCCCTTGTCCAGTGCCGCTGATGCTGAGCGGCTGGAAGAGACCCTGCGCCTCGCCGAACGTCTGGGGGCCGAAACCCGGCGTGAAGCGGCCAGCGATTTCGTCGAGGCGATCTTGCGCCTGGCCAGGCGCGAGCACATCACCCAGATCGTCATTGGTCGCCCTGCCGGCACCCGCTGGTTCCGGCGCTCGCTACCCGATGCTCTCCTGCGTGGTGCAGGCGAGATAGGCATCCATGTCGTGCCGGGCGAGCGGGCATCGACCGAGCGTTCCGCCCGCAAGAAATTGTCGCTACCCGAATGGGCGCTAACGCTGGGCCTGCCGCTTGCCTCCGTTGGCGCCACCACGGTTTTCGGCCTCGGCATCAACGCGCTGATCGCGTTGCAAAACCTGTCGATGCTCTACCTGGCTGCCGTGCTGCTTTCCGCGGTCATTGCTGGTCGCTTCTCGGCCCTCCTGGCTGCTATCCTGTCCTTCCTCGCCTACAACTTCTTTTTCATCGAGCCGACCGGCAAGCTGACGGTGGCGCAGCCGCAGGAACTGCTGTCGCTCGTCATTTTCATCGCCGTAGCCCTGGCCGCCGGCCAGCTCGCCGCGCGGTTGCGCGAGCAAGTGGAACTCGCCCGTCAGCAGGCGCGGCAAAGCCAGGCGCTGCTTGATTTCTCCCGCAAGCTTTCGGGTGCCCACGGCCAGGACAGGGTGATGGACGCCATCGTCAGCCATCTTCATGCCAGTCTCGGCCGTCCCGCTGTCGTGCTGATGCCGGATGACACCGGCGACCTCGACCTTGCCGCCGCCTGGCCTCCGGACCAGGCCCTTGACGGCACCGAGTTCACCGCCGCGCGCTGGGCTTTCGACAAGAAGGAGCTGGCTGGCTTTCTCACCGGAACGCTGCCGCAGGTGCGCTATCTGTTCCGACCCGTCGTCTCGGCTCAGCGACTTCTGGGCGTTGTCGGCCTTGCCATGGGCAAGCGCGACGTGCCCCTGACCGCCGACGAGGAGCGCACCTGGACCGCCTTGCTCGACCAGGCGGCCATCGCCGTGGACCGTGCCCGGCTCAATCGCGAAAGTGCGCTGGCTTCGGTGGCGCGCGAGGGCGAAAAGGTGCAGTCGGCGCTGCTCTCCTCGCTGTCGCACGATCTGCGCACCCCCCTGGCTTCGATCACCGGGGCCGTGACCAGCTTGCGTCAGCTTGGCGACAAGATGTCGGCCGCCAGCCGCGACGACCTGCTACTCGCCATCGAGGAGGAGTCCGACCGGCTCACCCGCTTCGTCGCCAATCTCTTCGACATGACCCGCATCGAAGCGGGTATGATGAAGGCGCGGCGCGAGCCGATCGACCTCGCCGCCATCATCGACAACAGCGTCGCTCGGGCCAGCAAATTGCACCCTGATCTCACCATAGACCTTTCCATTGCCGCCCACCTGCCCAAGGCGCTGGGCGACGCGGCCTTGCTCGAACAGGTGTTGTTCAATTTGCTCGACAACGCCCGCAAGTATGGTGGCGTCGATTTGCCCGTGTCCATTTTTGCCCGTCCTGAGGAAGGTGGCGTGATGATTTCGGTCACCGATCAGGGGAAGGGCATTCCCGAGGCTGACCTTGAGAGGATCTTCGAAAAGTTCTATCGCCGCGCCAAAGGCGATGGTCGCCCTGCCGGCACCGGCCTGGGCCTTTCCATCGCGCGTGGATTGATGACGGCTATGGGTGGGACCATCAAGGCCACCAGCCCGGCCACCCGCAAGCGCGGCACACGCATGACCATCCGCCTGCCGTTCGCCGAGCCCGGGAGACCCGCCTGATGTTGCCGCGTATCCTGGTTGTTGATGACGAGCCGCAGATTCAACGCTTCCTTAAGCCCGCGCTGACGGCTGCCGGCTTTGACGTCGAGACCGCTGCCACAACTGACGAGGCCAAGCGCCTCGCCGCGACCCGCGCCCCGGCACTGATCGTGCTCGACCTCGGCTTGCCCGATGGCGACGGCAAGACCGTCATCGAAACCGTGCGGGCCTTCTCAGCCGTCCCCATCATCGTGCTGTCCGCGCGCGACCAGGAAATCGAAAAGATCGCGGCGCTCGACCTAGGCGCTAACGACTATGTCGAAAAGCCCTTCGGCATCGGCGAACTGCTGGCTCGCATTAGGGTTGCGCTCCGCCATTCGGGGTCGGCGGAGCCCGCTCTGGCGCAGCAGCGCTTTGGCAACATCCTTCTCGACCTCGAACATCGCCGCGTGTTCGTCAACGGCATGGAGGTGCACCTTACGCCCAAGGAATTCGAGCTCTTCGTCCTCCTTGCCGCTAGCGCCAACAAGGTCGTTACCCACCGCCAAGCCCTGACACAGGTCTGGGGATCCGCCCATCAGGATGACGTACAATACCTGCGCGTGGTTATCGCCCAACTCCGCGCCAAGCTCGAAGCGGAGCCAAAGAGCCCAATGCACCTATTGAGTGAAGCGGGCGTCGGCTACCGGTTGGTGGAGTGAAGCGCGAGCCTGCGACTACGTCTGCTTTCGGGAGACGCCGGTGGCGCGACAATGACCGGAATGGGGCGCAAAGCGGAAGGGCAGGGTAGGGGCCGGTTGCGGACTGTCCGCTTTCAGGACCCGAGGTTGGAAAAGCTGCCGTTCAGCGCCGGTCCGACTAAAGGCGAGTTGCGACCCCATTCCAGCCATTCACATGTTGACAGCAAGGTCCCAAAAGCTGCCATTTTCCCCTTATTGCGCGGGCAAGTTTGCTACGCCTAGCTCCTGTCGGGCGGCAGACAGAAACCCTTGGTCACGTAGAACCTAAATAGCACGTTGCAGTCCAAAGGGTGCCAACGTGGGATCGCTTGGCGTACGACTTACATATAAGTCGTCTCTCCTTTCACGAAGGTTTTGGAAAGAACCTTCTCGCCAAAGAACAGCGAACCGTTAAAGGATCGAGAGCTTCGCACAACTAGGCCACTAAGTGTTCCGTTCGACCATGAGAAGTCTAGTTCAACTCCGCCACGGACGCGAACGCCGGTAAGGGCGCCCGCCGTCCAATTGGACGGCAGCGCAGGAAGCAGCTTGACGGTGTGGCCATCGGACTGAACCAGCATTTCAATGATTCCAGCGGCGCCACCGAAATTTCCATCGATCTGAAACGGAGGATGGGCGTCAAACAGGTTCTTGTAGCTCCGCTCCGGATGCAGCAGCCTTTCCAGCACTTTATGTGCATGGTCGCCATCGTTCAGGCGCGCCCACAGATTAATGCGCCACCCAATGCCCCAGCCGGTCGCGTCATCGCCGCGTATCTCGAGTGACTTTCTCGCCGCAGTCGCCAGTCTGGGCGTCCTGTCTGGTGAAAATTGAAGCGATGGGTAAAGACCATAGAGGTGCGAAACATGCCGGTGATGGATTTCAGGAACTGCCATATCCCAGTCTTCCAACCATTCCTGTAGCTGACCGCTGGAACCCACGCGATCGGCTGGCAGGCGCGATCTGGCGCTGGTTATCTTGGTAACCAGCTCGTCTTCCGCCTGTGTAATTGCGGCTGCTTCGATCGTCGCGTCGAACAGATCGCGAAGGATCTGACTGTCCATTGCAGGGCCGTAGCAGATCGATGCTCCGTGCGGATGCAAGTTCTCCGGGGAAATGGAAGGGGATGTCACCAGCAAATCTGATCCCGGTAACGCAACGAGGGTATCAAGGAAAAACGAGCTTGCGCCTTTGAGTAGAGGAAATAAGCGCCTGACGAGCTGATCCGGAAAGCCTGCAAAGCGAGCATGGTCCCACAACTGTGCGCACAACCACGCACCACCGGTCGGCCACAGTCCCCACTGCGCGCCATCGATCGGTCCGCTGGCGCGCCAAAGGTCGGTGTTGTGGTGAAGCACCCAACCGCTTGCACCATAGTGGCAGCGGGCCATTTCGGCGCCCGCCTCGGCTAGGTCTTCCACCATGGCGATCAACGGCTCGACGCATTGGGGCAGGTTGGCCGCGTCCGCGAGCCAATAGTTCATCTGCGTGTTGATGTTGACGGTATACTTGCTGCCCCAAGGTGGCCGGATTTCCTTGTTCCAAATGCCTTGAAGATTTGCGGGCTGGGTTCCTGCTCGACTTGAGGAAATGGCAAGGTACCGTCCATAACGTACGTACAGCGATGCCAATCCAGGGTCGCGGTCTAAAGCAAAATTCTGGATACGCTCATCTGTCGGCAGATCAGATACGGCCTTGCCGCCGAGGGAAATATCCATTCGGCGATAAAGCCGTTGATGTTCAGCAACATGCTCATCCAACAGGCTTTGATATTCGCGGTCAGCAGCGGCGCCTATCCGGTCCCGGACGGATGCAAAAGGATCGCCCGATACGTCGTCGAACCGACGAAAACTGGTAGCAACATCCAGTAGGATGGTAATCGCGTCCGCGTGTTGGACATGAAGATCAGACGGGCTTGCGTGGATTGCTGCACCCGGTGCCAGGATTCTGGCTTCGGCAGCAACGGTGAGGGCGCCAGCTACACCATTTTCGCCTCGGTTTCGGCCGGTGAATGCGATAGCGTTTGAAGTGATGGACACGATACCAGGTTGTTCGGAAACGAACTCGACGAACATCTCTAGAGCGCCTGGCTGGTCTGCAGTGAACCGGCTGACGAGTAGGCCAGCAACACAGGATATGAACGTCTCACGTCTATAGGTGACAGCGCCCACCTTGTAGGACGTGGTCGACACGGCGCGATCGAGATCCAGACTCCGCCGATAGTCGGTTGCCAGAATATTATGACGACACTCGATCAGCAGGCGTCCTGCAGGCTGAAACGACATCTGCTGGTAAGGTCTAGAAAGTGCGTCGGCGTTCGCAACCGCTTCGGCCTCGGCGTACCGACCCATGAACAGCAGCTCTCGGATTTCGGGCACCGACGATCTCGCTGTCGGGTTGGTCGGCACATAGGGGCCGCCCGACCACAATGTATCCTCATTGAGCTGAAGCTCTTCACGTGGCACGCCGCCATAGACCATCGCCCCCAGGCGCCCGTTACCCAGCGGTATCGCATCTGTCCACTCAAGGGCGGGTCCGCGATACCAAAGTTCATGGCCCGGGCGTGCCTTCGTCATCCGAACACCTTCTCAGCTGTTGAGCCTGTGATCGAGCAGGAGCTTTCCATTCGCCAATGGCGACTGAGCGGAGTTTTCTCTCCGGCGACCGTCACCACGGTGGAAAGGCGGATGTCGCTGCTGGACGCGCCGATATGGATATCGAATGCGCCAGGCTCGACGCTCCGGATCAAATCATGTCCGGTGAACGCGAGCATGTCGGTGGGCACCTCAAAGGACACGGTTGCGGTCGCCCGGGCCTTAACGTCTACACGGGCGAAGGCCTTGAGCTCCTTTACAGGGCGGACGACGGAAGCAAGTTGGTCTCGAACATAAAGCTGCGGCACGGCAATGCCAGGGCGGTCACTCGCGTTGTGGATGTCAAAGCTGACGCTAACATTGCCCGTGGAAGCATCGACGCTGTCAGTGGACACGGTAAGGTTGGAATATTCAAATGTCGAATAGGACAGGCCATGCCCAAAGGGGTACCGGCTGCCGAAGTGACGAGCGATAGGCGTGCCGGAGCTCTTGAACTTGTGGTTGTAAAAGTAGGGCGAGGCGGCCGCGCTGCGCGGAACCGACAATGTCAGTCGTCCTGATGGCTCAACAGTCCCGGTGAGGACGTCGACCAGCGCAGGCCCGCCCTGCTGGCCGCCAAAGAAGGTCATGACCTGAGCGGCAACCTTCCCCTCAAGACCGCCGATATTATATGGTCGACCGGAGCTGATCACCACGATTACCGGAGTGCCGGTGGCCACGACAGCTTCAAGCAACTGCTGCTGCACGCCGGGCAGGTCGAGGCTGTCAACATCCGAGCCCTCGCCGACTGTGCCCGTCTGAAAGATGCCAGACAGGTCGCCGACGCAGACGATGGCAACGTCCGCCCGCTTGGCCGCGGCCACCGCCCCCTCGATCAGATCGCGCCGCGTCGAAACCCGCGACTCCACGTCGAGACTTGTGCTGTCGTCGACATCGCCGGGGAAAACTGGCGCGCCGAACTGGCGCTCCTCGAGGATGTAGCAGCCCTGCGCAAAGTCCACGCGATCCGCTCCGAAGGCGGCTTCGAAGGCGGCTCGGGGGGTGATGACCGTCTGCGTCGCCTCCACCTGATCGGCAACGATCAGGTGGACCGGGAACGAATAGTCCCCCAGCAGCGCCAACGGATCGTCCGCCGTGGGGCCGATTAACGCGATCTTTGGCGCCCCCCTCAGAGGCAGCACACCCTTGTTCTCGAGGATGACTATGCTCTGTTCTGCGACCTTGCGGGCCAGACCGACCGCCTCGGGTGTTTGAAGCGAGATGGCGTCTTCGTTGGCATAGGGCTGTTCAAACAGTCCGATGCGGAATTTCTCGAGCAGCACTCGCTCTACGGCTGCGTCGAGGGTTGCGATATCGAGCTGATTGCGCTCAAGTGCCGACTTGAGCTGGCCGGTGCAGTCGTCTCCGGGCAGTTCGACGTCGAGACCCGCCTTGATGGCCTGAGCCGCAGATTCGCCGGCATCCGCCGCGACGCGATGATGCTGATGCAGCAGATTGATGCCGATATAGTCTGCCACGATGATGCCGTCGAAGCCCCATTCCTGGCGCAGCACCGTGCTCAGCAGGTGATGCGACGCATGGACCGGCTCGCCGTCGATGTCATGGTAGGCCGGCATCACCGAGCCTGCGTTGCCAAGTTTGACGGCCATTTCGAACGGCAGCAGGAACGTATCGTTGAGTTCGCGCCAGCCCAGATCGACGGGCGCATGATTGCGTCCGCCCTGCGACAGCGAATGGCCGGCATAGTGCTTGAGTGTGGCGAGCAGGTCGCGCTTCTCGCCCTGCAATCCACGGACATAGCGTGTCGCCAGCACGCCCGTCAGATAGGGATCCTCGCCGAAAGTCTCCTCGGTGCGGCCCCAGCGTGCATCTCGCGCTACGTCCAGCACGGGTGCCAATCCCTGTCGGCAGCCGACCGACCGCGCTTCATCCCCGATTGCCCTTCCCACGGCCTCGACCAGGTCCGGGTTCCAGGTTGCTCCATATGCGAGAGAGGACGGGAACAGCGTGGCGCCGCGTATCATCAGGCCCGACAAGCACTCCTCATGCGCCATGACCGGAATGCCCAGCCGCGTCTCCTCCAGCATGAACTTCTGCAGACAGTTTAGGGCGCGAACGCCCTCCTTCGGATCGACCGGCCGGCTACCGAGCGGACGGGTAACCTGGCCCAAGCCAAAGGCCAGCATCTTCTGCACCTTGTCCGGATCGGCCGATCCGGTGAATGTATCCTCGCGCACGCGATGGTTTCCATCGGGCGACAGCAGGAGCCAGAAGGCGTGCAACTGTGCGATCTTCTCATCTAGTGTCATGAAGGAAAGCAGGCCGGCAGCGCGTTGCGCTGGCGACAGCGCGGAGTTCTTGTAGGAATATGTCATATTGCCCTCAGTAAGATGCCGACTAACGCGTCAGTCGGCCTGACGCTTGCCCTCGCGGAAGCGGTGAAGCCTGTCGGGTCGGAACGACACTCCAATTTTGCCGCCTATGGCGAAGACGTCGTCGGTGTCGCTGACGCCAATCGCTGCATGGCCATCGGGGAAATCGAGATAGTAGACGGTCTGAGCGCCCAGCCTTTCGTAGTGGCGAACCGTAGCGGTCAGATCTCCGGTGTCGTCGAGTAAAATATGCTCGGGCCGAACGCCCAGCAGATCGGTGCCGAACTCTTTGGCCACGTCCCCTTCGAAGAAGTTCATCTTGGGCGCCCCGAGGAAGCCGGCGACGAAGGGTGTCTGGGGATGGTTGTAGAGGTCCATTGGCGCACCGACCTGCTCAACGCGGCCGCCGTTCATCACCACGATCTGGTCGGCCATCGTCATGGCTTCGACCTGGTCATGGGTGACGTAGATCATAGTGGAGCCGAGCTTGCGATGCAGCTCCGCCAGTTCGACTCGCATTTGCGTGCGCAAGGCGGCGTCGAGGTTGGAGAGCGGTTCGTCGAAAAGGAATACATCCGGTTGCCGCACGATGGCACGGCCGATCGCCACGCGTTGCCGCTGACCGCCGGACAGTGCCTTGGGTCGACGCTGGAGCAGCGGTCCAAGCTTGAGGGTTTCGGCTGCCACGGCGACGCGTTGCTCGATCTCGGTGCGGGGCAACCGCGCCATCTTCAGAGGGAAGCCGATGTTCTCGGCGACGGTCATATGCGGATATAGGGCATAGGCCTGGAACACCATGGCGATGCCACGGTCCGCCGGGTCCACGGCCGTCACGTCGCGGTCACCGATGACCACACGACCACTGGTTGGATTGTCGAGGCCCGCAATAATGCGGAGCAGTGTTGACTTGCCGCATCCTGACGGGCCGACGATCACAGTAAAGGATCCGTCCGGGACGGTCAGGTCGACGGAGGGCAGCACTGTGGCGGCACCGAACTGCTTGCCGATCTGCTGAAGGGTTACACTGGACATTGATTTAGCCTTTGACCGCGCCACCGGTCAGACCGGCGATGATGTAGCGTTGAGCGAAGAGGAAGAAGCCGATGGCCGGCAGGAGAGTAAGAGTCAGCAGTGCCAGCAGCTTTGGCCAGTCGGTCGAATAGGTGCCCTGGTACTTCTGGATGCCCAGCGGCCAGGTGAAGTTTGTCTCGCTGCTCATTGTCACCAGGGGAAGCAGATAGCTGTTCCAACTCGACATGAAGGTGAACACGCCGACGGTGGCGATGATCGGCAACGATAACGGCAGGACCACATACCAGTAGATGCCGAGATAGCCGCACCGGTCAATTCGTGCGGCCTCGATCAATTCGCGCGGCAGTTCGGCAAAGAAGCTGCGGAATAGCAGGATGGCAAAGGCCAGCCCGAACGCCACCTGGGGCAGGATGACGCCCCAGGCGGTGTTGAGAAGATTGGCATCTCGAAGCAACAAGAAGACCGGCAGTATCGCCGTTGCCACAGGGAACAGCAGTCCGATGGTGAAGAATGCCGAGAGGTAGCGGGTGCCGAAGAACCTGACATGCACCAGAGCGAAAGCCGTCATCGAGGCCAGCAGCACGGTCAACACTACAGTGATGGAGGCGATGAACAGCGAATTCAGCATCATCTGGCCGAATGCGGTGCCGTTGATGACCGTGACGAAATTGGCCGGGTCCCACTGCGTGGGTAGCGCAAACGGCTGCGTCCGCAACTCGCCGATGGACTTGAACCCGCCCACAACCGTCACATAGAGCGGGATGCAGACGAACAGGCCCATCAGCAGCACGCTGAACCATTGCCAGGGCGATACGGTGTAGTCGACATTGACTGGCTTGAGTTTCGACATGTCAGTGCTCCAGTCGCCGCAGCGAGCGTTGGTAGACGATCGCGACGACCACGCAGATCACGAACAGAGCGATGCTGATGGCGCCGCCGAAGCCTATGCGCATGCGGGTCACGCCGAACTGGTAGAGGAAGCCCACGATCGTCAACGAGGAATTGTTGGGGCCGCCATTGGTCAGCGGCACGATCAGGTCGAACAGTTGCAGCGAGCCGGTGATCGCAAAGAAGGCGGTCACGGCAATAGCGGACCGGATCATCGGTATCTTTACATGCCGTACGATGTCCCACTTCCGGGCACCATCGAGCCGCGCGGCCTCGATCATCTCGTCGGGAATGCCCTGCAGGGCGGCGATGTAGATCATCATGTGAAAGCCGAAATATTTCCACACGAGGACCGCAGCGATCGCAGGCATGACGGTCGCGGGACTTGCCAGCAGGAATGCCGGCGACACGCCCAAAGCAGAGGTGATTTGGGCAGCCAGGCCGTAGTTGCCGTCGTAGACAAAGCTCCACATCAGCCCGGCTGCAATCTCGGCCAGCATATACGGCAGGAAAAAGAGTGTGCGAATGACGCTCGAAACCCACGTGTTCTTGTAGAGGATCAGCGACAGCCACAGCGCCACCGGCAATTGCACCAGCAGTGACACGGCGACGATCAACCCGGTATTGCGCAAGGCGGTGCCGAAAAACCGGTGTGTGATGAGGTCGGAATAATTCTCCAGACCCACGAAGTCAGACGGCGTGCCGAAGCCGTTCCAATCGTAGAGGGAAAACCGTCCTGCCTGCAGGATCGGCAGGATGACGAACGCGAAAAAGAGCAGTGCCGTCGGCAGGATGAGGATCGTCAACGCCACTGGTGTCGGCAGTCGCAAACCCTGCTTTCGCTGCTGTTTGGGCAGCGGTTGCGCGATGCTTTCGGTCATCCCATGGGCCTTCTGAATAAAAAAGGCCGGTTCAAGCGAGAGAACCGGCCCTGTTCGGGAGGAGTAGAGGTTAGCGATCTTCCGCCATCGCATCTTCGACCCACTGAGCAGCGTCTTCGGCTGAGATGGCGTTCGAAGTGATGGAGGCGGCGACGTCGTTGACAGCCGCGCCGGCGTTCACGCCGAGGCTCTGGTCGAAGAAGATCGCGTGGTAAGGCGAGGCGTTGATGTCCTGGGCAATCTGCTTCTGGAATGGATTGGCCAGGCCAGCCGCTGCTTCGGCATTAATCGGAATGTAATAGCCACCCTCGGCGAAGCGAGCGATGTTTGCCGCCCCCTGATACCAAGCCATGAAGTCCACGGCTTCGTCGGGTGCAGCCGCCGAGAACACCCAGCCGTTGATTCCGCCAAGCGTGTCAGTATCATTGCCCTTCTGGCCTTCGATCGTCGGAAAGGCGAAGAAGCCGAGCTGGTCGTCCGGGATGCCTTCCTTGGACGTCGAGTTGGTCTTGGATTCCTGGTAGTTCCAGTCGCCCATCAGGATCATGGCCGCCTGACCATCGCCGAACATGCCGGTCGAAGACGCGTAGCTCGCCCCTTCGAAGCCCGGCTGATAGGGCTGCAGTGCCGAGAGGCGCAGGAATTCTTCACTGGCCTTGACGAATTCAGGCGCCGTAAAGCCGCCGTTCTCTCCGGTCCGGGCTGCTTCGAGGCCCGCCTGGCCCGCAAGTCGTACAGCCAGGTAGTCCCAGTAGAACGCCGTCGGCCACTTATCCTTGGAGGCCATGGCAATCGGCGTTATGCCGGCGTCCTTGAGCTTCTGCACGCCAGCCAGGAAGCCTTCCCAATCGGACAGCGTGGAGACATCGACGCCGGCCTGTTCGAACAGCGCCTTGTTGTACCAGAACACGACTTCAGAGACGTTCTGGGCGATGCCATAGAGATTGCCGTCACGCGTGAAGGCATCGACGCCGGCCGGACCGACAGCGGTCAGGGACGCTTCCGGCACGACGCCATCGATGGTGCGGAGCAGGCCGGCCTCTATTTGCTGGGTCAGGACGCCACCACCCCAGGAATATATTACGTCAGGGGCATCGTTGGTCTGCAGCATCGTTGAGAGGGCCTGCTTATAGTCCTCGCCAAATTTGCGGATGTTGATCTGAACGCCGGGATGTTCGGCTTCATAGGTCGCAGCCAGCTCGTCCATCAAGGCCAGCTCGGCTTCATTCGACTGCACATGCACCATGTCGATGGTCACGTCTTGGGCGATAGTGCCATGGGCGAAAAGCGCCATGGCACTCACTGCGAGTGCAATTCTCTTCATCGATGTCCTCCCGGGGCGCCAAGGCCCAATTGCGGTCCGCCGCGGCACCTCCTGCCATCGACGGTACACGAACGTTAGCGCTAACGTTATTTAGCGTCAAGTGGCTCTTGACGGTCAAGTGGTATAGGGCGATGGATATGGCGGTCGCCGTGCGGGCGGTTCACGAAGGGCGGTTGATGAGCGGCAAGAAGAAGAACCCGACACTGGCCTCCATTGCTCAGGTCGCCGGCGTATCGTTGATGACGGCGTCTCGAGCCGTCAACAATCAGCCCGGCGTATCTCCCGAAAAGCGCGACGAGATCCTCCGTATCGCCGAGGACATGGGATATGTCGTCAACCGCATTGCGCAGCGCCTGTCCGGCGGACGTTCCCGTGTGATCGGCGTTATCGCGCAGCTCCACACTCTGTACACGAGCGAGCTGGTACTCGGCATCGGCAGCGCCGGACGCGCTGTGGAATACGAAATGCTAGTCTATTCCCTGTCGGACACCGAGCGCCGGCCGCCCGGTGCCATCATCGATCTGCTCAAGCAGATCGTCGACGGCATCATAGTCATCCTGCCGTTTCAATCCGACTATCTCCCAGTCTTCGCGGAGGCTGATCTACCGATCGTGACTATCGACGAAGGCGCCAATTTGCCGTTTCCCAAGATCATGGCCGACAACTACCAGGGTGCGCGGCTGGCTATCGAACACCTTGCCGACCTCGGGCATCGACGCATCGGCTTCATCGGGGGCAACGATCGGCTTGAATCTGCGCGGGACCGTGCGCGCGCCTTCTCCGATCTGCGCGCGCAACTTGATCTCGATGCCGACCCCGCCTTGGTGACCAATGGCAATTTCATGCAGCAGGGGGGGTATGAAGCCGCCAAATCCCTGCTCGGCCTCAAGCCTCAGCCAACCGCGATCTTTGCCGCCAATGACATGAGCGCCTTGGGAGCGATGTCTGCGATACGCGAGGCAGGCCTGAGCGTGCCTGACGATATTTCCGTGGTAGGCTTTGACGACGTTTCCATCGCTGAACACGTCCATCCCAGCCTCACTACCGTGCGACAGCCTCTCGCACAGATGTCTCGCGCAGCCGTTAACACCTTGATGGCGATGATCTCCGGCCTAGAGGCGCCTGCGCAAAGGATCACCCTGCCGGCCGAGTTGATCGTGCGCGAAACGACAGCGACGGCGATACAGTCCAGTATCAGCCACAACCGGCCAGCGGCGCTTCGATAATTTGCTAAGGCGCGTACGAGAAAGCGCGGAGACACTAACCACCCCACGCCGGTCAGCAGTCGGCCTAATACGGAGGTTTACTGCACTCACGGTTCCCAAATGGAGCTGCTCATGCGGACCGCATCACAATAGCGCTGCGGTCGTGCGTCGACGCCACTACGCCCCCACAGTGAAGATGGAACTGAACGGCAAGCTGGCCGCGCCAATGGCTTCCGGCATTGGAATGATAGTGCTGGCATACACCGGCAAGGGGGAACCTTGCGCCAACAGCGAGCACACCTCGCGACAGAGTTCCACCGGAATGAAAGAAGCAACGATTACGCCCTCCAACTGCAGGAATTGGGCCACGGCCTGAATAGATGCACGCATCTGGGAGACGATCTCATTCCGCCATTGAACGCCAGTTTCTCCAAGGTCCGGCCATCCTTCGTGCTTCCACAGACCCTCGGTCGAGGCTCCGGTCTTGGAAAGGCGTCTCTCCAGAGCTTCCACGCCGACATCGAAATTGACGGGTGAATTGCCCTTGTGGATCTGATGGTTCAAGATCAGTCGACCATGCAGCCGTTCGCCAAGATAGAAATACATGTAGTCCGACATCTGCTTGGCCGTCCCGAACATGCTTTCGCCGCTGGCCGCCGCCGCAATGTCGTTTTGCACGAACAGCGGAATATCAAGTTGAGCCTCGATCTCGGACTGTAGGGCGCGGAAAGACTCCTCCTCTGCGGTGCCCGCGCTGGCGTCGTGTGGCAGGGCAAGACCAATGCCGGCAAGCCGCGGCCGGTCGCTTTCAGGTACGAAGTCGACAGCGCGGCGGATTGTTTCCAGAAATTTGGAGTGATTGCCATCCTTGCCGGCCTCGGGATTTGGCAGCCATTCATGGAAGCGCATGCGCCCGCCCAAGTCTATCAGCACAACCTCGGTCCGCTTTGGCCCGACCCTGACGCCGATGGAAAATGCCCCTTCAGGATTGAGCGCCATAGGAACAGTAGGTGGACCGACACGGCCCTTCTGGGCTTCGCCGCGCAGGACCAGTCCTTCCTGTTCAAGTGATCGGACGAGCACAGATATGGTTTGGGCGGAAAGGCCGGTCCTCTCGCCCATTTCCACCCTGGTCACGGCGCTGTTCTGCAGCAGTAGGGATAGGACAAGCCGCTCGTTGTAGCTGCGTACACTGCCCGAGTTGAGCCCGGTGGCACGGTCCGCTATGCGCAGAGGATTGGGGGGCGCAAAGCGCATGTCAGGCATGACGTGAAATCTCGAGCAGTGTGCATGAAGCGGCGAAGATGTTCATTTCCACCCGATCGCCTCTATCTCGCGTGCGAGGGCCACGCCAAGCGACTCGTGTGCGATGTCGTTGATGTGAAAGCCATCACGAGGGTCGCAATGGCAGACCGACGTGGCATCGAAGAAGTGCACCTCAAGCGAGTCCGCCACGATTTCAAACTGCAGGGCCAGTTCGTGCGACTTCGCCTGCGCATCCTTGAATATCTGTTCCCACTGTTTGATGTCGGCAAGCATCGGCGGCGGCGAAACAACCATGATCTCAGGCTGTTTGCCCTCAGGACCAGGAGAAAGCTCCCGGATGTCGTGCACCAAACAGCCGATACCCATTGCGACTTCAGAAGCCGGCTGGGCAAAGCGCGCCTTGAGGTCATTTGTCCCGAGCATCAGGATGATCAAATCCAGCGGGGCATGGCTCATAAGGCACGGTCGGAGATAGGTCCGCCCGTTCTTCAAGGCGCCCTCGATCGGATCGTCGCGAACCGTCGTCCGGCCACTCAGCCCTTCTTCCACGACGTGCCAGGAGGCACCAAGTTCCCGCGCTAGAACACCCGCCCAACGCTTGGAAAACGGGTAGCGGCTTGTCGGCAACCCGCCCGGAACCTGCCCGTGCGTGTTGGAGTCTCCGTAGCACAAGACTGTGTGCATCCTTGATCACCGCCTGAATGAACCGAAGCTCATCCGGCCCGGCCCTGGCCACCTAAATGCCACCAGCCGACCCGATCCAGCAAGCACTGAATTGGTCATTCACTATGAATAAGTATTGACGGACCATGTTGAGCATGGTCTCTAGAAGGCGTTGGGAGGAGGTCCCGCCATATCGCTAACCTGCTGGAAACGCTGAAGAACAGCGACTGGCGAAGCCTTGCCCGGGCCGGATTTCAACAATTGGTCGTCTTCTTGTCGGGAGGAGCGGTCTCAAGAAACGCCCGACGGAGGAAGAGAAGATGAAACTTCGTACTGCCGCAGCGCTTGGCGCCATTATGGTTGCAGCGGGCCTGTCGTTCCCGGTACTCGCACAGGAAGTCGAGTTGATGAAGGGCGTGTCGCCCGCGGAGGGGGAGAATCCGCTGACCGAGGCCGGCGCTTTTCAGAAAGAGTGCCCCTATGTCATCGGCATGAGTTATTTTGGCGTCAACGCGAACACCTGGACGGTGCAGGTCGCCCACGAGGCTCAGGCTGCCGCCGATGCTAACCCTTGCATCGAGAAGTTCATCCAGCTCGACGCGGGCCTTGACCAGAAGAAGCAGGTTGCCGACATCGAAGACCTCATCGCGCAGGGCGTCGATGCGATTATTGTCCAGCCTGTCACGTCCACCTCTGCAGACGCGTCGATAGAGAAGGCAGTGGCCGCCGGCATTCCGGTCGTGCTGCATACTGGCCGCATCGGCACAGATGCCTTCACCACGGAAATCCAGGGCGGCGCCGAGCATTTCGGCAAAGTCATGGGCGACTGGCTGGTCGATACGGTCGGCAACGACGGCAATATCTGGGTCTTGCGTGGTCTGGCCGGACACCCCGAGGATACAAACCGCTACAATGGGCTGCTGCAGGCGCTCGAGGGAACCAACGTTCAGATTATCGCGGAAGACCACGGCGATTGGCAGTATGACAAGGCCAAGAGCCTCTGCGAAACCCTCTACCTCAACAATCCCGAGGTCGACGGCATCTGGTCCTCGGGCGCCGACATGACCCGCGCCTGTGTTGACGTGTTCAAGCAGTTCGGCGCCGAGATTCCGCCAATCAGCGGCGAGGGCAACAATGGATATTTCGGCCAGTGGATCTCCGACGGATTCCAGTCGATTTCTCCGGAATACGGCCCCAATCAAGGCGCTGCCGGTGTCCGTGCGGCCGTGGCGCTGCTGGAGGGCAAACAGCTCTACAAGCACTACAACTACAATCCGCCCGGCCTCGATCTGGAAGCTGCCAAGCAGCTTTATCGCGATGACCTTTCTGCCAACGTCTGGTGGCCGTCTGAACTGACTGAAGAGCAACTGCAGGAATTCTACGCCAAGTAGCGCCTGTCCTGCCGGTCGGGAGGTCCCGGCCGGCACCATCCTCGTGAGGAGGCGATATTGGCCCTCGTCGAAATGTCCAGCATCCTCAAATCTTTCGGCGGCAACATTGCCGTGGACCGCGTGTCACTGGTGCTTGAAGCCGGATCGATCCATGCCCTGATGGGCGAGAACGGCGCGGGCAAGTCCACGCTGATGAAGATTCTTGCCGGCGTGCATCGACCCGATCTGGGCGAAATCCGCAAGTCCGGCGAGAAAGTTTCCTTTGCCAACCCGCGCGAGGCCCTGGCGGCCGGCATATCCACGGTGTTTCAGGAAATGTCGCTGCTGCCCAACCTGACGATCGCGGAAAACATGTTTCTCGGGCGCGAGCCGACCAAACGGTTCGGTGGGATCGACTACCGCAAAATGAACGGGGCGACGGCAGCAGCTCTGCGCACGCTCTCGCTCGATCTTGACCCACAGACGCTCGTGACCTCCCTGTCCATCGCGCAGCGCCAGTTCGTGGAGATTGCACATGGCATCGAGGCCGAAGCCTCCGTGTTCATTCTCGACGAGCCGACTGCCGCCCTGAATGCCGCTGACGTCGAAGTGCTGAACCGGCACATCCGTCGCCTGAAGGCGGAGGGTAAGGCCGTCGTCTACATCTCGCACCGCATGGAAGAGATATTTGCGCTCTGCGACACGGTCACCGTGCTCAAGGATGGCCGGCACGTTGGTACGCGCAACGTCGCGGAGATGACGCCAAGGTCACTCATCGCGATGATGGTAGGGCGAGAATTACAGGACCTCTTCCCCGAGCGTGCCATTAGTACCGGCCCCGACGTTCTTGAACTGAAGGAATTTCGTCTAACGTACTCCAGCAAGCCGCTGTCCCTGCACCTTGCCAGAGGCGAGATCGTCGGGCTAGCAGGCTTGGAAGGGCAAGGACAGCAACAGATCCTGAGGTCGCTGATTGGGCAATTTCGACCCGAAAGCGGAATGGCCACGGTTCACGGCAAGGCACTGACGCTGCCTGTGCGGCAACAGCCTGGTATAAGGCAACTTCAAGCCCGCAAGCTGGGATTCATCCCGGAAGACCGCAAGGGCGAGGGGCTTTTTCTCGGTCTTCCGATCGCCCACAATATCGCCATCCGGTTACATGCCGACGGCGGCGACTTCGCGCTCGCGAAGGGGCACCGCGACCAGGTTGCCGAAGCGATGGAAAGCATGTCCATCAAGGCCGCGGGTCCCGACACGCCGGTGGGCAAGCTTTCCGGAGGCAACCAGCAGAAGGTTCTGCTCGGGCGCTATCTGGCGGCCGATACCGACATTCTGCTCATCGAGGAGCCCACGCGCGGCGTCGATGTCGGCGCAAAGTCCGAGATCTATGGCCTGCTTCGCAAGTTTACCGCCAAGGGCGGCGCTGTGCTGGTGCTGTCGCGCGAGACCCTCGAGCTCATCGGTTTGTGCGACAGACTGTATGTGATCCACGACTTCACCATAGTCGCCGAAATGCGCGCTGAGGGTGCCACCGAACACGACATCCTCGATGCGGCGCTGTCCGCCTCGGCGGCGTAGGAGAGTTTCATGCGACAGATCGCCACCCGGCTTTGGAGCGGCGCCCAGGGGCGGCAGGGTCTTTGGATCCTTCCCCTCATATTGATCCTTGGCATCGCCACTGTCCTGTCCTTGGGGACTTCCCAGTTCCTCCGACCCGAAAATCTGTTCAACCTTGTCGCGCAGGCCATGCCGCTGGCAATAACGGCAATCGGCCAGCTCTTCGTCGTCTTGGTCGGTGGCCTGGACCTGTCAGTAGGATCGGTCATCAGCTTTACTACGGCTATCCTCGCACTGGATGCCCCCGGATTTGTAACCCTGCCTGGAGTCATCGGGCTCGCCGCGCTTGTCGGCGCTACAAATGGCCTGGTCGTGACCCGGTTCAATGTCCACCCGATTATTGCGACCCTGGCCATGCAATACATTCTGCTCGGCATAACGCGCATCTTGCGGCCTACCTCGGGCGGTACGGTTCCCGAGATCGTCATTCAGTCGGTATCTGGAAACATACTCGGGCTCCCTATGCCGATCTTGTGGGGCGTGGCGGTCACTTTCATCGCCTGGAAGCTGCTCTACGGGACGCGGTTCGGGCTCCACCTGTTCGCCATTGGCGGCGGCAATGCCGCGGGGAGCGAGGACGCGGCGCGCAACTTTGGGCTGGCGGTCAAGCGCAACATCGTCCTCGCGTATGTTGCATCGTCGTGCTTCGCCGCTATCGCCGGCATCTTCCTCGCTGGCCGGATTGTATCGGGCGATCCCAATGTGGGACTGCTGTTCGAGCTCGATGCCATCACGGCCGTGGCGATCGGCGGCACGCAATTATCTGGCGGCGTAGGCAGCCTGCAGGGAACCGTGATTGGCGCACTGGCGCTGGCGCTGCTGGCCAATGGCATGAACCTGCTCAACGTGTCGCCCTTCATCCAGACGGCACTCAAGGGCACGATTCTCCTGCTGGTTGTCGGGACACAGACCCGGAAGCGAATGGGGCTATGAGCATCGTGGAAACAAGAACGAACGCCATCAAGAGCCCGTCCCGGAAGCCGCGGTGGGGACGGCTAGCGAGTATCCCGCCGGCCTACTTCGTGTTCGTCGTGCTGCTTGCCGTACTCTGGTTGACCCGGCCGAACATGTTCAACTTGAACGTGATGGGGGTGTTCATCCGACAGGTTACACCGCTCGGCGTGGTGGTCCTCGGCCAGATGCTCGTCATGCGCGTCAAGAGCATAGATCTGTCGTCCGGTGGCGTGATCCTGCTGATCAATTACTTCATTTCCTCGGGTACTTTCCCCGACGCCCATCCGGCATTTTATGTGGTTCTGGCTTTAGCGACGGGCACCTTGGTGGGACTCTTCAACGGCTTCATGATAGCGAAACGCCGCGTGTCTGCCGTGATCGTGACCCTTGCCGTCAGCATCGTGCTTGTGGGACTCGTGCAGTATCTGTCGAGTGGCAAGCCGCCCGGGGACGTGCCGGAGTATCTCAACCAGGTCTTCAACACGAACTTCGGTCCGTTGCCGGCGCCGGTGCTGTTCTGGGTTGCGCTCACCGCTCTCATCGCCGCCTTCATGTCCTTCACTGTGTTTGGCCGATATGTGACATCGGTCGGCGAAAGCCCCGAGGCGGCACATTTTTCGGGGGTCCCCGTCGAACGGACCGTGATGCTCGCCCACACGCTAGCCGGCTTTATCGCCGGTGTCGCCGCCCTGGTCCAGACGGCTTCGATCGCCGTCGGAAGCGTGCGCGTGGGGCTGGATCTGCCCATTCTGGCTGTTGCCGCCACCATTTTGGGAGGTGTCGTGTTCGGCCGTGGCGAGGGTGGCGTCTGGGGCCCCTTTTTTGGCGTACTCTCCTTCGCCCTCCTCTTTGTCGTCATGACAACACTTGGCGTCGGCGACCCTGGGCGGCTCATCGCCCAAGGGCTGATCATCATGCTTGCAGCGATTTTTTACGGCCTGAACGCCAAACGAACCAACTGAAGAATACGAGGAAGCATCAATGTCCGAGACGAAATCCATCCTGTGCTTCGGAGACTCGCTGACCTGGGGTTGGATCCCGGTTGCAGAAGGCTCCCCCACGCTGCGTTATCCGTTCCAGCAGCGTTGGACCGGCGTGATGGCCGCAGAATTGGGCGACGGCTACCAGGTGATCGAGGAAGGTCTAAGCGCCCGCACCACGTCGGCCGACGATCCCAATGACCCCCGCCTCAACGGCAGCCAGTATCTTCCAGCCGCGCTGGCGAGCCATCTGCCTCTAGATCTGGTGATCCTCCTGCTGGGAACAAATGATACCAAGCCATTCTTCAACCGAACGCCCTATGACATCGCCTACGGGATGGCAAAACTTGTCGGCCAGGTCCTTACCAGTGCTGGTGGCGTAGGGACGCCTTACCCGGCGCCGAAATGCCTCGTGGTCGCGCCGCCCCCGCTCACACCAATGCCCCACCCCTACTTCGAAGGCATGTTCGGCGGCGCCCATGCCAAATCTGCGGAACTCGGCAAGCAGTATGCTGCCATGGCCGACTTCTTGAAGGTGGATTTTCTTGACGCCGGTCAGGTCATCACCACCGACGGGTGCGACGGCATTCACTTTACAGCCGAAAACAACATGGATTTGGGGAGCGCTATAGCCCGCAAGGTAAAGGACGTCTTCGCCCGCGAGCAGCGCGCCGCCGCTTAGGGCAACCGACCCATTCCGGCGGAGGCTCAACCCTCTCCCACTACCTTCGCTGGAATGGACCTCAAATAGCCCTCAGCGACCAATTGGAACCACGCAAACTTAGCTTCTCCAGGCGATACCTATGCCTCAAGGTGGACTCGGGCCATTATCGTGATTGAATTCTTAGTCCCGCAAAATATCCGATGGTACCGGCTTCGATCCACAGGCCAATCCCGCCCGACCTTTCACCACCAAGCTTCAGGTCGGTAACTATAAGCACCGGCCGCTCCGAATCGTTGATGAAAAGGTCTGCACGGGTTCCGGATATCTCGAACCTCATGCGGATCCATTCGTCTGTTCGGACGTCTACATAGGTCTCGTATTTCCCGGGTTCTTCGAGGCGAAGGCGCGGAAACGTGTAGTTGGGATAGGCGGCGTACTGAATGGTTCGGTTCCGACGAACCTGATCGTCCGCTTGGCTGTTGGTAGGCCTGAGGTATATGTTCTCAAAGCTTCCGTCGCTGCCAATGCGAAAAGCCAGCCCAATGAAGCCCCGGGCATATACCGGTGCGTCCGGTGAGATCACGCTCGCAACGTCCACCTCGATCGAGCCGTCGCGAAAGTCGGCGGGAAGCCACGCCATGTGGTCGCGGTCGACTAGTGCTTCCGTTTCAGGATTTTGGGAGGCGGAACTCGGCATGGTAACCTCGAAAGCATCCCGCCCCTTAAAAGTCGTCTCCCGCAACATCACCCCGTTCAGACTGAAGTTCATAAAGTTCGCTCCGCATTCATCGCCTAGGGCGTCAAGACCACAATCTTGCCTGCCGCCTGGTTCTGTTCCATCCACCGATGCGCCACGACGATGTCGCTGAGCTGGGCGGTGGGGCCTGTCGGCACCTTCAACGTCCCTGCGGCAATGTCCGACAGAATGCTGTCGAGCGGCATGGCCATGAACTCGGGTACACCGCCTGAATAGGTGGTCAGACGGACATAATTGGGTATCACATCCATCGGGGCAAAAGTGTCGAACGACCAGCGGTCGCCGACCATCCCGGCCATGCATACGACCCCGCTCGGGCGAGCGCAGGCCAGCGAGTCAGCCAGCGTGGTGGTGCCGACGAGTTCAAGGACCTTGTCGATCTGTCCGATCCTGCCGTTCAGGTGACCATCATCGACGATGGCTTCGTTGGCCCCGTGCTCGATCAGCAGAGCAGCACGGTTGGGCTGCCGCGTCGTGCTCAAGACATGGGCGCCATGATTGCGGGCCAGACCCGCAGCGGCAAGTCCGACCGACGTCGAGCCGCCGCGGATCAGCAATCGCTCACCCGGCTGCAGGTCGAGCGCCCGGAACACTGAACCCCAGGCTGTCTGGAACATCTCGGGTACGGCGCCGAGAACCTCCCAAGGCAGATCGGACGAAAACCGCCGAACCTGGTTGGCCGGCACACAGGTGAATTCGGCATAGCCGCCGTCGAACTGGCGGCCCATGCCGCCCATCACCGTGGCCACGGTATCACCATCAGCAAACTCGCCGCCGGGCGCATGCTCGACTACCCCCACAGCTTCGATGCCCAGAACACGCGGAAACTGCACCCCTGGCGAATGACCCTGCCGGGTGAACAGCTCGGATCGATTGAGACCGAAGGCCTTGACCTTGATCAAGACCTCGCCGGCCCCGGGAACCGGGACCGGCTTGGTTTCGATGTTGAGGACTTCGGGCCCTCCTGGGCCACGCATGACCGCGGCTTGCATGGTCGACATGGGCATACCTACTTCGTGTTCAGGCACGCCAGGACCAGCGAGGGCGCCATAGTTGCCGCAAGCGAGCAGATGAGCCCGCTCACGATATGCTTGGAGTGCAGCGCCGAGATCAGGCGGTTCAAGAGATAAACCCATTGCTGCGCAGCCAGTCGATGGCTACGGACTGGGAGGCCTCGCCGCCGACCTGGATGCGCCCATTGAGCGCCTGCAGCGTCGGCAGATCCAGCTTGGCGAATACCGGGGCCAGCCAATCGTCGATTTCCGGGTACTCCTGCAGCACGGCTTCGCGGATGAGCGGCGCAGGTTCGTAGACCGGCTGCACGCCCTTGTCGTCTTCCAGCACGACCAACCCCGACGCGGTGATGCCGCCATCGGTGCCATAGACCATGGCGGCGTTGACGCCGCTGGTCTGCTGGGCCGCAGCCTGGATGGTCACCGCGGTATCGCCCGCGTTGATGATGACCAGTTGATCGGCGGTCAGCGAGAAGCCATAGACCTCTTGGAACTTCGGCAATGCGCCGGGCGAGTTCACGAAGTCAGGCGATGCGATGAGCATGACCTCGCCGCCACCGGCGACCCACTTGCCGAAATCGGAGAAGGTGACGATGTGGTTGGCTTCGGCCACGTCGTTCCGGATGGCGACCGCCCAGGTGTTGTTGGCGGGTGCCGGCTGGAGCCAGACGATCTTGTTGGCATCGTAGTCGAGCTTCTTGGCTTCCTCATAGGCAAGCCTGGCATCGTTCCAGAGTGGATCCGACGCCTTGTCGAAGAAGAAGGCCGCATTGCCGGTGTACTCGGGATAGATGTCGATCTGACCGTTCTGCAGCGCACCGCGCATGACCACGGTCGTGCCCAGTTGGATCTGCTCGGTCACGGCGATGTCGTGGGACTGGAGCACCTGGCTGATGATGTTGCCCAGCAGGCCGCCCTCAGTGTCCATCTTCGAGGCGACCACCACCTGCGCGTTCGCTGCCGTCGTCAGCGCGGTCATCATTGCCGCGGCCAGCATAAGTCCCTTGTGCATCGAGTCACCTCTATTAAAGCCCCAAAATTAGCTCCCTGCCTTTTGGTTGGGTATTGGGCTATAAGTTGCTTCAGAAATGCACTGGGGTTGGGAATGCCGGATTTTGCGGAACTGGAAACATTTGTGGCCACCGCCCGGCTTGGCTCCTTCGCCGCAGCGGCGCAGCAGGTCGGCGTCTCGTCCACCATGGTCGCAAGACGCATCCAGAATCTGGAGACACGCTATGGCGCTCGTTTGCTGGAGCGGACGACTAGAGCGCAGAAGCTGACGATGTTCGGGGCGCAGTTTCTGGAGCAGTCGATCCGCATCCTCGAAGAGTTGGCGGTGCTGGACGAGCTGTCCAGCCCCACCGCCCTGCTAAAGGGAGCCCTGCGCATCTCGGCGCCAACCACCTTGGGCGTCACTACCTTGGGTCCGGTGCTCGCTGAATTCGCTCTAGCGCACCCGGGCCTGTCAGTGGAAATGTCGCTTTCGAACCGGCGGGTCGATCTTGTGGCCGAGGGTTACGACCTGGCCATCCGGATCGGCGAACTCCCCTCGTCCACTCTGGTAAGCAGGCGCATCGGTACATACCGCCTGATCTGCTGTGCTGCGCCATCCTGGCTAGCTGTCCACGGCCAGCCGTCGAGCCCGATGGATTTGGCAAAGGGCGGCTGCATCGTGAACAGCAATTTCAACCCGCCGGATGTGTGGCATTTTGTTGATGCTGCCGGCGGTGACATCGCCGCCGGGATTTCGGGCTCGTTGCAGTTGGACAGCGACGAGGCCCAGCGATCCATTGCCAAACAGGGAGGTGGGATCGCCTATTTGCCAGTCGACTTGGTGAGATCCGACCTGCAGGACGGCAGCCTAGTTCAACTGCTGAAGGAATTCGGCACGGAGTCGATGCCAATCCATGCCATCTACCCTTCGCGGCGATTGCTGCCAAAACGGGTCGTGGCGGCAATCGACGCCATTGCTGAAGCCCTCGCACGGAGCGGTGTCCCAGTTCCCTAATGCCGGCGACAACGGTAGGCGCCGACCGGCTTGAGACTGATCGGCGCCATACGTGGAGAGATGTATCGAGTCATCGGCTTAGCTGAAGACCATGCCGTCATCGACGGGCTGATCCAACAGCATGGTTTCGCCGACGCGCTCGACCGCGTCGTCCTGATCGGGCTTTTCCCAGGCTTCGATCATGGCGCTGGAGGCTGGCCTGGCGGCCGGCAAAGCGAAGTTAGACGTGCCGGGCGACTTATCGTGGAAGCCAATAATGTCAGCTTTTTCGGCACTCGCACTCAGAAGCAGACGGTCGGCTACCCACCCCATTTCGGCCGCCTGCCACCCCTTGAGTGGACGGCAGCTTTTAGGAAGTCGCCGAGGGGGCCTGGATGGCTGAAATGGGGCGCGTAGCGGCCGGGCAGGGTACAGCACCCACAAACTTACCGGGCACTTAGCGCTAGCTGATGTTCTCAAATTGTGATGGGCCAGCGACATACGCGGACAGGCGGGCAGCCCCTAAATTACGACGGTGAATTCGGCGACGTCAGCCCGGTCGGGTGGCCCGGCTACCCTTCATTGTCAGCTATCAGTGCCTTCACCTTGCGCGCGAACACGTCCATCTGGAAAGGCTTAGTAAGTACGTGCATGCCTTGGTCTAAATGCCCATGGTTCAAAACAGCATTCTCTGCATAGCCGGTTATGAACAGCACCTTGAGATCGGGCCGGGCTATACGTGCTGCATCGGCTACCTGGCGCCCGTTCAACCCGCCGGGTAGACCAACGTCGGTGATAAGCAAGTCGATGGTCCGTTCCGAGTTCAGGACCTTCAAGGCGGAAGCCCCTTCTCCCGCTTCGATAACTGTGTAGCCCAGTTCGTCTAGCGCCTCGGCGGCAATCATCCGGATCAACGGCTCGTCATCCACCAACAGCACAGTCTCCGTCCCGCTGGCGCGCGGCGCCTCCTCAACTGCCAGGGGTTCTTCCTCGGTCTGTGCATCACCCAGGTATCGAGGCAGGTAGATGCACACCATGGTACCTTTGCCGATTTCGGAATAGATGCGAACCGTGCCGCCAGATTGGCCGGCAAAGCCATAGACCATCGACAGGCCCAAACCGGTTCCCTGTCCGATGGGCTTGGTGGTGAAGAACGGATCGAACGCGCGGTCAATAACTTCCCGTGACATCCCGGTGCCCGTGTCGCTGACGCATAGCGAAACATACTGGCCGGGCGCCAAGCCGTGCAGACGCGCGCTGCGTTCGTCCATCCAACGGTTTGCTGTCTCTATGGTCAACTTGCCGCCATCCGGCATTGCATCGCGTGCGTTGATGCATAGGTTCAGCAGCGCATTCTCAAGCTGTCCGGCATCGACGAAGGTCGTCCACAGGCCAGTCGCGCCTGCCGTCTCCACCTCGATGCCCGGACCCATGCTGCGATTGATCAGGTCCAGCATGCCATTTACAAGCGGCAGGAGGTTGGTCGGCTTGGGATCCAAGGTTTGGCGTCGTGAGAAGGCGAGAAGCCGCTGGGTCAAACCTGCTGCTCTCCTAGCCGCACTGGACGCGCCGGTGATGTATCGATCGAGATCGCCGATCCGGCCCTGCGCCATCCTGGTGGACATCATTTCAAGACTGCCGCTGATACCCGCCAGGATGTTGTTAAAGTCGTGCGCTAACCCGCCGGTCAGCTGACCCACCGCTTCCATCTTCTGGGATTGACGGAGGGCCTCCTGGATCTGCTCCAGTTCGGCTGCCGCCTCCTTCTCGCCAGTGATGTCTCGACCGGTCGCGTAGAATACATCTCCTTCAGGCACGAGCGCCCAAGCAATCCAGCGCCACGAGCCATCCGCATGCCGGATGCGATCTTCAAAACGCGTGACCACCTCTCCGCGTTGAAGCCGTTGCACCACAGCTTCCACTGCCTGGTGATCGTCTGGATGTACCTGTTCTGGGAATGGCATCGACAGAAGGGTGTCACTGTCATAGCCAAGGGTTGTTTCCCAAGCCGGATTGATTTCCTTGAGGTAGCCATCAAACCCCATGACGGCGAACAGGTCTCGGCTCATGGCCCACACACGGTTGCGCTCGGCGGTGCGCTCCTCGACGCGGCGTTCAAGGTCGCCCTTTGCTCCCTGCACATCCTGAAACAGGCGTGCATTGTCGATGGCGACTGCTGCTTGGGCGGATATTCCGGTGATCAGCCGTTCATGACGTTCCGTGAACTTGTCGGGCTCGGGATGACCGAAGATCAGACCACCGAGCACCTCTTCGGAGCGCGACACCACCGGCACCGCGAGATAGCTTCTGACCGGCAAGTGTCCTTCGGGCATGCCGCGATGAGGCGTATTCTTGCCGTAGCGAGGATCGAGCGTTACATCGCCCGACCGGATAATGGTTTCGTTGCGGAACGTCGGCCCGAATATTGCCGTCGCACGTGGGCGCCCCATGCTATCAAATGCAGCCCGATCGGCGCCCGACAGAGTGTAGAGGTGGAGCCGCTCCCCCGTCTCATCCATCATGTTATGGAAATACGCCCCAAACCGAGCCCCGGTGATTTCGACAGCAGCATCGGTTAGGGTCTGCAAAAGGCGTGACAGATCGAGCTCTGCAGCGAGCGCGGCACCCGTGCTGTTGAGGGTCTCAAGTGCAAGGGTCTCATCGCGCAACGCTGTTTCTTGTTGCCGCCGTTCGGTCAGATCAATCGTTACGGCCAAGATAGCCCGCGGCGTGCCCCATTCGTCTTCGAGCCTTGTCAGGCTACTGTTGGCCCACACGACGGTCCCATCCGGGCGCACATAGCGCTTGTCAAACGACGTGGGGTCGCCGGTTTCGACCGTCCTGCGGAAGTGGTCAAGGCTTTGCGGCACGTCATCAGGGTGGGTGACATCCGACATGCTGCCCCGGAGGACGTCGTCCCGTGACCGATCGAGCATCGAGGCCAAGCCCGAGTTCACGGACAGGAACGAGCCGTCGAGACCGATTTCGGATAGCCCAACCGGAGCCTCGTTAAATATGGCAGTCAACCGAGCCTGGCTTTCCCTGAGACCACGTTCCGCCATGCGTCGCGCGATAGCGACCCGGGTGCGTTGGGCGAAATCACGAACAAAGCCGATCTCGTCCGGCAGCCAGTCTCGTGGCGTCGCCGAGTGCACAAAGATCTGAGAAACGGTCCTTCCATTTTCGACGATGGGCATGTCCAGAAAAGCGCCGACGTTAATGCCCCGCATTGCATCGACGTTCTTCGCTGTCCGGGGGTCGATTGAGACGTCATTGTTTATGACCGGCTCGCCTCGGCGAAGGGTTCCGACATAGTCTCCATAGTCGTCGAATTGATGCACACCGGCGACGCTTGCGAGCCCGTCCACGCACCAGTCCCGGTCAATCGTAACAGTTCCGGCGGCCGCGTCGAACACGCCATAGCCTACGCGGGACGCGCCAAGCGCCTGACCAAGAAGTTCAGCCGCGGCAAAGGCAAGATCGGTCGGTTCTAGGATTCCTAGGAGCCGCTCGTCCAGCGCAAGAAGCGCTTCCTGGCGCCGGGCTGCCCAAACGTGCTGCGTGGTTTCTGTACAGGCGCAAAACGTGCCTGCGATCCGTCCGTCGCTGTCATGCACCGGCGAATAGCTGAAGGTGAACCAGGTCTGCTCCAGAAACCCATTCCGCAACACTGAAAGGGGCAAGTTCTCGTGGTATGTCGCCTTCCCTGACATCGCCTCGTTAATGAGCGGCTCAATATCGGGCCATATCTCTTGCCAGACATCATGGAACCGGCTTCCGAGCGCTGCAGGATGTTTGGTGCCCAGGATTTCCGCATAGGCGTCGTTGTAAATGAAACCGAGTTCCTCGCCCCACGCAAGAAACATCGGGAACCGGGAATTCAGGACCAGATTGACCATGGACCGGAGCGATGCCGACCAGTCTTGCGGTTGGCCAAGCGGTGACGTCGTCCAATCCTTTTTGCGCAGCAGTGCTCCGGTTTCTCCACCGCCCGCGAAGATCACTGCAGGGGCGCTAAAACGCATGTCCGAAACCAATTCTTTGATCCTCGACGTTAGGACGCCTCGCGAAAACGAAGCGAAGGAACTTGTTGCTGGCACTGAGGCTGTCACCGGGACGCCCTTCGTGACCCACCAGGTGCGGTGACCGTAGTTGCTCTGGGCGCCGGTGCAGGTGCAGTATTTGGCCCCGAACTGCGGTAGACCGCCATGTTCGACGCCAGCATCGAAACGGTCGACACCGGCGGTGCGTTCCGAACCGTCCAAGAGGGAGCAGCTCACCATATTTCATGGCCGCATGCCGATCATTCTTGCAAAGCGACTGCGAGAGGCGATGCGCAGGGCGAGGGAGGCCAGGCTGCTAGACTGCTTCCGGTTCACCGGCGCTACTAACAACCCAAAAGCAGAACGTCAGCACCCACTGCGGACGCCGGTCCGTGGCAAAGCGGACCGACAGGTCTCGGAACTTCGGGAAGGCCGGCCGAATGTCTGAAATGGGGCGCATAACGGAAGGGCAGGGTAGGGCCCGATAGCGGACTGCCTAATTTTGCCACGTGGTTGCCGATAGCGCCAGCGCATGTGAATTATCGAAAGCCGTACGCCATCTTTTGAAGCGGTGAGGGCGAAAGCGAGGTCCTTAGCGTAACGACGACGGCCACGTCCGACGGTTGTCAAATTCAGGCCCGGAATGTGCGGCAAGCGTGGCATCGGAACATTCAAATCCATGACGCGCGAAAAGGTCGAACTCCTCGATCGACAATCGGTTTAGCGCGGTCGGGTGTGCCACCGCCGCCTTGGTCAACTCATCGCTGAGGTACGCTGAATGCTCCCGCTCCGGTCGGGTAACACCTGTCTGCATGTCGATGTCCCGGATTGACTTGCCCATGCGGACGATCACGCCCCGAATCTGTCCGTGCTCGAACTCCCGCATCAGCATCCTCGACCGAAGACTCCGAACTTGATCCCCCATGAGATCGAACAGGCGAGGAGTGGCCAGATTGCCCTTGAAAAGATTGGAGATTACACCCCCTGAGGGTGGACCGAGTACACCGGACGCATCGCTGCAGATGAGGAAATCGAAATCTGCCGAGGGCTGGCCCGGCTTCACAAGGGCTTCCAGACCGAGATTATCATAAGCTCCGCCGTCCCAGATGCTCAGAAACCTAACGCCTGGATCGATCGCTTGCTGTGGTTTTCTAGTTGCCGGATCAGTTCGGTACCAACCACCCTGCGGGATTTCGAGACGTAACGCACCGATGGCATATGGCACAGCTGCCGAGGCTGCTGCGGCTTCGGCGATCTTGACGTTTGGCGAGTAGTGCCGACCGAATTTCCAGTCACCCATCTCGCCGTTGCTGAAACGCCAGTTCTTGCCGGAATGGATAGAGGCCGCGTTGATCCACCATTTCGGACTAGTGGGCAGATCCGCAAGTTTGCCGGTGACGCCCCATTCTGTGCCCAACCGATCGGCCAATACGTGAGCACGCCGGTTCACCAGCCTGAAATTGTGCTTGAGCAGGCTGCCAGGGCTCAACAAGGCTGGGATGCTGAAGAGATCCCTCTCGGTCAGAAGCCTTCTGATGGCCGGATACACCTTTTCCCTGAACGCCGTCGATGTGGGCCATTTATTGCCGTTGTTGCCGAACACTGCTGCGATCACCAGGCTGCCGCCCGATACCGTCGATATTGCCGAAACGCTCTCGAGTTGATCCTGCTCGGCAAGCCGGAGCAGAAGTCCCAGATGAAAGACTGCTGCCCTGGTCCCCCCGCCTGACAGCGCCAGCCCGAGGCGGAGTGGCTGTCCCGGTTCCACGGCCTGAGATGTCGCATCGCTCATCGAATCGTCCCGACCAGATGGCGTGCGTCGGTCTCCCCGACGATGAACATCACGCCGGGCATGCCATCACCGGCCATGGTGTTACTCAGCCAGGCAAGTTGCTCGATGTCGATGGTGCTCGGCTGACTGGAGCTGCCCTTCGGGTGCGAATGCCATTCGCCGACATATCTGATCTGGCCAGCGGAGCGGGCGATGGCTGCGTCCACGGTTTCGCGCAATCCCAGGGTGCCTCGAACGAATTCGGTCGGCGCTTCCTTGCTATCGATCGGTGCGGGCACGGCGGCGACAAGTTCAATGCGTTTGGAATGTGGATCGACTATGCCCAGCAGGGCACCGCCGGTTTCGTTCGGCAGGCGCTTGACACGCTTTGCAGCGAGTTGAGCCGACAGGGTATCGGGCGTCCGGATCGCCCAATCGCCGGCATGGTCGATGGTCAGACCGACTTCCGGCGCATCGAGGGTAACTTCGCCCTCCTCACTCAGGGACCAGATCTTGACGCATGCTTCGCTGCTGCCCAGAGCTCGTCCAAGGCCGCCCGCTACCAGCCCGGACAATACCTGTACCCGCGAGGCGGGTATGCGGCTGGTCAGCATTCGGCACGCGCCGGTGTAACGGATCATTTCGCTATCGACGAGGTGGTGCTGGAGGCCCGGGCTGGTTTGGATGGCGCGATGGTAGATCGCTTCAAGGGCGCGCAGATCGATGCGCCGCTCCTCATCCTCGGCCAGCAGCACCACGGCGGTACCGGTGGGATTGAAGAAGATCGACACGCGACGCGCGTCTCCTGGACGGTCGCTGAGCTGGCGGCCAACAGCCACCGAGGCCGAGGCATCGACTATAACGTCGGCAGCCCGGAGCAGCGCTTCTGCCTCCGAGGAGGGTTCGGATAGGAAGTTCTCGTCGATCGCCGACACATCGAGGTCGGGCCTGATGAACTTCAGCCTCTGACCCACGCTGGTGGCCTTCGCCCGGGAAACTTCTTTTGACGTAAGGGTGTGCCGAGCCAGATTATGCGGCAGCAGGGTGTCATCGTCCATCACGGTCAGGCCGTCGAAAGCACCTTCCCGGGAAAGGATTTCCGCGACCGCGGAGCCGATGGCACCAGCCCCGATCATCAGGGCCTTGCCCGTGATGGGCGACGCCACACCGGAAATGGCCCTCGCCAGCTGGGTGTCGAAAGCACCGTGCACCAGGCAACCCTCGAGGGGAACGCCGTCCAGATCCGGTTCCCCGGCAGGAATACGAAGCTGGTATCCCATGCTCTTCAAGTCGCTGCTGCGGTCGCAATAGAACTGGCCGAGCGCCACACCGATGTCGCCGACCGTACCCACGACCATGAAGCCAACGGTATCGAGACCTTCCAGGTGACCGGTGACCGGATTGATCATCGGAAGGCGTAGAAGGATGCATGGATGGGAATTGAGGACGGCGGCGCGCCGTTTGTCGTCGGCGTACCAGCTGTTCAGCCGCGACTTCAGGTCCGCGACGATGTCCACCCCGCGGCGCAGGGCTTCCTCCGCCAGATCGGCTAGCGTCGCCGGAGCCTGGCGCATGCGGGACATGGTTTCGGCGGACAGGTCATAGGCGATCACGGAAATCACCGGATCTCTGCTCTCTCGCCGGTCGGCGGGCAGCAATGTCACCATCATCGGGCGCTGCTGGTCTTGGACGATGCCGATGAGCTCCGCGACCTTGGCGGCATCGCCGGCCCATACCTCCCGGGGCATGATCAGTTCATATGGCGAATGCAGCGAGAAGAACGGCTCGAGAGGCTGAGCCGCGTTGTGCAACTGGCCCCGGGCCGCCTTCCTGAACCATTGCAGAATACGATGACCGAGCTCCGCCGGGCCATAGGCGGCCTTCGCTTCCGCCCATGGCCTATCGTCGATGCAGATGCAGAACGGCATGCCCTTGGGCAGGCGGGCCTGGTGCGGCGTATCGGGGAAGTCCTCCCGAAGTGCCAGAACGCAGGGACCGTGCCTGCCATCACCGAACAGGATCGCGATGGGCTCGACCCGATCGATAGCGGCGACCGGGCGCTGTGGTCGTTCGGTTCGTACGTGCGCCAGGATCAACTCCATCCCGCGGTCGCGGCGGGCCTCGACCAACTCGAAAATACCGTCACCGCCGGTGATCACATGATCCACAAACCCGGATGCCAAAGGATTTTCGAGCTCGGAGTATTCCACCACAGGAAAGGAGGCAATCCATGGCTGCATGTCAGCCGCCCCGGACCGGTGTGGAGGTCGCCGTCCCTGTCGAGCTGCTGCTGATATAGCTGACTGCAGCGCCAAACGCGGTGATGTCTATGCGGAACGGCTTCGGCTTGATCTTGTCCGGCGTCTCCATGGTCACCTTGAACTCACCACCGCGATTGGCCACGACGCGCTTGTGGTGATTTGCTGCCTGCCGGTGGGGAGGCTGGATGTCGTCGTCCTCGGCGGTTCCCTTCTGCGGGATCGGCCAGCTGGGCGACACCATTATGCATCCGTCCCGTGACTGCTCCTCGAAGAGCCAGCGCGTCTCTTCTACGGATTCCGTTTCATCCTCGCCGATCTCGGGACCGATGGACTTGTAGGAGCAGTGGTGAAAGAGCTTCAGCACATCCCACTCGAGGCGGTGCTCGTTGCCATGCCTCTTGCTGGTCTTGACGATCTCGCAGAGCGTTCCGTACTCCACGTCTGAACCAAGCAAAGCCTTGGTCTCGACGCCGCCCTCAAGGAAGGTGACCTGCAGAACCACCGAATCCTTGTTGCGATCCTCGAGTCCGCGCTCGTCCGTGCGCCAGGCAAATGGGCAGTGAACGAAGAACTCCGCCTTAGCAGGGCCTTCCTTGGTGAACCCGGGAACGAGCTTGCCAGCATCGACGATGCAATCCTTGCGATCTTCGAGCGTCAGCCCGTGCGACGAGAGGAAATCTTTGAGCAGTTCGGGGCGGGAGAAGACCTTGATGCCTTTGCCCTCGATGAGGCGGTGGCGGGCTTCCTTGCGGATGGTGGCCGCGTTCCCGACCAGGCTGGTTTCGGTGATCGCGCCCGCCGGCACCCACATCTCGTCAATTTTGGGACGACCATTGCCCTGGTAGGCGGTGGAGTGCCGTAGCCAGAAGAAATCGCTGGCACCGCAAATATGGTCGTTGTCCAGGTGGGTGAAGCACACCACGGCGAAGTCGGTCTTGCCGGCTTCGGACATTTCCTTGCGCAAGGCGACCGGCAGGTCGCAACGGTTGTCGAACTGGTCGCGCGGATTGCGCATGTCCGCGTAGTCGAGAAGGACCAGGCTGTTGTCGGCCAGTCGGATCAGAGTGGTGTCGGCGTTGCCGAGCGGGAAGAAGGTAAGCCTGGTCATGTTGAGAAAGCCCTTACATCGTGAATTAGCGATCCATAAAGTACGTCTACTCCGAACAAATGGAATTCCTTGCTGCTGCTGTCAAGGGTGCTACAATGCGTCTACACCGAACTTTTGCGCTTCGGTGCATTTGGGCAGGAGTTTGACCACGCATGGCCGCACCGTTCGGCGAAAGAATCCGCGAGCTTCGAAAGAAGAAGGGCATGACGCTCGACCAGCTCGCAGCCGCCACCGACTCGAGCAAGAGCTACATCTGGGAACTTGAGAACAAGGATCCACCGCGACCCTCGGCAGAAAAAATCGCCAAGATTGCAGCAGCGCTGGACGTGACCGGTGACTATCTCATGGGCGTCGACGACGGAAACTTGCAAGCTGCCGAGGATAAGGCATTCTTCCGCAAGTACAGCCAGATGAGTCCCGAAGCTCGAGCCAGGCTGCGACGATTGGCGAAGGCGCTCGACGAGGACGACTGATGGGGCCAGAGGGCTGGGCGATACAACTGACGAAACTGTTGGACGCCGCCCACCGGAATGGGCCCGACCGCTATCCGGTCGATGTCCAATCCCTGGCACTGCAATATTCGGCCCAACGGTTTCCCGATGCACCGATCAAAAGGGTCGAGGCCGACGACCTCGACGGTTTCGAAGGTGCGCTCCTCCCCGGCGAGACCAAGAAGAACGTCTGGGGCATCCTCTACGACAACAAGCAGACCAAGGAGCGGGCCAGGTTCACGGTGGCGCATGAATTGGGCCACTATCTGCTGCATAGAGCACTGCAGCCCAAGGGGTTCTGGTGCGGCGAGGACGCTATCGTGCGCCGCGAGGTCGAAGGCATCGAAAAGGAAGCCGACATCTTCGCCGCGTTCCTATTGATGCCCCTGCACGATTTCCGCGCCCTGATCCCGCCGGACCACAAGCCCACCATCGAGGAGCTTGGCGAATGCGCCCGGCGCTACGGTGTGTCGCTGACGGCGGCGATACTGCGCTGGCTCGAATACACCAACCGCCGTTCCATCCTGGTGGTTTCGAACGAAGGTTTTGCGCGGTGGGCCAAGGCCAGCGACGCTGCATACCGTTCGGGCCGGTTCATACGCACACGTGGCACCGTGTTCGAACTGCCGGCGGCCTCGCTGGTGGCGACCATGGGCGCCGATGTGGACCCCGCCTTCGTGGTGAAGCAACCAGCGGGTGTCTGGTTCGATGAGCCAGTGGAGGAATCCTGCATAGCGTCGTCCCGATATGAGATGGAGCTCACGCTCCTGCACCTCGGCACGCAGTCCGCACGCGCCTGGATTCCCGAGGCTCCGGATGACGAAGATTCATTCGACCGTTTAAACCGGTAAGGCAACAACCGCAGTGCCTCGCACGAGGGACGTACGGCTCACACCCCCAGCGGAGGCCCGGCGGCCGTTTAATAGGAACGGCGGCTTCTTTAATCGGGCATTGAGGTCAAGCTCCAACTTCCGTTCCGCCGCGTTTCGTCCCTATGCGGGTCAAGTTTCTTTTCGTAGTCGGGAGCGGCATGTGCCGAGCTGCCACAAGCATTTGTCGGATCGGCCGGGGTGCCTTGCTTTCAGACGCGCTATGATGCGCAGCAGCCGTTTGCGGCTTTGCCCCGGCTCCGTCGTCCGCACTGGACGAACTGCAATGAAGAGCTGGTTTTCCTAGTAGGCGATCACATCGTCAGGCGAGCACCTGTTAGGCGAGCAGCCTGAACGGCCGGAATGGGCGCGAAGCTGACGTGAGACCACTACGCGATAAGCGTCGGTTATCGCGTAGTGTATAGGCTCGTTTGGATAATGTAAGCTAACCGAAGTGAAACGCCGTTCACTTCGTTTTTCTCAGTTTGCCTCTTCCTGAACAGTAGTATGGGGCGCTTGTTTGGGAGTGTACTGCCCTCAATTGGAAATGAATTTTGGCTCAGTCGCAATTAGCGCTTGAACCATGCGTGGGCCGACATCATCATCGGTAACGAGCAGCCCATCTTAGAGGCCGCCGTTCACGATGAGATTAGACATGACCGACTCCCTCGGCGGCGGTGTTGCGCCGTCTCCAATCGACATCTCAGTCACGTCCCGCCGCGGCACTGAATGGCTCAGCGTTCCGGGTCAGGCGTATTTCGGCATCGTGGCTTCCCGCATGCGACAGCTCGGGTGGGCAGTCCTGCCCCAGGACCGCGACGGGCGCCGCCTCCCGAGCATCATCAGCGGCGAGCGCATTAAGTGGAAACAATACCAGGAACAGGCGCCAGCCCAAGCTCTGACTGATCGCTGGGCGACCATGGCACCGGCCGCCAATGCGGCTGTTCTTCTCGGTCCGGCCTCTGGCAACATCGTTTGCCTCGACCTCGACATCACTGACGAAGATCTATCCTTGCAGCTGCAAGAGGTCGCGGAAACAATCCTTGGCCTGTCGCCTTTCCGCCGCATCGGAAAGCGGCCGAAGATGGCTCTATTCTATAGGATGGATGCCGGCGCTCTCCCGCGGAACGCAGCCTATTATCTGATGGAGGCCGATGGACACACGCGCTCTGAGCACATGCTCGAGGTGAAGTCTCGCGGGGCGATGATGACGGTGTTCGGGCGGCACCATGAGACCGGAGCGACATTCAAGTGGCAGGACACCCGGCCGTGGCATGTCGGACCCGATGCGGCGCCGCTGATCACCGCCGACCAGCTGCAGCAGTTTCTTGACGCGGTGGAGCAGGTCCGGCCCTTCCACCGCAACGCCGGCGTTGGCGATGTCTCATTTGACTACGTGGACGCTGAGGGCATTGACCTTCCACGCGTCCGTTCGGCGGGTCGATCTTGGGTCGAAGATGCTGAGGGGTACGTCGAGGCAGGCCGCGAAAAATTCCTTTTCGCATTGGCGATGCGTACCGTCCGTTCGAACCCGAGCGCATGCGTAGACGCACGCGGCATCGCAAAGCTGAAAAAGGTCGTTTTCGATGAGGCCATCCGCACGATGCGGACCACGGGAAAATGGAGTGAAAGTTACATCCGCGGCGAGGTTTCGGAAAAGGTCGCCCGCTTCGCTGCCCAGGTTGCTGCCGGCGCTCTCGACCCGATTGTGCGCGAGAACATGGTCCTGCCAACGGACGAGCTCTCGAAGTTGATCGGCACGTCCAAGAGGTCGGTCTGCCAAGATGACGACACCTTTTCTTGGCTTCCTCGCGCCCGCGGAATGCTGAAGGTCGGGTTCCAGCCGGGTCCCGAGGGGAGCACCGAGGCATGGTCTTTGAAGACCGATCGAGTGGCGATCCACGGCCTTGTATCTGAGACCGTCCGCAGCGGGCTCGACGCGTTCTTCGCCGACGTACGGCACGGCGTGAAAAGCGGGGTGGTCCACGTGATTAAGGCGCCCACCGGGGCTGGCAAAACCGCGCTGGCCGTGAAGCGGATCATCCACGATCCCGACACAAAGGCCTACGATGGCCTTCCGCTGGAGCAACGACGCGGACCGCTCCTGTTCCTAATGCCGACATACAGCAACATTGATGAAGTCAGGTCGCGGTTTCTGGCTATGGGGATGGACCCCGACATGACGAATGCCGAGGTCGAAGCCGCCGCCGCACAACGCGGATTGATCGACGAAAAGGACGTTGAAGCGGAACTGGCAAGGCTCACCGGCATCGCAGAAGCTGGGGGCATCCGCTCGCTGGTTTATCGCGGCAAAGTCGCCGCCGGCTGCGCTTTCCCGGAACAGATGGCCTTGCTAATGGAGGCCGATATCGGCTCCAGCGGCATGTGCAAGAGCACAATCAAGAATGAGGTGGGTGAGAGGGAGGATACTTTCTGCGAGTACTACTCGACGTGCCCCGCCATCGCACAGCGCTCCGAGATCGCGGATGCGCATGTGGTCTTTCTGCCGAGGGCGTTCCTCACGCTCACCATTCCCGAAGAACTCAAGGGCACGCGCGGCGTGATCGCCGATGAGGCGATCTGGGACATGCTTGCCCATACCAACACGTTCCCCATCGCGGCTCTAAAAGGCACTCGGCCAAATCCGACGCCGACAAAAGCCGAGCGTGAAGCTGGCGCCAATCCCCGCGAGCCCGTAGAGAAACGGGGCATCGTCGCGAATCTCGCAATCGAGGCGCTGCGGACTGAGAAGGATGTCGCCCTCCACATCCGTGAAATGCTTCCTTCAGACGGCGTTGAGCTCGTAAAGATTGCCAAACGGGTCTGCTCCGCTGCGATTCAAAGCGGCCAGACAGTTCGTCCCGGGATGCACCCTCAGGATTTCCTGGACCTCGTGAGCGCGCCGAAATCGAAGCATGTAAAGGCGGAGCATCGTATGTGGAGCATCGTGCTCGAGCGTCTTGAGGCGCTGGTCAAGGACGAGCTTGCGGGTCGGAAGATCAAGCCTGACACCCGCATCCAGTTCATCAATCACGAGAACGCCGAACCCCAAGTACGCCTGTCGTGGCGCACGCAACCCAATTGGGCTGTTGCGCCGCTACTTCTACTCGATGCGTCGGCGGACAGGATGATTTTGGAGCGAGTCTTCCTGGGACGCGAGATCAAAATCTACGAATGCGATAACGACGCCAACTTAAGGACGATCGCTTTCCCGGATCGCTCACTTGCAGTGACGCGGCTCCTCGGCCGTGCAGGAGGGGACGAGCTCAAGACGGCAGAAGGCTTGCTGGCCATCCGCCGCATGCTCACCGCTATTTGCGCAGCTCACAGCAACGGCCGGGTCGCGATCTGCACCACGAAGCCTGTCCGCCAAATCATTTGTGCATCCTGGGTCCCACCGGCAAACGCGGACTGGCTCCACGATGGAGCCGTGGCCGGGCTCGATTTTGCGAAGGGCCACGTCGCACTGATTTCGCTCGGTCGCACCGAGCTGCCGATCACGACGATCGATGGGCTGGTTGCGGCATTGACATACGACATGAAAGAGCCGGAGCTGCCCATCGATCGCTTCGGGACTGGTCTCACTGCCGAGGGAAAGCCAATTCTCCCCCACAGGGCCCGACGCAAGACCCGCATGCGCGATGGCCGATATGCTGTCACGCAGCACCAAGCCCACAAGGGGGCATTCGCCCGGGCGGTGCAGCAGCAAGCTCGCGAAGAGGCTATCCGCCAGCGCATTGGGCGAGTGCGCGGTATGTACCGCGAGGCGCCGGCAGCGGTTTACCTCATCGGAGAGGCCATGCCCGGGGACGTAGTGCTTGA
Organism: uncultured Devosia sp.; assembly: GCA_966212275.1. Taxonomy (GTDB): domain Bacteria; phylum Pseudomonadota; class Alphaproteobacteria; order Rhizobiales; family Devosiaceae; genus Devosia. The sequence goes on from CBIHQV010000002.1 coordinate 70,130, forward strand.
CGACATCCGTTCCTATAGCGACCTCGAATCCGGCTTCGATCTGCTGGACGTGGCGCGTCGCGCAGACGGTGTTCTCTCGGCAGAGATGATCGCCAAACTGGCTCCCGACCAATACACGGTTGCTGCTGCCGAGAAGGAGATCGGAAAGCTAGGTGAAAGTTTCCTGCGCAATTTCCGCTGGATCCAGTGGGAGGACGGCGAGGGCAATATTCATGATTCGCGGATCCCTATGCATTTCGATGACTACGCTACCGAGGGCACCTTCGTGGCTTGGGCTCACGCCCTGGGTTTGCCAGGCGGTCGTGTGATGCGCGGCAGTGAATACGTGTCGGCCGTACACCCGCATGGCCCACGTCCGCACGACAACGTGGAAGATGCATTGGGCACGATTGGTGAGCGCCGCGATCAGGAGGAAACCTTCCGGCGGCAGGCTATCGAGGTGGCGATGAGCATCGGCGAGTACAAGCCGGCAACGCTGGCGCCGAACGGCAAACAGCAAGCGAAATACCGCTTCTCGTCCAACCGCGCCGACAAGGCCGAGATCGGCGCGATCCATATCATGCTCTTGCTGAGAGGCATCATCGACGTTTCAGCTTACACCGGGATCGAAGCTATTGCCATCGCAGCCGAGATGGGGAGGGGCATGCGCCTCGCCGGCTAAGCCTCGCCGAGGACCACGCCGCCCACGAGATCCGTTGCCGCGCCGTCATTGCTGTGATCGGCATTGCTACCGCGGGACGTGGGCTGGCCGGCCGTTGATTTGACGTCTACTGCGATGGACCGTCGGTGACGTCATCGCCGGTGAAACCGAAAATTCGCTGGGGTGGACGCGCCCGGTCAACGACAGCAACTCGGCCGAGAGGCGCGAGACAATGTCCGTCCGAATCTGCGGGCGTACAGGAGACATGAACTCTCCAGTCGATGGAGAGCGTGCGGGGCTACGCAATCAGTAATCACTCAAAATGAGGCTTGCTGCATCGGCGACTGATCAACTAAGTGACCGTCAGCAATCGAAAATTAGAGGCCACCTTGCGTAGAATTATTTCCGTCGCCGCCTTCGCTATGAGCACCTCCGCGGCATTGGCCGCATGCCCAACGGAAGTTGTCATGGCGATCGACATGGTTGGACGCGATGTGTGGGTTGTGCAGTACGAGGGTGACTATCCAACGGTGCCCCGGTTCGCGGCGGAACACCGGGGCTTTCAGGTCATGCCGAAGAAGCAGGCCGGACCAGAGAGCTGGGAGGAAGATCGAGACCAGGATGCTATTTTGATGGGTGCGACCGGCACTGTGGTCTCGGTCGCGGGGATGAGGGGCGATTCACCCACTTGGTTTGACGTCAGGCTCGATGACGGGCGTGAGGTCGTGCTTCACAACCTGCAAATCGCCGAGTTCGATTATGCGTCCTGCCATCCGGCCACCCTACTCGAGAACCGAAGCGATAGCCTGCAGTATGAGCGCCAATGGCTCTACTATCTGCCGCTGAGACTGAAGGACGGCGCACGCCCCACCGACAGTATGGGCGATTGGATTGACGAGAAATACCTCGCTCAGATCGCTCTTCTGGATTGCACCATCTACAATCCCCATCCCACGCTCAAGAGCATCGAGGCCGACCAATTCCGATGCGTTCCGGTCTGGAAGGACGGAGCGGACGTGGACCCGGGCGGGTTCGACTATGAAACTCCGCGAGAGATTGTTCCAACGGCCGACATGGTAGAGCACGCCACTATTGAGGATCTCACTCGCTAGACGGGCCGACATAGGTCAGGTTATTAAATTCCCACATACCGGCATTCCCAGCTGGCTCGAGGTCGAGGCGGTATCTCTTCTTCCCCACCGCAATGGTGTGGCCGGCTTTCGGGCGCTCCGCCAGATCGGCGACCGGCACCTGGATGACGACGCTTGTCACCAAAATCGCCTTGCCGGCTACGGCATGACCTCTTCGTCGGGCTCCGGCTTGGCATCGGCATCAAGCTTGGCGGCCCGCGCGGCGACGGCTCGGTGAGCGTGGCCACTGTGGCCTGTAGCGACTGCATTTCAGTCGGCTGGTCCGCCAACCGGAGCGGGTGCTTCGGGCTGATCCTTGGCGCCCACGCGCGGCTCCGATTTTCAGGGAGTGTGGTATCGGTCGATAAGTAATCACTGACCAGAATCTCGGAGGATGGCATGGGCAAGGTGAAGGACCTCATGATGGAAATGGAGCAGGAACCGGAGTTCCGCGACATAGAAGTCAGCTTCATATGCCCCACGTGCGGTCACCCGGCGGCCGCCTACGCTCAATTTCCAACTGACGACGAGGGGATTGTGGAGGAGATCGCCTGCTTCAACCGCGACACTCCACACAAGTCTTTGGTTTCGTTGCGAGACACAAAGAGTGGCATCAAGGGCCGCCTCAACGATCACCCGGGCGAAAGGGTTAGCGTCCGGCAGGAGATAACCACTGACGACGACTGGGAGGATCCTCCGCCGGAACCCGGATCCTACGGAATATTTCTGGGTGCGCTGGAAGAATGGCGCGCCAATGTGACCGAACTGGCGACAGCTGAGGGCGATAGCAGCCGCAACCGGATGCTTTTCAGCACCCTCTATTCCATTGTCGAAGCCTACCTATCCGACACTATCACGAGCACCGCACTCGAAGATCCGGTGATTATGGGAAGGATGCTGAAGCTCGACGGGCTGAAAGACAAAACGGTGAGTCTTGAAACCGTCTTTGCAAAGCCCTCCATCGTCAAGGACATGGTAAAGACCACCCTGCAGGGGCTGTCCTTTCACAACTTAGGCTCTGTGCACGCCATTTGTAGAATCGCCTTCGACCGACCGTTCCTCCCAACCGACGACGAAGGTCGCGCGATGCTCATGAAGTCGGTCGATAAACGCCACGACTGCGTCCATCGCAACGGCCATGACAAGGACGGCAACAAGCACACCGACATCACAAAGCTCTACCTGATCAAGCTCGGAATCCTGCTCGAGCAGCTGGCGCGGGGGCTGGAGGACTCCATACAAGATGCCAAAATCCAGCGGTTCTTCGAGGACATCGGAACGGCCGAGGTGAAATAGGCCACATGGTCAAAGAGGAATTCCACATTGTAGCTAACTGCCCGACCTGCGGCACGCCTTGTGAACTATGGCTTACCGAGGTGCCGACTGCTGACCTTGCCGCCGAGACGGCACATGACGCAGAAAGCACCGAGGACGTGGATCTAGAGTGCACAGACTGCGGCGAAGGGTTCTCGATGACCATTCGCGCCGGCCTGGCCGGATGGGAGGTGTTCCTAACGGACGACCCTGCCCAAAAGGGCAAGTTCGAGCACCTGGATTACGGCTACGATGAGTGGCTTGAACAAATGGAGCCGGAGCCGCATCCAAGGACTATCTTCGACCTGGCGGTCCATGAGTGGTCCGACTTGGTGCATAAGCTTGCGGATAGGAACGACGGCGGCGCAGGCATCAACCGCATGCTTTTCATGCAACTGTTCTCGATCGTCGAGGCGTTTCTGGCCGACGCGATCCAGCGGCTGGCCTTTGACTACGATGACGTCGCCACCGCAATCGTCTTGTGGAATCCGAAGCTCGCGAAAGAGAACGTCACATTAAAGACGGTCGCGGAAAAGCCGGACATCGTGCGGGAAATTGTCATCGAGTCCCTGCGGCGCATGCAGTATCACAACTTCGAATTGGTCGACGGATTGACCAAAGCGGCGCTGAACCATCGCATCCTTCCCCAGGGTGATGACAACAGGGAGGCACGGGACGCGATCATGGGGTCAGTCATTTGGCGCCACCATTGTGTCCACCGTAACGGCCGGGACCTGGACGGCAATATGCTGGACAGCATTACGATCCAGTTCCTGAACAAGTTGTCCGGGCTCATGGTCAGCATGGCGGCCGACCTCGACTTCGCGATAGACGGTTTCGTCACGGAGAAACAGAGGGCCTTAATCGGCGACCTCGACGATTTCGCGGAGAAGGGTGAAGAGGACGGGATGGACAAGGACATCCCGTTCTAGAATCAAGCTGCTGAACGCTTCCATGTTCACTTCGCTTTGGAGCGGCGTGTGGCATCGTCCACAAGACCAGCCATCCGTTGCTCGAACGCCCGGACCTGCCTCGGGTTGATGCGGACGGCGATGGAGCTCTTGCGTGCCATGCCAACGAGCGTCGGGTATCGCGGACGCCGAAATCAAGTAACTCGCGATCCGCCGGGCAAAAAAAAGACCGCCCGAAGGCGGTCTAGGAGGTCACGATATTAGATTAGCCAGCCAAATGTATGGTCTGTGCTCGCATGGCACAAGCCCTTGTGTAGATGTCCGGCATACAGGCGGACGATTTGCGGTGATACATCGTGATCCATCATCTAGTCCTGCACCCCCGTTACCTCATCATACACTGTGAGATTAGAGGGGCTCTGAGGCCGCTTTCATCGCCCGAAAGTCATTTTCCGACCATTCGAGGTCTTTGCGCCTGCGCGCCGGCAGGAAACCGTCTTCATGCATGTTGTACGAGGGGACATGGCCCGGCCGCCTGTGCGAAGCGCGGGGATTGAGGCGCTGTCGGACGGCCTTCTGCGCCATTGCGCGATCGGCTCCGTCTCTTACGAGGATCAGCACCGCGACGTTGTAGATGCGCTCGAGCGACAGGAAAACGCTCGATCCATCGTGAAGCGCGAAACGTGGCCGTTGGCAGAAAACCACCGCTTCGGATATCGCCCTATCGATCCGGATCGTCTCGGGCATCCCGATTGCACGCCGTGCCTCACGCCAGCGCGCTGTCGCATCCGCCGCGGCTCGGCGTTTTGACGCCCGGGTGCGGGGCGCTGCTGTAGTTGTCGCGGTGTTGGTGCTCTCGATCATGATCACAGTGTGATGTCCGGTGTCGCAAGCCACAAGGGCCAATCACGATGTGATGGGCTCCGCGCTGTCCGGTCCTCGAGATGCGCTTCGCGCTGTTCGAGCTATCGGAAATGGAGGGCTGCGTGACCGAAATCCCAGAGGGCCTAGCTCCCAAATGCCCAATCTGAGCATCAGCGGAGGCCATAGCGAAGCGGGGCCGACAGAGAGACTGGCCGCAGGCCCACCCATCCGTTTCGGGCCGTCAGGCCCGCAATCCTCGCCCATCCGCCTAATTTCTCGACCTCAGACCTAACGGTCCGCATGATCAACATCGACATGATCTGGATCGTCGATCTGGAGCCATCGTGGAGACCCGAAAAAGTGCCTGGATGTGGATACGGACATTCGATCCCGTTTTGGGTCTGTAGACCCCATCCAGATCGACCAAGGGATGATCGTGACCCCAGGGTCGACACCCAAATCGGGATGAGCATCGGACATCCGTCCTGCACGACCTCGAACCCTTGAAGGGAATCACAGGCCCTATCGGGCAACTGGGGAGCCACCAGCAGGCCGGAGGCCGGCCGATCCATATTCGCATCTCGGGGTCGCGGGATCGCCCATGACCTCCGGTCCAGCCTGGTCACCAACTGGCCGCCTTGCGGCATCGTGGACTCATAGGCGCCTAGCGCCCTTCTGGAATCCCTATTGGCGCGAAGCGCCCTATGGAATCCTTAGTGTGCGAAGCACCTTTGGGAATCTCAGATTCCTATCTTATTCTATAGGGCACCGGCACGTGTCACCGGATTGGTAATTATTCGTTATCCTGCATGTGTTTACCGAAATTGATGGTGAGACACTTGTTGTATGCGAGGATCCAACCCATCTTTGATCTCGATATCGCTGTCTGAGGTCCCGATGCTCCCAGAATTGATCCCCATCCCTGCATCTGCTGCCGCGGAGTTCCGCGTTGAGGGAACCTGCACGGGTCGCGATATCTCGTGGTCGCTGGCACTGCTCCTCCAGGCCGTTGAGCGCGGGGAGGCGGGGGAGATTCTGATCTCAGACGAGAAGACCAGGGATGCCCTCTTCATCAAGAGGTCCGACGCGATCGAGCGCGAGAACCAGCGCTGGGAGCGTCTGCGCCATCTCAGGATCTGCGGCCGTCCGGCACCCTGTGTACCGTTCGAGACTATGGGTGGGCAGGGTGAGTGGGCTCGGCGCCACAAGACCCCGGAAGGCGAGATCACCGTTGAGGTCGACCAGGACCTCGTGGATCTATTCACTGATCGGTCGGGGGACGTCGTGTATCTGCCGAGAAGGCTGCTCGAGCTGGGTGACAGCCGGTACACCGTTCCGATGATGATGCGGGTACTGGCTTGGTCGGTGGGCGACTATCCCAGGTCTTGGAAAGTGGTCGACACCGCACGTCGTGTGAAGATCCGTGTGCCGCTCCAGCACATCGTTGATGCCCTCGATCTCCCAGTGTCGATGAAGCCCAGCCAGGTTGTCGGCCGGGTCCTTGCGCAAGTGAGTGAGGAGATCACGACCTTCACAGATTATGAGGTCACGATGACCCCGAGGCTGGCACCGTCAACAGGGCGGATCAGGGACATCGAAGTTTCGATCCATGTCCCTGACGTGGAGGCTGCAGTCGAGGCGATGATCCAAGCCGACATCGTTGCTGGCCAACCCAGAACGAGGAAGCCACGCAGGTATGTCGGCGGGGCCAATCGGCCTGCTACGCCCGTTGCCGTTTCCCGAGCTGCCTTGGATGCGGCAGTGCCTCTAAGTGTGGTTCGCCCCAAGGAACGGCCGAAAAAAGGGGCCATTCATCAAATGCAATCCTTCCGCCAGGGTCTTCGTCAAAGCCTCTGGGTTATGGTGCCCGAGAGACAGAAATCGAGTGGTGAGGGGTCAACGACATGTTCACGGACGGCGAAGCCATCCTGATGATGCAGGGTAATCAGGACCGTAATTATTATGCTCGCGAGATCACCAAGGCGAACGCGGAAATCCGCCGCCTGCGCTCGCTGTTGGCTCACACCCAGGCCGAACTTGAGGACGCCCAGGAAGAGCTATCAGTAGAGCGGATGGCACGACGGCTCGCCGAAGATCAGCTAAAGCGCCACTGAAATCGCGACCTGCAAGATTTAGGGCCCGGGAGATGATCCCGGGCCCTTTTGTTTCACATCGCCGGCGCTGGTGTGGGGTCGTACGCCAACTCGCGTTGTTCTGCTGTCCGTCTCGACGCCGGACGCTCGATGGGTTCAAGGAAGGGTGGCATGCCCCTGATGTCGGTGCGTCTATTCATGTACGCCGATATATCTTCGGACTTCGCGCAGACAAGGCGGCACAGCTGAACGCGATCAAGGCTCGATAGCCACTGAACGACCTCGGCGGGCACCTGAAGCATGTCTTGCACGGTGTCCGTGCCGCCCGCCATCTTCTGCGCGAGGGTGCGGAGCGCCTCAACTGCCGGCGTTGGTTTGTCGACCTGGCGGGAGAGCTCAGTGACAGCGGCAGCAGCGGGACGGTGGGTTGACCGGTTGACGGGGGACACCGGCTGAACCGGGGCTCCACCCCCGAAATCGGGGATCACCCGCATGACGAGCCGACCCGTGGCTTTGCACGTCACCCACACCGTCCTGCCGATTGCGCGAAGGGCGGCACCTATCGCAGCGATTATCCTATTCATGGTTGTCTCTCCAAAGGCCTGGATGGCCGTGGCGGAGGGTAGTGCCGGTGCTGGCAAGAAACGAACGCATCGGGGTCGCGAGGCTCCCGATTAATTTGTATTTTGCAAAGTGCAAATTAATCCACCCCAGCAATTCCGGAACATTGACAGATTTATGGACCGGCATGAATTGTCAACGAAACCATTAAAACTTTGAAACACTGGTGCCTGTGATCAATTTTATGCAAATTATTATTTGCACCTTGCGAAAAACCGGGCGAGCATTTTTGCAAGACATCAGTTGAAAGATTCTCGCAGTGACCGATCGCTTCTTGGGACTACGCCGCCAAACTGCTGACCGTGACATCGGCATCGACGCCGCGCGCAGCATCATCGGCAAGTACCAGCGCCAGCTCGCAAAGAGGGAGGCCGCGTGATGGGCGAGCACGTGTATGTCGAGGAAACGCTAATCGCAGATGGCTACGTCGATGTGCTTGAGGCACTGCCGACTCGCGACTTGCGGGAGCAGCCTCTTGCCTGGTTGGAGCGCTGCGATGAGAAGATGATGGCGTGGCTCTCGGTCGGACACGTGACGCGGGATTTCGGCGAGCGCGCGATCGGCGCAGCCGAGCACCTCGCTGCCGAGCTGCAGCGGATTCCAGCGATGGTCGAATGGTCCCACAGGGAATACGTGGCGGCGGTCAAGCACCGGTTGGACCCCTCGGACAGTTCAGCGCGCTACAAATTGGCGTCGGAGTTCGCCTTCCCTAATGAAGGTGTGGACGGCGCGATCGAGCGGATTTTGCTGGGCCTGATGTCATGAAAATCTGGGTGCTTTCCGATCTGCATATAGATGTCGTCACGGATCTTGAGCTCTACGATCACCCAGAGTGCGACCTCATCGTGATGAGCGGTGACCTTTCGGACGGCGGCTATGACCAGACGCCCTGGCTCCTGTCAGAATTCTCCGACAATGAGCGCTCCAAGTTTGTCTACGTGCCCGGGAATCACGACGCCTACAACGTGGGCCTCGCTGCCGTCCCCGACCGCCTTCGCCATCTGCACGATGCGACCGGCATCACAACGCTCGATCGAGAAACCGTCGAGGTCGGAGGCCGCAGAATTGTGGGCTGTACGATGTGGTCCCCGCTTCATCAAAACCTCGATGACCTGGGCGGCGACCTCTTGGCCATTCCAGGTTTCAGTGGCGATGCATGGCGCGCTGCTCATACTCGCGACCGCCTGTGGCTCGAGGAGACCGTCATTGAGGGCGACATCGTCGTGACCCATCATGCGCCTGCGTTTGCCGGGCTTGCTGGAAAAATGCAGCAAAATCCCGCGGTGATGCGGCTGTCGAGCGGGTATTACGCGGACATGACCGATCTGATCGCGCAGCGAAAGCCCGAGCTGTGGATACATGGTCATACCCACGTCACGCGAGAGTATCAGGTCGGCGAAACCCGGGTCGTCTCGAACGCACACGGGCGTGGGCTGGGCTTAAGCTTCATCCCTGATTTTGTCATCGAGGTCGAAGACTTGGCCCCCAGGTATGGGAGCGGCCATCGATGAAGATCTGGGTCTTAAGCGATCTTCACACCGAGGTCGCCGGCATTTCGATTGTGCCGCCTGATGCTGATATCTGCATTGCGGCCGGCGACATTGATCGCGGGGGAGAGCACCACGTCGAGTGGCTCAAAACCTATGTCGCCCCGCATATGCCCGTCATCAGCGTGCTTGGGAATCATGAATTTTACCGCAGCTCGGTCCAGAGAGAGCGCATTGCCGCTGGCCGGGCTGCGGCGCAGGGTGACGTCCATGTCCTCGACGATATGACCTGGACTGAAAATGGCATACGTTTCATCGGGGCGACGTTGTGGACGGACTATGATCTCTACAATCCTGAGGGCAATGTCGAAGTCCGGACGGGTTACATGCGCCATGCCCGCGATGGCCTCAATGACCATAGGCTGATCCGAGACAGCTCCGACAACGGCAGGCCCTTCCTGCCATCGCAGGCCCGGGCGCTGCATCAGCGATCCGTCGAGTATATAGAATCCGTGCTTTCACAGCCCTTCCATGGCGAGACTATCGTCGTGACGCACCACTCGCCGTCGCCCAAGTCCGTGCACGAAGTTTTCCAAGGTGATCCGCTGACGCCGGCCTTTTCATCGGACCTCGAGTGGCTTATCGAGCAATACCGGCCCACGGCGTGGGTGCACGGCCATACGCACAACAGCTTCGACTACGAAATCGGCGATACCCGGGTAATTTGCAATCCGCGCGGGTACGGCGGCGAGAATCGCGATTTTGACAAGGGTCTCGTCATTGAGGTTGGGGAGTATCGACCCCGGATGAAACTCTAGCTTCGGTGTCCGACGGCTCCAGGCGGTGGTAGATTTCGCGGGCTGCCGGGCCGTCGAAAATGCCCCACAACTCCGTGACTACCCCGCGGTCGTCCAGGTCACCAGGCGGCAGTCCCCTCTGCAGGACTTTGATCGCCTGGATGACGATATCCTCCGCGCTCCGCTCCTTCTCGTCGACCATCACGCCCCCTCCAGGTGCACCTCATCGGCCGGCTTGTCCTCACGAAGTCCCTTGAACGAGGGATGTCGGATCAAGCCGTCCGGGGTGATCTCGGTGAACTCGACCTCGGCGAGAAGTCGCGGCTGCACCCAGCGACAGGCACGCAACTCGGCGCGTGGCATGCCCTTCACCTTCAACGGCTCGTCGGACCTGATAAGCTGCAGGACTTCCCAAGACTCGCGGCGCATCCTGTCAGTGAAACCGGTGCCCACGGCGCCGCGGAACACCAGCTCGCCGTCTTCGTAGGTGGCGAGAAACAGCCCGCGTACATTGTCGACGCCATAGTCGGGCGGGCGCCATCCAATGACGACGAATTCCTGGCGGGAGACGGCTTTGACCTTGAGCCACGCGGTCGACCGATCGCCACCGAAGTAGCGGGCCGTCGGCGACTTCGCGATCACTCCTTCGAAGCCCCCGCGTTTCATCGCGTCGAATACAGCCTGGCCATTGCCGACGACGTGCTCGGAGTACACGATCGGGCTGTCTTCGGGCAGATTGGCCAGCAGGGCCTGCAGACGTTCCTTGCGCTCAAGCTGAGGGAGCCGGGCAATGTCCTCGCCATCCTGTTCGAGTAGGTCGAAAGCGTACAAGGCCACGGGCTTCCGTCCGTCGAGGCTGTTCTTAAGCAGCGTGAAATTGCTCCGGCCATGCTCGTCGATCGCACACAACTCGCCGTCGATCAGGGCAGTTCCTTGGGTCAGCTGCGACAGCGCTGGGGCCACATAACCGAACTGTCGCGTCCAGTCATGACCGTTCCGGGTGTAAAGCCGGACTTGGTCGCCGGCGATGGCGGCCTGCATCCGATAGCCGTCGAACTTCATCTCAAAGAGCCAGCTCTCGCCCGATGGTACCTTGGGGGCGAGCGTCGCAAGCTGGGGTTTGCGGAAAGTGGGGAGGACGAGGGGGGTAGATTCAGAGTCCCTGCGGACTGGCCGCTTTTTGCGGGGTGCGGCCTCTACGGCCGACATAGGGAACTCAAGCACATCGGGGATTCACAATACCACCTGGCCGAATCAGTTCCGAGTCCCCGCAAGGATTATTGAACCCGGAGACTCGGTCGAGCGTTAGGACTGCCACCGCAATCCTTGGAGACCAATGAGATGCCGAATTCCAAGCAGGACCGCGCCCGGGTGGCCGGCGGCCAGGACCATGAAGTTAAATACGAAGCTGGCAAGACCGGAGCCTCGAGGGCTGAGGTCAAGGATGCGGTGAAGTCCGCGGGCAACAGCCGCAAGGCAGTCGAGAAGAAGCTCAAGGACTGACACCATGCGCAATGTTGATCTGGGTCGCCGGCGAATTCTCGTCGTCGAGGACGAGTATCTTTTAGCCCTCGATATTGTCGACCAGATCGAGAACCACAACGGCATCGTGATCGGTCCTGTGGAAACGCTTGAGCAGGGGCTAAACGCCCTTCGTGACGAGGATCCCGATGCCTGCATCGTTAACCTTGGTCCCGACAAGGTCTATGACCTTGCGGATCGATTGCTCGAGCAGGACGTCCCCTTCGTGTTCGCGAGCAGCGAGACGCGAGAGGCGATCCCCGACCGCTTTAACGGGGTTCCGTTGCACTCTAAGCCACTCGACATGATCAAGGCGGCCGTGGGTCTAATCAGAGCCTAGCGATCAATCCCCGCGCGGCGTCAACCAGTTCGTCCAGCACGGCGGGTTTACCCACCCACGTTCCAAGCGCGAAAGGTGTTCCAACGTGCAAGCTAGGGTGGTCTCCGGAGTGGACGATGAACGGGATTTCTTCCTCAATGAGCCGTTCCACGACTTCGTCAGATCGTCCGTCACGGAGCACTATATCGACGATGACGATGTCCGGCCGGATCATGCCGAGCCACTCGATTGCTTCCTCGCAAGACATGACTGTCTTCACGTCGAAACCTGCGTTCTCGAGCATCAACTCGAGGTCCATCGCAATCAAGGGCTCATCTTCGAGCAATAGGGCAACTGACGCTTTGTAAGCCATGGGACCAGCCTACATCCGGGGCAGTCGACGGGCCAGAGAAGCCGTGCTCTATTTCGGCGAGGTCTTGGAGATATGATTGATGATTAGGTCGATTTTGACGGCCGCGGTGCTGGTTGCCTCGAGTCCGGTATTCGCCCAGTCGGACGGGGAGGTGCTCACGCTTTACAGGAACAGCGTGATGGACGCGACCATGCGCATTCACGTGGGGACTTTCGATAGCGTCGACGGCAGGGACTACAACGCGGAAAATTGCGCGGTCGCAGCCGATCTCTTCGGCGGTCAGGACGGGGTCTCGGTTCGCTATTGGTGCGAGCCAGGTCGATACCGGGAATAGGCTCCGATGTGCGGACGCTTCACTAACGAGTTCACTTGGGCCGAGCTGCATGCTCTTTACTCACTCTCGGATGAGCTCTTTCCGACAGGCCCCAAGTCCAACATGGAGCCGCAGTTCAACATAGCCCCGACCGAGGACGTCGATTTCGTCGCAAACGACAAGGCCGGAAACCGCGAGCTCTTGCGCGGACGGTGGTGGCTAGTGCCGTGGTGGGCCAAAGAACTGCCGAAGGCGGCAATGTTTAACGCTAGGATCGAGACCATCGACAGCGCGCCGGCGTTCCGCGACGCCTTCAAATCCCGCCGCTGTCTGATCCCTGCCGATGGCTACTTCGAGTGGACCACCAGCCCGGTCGATGGCAAAAAGGATCCCTGGCTGCTGCAGTTGCCGGAGGCCAAGGGCTTCAGCTTTGCTGGCCTCTGGGCGCACAACGACAACCTGGGCGTGACCAGCTGCACCATCATCACGGCGCCGGCGGTCGAGCAGATCGAGCACATCCACGGGCGGATGCCGGTCATCCTGGAGGAGAGCGCCTACGATGCCTGGCTGTCGGGCGAAGCGCAGGGGACAGAAGCCAAGCGGCTGTTGCTCAACAACCATCTGGACAGCCAGCTCGAATTCTTCCGGGTCGGACGCGAAGTCAACAACAGCCGGTACGAAGGCACCGACACTAAGAAGCCGATCATCAATCCGCTCTAGGAGACCGCCATGGACGAGCTGACCCCTTTTGAGTTTGGCGACAAGCTGCCAGAGGCCCTGCAGGACGTAGGCATCACGGTTTTCAATTTGGAGCCCTATATGGCGGTGCTCTCCTTGGTCACGATAGAGGGCAAGCGGGTCGACATGACGATCGAGCGGGCGAGTGCGGGTTACATCCTCCATGCGCTGGCAGATTTTCTTGCCGCCGATCCCGACGAGCTGCGTGAGAAGGGGAACTGAAGGCGGTGTCTGATCCCGAGGATGATCTCGCCGATCTCGTTGCTCGATTGCGAGAACCCAAGCCCCCGGCAGCGACTGGTCATGCCGCGGCGAGGGTGCCGAAGCCGATCTACCTTCTCACCGTCGACGATCCGGATCCGATGTCCGTCGTCCTGATTGTCCGAACCGGCGAAGACGGTGTGGTGCGGGGCAAGATCGTGCTGCCGCGATGGCAGGAGCTGGCCGCTGGCTGGGACGGGCCTCACGACATGCGCATCGCCGTGCCCCTCGCTGACGATTACGCGCATGAGTACGGGTATCGCGCCATCGCCATCGACATTGAGAGCAGCCAGATGTGGGACCCGGCATGGGGCGAGCTCGATACCAGATGGAGTGATCTCTAAGACCCACTCCATCCTCGCGCTGCAGCACCGAGTATAAGTCCCACGGTCTGCCCGATGACGGCGCGGCCAGTCTCTGATCCTGCGTCCTTCACGGCGTCTGTCAGCTTGCTACCAAGAGTGCGATCCAAAGAGGCCGGTGATGCGTTGAGGACATGAAGCGCTCGAGCAGAGAGGGTGTACTGACTTCGGTCCTCGATGACGAAACCCTCCTCCTGCAGCCACTTCAGCGTGTCCCACATGAAGCTCTCGAATCACATACCTGTTGAGAGCGCACCGAATTGAACGACGCGTGTAGGCGAAAAGATCAGGTCGTCACGGGGCAGGGGGCCGATAGACACCCCCATGGTTCGTGCAATCGCCTGGTCGTCTATGTGCACTCGCGTGGGGAAAGCCTCGAGCAGTTGGGCGAAAATCAACCCCACGGCCTCGTTGAAGTCCTCCAGGTTCTTGCTCATGCCTTTTCAGGCCCGAGATCGAGGTCGAACGACGGCAGGACCTGTCTCGGCTGCAGGTATTCGGAGTAGTGCTCGTACGGCCCTTCGAAGCGCCAATGGAGGGAATGCACGTAGTCGGGCTCACGCTGCACCTCCCAGAGATGCCGTGACATGATCTGCAGGACCTCAAGATCGGCCTTGGCCCGCATCGTGGGGCCGTCGTCGTTCTTCATGAACATGAAGGACAGGGCCCGCAGCATGTCCCGGACTTCACCTTCTGGTGCCAGTTGCGGGAAATCTAGATCGATCTCCCCATTGGCGCCGTGTCCTTCAGTCGCCATCAGCAGGTGTGCAACACCGATCTGGAGCGAGCCGGCAGGAAGCTGGTTGTACCAAATCCTGTAGTGGCGGCCATAGTCCGGACCATCGAATCCGAACTCCACTTTGTTCGTTTCCTCGAAGCTCCAGGGGCCGTGATGCATGGCAACATTGAGGGTCTCGCCGAATTGCCGGAAATCGTCCCAGACGATGCGATGCTCGGGGCGCATCATCGTCGTTCCGTCCTGCTCGATGCCAGATGCGGGATCGTGTCGAGGCTCTCGGCGCTGGCCGTTTTTGATTCCGTGGATGATGTCTTTGTAGTCGCGTTGGATCTTGCTGCCGAACATGCGAGTCCCCTTCTCGCCGACAGATTAGCGAACTTCTGGCAGCTCGTCCCACCGGGTCGTAAACCGAGGGGATCGCATCTCGAATTTTGTAGTGAACGTTGACTTTGCAGCGATCCCGACTGCCGCCGGCACCACAGTAGCGCGGCCCCACCGCCGGTTAGCCTCGTCCATGGCGGCCATGACCCTGGCTGCCTTCTCATGGTCCAGGTTGTCGAATAGCGCCCTCTGTGGGATCGGAGGCGGCACCAGATCCTGGGTGATTATGCCCGCCTTGGAGTAGCGGAATCCGGACTGCCATAAGCGATCCACCGCGCGCCTGGCCGCCTTGATCAGCTGCAGGCTGTCGTTCGTCGCTTCGGGAATGTCCACTGTCATCGACACGTTACGTTGGGGCTCGTCGTCATTGAACTGCGAGGTGTGCATGAAGACGGTGACGTGGTCTGTGGCCAGGCCGTGGCGCCGCAGCTTCTCACCCAATCGCGTGGCATATCCGGCGACGGCCTGTTCCATTTCCACCTTCGTGGTCACGCGCTGGCCAAATGATCGAGTGACCGCGCATCCCTTGCGCTGCGGCGCCACTGTCTCCAGGGCGATGCATGGGCGGCCGTTGAGCTCGTGAATGATCCGCTCACCAACCACCGTCATGATCTGCCTAGCTAGCTTCGGATCCATGTCTCGCAGCTGCCCGGCGAACTGTATTCCTAGGGGAGCTAGCTTGAGCTGGCTGGCGCGGCCAATGCCCCATACATCTGAGATTGGAAAGTCCGCCATCACACGCGCCTGCTCGGCTGGATCGGAGAGATCAAGGACGCCGGCCGGAAGCTTCTTGGCGGCTTTGTTGGCGAGCTTTGCCAGGGTTTTAGTGGGACCGATGCCAACGCAGGTGGGGATGCCGGTCCACTGCCGCGTCGTCGATCGCAAATCGCTTGCCCAGGCCGCCCGTTCCTTCACAGGTAGCCGACTGAGGTCGATGAAGCTTTCGTCGATCGAGTAGATTTCCACGTCCGGAGAGAAGCGGTCGTAGATCTGGTTCATGCGCCGGCTCATGTCGCCATAGAGAGCGTAGTTGCTCGAAAATACCGCCACCTTGTTGTCCCGGCACAGGTCCCGGATCTGGAACATGGGCTGCCCCATCTTGATCCCCAGGGCTTTCGCCTCGCTGGTGCGAGCAACCGCGCAGCCGTCGTTGTTCGACAGGACGATGACCGGGCGCCGCTCGAGCTTGGCGTCGAAGACCCGCTCACAGGAGCAATAGAAGCTGTTGCCGTCGATGAGGGCGAGGGCGGACAGGTGTTCGGTCATTTTGTGAGCTGCCGTATAGTGGCAGTCACCACGCCCCAGATGGAGACCTCCATGCCATCGGCGATCGTGTATTCCGGCAGCTTGGCATTCTCGTTGTGGAGAAACATCACTCCGCCGCGCCGGTTCAGCCGCTTCAATGTCGGTTCGCCGTCGATGATCGCCAGCACCATGCTACGGTGCTTAGGTGACAGGGAGCGATCGACGACGACGACGTCGCCTGGGAAAATCTTCACGTCGATCATGCAGTCCCCGACGACCCGCCACAGGAAGGTCGCGGTGGGGTTGGATACGAGGACCTGGTTGAGGTCGATCATCTCCTCGATGAAGTCGTCGGCCGGGGAGGGGAAGCCGGCGTGGACGGACTGACCGACCAGGGGAATCTTGACGACCAGGCGGGCCCATATCGCGGTCGGAACCTCGAGTGACGGGAATAGAATGGGCTTTTTAGGGGTGAAGTTCACGATTCTAGGTCCGCCAGCACACGTCTACTGACAACACATGTCATGAACAAAACCAGAACAAAAGCCGCGTTTTGATCACTTCACCCCGATTGTGGGAAACTTATCCCCGAAGTTTACCTGGCCTGGGGTAAAGTCAGGGGTGAAGTTCCTCGCCAGCGGGGGTGAAAGACGCGTCATTGGCATGATAGCGGGCGTAGTCCACCATGTACTTGAGCCATTTGGCATCCAGCAACCGCTCGTCGGCGGCGATTGCCAAAGGCACCTGGGCCTCAACGGCGTCGACCCAAGTTGTCATGATCGGCCATTTGAAGTGCGACCCGTCATGCAGCGCGTAGTGAGCACGGGTCACATCGCCGGATTTCTCGCCCTCGTTGTGGTCGAGGATTGCTTTAACATCGGATCGCTTCAACCCGAGGACCGCCTCGCCGTGAGTGCCGAAAGATCTACGCACTTTGTGCGGGCTAGCAACCACGCTGGGCATCAATAGCAGGGCTCGCGTGAGGACGCTTTTGTTCATGTGCGTCACTTCATCTCCGGACTTTCGCGGACGATACCCGGGGAACAGCCATGGGCTTTCCTGACTTTTCGCGATCTCGATCGCTCGTTTGACTACCTTCCACGCTGCTGGCGGCAATGGCACAACGTGATTGTGGGTCTTGCCGCGCTTGCTCGTACCGGACTTCCGGCGCGCGGGTGGTATCGACCAGAGGCCCCCGCCTTCGACCTCTTCGAAGTGGGTTGCCCTTGCCGACACAACGGTAAGAACACGCTGCGCGGTGAAGACACACAACTGCACGCAAAGGCCAATCTGCTCGTCCAGCACTTCCTCTGTGCGGGCGATCGAAACGATGCGACCAAGCTCAATCATCGGCGGGACGTAAGGCGTATCGTCCTCGTCACCGTCACCCTCATCGAGGGTCCTAGCTGGCGATCGGAGCTCTTTCATAATGCCCGGGGTGACACCGGATCGGCGGACCTGAGCGTCGCCAGCGAGAAATGTCCACATTGGCCGGAGGACGCTTGCCAGGTGCTCCGCATGACGCTCGCGGCCACTCCTGAAAATGTCGGCCACGATCTCGCCGAGGCGCTCTCGGCGAATATCAGCGACCAGCTTTTTGCGCACGGGATCAAGCTCGGGAGCTGCAAGCATATTTTTGTAGTCGACCCAGGTGGCATTGCGTTTCGTTCGTTTAACCTCCACCAGGTACGCGTCTTTGGCCGTCTCGAAATCCCACAAGAGTCGGACAGGGGCGGCCTGGCGAGGCTCCGGCGCAGATCGCTCGATCTTGCGGTATTCGATTTTCCTATTATGCAGCCACTTCTCGTCAGGGATGCCGGTGGTCCGCAGGAAGGACTTGGCCTTCGACGTCACTTCCCGGGCTTCAACGATAGACCAGTCATCGATATCGCCGATATCAAGGCGTGCGTTCTTGCCCAGCCTTTTCCATCTGATCTGCCACCTGACGCCGGTTGCCCCAACGCGGATGCAGAGACCAGCCTGTCGAGCGTCTGTAATTTCGTAGCGTTCCGAGCCGGCCTTGGCGTCGGCTTTGGCCTTTTTAACGGTGCTGGCAGTGATGTCGATGGATGGCATGAGGTGGTCTTCTTATTGGGACGCCGTTGGGACGCCGTAGAAAAAACCACGCCGATCCCCTGTTTCCAAGGGTGTGGGGCAAAAGTCCTTAATTTCAGGCGAAGTGAAGGGCTTTTCACTTCGTCACAAATGGAGATCTGGGTTCGAAAATGGCATCGACATTCGGAATCATAATCCGTGTGTCCCCAGTTCAAATCTGGGCTTCGCTACCATTTCAAACCCCCGGGAAACCGGGGGTTTTTTATTGGACGTGGAACGACATGCGCCGCTCAGTCATAGTGTGCCTGATTTGAGGAGGCATCATGTATCTGGGAACTCAGCTTCAGGCGCGCGAGGACGATGATTATCGCGTCTGGGCGCAACTTGGCATCAAGCATATCTGCCAGGACCCGTTCACCAAGCTGGGCAGTTGGACGCTCGATGATCTCAAGGCGCTGCGCGAGAAGGTCGAAAGCTTCGGGCTGATCCTCGACATGATCCAGCTCCCGCTGCCCTCCCAGCAGATCGAGAAGGCGACATATCCCGATATCCTGCTCGCCGGCCCCAACCGCGACCGGCAGATCGACGAGATTTGCAAGCTCATCGAGAACTGTGCGGCCGCCGGCATTCCTGCCGCCAAATACAATCTCAACCTGATCGGCATTCCGCGCACGCCCGACGAGCTCGGTCGTGGTGGCTCGCTCAATGCCTCGTTCCGCTGGGACAAGACCGATCAAAACGCCGCGCCGGGCCTGGCGGGTGTGCTGTCCGAAGACGAGAATTGGGAGCGCATCGACTATTTTCTCCAGCGTGTCGTGCCCGTGGCCGAGAGCAACAAAGTCCGCCTCGCCTGCCATCCGCACGACCCCTATACCCCGCCCGGCTACAAGGGCGTGACCCGCGTGCTCGGCACGGTGGAAGGCCTCAAGAAGTTCGTGACCATGCGCGAAAGCCCCTATCACGGGCTGAATTTCTGCCAGGGAACGGTGGGCGAAATGCTCGACAATCCGCGCGACGAGATTGCCGACGTCATCCGCTGGTTCGGCAGCCGCAACAAGATTTTCAACCTGCATTTCCGCAATATCCGCGGCCGCAAGCTGAGCTTCACGGAGACTTTCCCCGATGAGGGCGACATGGACATGGCCGCGTCGCTCAAGGTCTTCAAGGAAGTCGGCTACCCCTACATGATCATGCCCGACCATGTGCCGACCATTGCCGGGCGGGACCCCCAGGGTGTCGCCTTTGCCTATTGCTATGGCTACACGGCCGCACTGCTGCAGGCCCTCGATACTTACTGAGCCCTATTGCCCTCATTCCATTCCAGGACGATCGCCATGACACCATCCGAACTCAAGGTTGCCCTTGGCAGCGGGCTGCTCTCGTTTCCCGTGACGACATTCACCGGGGATCTTGCCTTCGATGAGGACGCCTATCGCGCCCATATCGGCTGGCTGGATGGCTACAAGGCGTCGGTTCTCTTCGCGCCGGGCGGTACGGGCGAGATCTTCTCGCTGACCCCGGCCGAGGTGGCCCATGTCACCAAGGTTGCCAAGGCCACGTCCACCAATACCCCGATCGTCGGCGGGGCGGCCTATGGCACTGCCCTCGCCGTCGAGATGGCCAAGGCCGCGGAAGCCGCCGGCGCCGATGGGTTGCTGTTGCTGCCGCCCTATCTGCTGTTTGCCGAGCAGGATGGCCTCGTCGCCCACGTCAAGGCCGTGTGCGACGCGGTCGGTATCGGCGTGGTGGTCTATAACCGCGACAACATCATCCTCAGCGCCCAGAGCCTGCAGCGCCTTTGCGACCAGTGCCCTAACCTGATCGGCTTCAAGGACGGTCACGGCGAGGTGGATCGCGTCATCGAGATCACCACCAAGCTGGGCGATCGCCTCGTCTATATCGGCGGCATGCCGACGCACGAGCTTTATGCCCAGGCGTATTTTGCGGCTGGCGTGACCACCTATTCCTCGGCCGTCTTCAACTTCGTGCCGGAACTGGCGCAGAAATTCTACGCGGCCCTGCGCGCGGGCGAGAAGGCGACGACCGACCAGATCCTTCGGGATTTCTTCTTCCCGCTGGCGGCGCTGCGCAACCGCAGGAAGGGCTATGCCGTCTCGATCATCAAGGCGGGGCTCGAAGCGCGCGGCCGCAGGGCCGGCCCGGTGCGTCCGCCGCTGACCGACCTGACCAGCGCCGAGATGGAAGAACTCAAGGCGCTGATCGCCAAGGTCGCCTGACGAGCTGCCCCGGCAGCAGAGCTCAGTCGAATGTCACCGACACCGCCCCGAGGCCCTCGCCTCGGGCTTCGACCCGTTTGCCGGTGAGGGGGACCGGACCGAGCCGGGCGCCGGTGATGACGATCTGGCCGGCCATGAGTGGCAGCCCGCGAGCGGATGCGTGATTGGCCAGCCAGGCGAGTGCCGCCAGCATGTTTTCCGTGGTGGCATTGCCGGCCGTTTCCGCAACCACAGCCCCGTCGGTGCTGAGGTCGAGGCTTTGCTGGCCGAATTCGGGCAAGACGTGGGCGGCTACGGCGGGGCCGATGACGACGGCGCCGCTATGCTGCAGATCGGCAATGCCGGTCAGTTGCGGCACTTGCTTGCGGTCGACAAAGCGCGAGGCCAGCAGTTCGAACGCAATATGGATGCTGGCGATTGCAGCTTTCATGTCGGCCGGCTGGTATCCCTGGGTCTGGGCCGGCAGGTCGTGTGCGATGATGACGGCCACTTCGACCTCGATGCCTAGGCTCCCAAAATCCCGGGCGTGGAGAGTGGCGCCATTGGGCAGGACGCTGCTTGCCAGGATTGGTGCGGCGAAGGGCTGGCCTGTTGCCGGGATAGGCTGGACCTTCCAGGCGCCAACCGGGCCCAGAGCCTCGATGGTTTCGTTCTGGATGCGATAGGCATCCTCCGCGGTTTGCGGCTCTACCCCGGCGGGCAATTGAACGATGGGAATGCCTGCCGCCCGATGTTCGAGCAGGATCTCGGTCAGTTTATGCATGGCTCAGAACTTTGCGGTGGGAGGAGAAAAATCAGCGTTTGGGCTCGAAGAGACGGTCGCGCGAGCCGGTGAGATGGGTCTTCATCTGATTGCGTGCCGCGTTGGCATCGCCATTGGCGATGGCCTCGTAGACGGCGGTGTGTTCGACGAAGACATGCTGCAACCCGTCGCTGGTGCTGCGCAGGGACAGGCCATGGAAGCGCATGCCGACGGCGATGTGATCTTCCAGCGCCTGCATGGCCGTGGCGAAATAGGGGTTGGTCGAGGCCTGGGCAATGCTCAGATGGAACATGAAATCGGCGTCGGCGCGATGGGCCTGTCGATTGGTGGCGTCGCGGAGCTGGTTGAGGGCGGCGCGGATCTTCTGCAGCGCTTCCGGCGAACGGCGGATAGCGGCCATGGCGGCGGCTTCGGGCTCGATGGTGAGGCGGAAGTCATAGCAGTGCTGGAGATCGGAAAGGTTCTCCATCTGGCCGAAGCCGAGCGGTTCGCGCAGGCCTTGTTCACGCACGAAGCTGCCGGCGCCGCGCCGCGAATAGATCAGGCCCTGGTCGCGCAGGCGCTGCAGGGCGTCGCGCACCACGGGGCGGGAGACCTGGAACTCGGCGGCCATGGCGTGCTCGGTGGGCAGGCGCTCGTCGACGCCGTAGGCGCCGGACTTGATGGCCCGCTGGATGCGGTCGAACACCGCGTCTGAAAGGCTGCGCCGAACATTGAGAATTTCCGACATGCTAACCTTCCGTCCCCCGTTCTGGCTCGCCCAGATGACCGAGCAGGGCCAGCAAAGCGTCGGGCTCGCCGAAGCCCCCCGACTTGGTGATTATCGTGAAGCCGCCGGCCCGGGCAATAGGCAGGCCGGGCAGGGCCTCGCCGGCAAGCTGGAGAATGCCGATACCGAGCGCGCGCAGCACCACTTGCGCGGTGGCGCCGCCCGATAGGACCAGCGTGGCTCCGGCGGGCGGATGCAGGCGCGCGATGGCGCCGCCGAGCCGGCGTGCGACCAGGTCGGGATCGGCGCCGATACCGGCGGTCGCCTGCAGTACGGTCAGGTGGCCCAGCGGCGGCAGAATGGAGGGTGCTTCGCCGTCCGGGGCGGCTATGTAGGTTACCTCTAGGGCGGCGCGCAGGCGCTCGACTTGACTGGTTGTGATCGGGTCGGTCGAGCCGATGGCGCAGATGACCGGCGCCGAAATGGCAGGGATTGCGGTTGCCTTGGCGACCGGCGACAGGCGCTTGGCCAGCGCTTCGGCCAGACCGCGGGCGCCGACTGGCAGGTCGTGCGCTGTCGTGGCGAGGGCGTGGTCGACGTCGCCCTGCTCATTGATATCGGGGCTATCGGCCATGGCGGCGTGGTGCCCGAGCCGGGCGGCGATGTCGATCGGTTCGGCGACGCCGAAACCGCCGAGTTGGCCATTGCGCATCCAGCGGCCGAAGGCGGGGATGGCGGGGATCAACAGGGCGCGGGTGAAGGGGATGGCGTCGAGTTCGGCTTCGATATTGCCCTTGAGGCGGGAGTCGATCTTCTTGAAGACCGGCAATCCGCGCGGAAGTCGGGCCATGCAATCGGCCACGCCCTGCCGCGCCGCTTCGGGCGCGATTTCGCGGCTGTCAGTGGAAACGCCGACGACGTCGGCGCCGCTGGCGAGCGCCACGTCCAGATCCTCCGGGCCCAGCGCCACTACCGTCGACAGGCCGCGGGCCGCGAACGGAGCCGAGGCATCGAGCGCCCCGGTCAGGTCGTCGGCTATGACGGCCAGTCGCGTCATGGGCGCGTCCCTGCCAGCCGGCGCTGCGCCTGGATATCGGGATCTGGATCGAGATTGGCGGCGAGCAGACGCTGCGTATAGGGATGCTGCGGCGCGTCGAAAATCTGACCGGTCGGACCGCGCTCGACGATCTCGCCCGATTTCATGACGATCACGGTATCGGCAAAGTCGCGCACAACGCCCAGGTCGTGCGCGATGAAGAGGAACGAGATGCCCAGGCGTTTGCGCAGGTCGTCCAGCAGGGCAATGACCTGCGCCTGGATGGACACGTCGAGCGCCGAGACCGCCTCGTCACAGATGATCAGTTCCGGCTCCAGCGCCAGGGCGCGGGCGATGGCGATGCGCTGGCGCTGGCCGCCCGAGAACTGGTGCGGATAGCGCTGCGCGTGTTCGGGGGCGAGGCCCACCTGCACCAGCAACTCGGCCACGCGCCCCTGCCGCGCCGCCTTGTCGGGCATCAGGCCATGGATGTCCCAGCCCTCGGAGATGAGCTGGTAGACCGACATGCGTGGATTGAGCGATTGGGTGGGGTCCTGGAACACCATCTGGATTTCGCGGCGCACGCCGAGCAGGTCGCGCGCATTCATGCCGATTAGGTCGCGTCCCTTCCAGAACGCCTCGCCGCTATCGGCCTGTTCGAGCCGCAGGATGGCGCGGGCCAGGGTGGACTTGCCCGACCCGCTTTCGCCGACGACGGCGAGGCTTTGCCCGCGATGCAGCGTCAGCGAAACGTCGTGCAGGGCGGTGAATTTGCCGTAGGTCTTGCAGAGCTTTCTGGCTTCGAGCAGCACCGGCTCGGCACTGTCGAGCAGCCTGATCTCGCCCTTGCCCGGCGCGGCGCCGATGAGCTGGCGCGTATAGGGGTGCTGGGCATTGTGATAGACGTCGCGCGGCGTGCCCTGTTCGACGATCTCGCCCTTGCTCATCACCACGACGCGGTCGGCGATCTCGGCGACGACGCCCAGGTCGTGGGTAATCAGCACCAGGCCCATGCCGGTTTCGGCCTGCAACTCCTTGAGCAGAGCCAGCACTTCGGCCTGGATGGTGACGTCGAGCGCTGTGGTGGGCTCGTCGGCAATCAGGATGTCGGGCTTGAGCATCAGCGCCATGGCGATCATCAGGCGCTGGCGCTGACCGCCGGAGAATTGATGCGGATATTTGTGCAGGGCCGCTTCGGGGTCGGGAATGCCGACCCGATTGATGAGCTCGAGCGCCCGGGTCCGAGCCGCGTCCGCGGGCCGGCCATGGGCGGTCATCATCTCCACGATCTGCCAGCCCACGGTATAGACCGGGTTGAGATGGCTCAGCGGGTCCTGGAAGATCATGGCGATCTTCTTGCCGTTGAGGGCGCGATGGGTTTCGTAGGTGACCTTGAGCAGGTCCTGCCCGTCATAGAAGATTTCGCCCGAGACGATCTGGGCCGGCGGCATGTCGAGCAGGTTCATCACCGCATTGGCCGAGACCGACTTGCCGGAGCCGCTTTCGCCGAGGATGGCCAGCGTCTCGCCGCGATTGATGCTCCAGGAGACATTCTTCACCGCATGGACGGTGCCGCGCGCGGTGTGGAAATCCACACTGAGGTTGCGCACTTCGAGCAGGGCATTACTCATCGGTCGTGCTCCGGGCTTCGAGGCGCCAGCGCTGGGCGGGGTCGAGGGCGATGCGCAGCCAGTTGGATAGGAGGTTCAGCGCCAGCGTGGTGATGACGATGCAGACGCCCGGCCAGAGCGCCAACCACCACGCATTGGTGAGGTAAGGCCGGCCCTGGCTGACCATCAGGCCCCAGGTGATGTCGGGCGGCTGGATGCCGATACCGAGGAAGCTGAGTGAAGATTCGGCCAGCATGACGAAAGCGAAATCGAGCGTGGCGATGGTCACCAGCGTTGGTGCCACCACCGGCAGGACGTGGCGGGCGATGATGCGCCAGTGGCTGGCGCCCATGACGATGGCGGCCTGCACGAACATGCGCTCGCGCACTTCGAGCACCTCGGCCCGGGTGGTGCGCAGATAGATGGGGATGCGAGTGATGGCGAGGACGAGGATCATGTTGGGGATCGACGGCCCCAGCACGTAGAGCACGACCACGGCGAGCAGCAGCGAGGGGAAGCTCATGATCACGTCGGCGAGCCGCATGATCACCTGCGAGGTGTTCTTGCCGAGATAGCCGGCAACCAGGCCAAGGGCAGCGCCGACGATAAGCGCGCTGGCCACGGCGCCGGCTGCAACCAGCATGGTGCTGCGCGCCGCCACGATCAGCCGCGCCAGCATCGGCCGGCCCAACGAGTCGCCGCCGAGCACGAAGGCCCAGCCACGTGCGAGGTCGAAGGGCGGGCTGTTGCGGCCGCGCAGGTTCTGATCAGTCGCCAGCTCGCCCAGAAGGGCCGGACCGAGCAGGGCGCAGAGGATGATGAACAGCAGCACGATGGCCGAGATGAAGGCCAGCTTGTCGCGCCACAGCATGGACAGGAGCTTGGCTGCGGCGGATGGCTCGGAACGGGGCGGCTTGGCGAGCGACAGGTCGGTCATGGCAGCCTCCTAGTTCCGGATCCGTGGATCGAGCAGGCCATAGGCGATGTCGATCAGGATGTTCATGATGAAGATGGCGATGGCGGTGACCATGATGGCGGCCAGCACCACGTTGAAATCGCGCTGGAGGATGGAGTCGATCATCAGCTTGCCGATGCCGGGGAAGCCGAAAATGGTTTCGACAATAACGGCGCCGTTGAGCATGGCGGCGGCCTGGTCGCCGATAACGGTGATGACCGGCAGCATGGCGTTGCGCAGGGTGTGGATGAAGATGATGGGCAGGTTCTTGACGCCCTTGGCGCGCGCCGTCTTCACATAGGCCGCCGAAAGCGCCGACAGCATCGAGCCGCGCACCACCTGGACGATGAGCCCGAACGGCCGGATGAAGAGGACCGAGATGGGCAGGATCCAGTGCGCCGGCGTGCCGACGCCCGACGTGGGCAGCCAGCCGAGATTGATGGCGAAGATCACGATCGCCACGATGGCGATCCAGAAATCGGGTGCGGAGGCGCCGATCAGCGAAACGATCGAGACCAGCCGGTCGAAGAAGCCACCGACATTGAAGGCGGCCAGCGAGCCCAGCACGATGGCGGCGACGATCACCAAAGACAGGGTGATCAGCGCCAGCGGCAGGGTCCAGGCATAGGCCTCCATGACCACGTCGATGGCGGGGCGCGCCTTGCGCAGGCTCTCGCCGAAATCGAGCTGCAGCAGGTCGAGGACGTAGCGGGCGAACTGTTCGAGCAGCGGCGCGTCGAGTCCGTGCAGGGCGCGGAACTGCGCTTTCATTTCTTCGGTCGCGTCGATCGGCAGGAACAACACGGCCGGGTCGCCGGTGAGGCGGGAGAGGAAAAATACCAGGACCATCAGGCCCAGCAGGGAGAGCAGGCTGGCGATTGCCCGTTGCCCGATCAGCTTGAACATGGCGTCACCAGCTTCCTTGAATGGCGATGCCGGGGAGTGGTCCCCGGCATCGGAGAGTGTGAACCGTGATCGGAATTACTTGAAGCCGATTTCGGCGAGCTGAAGCTGCTGGTTGGTCGCGATGGTCGGCGTGAAGTCGAGGCGCTCGCTGACGCGGCTGAGGCCAACCATGTGGAACAGCAGGACGTCGGCGACGATGTCGTCGTGGACATACTTGAACAGCTCGGACCACAGGGCCGCACGTCCGTCGCCGGTTGCCGCCGAAGCGCGGGCGATCAGGTCGTCGACCTTGGGATCGTTGACGCCCGACTGGGTGCCTTGGCTCGCATACTTGAAGAACATCGAGAAGGCCGGGTCGCCACGGCTGTTGTCATGCTGGGCGAGAACCAGGCGTGTGCCTTCGCTCTCGGGATAGGGCTTGGAGTAGTACTGCTCGTGCTCGGCCACTTCGACCATGCGCAAGGTGGCGTTGAAGCCGACATCGTTGAACATCTGCACAAGCGCTTCCGAAACCTCGGTCACGTTGGGGAAGTTCTCGGTGCGGGCCACAACCTCGATCGGCAGGCTGACATCGACGCCGTCGGCCTTGGCCTCTTCAAGCAGCGACTTGGCTAGGTCCGGATCATAGGCCGGGGGAGACAGGTCCGGGTTCCAGCCCAAAGTGGTCGGCGGCACCATGGCGACGGCAAGTTCGGTGCCTTCTGGCAGCACGGTGCCGATAAAGGCCTCGCGCTCGATGGCGGCGTTCAGCGCCTTGCGGACGCGGATATCGCTGGTCGGGGCATCGGCGCTATCGATACGCAGATAGACGGTTTCCGAATTGAGGTAGCTGAAATCGGTCGCCTTGTTGTCGGCAACTTCAGCGGTGATCTGCGGCGCGATGTCGGCTTCGCCGGCTGCGACCATGCCGGCACGAACGGCGGGCTCGGAGCGGAACAGGTAAGTGGCCTTGGTCACTTCGGGCTGGGTGCCCCAATAGTCGTCACGGCGATCGAGCACGATCTGCTGGCCGGCGGTCCACTCGGTCATCACATAGGGACCGGTACCGATCGGGTCACGCACGAATTCCATCGGCGTTTCCGACGGCACGATGGTGACAAGGCTCATCAGCAGCGGCAGGATCGGCTGGGCCGGCTCGGCCTTCACATCGATAGTCACGTCGTCGACCACGGTGAAGGTCAGCGCCGTATCGGCGAAGTAGCGCTTGCTCTCGCAGGTCAACTGATCGGAGAACACGCGGTCGAACGAGTGCTTGACGTCAGCCGCGTCGAAGGCGGTGCCATCCGAGAAGGTGACGCCGGGATGCAGCTTGAACTGCCAGGTGCCGTCGCCCTTGTCTTCCCAGCTATCGGCCAGGCGGGGCATCAGGCCCTTGTCGCCGCGCACGTCGAGTTCGGTCAGCGTCTCGCTGATATTCTGCAGCACGACGCGGCCGATATTGGAGCGGGTCGCCATGCAAGGCTCGACCAGGTCGAGTTCTTCGCTCAGCACCACGGTGATGTCGGTATTTTCCTGGGCCATGGCAGGCACCATGGTGGTCGACGCCAAAAGCGCGCCGATCAGAATGTGTTTGATGATCAAGGTCGTCCTCCCTTTGCAGCTTTGCGGCGCGTGAACGACGCTGCAGGGGCGCCCACGCAAATCCTCCAAGCGGGCCACTGACGGACCCAAGCTTGGGCGGCACTATCATGTTACAACCTCAAGTTGTCAAACATATTTGCAGGCGCTGTTGATATGTCGACGATGATATGAGCTTAACACATTGAAAAACATGTATTTTAGTTGACGAATTGCGAAGGCCTTGGATCGATCTCGCAGAATAATAACTTGACAACATGGCTGTCTCTGTAAAGTTTGGCGGCACATGAAGAGGGACGAGATGACTCCGGACGAGATCGAAGCGCGGATGACTGGCCAGTTGGCCGCAGCGGATGGCGGGCGCCTTGAGGCCTACTTGCCATCGCCCATGATCCAGAATCATGCCGCCTTTATCGAACTGCTGGATGACGGCACGCTGGCCTGCCTGTGGTTTGGCGGGACGCTCGAGGGCAAGTCCGACATTTCCATCTATGGCACCACGCTGGCGCCCGGCGCCGAGCGCTGGACGCCGTCGGTGCAGCTCAGCAACGATCCCGATCGTTCCGAACAGAATCCGGTGCTGACGCGCAACAGCCAAGGGCGCTGGCAGCTTTTTCACACCGCTCAGCCTTCCGGCAACCAGGACGAGTGCCTGCTGCGGGCGCGCGATATCAGTCTCGATGGCGGCACGCTGACCGGCTCGGCCCCGCGCATCATCGACCTGCCGCTCGGAACCTTCGTGCGCGGTCGCTTCGTGCGCCGCAATGACGGCGCCTGGATGATGCCGGTGTTCCGTTGCATTTCCCGCCCTGGCCAGCGCTGGAACGGCAGCCACGACACGGCCGGCGTCGCCATCAGCCACGACGATGGTGCGACCTGGACGATGACCGAGCTGCCCGGCTCGATCGGCTCGGTGCACATGACCATCGTACCTACAGGGGGCGCCGGGATGGCCGCCTTCTATCGCCGACGCCAGTCCGACTTCGTGCATCGCTCGGAAAGCTTTGATGGCGGCATGACCTGGTCGGCGCCCGAGCCGACCGACGTGCCGAACAACAATTCGTCGATCAATGTCGTGCGTCTCGCCGACGGGCGGCTGGCCATGGTGTGCAACCCCACATCGGCCGCCACCTCGAGCGACCGGCGCGTCTCGCTCTATGACGAGATCGAGGCGGGCGATGACCGGCCCGATGCGAGCGGCGGCTGCTCGCCGATCTGGGGCGTGCCGCGCGCGCCGCTGACGCTGTGCGTTTCGACCGATGGCGGCAAGACCTGGCCGCTGCGTCGCATTGTCGATGACAGCCCCGGCACGTGCCTCAGCAACAATTCGGTCGACGGCCGCAACAAGGAATTGTCCTATCCCTACCTGCTGGAAGGACCGGACGGCGCACTGCATGTCGCCTACACCTACTTCCGGCGGGCGATCAAATATGTCCGTCTCCCCAAGGGATGGATCGACGGAGAACAGAGTTGAGCGACGTTATCGGCATCACCATGGGCGACCCGGCGGGGGTTGGTCCTGAAATCGCAGTCCGCGCCATTGCCCAGATGGGCGCGGCCGATCGTGCGCGTACCCGTATCTATGGCAACCGCGAGACGCTGGAGAATGCGCTGGTCGCCAGCGGCCTGGTGCTCGGTCTCGACGACATCGTCGTCGACCTGCCCATCGAGGGCGGGCCGCTGCCCTGGGGCAAGCTCGATCCGCGGGCAGGCGATGCGGCGTTCCGTTTCATCGAGAAGGCGGTGCGCGATGCGCAGGCCGGTCAGATCGGCTGCGTCGTCACCGCGCCGATCAACAAGGAAGCGCTCAATCTCGCCGGTCACCATTATGATGGCCATACCGGCATGCTGGCGGCGCTGACGGGGCAGAAGTCGGCTTTCATGCTGCTGGCCTCCGAGCGCCTCAAGGTCATCCACGTCTCGACCCACGTGTCGCTCAAGACGGCTATCGACCGGGCCACGCCCGAGCGGATCCTCGCTACTATCCGCGCCGGCAACGACCACCTCAAGCGCATCGGCTATGCCAGCCCGCGTATCGCGGTCGCCGGCATCAATCCGCATTGCGGGGAGAGCGGTCTCTTCGGTAGCGAGGACGATGTGCAGGTGGTGCCGGCCGTCGCCATGGCCAAGGCTGAGGGCATTAATGTGGTGGGGCCGATTTCGGCCGATACGGTCTATCACCGCGCCTATAATGGCGGCTTCGACCTGGTGATCGCGCAATATCACGATCAGGGCCACATCCCGATCAAGCTCGTTGCCTTCGATACCGCCGTGAACGTGTCGCTGGGCCTGCCGATCGACCGCACCTCGGTAGATCATGGCACCGCCTTCGACATTGCCGGTACGGGCAAGGCCAATCACACCAATCTCAACGAAGCCATCGCCTATGCGCGTCGCCTCGCCGCCGGGAAAAAGTCATGAACCCTGCCACCAAGCTTCCTATCCATGGCGTCTTCAGCGCCTCCGCTACCCCGGTGCTGGAAGACGGCACGCCCGACCATACGGCCTTCGCCATTCATGCCAGGGCCCTGCTCGAAGAGGGTTGCGACGGCATTGCCCTCCTCGGTACGACGGGTGAGGCCAACTCGTTCAGCCTCGCACAGCGCCAGGCGCTGCTCGACAAGGTCATCGCCTCGGGCATCGATCCGCAGCGGCTGCTGCCGGGCACGTCGCAGACCAATGTGGCCGATACCGTCACGCTGATGAGCCACGCCGTCGAAGCCGGTGTGAAAGCCACGGTGGTCCTGCCGCCATTCTACTACAAGGGCGTCAGCGACGAGGGGCTGTTCCGCTTCTATGCCGAGGCCATCGAAGGCGTCGGCCGCGATGACCTGCGCGTCGTGCTCTATCACATTCCGCCTATCGCCCAGGTTGGCCTCTCGGTCGAACTGGTGGGGCGACTGCTCGAAGCGTTCCCCGGCATCGTGGTTGGCATCAAGGACAGCTCGGGCAAGCTCGAAAGCATGCAGCAGTTTGCCAGCGCTTTCGCAGATTTCTCGGTGCTTGCCGGCGCCGATCCGTTCATGCTGCCGCTGCTGCGGTCGGGTGGGGCAGGGTGCATCACCTCGAGCTCGAACCTGATCGGCAAGCATCTGCGGGTGGTGTTCGACCACTTCTTCGACGCGGCTCAGTCCGAAAAAGTCGACGCGGCGCAGGCGCGGATCAACGCCTGGCGCGATCTCTCCAACGCCTATGTGCAGCTCCCGACCATCAAGGCCATGCTGGCCAAGCGCCGCAATCACCCCGGCTGGACGCGTGTGCGCCCGCCGCTGGTGGAGCTGAGCCAAGCCGAAATCTCCAATGTCTGGAACAAGATGGCCGAGCTTGAGGCGCAGGATAATGGTTGAGCCGGTTCTCTCCATGGCGCGGCTCATCACGCTGCTGCAGCCGTCTCGCCTCGAGATCGGCGCGGGCGCGGTGTCCCGCCTTGCCGCATGGGCCGAGCCCTATAAGCGGGTTTTCGTGGTGGCCATGGCGCCGACGGTCGGCTTTGTCGACCGGATCGGGCTGACCGGTGCGGTCGAGACCTTCATCGACATTCCACCCGAGCCGGACCTGCCGGCGGTGGCAGCGGTGCTGGCAGCAGCGCGCGCCTTCCGGCCGGATCTGGTCATCGGGCTGGGCGGCGGCTCGGTCATGGATGTGGCCAAGCTGGTGGCTGTGCTGTGGGACAGCGAGCAGGCAGTGCTCGATGTCGTTGGCGCCGGCAAGGTTGACGGTCGTCGTACTGCCCTGGCGCAGGTGCCGACCACCTCGGGCACAGGGTCGGAGGCGGGCATACGCTCGCTGGTCACCAACCCCGAGACGCTTGCCAAGCTTGCTGTCGAGAGCCAGTTCATGCTGGCCGACATTGCCGTGCTCGATCCTGAACTCACCTATTCGGTGCCCGCGGCCGTCACCGCCGCGACCGGTGTCGACGCCCTGGCGCATTGCGTGGAGTCCTTCACCAACATCAAGGCGCATCCGCTGATCGACGGCTATGCCAGCCTCGGCATCGGGCTGGTCGGCCGCTACCTGGCGCGCGCCGTCGCCGATGGCACTGACACGGAAGCCCGCGCCGGCATGATGCTGGCCTCATATTATGGCGGTATCTGCCTGGGGCCGGTGAATACGGCCGGCGGCCACGCGCTGGCCTATCCGCTCGGCACGCATCTCAAGCTGCCGCATGGACTGGCCAACGCCATCATCTTCCCGCATGTCCTGGCCTTCAATGCCGAGGTGCGGCCGGAAAAAACGGCGCTGGTGTCGCAGTTGCTTGGGCTCGGTGGACAATCCAGTTCGGAGGGCGTGCTCTCCGAGGCCCTCAGCTATTGCAAGGGCCTCGGTATTGAGATGCGCCTCTCAAAGCATGGCGCGAAGGAGCAGGACCTGCTGCTCTGGTCCAACGAGGCATCGGCGATAAAGCGGCTGATCGACAACAACCCGCGCCCGCTCGGTGTTCCCGAAATCCTGTCGCTCTATCAGGGCGCCTTCTAGCCCATCGCGCCGAACAGGGCTTTCTGGGCGATCTTGAGCGCGGCGATGGCGTCGTGGCGGCTCTGGGCTTCCTGGAGGGCGCCGATGTCGAGGGCGTCGAGGCCCTTGGCGGCGGCCTTGAGGAAGTCGATGGCATGGGTCGCCGTTGCGACGCTGTCCTCGCGGAAGGGGAACTGGTCGAGCTGCCAGACGCCGTTCCAGTTGTTCTTCTTGAGCACGTAGAAGAATTCGAACAGCTCGATCGGGTGCAGGCTGCCGGCCACGAGGTCGTCGTCCCAGGAGCGGTAATTGTCGTTCACGTCCATGCCGAACAGGCGGCCGTAATCGATGGCGAGCTGGGCGGAATCGGCCGCCGATTCACCGCCCATGATGGCGTGGCCGAAATCGAGCAGGATGCCGATATTGGGCAGGCCGATCTTCTCGATGCCGAGGATGGTGCGGGCAACCGAGCCGTAGCTCATGCGGACGCGCGGCTCGCGCGGCTTGTATTCGATGACGAATTTGAGGTCCGGGTTTTCGGAGGCGAGCTGGCCGACGCCATCGAGCGAGCGCTGCCACTGGGTCGAATAGTCGACCTGGAAGGGATAGTCCCAGCCGTCCTGGCCGGGCCAGAGCTTGACGTAGTCGGCCTTGTGGAAGCGGACCACGTCGCAGGCTGATGTGATCAGCTCGTGGGCTTTGCGACGGATACCGGCATCGGGATTGGTGAAGGCGCCCTTGACGAAGTCACGGGTGTAGATTTCCGGCGTGATGCCGATGACGCTGAGCTTGTTGCGGTCGAGCGCCGCCTTGACCTGCTCGTTGGAGAACTCGCCGCCGAAATAGGGCCAGTTGAGGTCGACGACCGAGAGGTCCTTGACCTGGCCGGCCAGGTCGATGGCCTCGATGATGGTGCGGGGCGTGCCATAGCCGTCGGTCGCATAGCGGTCGAGATAGGTGGCAAAGTGCCAGATGCCGGCGCCAAAACGCGGTGCGGTCATGGGGTTCCTCCATTATTCAGGGTTTGATTGATGGCGACCTGCCAACGCGCACGATGCGCCAAGCGATCGGCTTCCGGCATGGCGGGCATGCAGCGGCCGGCTGCGGGCACCGGGGCCATGGTGATGCCGAGGCCGGCAAAGGCGAGCGCGGCTGCGCCCAGCGCACTGACTTCCGGTGCGGCCGCCATGGCGACTGGCCGGGCGATGATGTCGGCCTGGAACTGCATCAGCAAGGGATTGCGCGAGGCGCCGCCATCGGCGCGCAGCTCGGCGAGGGGCAGACCCATGTCCAGCTCCATGGCGGCGAAGACGTCGTCGACCTGGAAGGCGATGGCTTCGATCGCGGCGCGCGCCAGATGCGCTCGGGTCGTGCCCAGGGAGAGGCCGGTGATCGTGCCGCGGGCGTCGGCTCGCCAATAGGGGGCGCCGAGGCCGACAAGAGCGGGGACGAAGGCGACGCCGTTGCTATCGGGGACGGTTTCGGCGAGGGCGGAGAGGGCGGCGGGATCGGTCAGGCCGAGCATGTCGGCCATGAAGGCGGCGCTTTGGCCCGAGACCGAGATATTGCCCTCGAGCGCGTGGGCGACCGTGCCGCCCTGGCTCCAGGCAATGGTGCTGGATATGCCGCGGCGCGACAGGATGCGACCCGGCGTGAGGGTCATCAGCGAGGTGCCGGTGCCATAGGTGGCCTTGACCGTACCGGGGCTGCGCACGCCGTGGCCGAAGAGGGCAGCGTGGGAATCGCCGATCATGGCGTGGATGGGAATGCCGGCCGGCAGCGCGGTAGCGCCGGCGGCGAGGGTGCCGAAATTGCTGTCGGACGACCGCACATCGGGGAGCAGGGCCAGAGGCACGTCGAACAGGCGCGCCAGATCTTCGTCCCAGCGCAGGGTTTGCGTGTTGAAAAGCTGGGTGCGCGAGGCGTTGGAATGGTCGGTGGCGTGGACGGCGCCCGATGTCAGGTTCCACAGCAGCCAGCTATCGACCGTACCGACCCGCAGTCCGCCGCGCTCCGCGCGCTGGCGGGCGCCGGGCACGTTGTCGAGCAGCCAGGCGATCTTGGCGGCGGGAAAGAGCGGGTCGAGGGCGAGACCGGTTTTCTGCTCGATGGTCTCGGCATGGCCCTTTGCCCGCAGTGCGTCGCAAGCTGGAGCCGAGCGGCGGCATTGCCAGATGATGCAGGGGCCGATCGGCTCGCCGGTCGCCGCATCCCAGACGACGATGGATTCGCGCTGGT
The DNA here is from genome assembly GCA_966212275.1 of uncultured Devosia sp. Taxonomy (GTDB): domain Bacteria; phylum Pseudomonadota; class Alphaproteobacteria; order Rhizobiales; family Devosiaceae; genus Devosia. The sequence continues at coordinate 104,781 of CBIHQV010000002.1, forward strand.
TGGAGATGGCCAAGGCCACGATACCGGCGGGTCCGGCTTTGGCGACGACTTCGGCGACGACCTGGCGCACGCCTTCGACCAATGCCGTCGCCGATTGCTCGGCCCAGCCGGGCCGGGGGTAGGTGACGACATTGGGCACCGAAGCCTGATGGTGCACGCAGCCATCGGCCGACACCAGCAGAGCCTTGGTGTTGGTGGTGCCCTGGTCGATGGCGAGGACGAGGTCGGTCATCGCTTGCGGGCGATGGTCTGCCGCACGGCGTCGGCTATGCCGGTTTCGGTGAGCCCGAAATGCTCCATCAGCCATTCGGCAGAGCCGGTCGGCACGAAGCCGGGGAAACCCATGATGCGCATGGGCACGGGCGTATTGGCGGTGACGACCTCGGCCACGGCGCCGCCAAGGCCACCGCGCACGGAATGCTCTTCCACGGTGACGATGGCACCGGTATCGGCAGCCGCGAGGATCGCGGCTTCATCAAGCGGATTGACGGTGGCCATGTTGACCACGCGCGCCGAGATGCCCTCGGCGGCGAGCGCGCGGGCGGCGGCCACGGCGCGATGCACCATGGTGCCATTGGCGATGATGGCCGCGTCACTGCCTTCGACGAGGGTTTCGGCCTTGCCGATCTCGAAGCGGGCATTGCTCCGCTCCAGCGCGGGCACCGGCATGCGGCTGATGCGCACAAAGACCGGGCCATCCATCGCTGCGGCAGCGCGGATGGCCTGTTCGGTCTGCCAGGGGTCGGCGGGGACGATCAGCGTCAGATTGTTGAAGAGGCGCAGCCAGGCCATGTCCTCGATGGAGTGATGGGTCGGGCCAAGCTCGCCATAGGCGACGCCGCTCGATTGGCCGATCAGCTTCACGTTGACGTTGGAATAGGCGATGTCGGCCTTGACCTGCTCCATGGCGCGGCCGGTGATGAAGCATGAGGCGGCCGAGACGAACGGCACCTTGCCGCCATTGGCGAGCCCGGCGCCGACAGCGACCAGGGTCTGTTCGGCAATGCCGACATTGACCATGCGTTCGGGCCAGCGCTTCTTGAAGCCGCCGAGCTTGGACGAGCCGAGGCTATCGCTGACCACGGTGACGATGCGCGCATCGTGCTCGGCCAGCGACTCGATGGTGGCAGCGAAGCTGTCGCGGCAATCGAACATGCCGGCTTTTGCCGGGGCTGCTGCGCTCATCAGACCAACTCCGCCATGGCTTGCTCGTATTGTTCCTTGTTCGGCACGCCGTGGTGCCAGGCGACGTTGTCGTGCATGAAGCTCACGCCCTTGCCCTTGAAGGTATTCGCGATGACGCAGAGCGGCTTGCCCCGGCCCTTGGGCGAGGCCGAAAGAACATCGAGCAACTGCTGGGGGTCGTGCCCGTCAATGCTCTCCACGTGCCAGCCAAAGGCACGCCATTTGTCATCGAGCGGATCGAGCGAGGCGGTTTCCTCGGTGCGCGCGCCCTGCTGCAGGCGGTTGCGATCGATGACCAGCGTCAGGTTTTCGAGCTTGCGATGGGCGGCGGTGAGCGCGGCTTCCCAATTGCTGCCTTCCTGCAATTCGCCGTCGCCTGTCAGCACGAAGGTGCGGAAATCGGCATTGTCGATCTGGCCGGCAATGGCGATGCCGGTGGCCACCGGTAGGCCGTGGCCGAGCGGCCCGGTATTGGTTTCGACGCCCGGCAGGTAGTTGCGATTGGGGTGGCCGTTGAGGCGGCTCAGCGGCTGCATATAGGTGGTGAGTTCGGCCTCGGGAAAATAGCCGGCTGCCGCGAGAACGGCATAGAAAGCGCCGGTGCAATGACCCTTGCTCATGACGAAGCGGTCGCGGGCGGGATCGTTGGGCTTGGCCGGATCGTAGCGCAGCACGCCGAAATAGAGGGCGGCCAGGATATCGGCGGAGCTGAAGTCGCCGCCCGGATGGCCGAGCTGGGCCTCATAGACCATGCGAAAACTGCGACGGCGGATCCACAGGGCCTTGTCGCGGACGATCCCGGTCAGATCATTGGGCAGGGTGGTTTGAACCGGCGCGGGCGATAACAATGCGGCCTCCAGGCAAAAGCAGTGAGCCGGCGTCAGCGTCCGCGAGCGTGCTACCTGTGCGGGTTCCCTCGTGGGCGCGGCGATGTCGGTCGCCGTCTCTTGTTTAGCCGAAAGCTATAGTGCAGTTTGCTTTCGTGCAATACGGAAAAGTTTCGATTTATGCGTTTTCCTTGCGATCTCTTTTGCCGATAGCAGTGAGTGGGTCGGTCGAATGCGTTGCATTCCGGTGGCTCCAATGACAAACACATTAGCAGGACAAGGGGCGGAAATGTCCTGTCACAATTGGGGTGGTGATGCAAAAGGCCGGGACAACCAGACCCATTCGTGAGCGCATCGATGCTGGCCGGCCGCAATTGCTGGCCGAGCCGCGGCGGATGAAAATCCTCGAATGGCTGCAAGAAGAGGGTAGCGCGCGGGTGCGCGACCTTTCCGCCGCCTTCGCCGTGTCCGAAGCCACCATCAGGCAGGACCTCGAGCGCCTCGACAGCGACGGTTACATCACGCGCGAGCATGGCGGCGCCTATCTGCGTTCGGTGCCGCAGCAGGTGCAGTCCATGACGCTGCAGCACGGCCAGAACATGGACAAGAAGCTGCGCATCGGCATGGCTGCCGCGGCGCTGGTCGGCGACAACGAAACCATCATCATCGACTCGGGTACGACGACGACGCAATTCGCGGAAAACCTGAGGAATCGCCGCGATCTCAACATCATCACCAACGCGCTCAACATCGCGCTGATCCTGGGCGCCATCCCGACCAATACGGTGCATATGCCGGCCGGCCAGTTCAAGGCGCCGACACTGTCGCTGAGTGGCGAGAAGTCCGCCGAGTTCTTCGTCGGCATCTATGCGCAGAAGCTGTTCCTGGCCACAGCCGGCATCTCCTTTGAGGCGGGCCTGACCTATCCCGCCATCGGCGACATCTACGTCAAGCGCTCCATGGTCAAGGCCGCCTCACATATCTACCTGCTCGCCGACTCGACCAAGATCGGCCGCGTCTCGTTCTCCGCCCTGGGCGGGGTGGAGATCGTCCATACCCTGATCACCGATAGCGGCATCAGGGATGAAGACCGCGCAGAATTCGAACGCCGCGGCGTCGACGTCATCGTCGCCGACTGAGTTTATGCTTTCATTTTTTGGCAATTGCGCACCCGGCGAGCGCTGGGGGCATTGACATCGCATATTCTCAATCATATTCGTTAGAAATCGCAAGGAAACGAAATTAGTCAAAAACATCTGCGAGGCGCGTCAGGGTATGCGCGAAGGCCTGGGAGGCTTTGCTTGAGATCGGTCGTTCGGTGCCATGCCATGGCGCTGCGTCGATAGACAGGCTGCCGTCCGGCGGGTCTCGGAAGCACCCGAACATCAGACGGCTCGGTCGAGAGGGATCCGGGTCAGTCGAGGAGGACGTAATATGGCACGGCTTGGCCGATACCTGATGGCGCCCCTATTGGGCACCCTTTTGACCACCACCGCCTTCGCACAGGCAATGACCGACGTCGGCACGCCGCGCGCCGAGACGTTGATCGTGCAGACCTTCGACGGGCGCTCCGCCAATCCGGGGCAGCAGAACCCGTTCAATCTCTATGCCATCTGGCGCGGGTTCCGCGAACTTGGCTGGAGCTTCCTCTGGGAAATGGACACGGCGACCGGCCAGTCCTACCCGGAACTGGCGGATGGCTTCCCCGAGGTGCTGAACGACGAGCACACACAGTTCCGCATCAAGCTCCGCCAAGGCGTCTATTGGAGCGACGGCGTCGAACTGACGGCCGACGACTTCATCTACACGCTCGACACCGCCTTCAAGCATCGCGACACGTTCAACTTCATCGCGAATTACGTGAACTACGTCAAAAGCTGGAAGCAGGTCGACAAGTACACGTTCGAAATTGAGACCATCAATCCGGCTTATGATTTCACCACCGTGCTCGGCGTCTATACCTGGGGCTCCCAGTTCACGCCGGTGCCCAAGCACATTTTCGAGCCGCTGGGCGACGAGGTCGTCACCTTCCAGAATGCGCCGGCGGTGACGCTGGGGCCGTACAAGATCAAGGAATTCGACCCCAACGGCTTCTGGCAGCTCTGGGAGCTGCGCGAGGACTGGGAACGCTCCGGCTGGGGCAATCTCGGGACGCCCAAGGCCAAATACGTGCTCTACAAGGATTTCGGCGCCGAAGAGACCCGCGCACTGGCGTTCGTGCAGAACCAGTATGACGTCGACACCTTCATGAGCCCCGACTCCATCGAGGCCGCCAAGGCTCGCAATCCCAATATCGAGACCTTCTCGCCGACCTTCCCCTATCACGACATGAACGACGCTTGCTCATATGGCGTCTACATGAACCTCCAGCGCGCGCCCTACGACATGAAGGAAGTTCGCTGGGCCCTTGCCCTGTCGCTCGACCTGCAGCAGGTGGGTATTTCGGCAATGAGCGGCCAGTTCAAGGCCGGTGCCCTGCCGCTGGCGGATACGCCGATCACCGGGCCGGTTTATTACGAGCCGCTGGAATCGTGGCTCGAAGAGCTGACGCTGGCCGATGGCTACAAGCCCTTCGACACCAATTTCGGTACCGAGCTGAACGACGCGCTCGCTGCGCAGGGTATCGACCCGGCTCAGTTGCCGACGGGCGATGCAGTGGAATCCGGCTTTGGTCGGGGATGGTGGAAGCACGACCCGGAAGAGGCGGCCAAGCTGCTTGAATCGGTCGGCATCAAGAAAGGGGCCGACGGCTTCTACGCCTTGCCGGATGGGTCGCCGTGGGTCATCGAATTCGTCATTCCTGGCGACTGGAACAAGGTGATGCAGCGCGTCGGCTTCTCGATCGCCGATAGCTGGCGCCAGGCCGGGTTCAATATCAATGCACGCCAGGTGGACAATGGTGAGTGGACGACGAACGCCAACACCAACTCCGTCAATCAGGTAACGCTCAACTGGGGTCAGTCGTGCACGTATAATGCCAACTGGCAGAACTCGTGGCGTCAGTTCAGCCCGGTCTATGTCAAGCCGGCCGACTCCGCCGAGCCCCTGGTGGGCAATGCCATGCGCGTCACCGACCAGCGGATCTTCGATCTGGTGGCTGAAGGCGCCAAGCTGCCGCTCGACGACCCGCAGTTCCTTGAGAAGGGGCTCGAGATCGCCAAGCTGCTCACCGAAGACATGCAGCTCATCAACCTGATGAACATCCCGACCACTATCCCGACCAACAAGACCTATTGGACGAACTTCCCCAAGCAGGACAACTTCTATGCTGCGCCCTACACCTGGTGGAGTTCCTTCAAGAAGACGGTTGTGAGCATCGAACCCACCGGCCAGCAATAAGCTGACGGCGTGCGAGGCGGCCCAAGTCCTCCGGGCTGCCTCGCCATCTGCTTTTTACGAGGGTTGATCTATGGGTGTCCTGGGCTTCGTGGCCAAGCGTATCGGCCTCTACTTCGCGGTGCTGTTCATCGGGTTGACCATCACCTTCATGTTGCCGAGGCTGATGCCGGTTAACCCCATCGATGGTTATATCGGGCAGATTCAGGCCCGCGCCAATGGCGCGCTGAGCCCGGAAGCGATTGCGGAGCTCCGGGTCAACCTCGAAGCCCTGTATGGCCTCAACGGCGACCTGTTCAGCCAATATGTGAGCTACCTTCAGCGCATCGTCCTGCGCTTCGATTTCGGCCCGTCCTTCGCCTACTATCCGCAGCCGGTTTCGACCATGCTGCTCTCCGCACTGCCCTGGACGCTGAGCCTGCTGCTGGTTTCGACGGTGATTGCCTGGACACTGGGTAACATGGTGGGGCTCGTCGCCGGCTACTTCCACAAGAAGAAGGCGGCATCGCTGCTCGAATTCGTCGGCATCCTGCTCTACCCCATCCCCTATTACATCCTGGCGGTCACCGCGCTGCTGCTGCTGGCCTACATCTTCCCGATTTTCCCGCTGTCGGCCACCTTCCCGGTGGGCCAGATGACGCCCGAAAAGGTCGGGATGATCGTCTACAACTCCCTGCTGCCGGGCATCACCCTAGTGCTGGCCGGCTTCGGCTGGAACATTCTCTCGATGAAGGCGCTGACGGTGGCCACCACCGAGGAGCCCTACGTCACCTATGCCCGACTCAAGGGCGCGTCGAACTGGACGCGGATGACGCGCTATGTGTTCCGCAATGCGCTCTTGCCGCAGGTGACGGCGCTGGCCCTGTCGCTGGGCGTGGTCTTTAACGGCGCGCTGCTGACCGAGATGATTTTCTCCTATCCGGGCATCGGCCTGATCATGCGCACCGCCGCCACGGGGGGTGACTACAACGTGCTCTATGGCGCGATCACCATCTCGATCATCGCGGTGGCGACAGCAGGGCTGGTCATCGACCTGATCTATCCTCTCCTTGACCCGCGGATCCGCCACAAATGACCACCACCTCCACAGACCCCGCTTCGGTCGTGACGGCTCCGGTCGCGCCCTCCACAAAGCCTCGCGGCAGCCTGCTGTGGCTGGTCAATGGCCGCCTCGTTCTTGGCCTCATCATCCTCGCGGTCATGGGTCTGGGCAGCTTCATCCTGCCCTATTTCGCCCCGGTGGATCCGTCGATCCAGGCCTCCTACATGCGCAACCTGCCGGTCTCGGGCATCCATCTGCTCGGCACCAATTCTTTGGGCCAGGATATCTTCTGGTTCCTGGTCTTCGGGATCCGCAATTCGCTGATGCTAGGCATCCTGGTGGCGGTCGGCGTCACCCTCATCGCCAATGTGGTCGGCCTCAGCGCCGGCTATATCGGCGGCCGCTTCGAGCGGGTGGTGATGCTTATCGTCGATACCTTCATCACCGTGCCGCTGCTGCCGATCCTCATCATTTTGGGTGCGCTGATCCGCGGCAACACGTCGTTCCTGACTGTTGGTCTGATCATCGTGTTATTCGGCTGGGCCTGGGATGCGCGCACGGTGCGCTCGCTGGCTCTGTCGCTGCGCGAACGTGAATTCATCAACATGGCGCGCTTCTCGGGCGCCAATACGCTGCAGATCCTGTTCCGGGAAATCTTCCCCTATGTGTCGGCCTATATGGTGGTTGGCTTCATCAACGTGGTGCTGTTTGCCATCAATACCGAGGCGACGCTGGCGGTGATCGGCCTGTCCAAGGTCGAGGTGCCCACCCTGGGATCCATCATCTTCTGGGCGCTGAACTACAACGCCCTGTTCACCGGGCAGTATGTCTGGCTGGTCGCGCCGATCATCGCGACGATCACCCTGTTCCTGGGCCTGTTCCTGACGTCGACGGGCTTCAACCAGGCCTTTGCCAGCAAGCGTGGTGTGTCATGATCCGCCTCAACGACCTCAAGATCAGCTATCGCATCGGCAGCCGCACCATCGACGCGGTGGATGGCGTGACGCTGACCATTCCCGATGGCTGCATCGTCGGCATTGCCGGGGAGTCCGGTTGCGGCAAGTCCACGCTGATGAAGGCGATCTATGGAGACATCCAGGCGCCGATGTATCTGTCGGGTGGCAGAATCGACTATGGAATGAAGGGTGGCGACGGCAAGGCGGTGACCACCGACACCATCCGCAGGGAGTGGTTCAAGTCGATCTCCTACGTGCCGCAGAGCTCGATGAACTCGCTCAATCCGGTCATACGCATTCGCGACCAGTTCATCGATTTCCCCGGCACCGACAGCAACAAGCGGCGCGTGCTGGAGCGGGCGCGCGACTATATCGGCAAGCTAGGCCTCGCGCCGGAAACGCTCGATTCCTATCCGCACCAGCTTTCGGGCGGCATGCGGCAGCGCGTGATGATCGGGCTGGCCACCTTCTTCCAGCCCGAACTGATCATCGCCGACGAGCCGACCACTGCTCTCGATGTGGTGGTGCAGAAAGAAATCCTGATGCTGCTGATGGAGCTGCAGGAGCAGATGGGCAATACGATCCTCGTCGTGTCGCACGACATGGGCGTGCACTACCAGACCACGCACAAGATGCTGATCATGTATGCCGGCCGCGTGGTCGAATACGGCGATACCGAAAGCGTCTTCGCCGACCCGCAGCACCCCTACACCAAGATGCTGATCGATAGCCTGCCAACCATTGGCGACGACAGCATGCGCGGGGTGATGGCGAGCCAGTCCGGCGCCGGGGGCGACCGGGCCTATCGGGTGGAGCCGGTGCTGGTCGAGTTCAAACCCGGTCACTTCGTGGCGCGACCAGCCGCCGAGACGGGAGCCCTATGATGACGATGATCCTCAAAACCGAAGGTCTCAACAAGGTCTATCGCCGGGGCGGTCTCGTCGGCGCCAAGCACATCCATGCCCTGCGCGACGTCAACATCACGGTCGAAAGCGACAAGCCGGTGGTGATTGCCGTCGTCGGTGAATCGGGCAGCGGCAAGACCACCCTGGCCAAGACGCTGCTGCGCCTTGAAACCCCGACCTCGGGCCGGGTGATGGTCTATGACAGCGTTGTGGCGGGGCAGGGCGCGACCCACTCCAAGAAGGATTTCCTGGGCCTCGTGCAGCCCATCTTCCAGAACCCGTTCGAGGCTTTCAGCCGCTATCGCCCGGTGGACGCCTATCTCCACGAGACGGCTCGGCGCGTTGCGGGGATGGACGAGAGCCAGGCTGAGGCCGCGGTTGCCGAAGCGCTCAACAGCGTCGGGCTCAACTACGGGCATATCAGGGGCAAATACACCGCCCAGTTCTCGGGCGGCGAGCTGCAGCGCATTTCGGTGGCGCGGGCGCTCATCCCTCGACCCAAGCTGATCGTCGCCGATGAGCCGGTGAGCATGATCGATGCCTCGCGCCGGATGATCATCATCAACCTGTTCAAGCGCCTGCGCGACGAGGCCGGCCGCAGCTTCCTCTACATTACCCACGATCTGGCGACCGCCTATTACATCAGCGACTTCGTGGCGGTGATGAACAAGGGGCAGGTTGTCGAATTCGGCCCCGCCCGCGAGGTGATGAGCAATCCGCAGCACGCCTATACGCGCCTGCTGCTCGACTCCATTCCCACCACGACCAGCCGCTGGCGTCCTCGCTCGCCCGCAGCAGCCTGATCCGTCTTTCATCGCCGGCGCGTGCAGCGCCCCATTTGACCACGGGATTTGACCATGACCAATTCTGCCATTGCCAACGGCGCTGCGTCGCTGTGGGCCACCTATGAGCTTACCCTTGCGGGGCCCTCCGAAGGCAATCCGTTCCAGGAGGTCGAGGTGCGGGCGGTCTTCCGCCAAGGCGACAAGCAGGTGCGAGTCAATGGCTTCTACGATGGCGAGGGCAGCTACAAGCTCCGCTTCCTGCCCGACACTGTGGGCAACTGGACCTATGAGACGACGAGCAATGTTTCGGCGCTCGATGGCGTCAGCGGTTCGTTCGATGTTGGTCCGGCCAAGCCGGGTCATCATGGGCCGGTGCGGGTCTCGAACCGGCACCACTTCCGCTATGCCGACGGCACCCGCTACATCAATATCGGCACCACCGCCTATGTGTGGAACCTGCAGGGTGATGAGCGAGAGGAGGAGACGTTGGCGACGCTGGCTGCGGCGCCCTTCACCAAGATCCGCATGTGCGTGTTCCCCAAGCACTACCGCTACAACGAGAACGAGCCCGATCGTTACCCCTTCCCTGTCGTGACCAAGGGCAAGAGCGCCTGGGATGGCAGCTTCAACGGCAGTGGCGCCGGCTGGGAATTCGATTTCGAGCGCTTCGAGCCGGACTATTTCCGCCACCTCGAAAAGCGGATCAACCAACTCGCCGAAATCGGCGTCGAAGCCGACCTCATCATCTTCCACCCCTATGACCGCTGGGGCTTCTCCAGGATGAGCCCGGCGCAGGACGACCGGTATCTCAAATACCTGGTCGCCCGCCTCGCCGCGCTACCAAACGTCTGGTGGTCGATGGCCAACGAATACGACCTGATGCCGAGCAAGAAGCCGGCAGATTGGGACCGCTTCATCCACATCACCTCCGACAACGACCCCTATGGACACCTGCTCAGCGTCCACAACTGCTTCGCCTTCTACGACCACAACCATCCGCGCATCACCCATTCGAGCATCCAGCGCTCGGCGGCGTCGAACTCGGCGCTGTGGCGCGAGAAGTATGGCAAGCCGGTCTCGATCGACGAATGCTGCTACGAGGGCGACATCAGCGAGTTGTGGGGCAATATCTCGGGCGAAAAGATGGTGCGCCGCTTCTGGGACGGCACCGTCAATGGCGGCTACGTCACCCATGGCGAGACCTACTACAATGACAGCGAGACGCTGTGGTGGGCCAAGGGCGGAAAGCTGACCGGCGAGAGCGTGGCGCGCATCGCCTTCCTGCGGAAAATTCTGGAAGAGGGGCCGGACGAGGGGCTCGACCCGATCAAGTCGACCGGCGCCTATCGCATCCAGATGCAGGGTGGGCTCGACAATGTCGTGTTGCAACAGCTCTTTGTGCCACCGGCGGGCGAGGAGAACTGGTCGCGCGTCATGGCGTGGTGGGCGACCGCCGGGCAGGCGCATCGCTACTATCTCAGCTACTTCGGCGAGAACCAGCCCAAGGAAGTGGCTGTCGCCGTGCCGCCAGGCGAGCGCTACAGCGCCACGCTGATCGACACCTGGGGCATGACCGAGACAGAACTTGCCGCCAGCGTTTCGCGCGGCGACGTCCTCAATTTCGAGCCGAAGCCCTATCAGGCGCTGCTGCTCAAGCGCATCGACGGCCGAGAGGGATGACAATGACAACCATAGCCCAATGGGACGTGTTCGAGGTCGCGCTGATCGGTCCCTCCGACGGCAATCCATTCATCGACGTCCAGCTCGACGCCACCTTCCGCCAACATGGCCGTACGGTGCGCGTGCCCGGCTTCTATGACGGGGAGGGTAGCTACAAGCTCCGCTTCATGCCCGACAATGTCGGCGAATGGAGTTACATCACCCGCTCCAGCGCTGCCGCACTCGACGGCAAGACCGGCAGTGTCATCGTCACTGCGCCGCGGCCCGACAATCACGGGCCGGTGCATGTCGCCAACAAATTCCACTTTGCCCATGCCGACGGCACGCCATTCCTGTCGTTTGGCACCACCTGCTACGCCTGGACCCACCAGCCGCTGAGCGAGCAGGCCAAGACGCTGGAAACGCTTGCCAAAACCCGCTTCAACAAGATGCGGATGGGCGTGTTCCCCAAGGACTATCCCTACAACGTCAACGAGGCGTTGCACGACGTCTACCAGCGCGACGCAGCGGGAAATCTCGATTTCGACCGGCCCAATCCCGAGAGCTTCAGGCATTTCGAGAACCAGGTGAAGGCGCTCGGCGATATGGGCGTCCAGGCCGATATCATCATGCTGCATCCCTATGACCGCTGGGGCTATAGCGGCATGAGCGCGGAACAGGACTACCGGTATTTCGCCTATCTCACGGCGCGGCTGGCGCCCTACCACAACGTCTGGTGGTCGCTGGCCAACGAGTATGACTTCCTGCTCGATACCAAGCCGATGCATCAGTGGGACCGCTACTTCCACATCATCGAGGAGAACGACCCCTACGGCCACCTGCGCTCGATCCATAATGGCGATCCGGAAGCCAATTACGATCACCGCAAGGCCTGGGTGACCCATGCCTGCATCCAGAACTGGGATGTGAAGCGCACGGTCGAGTGGCGCGACGCCTATGGCAAGCCGGTGGTCAATGACGAACCGGAATACGAGGGCAACATCATCCAGAGCTGGGGTAATATCTCGGCCAAGGAACTGGTGCGCCGCTTCTGGATCACCACCATGCGCGGTGGCTATGCGGGCCATGGCGAGACCTTCAGCCATCCGCAGGACCTGCTCTGGTGGGCCAAGGGCGGCGAGTTGCATGGCCTGGCGTGGGAGCGGATCGGCTTCCTGCGCGACGTGATGGAAGACAGCGTCACCAACGGCTTCGAGCCGATCGATCCGAGGATGGGTTTCCCCTGGAACCGGATTTCGGGCGCGCGCGATGGCGATACCACCATCATCTATTTCGGCGAGCATCAGCCGGTCATCTGGGCTGGTGGGCTGCCGCAGGATGACCGCCAGTACTCGGTGGACCTCATCGATACCTGGAAGATGACCATCGAGCCCGCCAGGATCGTGCCGGCGCCGGAAAACCATCCGACCCGCCATGGCAGTCATGTCCGGCCGCGGAAGCCTGATGCCGCCTTTGCGGTGGAACTGCCGGGCAGGGCTCATCTCGCCATCCGCATCCGGCCCATTGGAGGCTAGCACATGTCCGATCTTCTTGGCTGGCCACTGGTTGCGCCGCGCGCCCGCATCATCATCGACAACGACTATTCAGGCGATCCTGATGACCTGATCCAGACGGCGCATCACCTGCTGTCGCCGTCGGTGGATATTTCGATGTTCGTCGCCTCGCATCTCTCCGACAAGGATCCGTGGGATCCGAGCGGGTCGCAGGCGGCCAATGCCGAGAAGGTGCTGCGCAAGCTGCTCGATGTCATGGGCGTCGAGGACAAATACACCGTCCATCGCGGGTCGGAGTATGCCATCACCGCCATTGACAAGCCGCAGGACAATCCGGCTGTCCGCGCCATCATCGCCGAGGCGATGCGCGATGACACCGACCTGCCGCTTTACTATTGCGCCGGCGCCGGGCTTACCGAACTGGCCAGTGCGCTCTTGATCGAGCCAGCCATTGCCAGCCGCGTGACGCTGGTGTGGATCGGTGGTGCAGAGTATCCGGAGCTGGCCGCGCCGCCGCCCGGCGGCGACCATATCGAATACAACCTGCGCATCGACGTTCCCGCCGCACAGGTCGTGTTCAATTCCGACATGCCGATCTGGCAGGTGCCGCGCAATGTCTACCGCCAGGTGCTGATGACCTATGCGGAACTGCTGGTTTCGGTGGGCAAGCATGGTCCGCTCGGCCGACACCTGCAACAGGCCATCGAGAAGGTCATGGAATGGACCGCGAAGGCCAATTTCCATGTCGGGGAGACATATGCCATGGGCGACAGCCCACTGGTCACGCTCACTGCCCTGCAATCAGCCTTCCAGCCCGATCCGGCATCGAGCTTCTATGTTTGGCATGATCGCCTCACCATCCTCGATGACGGGAAGTATGGTCCCAAATCGACTGGCCGACCGATCCGCGTCTATACCCACATCGACAACCGCCTGACCTTCGGCGATTTCTTCGCCAAGCTGGAGCTCTGGGCGAAGTAAGCGACTGCGCCGGAACGCGGGTCTGCCTCGACTGCCATTTCCAGCGAGAGCTGAGGCCGCAGCCCATCTGGCGTTGCGGTTATGCATTGAGCGGATGCGGCGGCAAAATCATGCCGGCTGCGTCCGGTTCATAATTTCTGGGTTATCACTCGGCCCGAACTAGTCATTTTACATCGGCGCCGTCGCCAGCATAATTGGCGGCGGAGGACGTCATGGCATTTGCCGCTGTCAACGATGTGGTGCTGCATTACCGGGTTGGGGGCAATGAGAATGGCCCCGCGCTGGTGCTGGTCAATTCGCTGGGCACCGATGCGCGCATCTGGGATGCGGTTATCGCCCGGTTTGCCGCCCTCTATCGCATCGTCTCCTATGACAAACGCGGCCATGGGCTGAGCGACGCTCCGCGCGGCGATTACAAGCTGGACGATCACGTCGATGACCTCGAGGGGCTGCTGGACCATCTCGGGGTCGAGCGGCTGGCGCTGGCGGGGGTTTCGGTGGGCGGGCTGATTGGCCAGGGTTTTGCCATCAGGCATCCGGATCGGGTGGCGGCACTGGTGTTGTGCGACACCGCGGCCAAGGTTGGCGACGGCGAGTTCTGGAACGGCCGGATTGCGGCCATTCGGGCGGGTGGTCTCGAGGCAATCGTCGACGGGGTGATGGTGCGCTGGTTTACCGAGCGCTATCGGAACGAGGAACAAGCCGCGCTGACCGGCTGGCGGAACATGCTGCTGCGCATGCCCATGGATGGCTATATCGGCACCTGCGCGGCCTTGCGAGATGCGGACCTGCGCGATGCCGTTGCGACCATTGCCGCGCCCACGCTGGTTGTCGTGGGCGAGCAGGATTTGTCGACTCCGGTCGAGCTGGTGCGCGGCCTGGCCCAGGCCATTGCCGGGTCGCAATTCGCCGTCATTCCCGATTGCGGGCATATTCCGTCGATCGAACAACCGCAGGCGCTGGCGGCGCTGATGACGGGTTTTCTCAACGAGGTGGGCTATGGCTGAGGCAGATCTATATGAGCGTGGCATGGCAACGCGGCGCTCGGTGCTCGGCGATAGCCATGTAGATGGCGCTACGGCTCGCAAGACGGATTTCGACGACGATTTCCAGACCTTCATCACCGAAGGTGCCTGGGGCTCGGTTTGGTCGCGGCCGGGCTTGAGCAAGCGGGAACGGTCGCTCGTGACCATCGCGCTGCTGGCAGCGCTGGGGCATGATGAGGAAGTGGCCATGCATGTGCGCGCCACCGCCAATACCGGTGCTTCGGTGGAGGACATCAAGGAGGCGCTGTTGCATGTGGCTGTCTATGCCGGGGTGCCGGCGGCCAACCGGGCGTTCAAGATCGCCAAGGAAGAGCTGAGCAAGCGGGAGGCGACTGAGGAATGAGCGGGATCATCCTGCCGGGCGCCGAGGGGGCGCTCTATGCCCGCGACCGGGCCTGGCATCCGCCGGCCGATACCCCGGGCTACAAGAGCACGGTGTTGCGGGCGCCCAAGCAGGCGTTGCTGGCCCTGTCGGGGACGGCGTCGGAAAATACCGGGCCGACCTTCGGACATTCGCGGCTCAACCCGCTCGATAACGACCTGATCCGCAACTACAGCCAGGATGGCAGCGATGCCATTGGGCAGCGGCTGATCGTCTATGGCCAGGTGCTGGACGAGAATGCGCGCGCCGTGCCCAACACGCTGGTCGAATTCTGGCAGGCCAATGCGGGTGGGCGATATCGGCATAAGAAAGAGGGATACCTGGCGCCGCTCGATCCCAATTTTGGCGGCTGCGGGCGGGCGATGACCGACGGGAACGGGTTTTACTCGTTCCGGACCGTGAAACCGGGCGCCTATCCATGGCCCAATGGCGGCAATGACTGGCGGCCGGCGCATATCCATTTCTCGGTGTTCGGCCATGCCTTTGCGCAGCGGCTCATCACCCAGATGTATTTCGAGGGCGACCCGATGATCTGGCAATGTCCGATCGTGGGGAGCATTTCCGACAAGGCCGCGATCGACCAGTTGATCGCGCGGCTCGACCGGCACAATACGACGCCGATGGATGCGCTGGCCTATCGCTTCGACATCGTGCTGCGCGGTCGCCGCTCGACGATGTTCGAAAACAAGAAAGAGGGGAACTGATGCTGCATCCGGTACCCAGACTGAAGGAAACGCCATCGCAGACGGCGGGGCCCTACGTGCATATCGGGCTGACGCCCAATTTCTCCGATATCAACGGCGTCTATCCCACGGACCTTGGTGCGACCATGCTGACGCCTGAAACGGTGGGCGAGCGGATCGTGATTTCCGGGCGCGTGCTTGACGGGGCGGGGGCGCCTGTGGGCGATGCCGTGGTTGAGCTGTGGCAGGCCGACGCCGGCGGGAGCTATGCGGCGCCGATGGCGCCGGGATCGAACTCAACGCCGGCTTTTTCCGGCTGGGGCCGGCAGCCGACCAGTGCCGAGGGCGTGTTCAGCTTTGAAACGATCAAGCCCGGCCCGGTGCTGGGGCCGGACGGCAAGCCGATGGCGCCGCACGTGTCGCTGTGGATTGTGGCGCGGGGCGTCAATATCGGGCTGCAGACACGGCTCTATTTCGCCGACGAGGCCGATGCCAATGCCGCCGACTGGGTGCTCGGCAAGATCCACGATCCACTGCGGCGTGCAACGCTGATCGCACGCAAGGAGGAGGGCGGGGTGCCGCGCTATGTGCTCGACATCCGTCTGCAAGGCGAGCAGGAGACGGTGTTTTTCGACGTGTAGGTGTGCCTACGGGCGCAAACCCCAGTAGACCTCGTGTGAGCCTGTCGAACCCCGAGGTCGTGCGCGCATGCCTCACTACCTCGACCTCGCCATGCTCGCTTTGGGCGATATTCGAACAAATAGCGACTATCGCACAAATGTATTGCGAGACCGCACGCCTGATGCGTAAGTCTTGCCGAAGCACAGCTTGAGCAACGAGGGCTCTCAATGGACAAGTCGGTCGCCGACCGGGCCACGGCAATTGCCGATATTGCCGATGGCATGACCATCATGATTGGCGGATTCGGTGGTTCGGGCGCGCCTATCGAGCTCATCCACGCGCTGATTGACCGGTTCCGCGCCACCGGCAGCCCGAAGAACCTGACCGTCATCAACAACAATGCCGGCAATGGCCGCATCGGCATCGCTGCCATGATCGACGCCGGCATGGTGGCTAAGATGATCTGCTCGTTTCCGCGCTCGGCTGATCCGCGCGCTTTTACCGAGAAATACTTGGCGGGCCAGATCGGGCTGGAACTGGTGCCGCAGGGCACTCTGGCCGAGCGCATCCGCGCCGGCGGGGCCGGCATTCCGGCTTTCTACACCCCCAGCAGCTATGGCACGGACCTGGCCGAGGGCAAGCCGGTGGGTGAGTTCGACGGCCGGATGTATGTGCAGGAACGCTGGCTCAAGGCCGATGTCGCCATCATCAAGGCGGAGCTGGCCGATCGGCAGGGCAACCTCACTTATCGCAAGGCGGGCCGGAATTTTTCGCCGCTGATGGCAGCGGCGGCGGCTGTCACGATCGTACAGGCCAGGCAGATTGTTGAGCCGGGGGAGATCGACGCCGAACAGGTGATCACGCCGGGACTGTTCGTGAACCGCATTGTCGAGATTGCCGACGCCCAACAGGAAGAAGCGCTGATGCGCGCCGGAGTGGCCTACTGATGACCGAAAAGCTCAGCAATGCGCAGATCGCCTGGCGTGCCGCGCAGGACATTGCCGATGGCGCCTATGTCAATCTCGGCATCGGCTTCCCGGAAATGGTGGCCAAGTTCCAGCCGCCGGGGCGGCAGGCGATTTTTCACACCGAGAACGGCATCCTCAATTTCGGCGAGTCTCCTGCCGAGGGCGAGGAGGACTGGGACCTGATCAATGCCGGCAAGAAGGCGGTGACGCTGAAGCCGGGCGCGGCTTTCTTCCACCATGCCGACAGCTTTGCCATGGTGCGCGGTGGGCATCTGGATGTGGCGATCCTGGGGGCTTACGAGGTCGCCGAGAATGGCGACCTGGCCAATTGGAGCACGGGACCCAAGGGGGTGCCAGCGGTTGGCGGGGCGATGGACCTGGTGCATGGCGCCAAGCGCGTCGCTGTGATCACCGACCATGTGACCAAGGACGGAAAGCCCAAGCTGGTCAAGCGTTGCAGCCTGCCGCTGACGGGCGTGGGTTGCGTCACGCGCATCTATACGAGCCTGGCGGTGATCGACATCGAAAACCAGCGGTTCGTCTTGCGGGAGAAGCTGGAGGGGATGAGCCTCGAGGCCCTGCAGGCGGTGACCGGAGCCGAGCTGGTGATCGACGGCGCAATCGGCGACCTGGTCGTTCCGGAGGTCTGACATGGCGGAAGCATTCATCTGCGCCTATCTGCGTACACCCATCGGCCGCTTCGGCGGAGCCCTGTCCTCGGTGCGGCCGGACGATCTCGGCGCCGTCCCACTCCGGGCCTTGATGGCAGCCAATGGCGGCGTCGACTGGGCCGCGGTGGGCGATGTGATCTTCGGTTGCACCAACCAGGCGGGCGAGGACAATCGCAACGTGGCGCGCATGAGCCTGCTGCTGGCGGGGCTGCCGGTTTCGGTGACTGGCACCACCATCAACCGGCTCTGTGGTTCGGGCATGGATGCGGTGATCGCCGCGGCGCGCGCCATCAAGGCAGGTGAGGCGGAGCTGTTGATCGCCGGCGGTGTGGAATCGATGTCGCGTGCGCCTTTCGTGCTGCCCAAGGCGGAGACGGCGTTTTCGCGCAATGCCGAGATCTATGACACGACGATCGGCTGGCGTTTCGTCAATCCGCTGATGCAAGCGCAGTATGGCGTCGATTCCATGCCGGAGACCGGCGAGAACGTGGCGCGTGAATTCGGCGTCAGCCGGGCCGACCAGGACGCGTTTGCCGTGCGCAGCCAGGACAAAGCCGTGGCGGCCCAAGTCAGCGGACGGCTGGCGCGCGAGATCGTGCCGGTCAGCATCCCGCAGAAGAAGGGCGATGCCGTTGTCGTCGACAAGGACGAGCATCCGCGAGCCGGCACGACGGTGGAAACGCTGGGCAAGCTGCGCGCGCTGTTTGCGGACGGCTCGGTGACCGCCGGAAACGCCTCGGGCGTCAATGACGGCGCCGCGGCGCTGATCATTGCCAGCGAGGCGGCGGCAGCAAAGCATGGGCTGACGCCGATCGCCCGCATTCTTGGCGGCGCTGCTGCCGGGGTGCCACCGCGCATCATGGGCATGGGGCCGGCGCCGGCGACGGAAAAGCTCTGCGCTCGGCTCGGGCTTTCACCTGCCGATTTCGATGTGGTCGAACTCAACGAGGCCTTTGCCAGCCAGGGCATCGCCGTGCTGCGCCAGCTTGGGATCGCCGAAGATGCTGCCCATGTGAACCCCAATGGCGGCGCTATCGCGCTCGGTCATCCGCTGGGCATGAGCGGCGCGCGCATTGCTGGAACCGCCGCGCTGGAGCTGGCTTTGACTGGCAAAAGCCGGGCGTTGGCGACCATGTGCATCGGCGTGGGGCAGGGCATCGCCATCGGGCTCGAGCGCGTCTAGATTGCGCCCATGACCGCAAACCGTCCCATGATCGCGGCCCTAGCGGGCGACCCGGAAATCGAAGCGCTGCTGGCCGATGCGGCGCAGGTTGCCGCCATGGTGACGTTCGAGGTGGCGCTGGCGAATGCGGAGGCCGAGGCGGGCCTGATCAGCGCCGAGGCCGCTGCCGCCATCGCGACCGGGCTGGCCGATTTTGCGCCGGATTGGGATGATCTGGCCAAGGGCATGGCGCGCGACGGCGTGGTGGTGCCGGCTTTGCTGGCGCAGATGCGCCGCAGCATTGCCGCGCCGCATGCCGAGGCTTTGCACAAGGGCGCCACCAGCCAGGATGTCATCGACACGGCGCTGGTGCTGCAACTGGCAGCGGTCATCGCCGCCTTCGTGGCGCGGCTGACCGGGCTGCTCGATGCGCTGGAGGAGCTGGTCGATCGGTATGGCAGCCAGCCGCTGATGGCGCATACGCGCATGCAGCGGGCGCTGCCCTATACGGTGGGCGCCAAGCTCGCCACCTGGACCGCGCCACTACGCCGTCATCTGGCGGCGCTGCAGGCCGTGCGCCGTAGCCTGCTGGTGATCCAGCTCGGCGGCCCGATCGGCGATCGCAGCAGCTTTGATGGGCAGGGCGAGGCGGTCGCGCGTGCTCTGGCGCGCTACCTCGATCTGGGCCTTGCCGAGCCCTGGCAATCGGCCCGCGATCCGTTGATCGGCTTTGCCGGGTTGCTCACGCTGCTGACGGGCACGCTGGGCAAGATCGGCGCCGACGTGGCGCTGCTGGCGCAGAACGAGATCGGCGCCGTGGCCTCTGGCGGCGGTGGGTCGTCATCCATGGCGCACAAGTCCAACCCGGTGAATGCCGAGGTGCTGGTGGCGCTGGCGCGCTACAATGCCGGACTTGTCGGGGTGCTGCAGCAATCGATGGTGCATGAAAACGAGCGTTCGGGCGCCGCCTGGACGCTGGAATGGCTGGCTTTGCCGCCCGTCGTCATCGCCACCGGGGCCAGTCTGCGCCTAGCAAACCTGCTGCTCGGCCAATTGAGCTTTCCTGCGCCCTGAGCCTCGTGCGACGCGTCGCCGAGATTCAATTCAACTATCCGTCTCGATCTTAAGGCTTGTGGCATACCCCGCTGGCAATGGTGCCGGCGGGCAGAACCCATGGATAAACCGGCTGTTAAGGTAAACCGACCGATAATGCCGACCTGGAAACGATGTCGTCCACTAGGTGAGTTTCAGGTCTAATGCGTCTTATTATCGGCATCGTTATCGTCATCGGCTGCGTCGTCGGTGGGTATCTCGGGGTGGGCGGCCATATGGCCGTGCTTTGGCAGCCCTTCGAATTCATCATCATTCTGGGTGCGGCACTGGGCGCCTTCGTCATCGGCAATACCGGCGCGGTGCTCAAGCAGACGCTCGGCGTATTCGGCACGCTGTTCAAGGGCCCCAAATACAACAAGGCCGCCTATGTTGAACTGCTCGGCATGCAGTTCAGCCTCTACAAGCTCGTGCAGTCCAAGGGCATCCTGGCGCTCGAGCAGCATATCGAAAACCCCGAGGAATCGACGCTGTTCGCGCGCTTCCCGACCTTTGCCAAAAACCACCATGCGGTGGAATTCGTCTGCGATTATCTCCGCATGGTGACGCTGGGCTCCAACAACGTCCACGAGATGGAAGCCTTGATGGATGAGGAGCTCGAGACTCATCACCAGGAGAACGAGCGCGTCGTCAACGCCATGCAGGCGCTGGCCGACGGTACGCCCGCACTGGGCATCGTGGCCGCCGTTCTGGGCGTGATTCACACCATGGGCGCCATCAGCGAGCCGCCCGAAGTGCTCGGTCACATGATCGGTGGCGCTCTGGTGGGTACGTTCTTCGGCGTGTTCGTGGCCTATGGTTTCTTCGGCCCGTTCGCGCAGTCGCTGCGCAATATCTACGAAGCCGAGGACAAGTATTTCCTGTCGCTCAAGGTGGGTCTGCTGGCGCACATTTCCGGCCAGGTGCCTGTGATGGCGATCGAATTCGCGCGCAAGGCGCTGATGTCCGAAGACCGGCCGAGCTTTGCCGAAATCGACGAGGCGACGGCAAACCTGCCCGCCGCGACATAGTCACCTAGGAAGCCAGAATGGCGAACTTCGACCAGCCGATCATCATCAAGAAGGTCAAGAAGAACAAGCACGCCCATCATGGCGGCGCCTGGAAGATCGCCTATGCCGACTTCGTGACCGCCATGATGGCCTTCTTCCTGCTGCTCTGGCTGATCAGCATGACCACGCCCGAGCAGAAGGAAGGTCTGGCCACCTATTTCGCCCCGCCCAATATCGCTCCCACGACCAGCGGCTCAGGCGGGCTGATGGGCGGCACGGCGCTGGAAAATGAGGGCTCGCTGATGGCGGGATCGACCCCGCAGGAGCGCGCTGACGCCTCGGTGACACCCAAGGGCGAGGAATTCGGCACGGTCGAGGGCGCGATGAGCGGCCGCGACCAGCAGCAGGGCAATGAGTTCGAATCCGCCAATGCCTCCCAATATGACCTCAAGGCCACTGACGACCAGGGCTTCCACAGCGCCGCGGCGAGTATCCGCCAGGCCTGGCAGGCGATGCCCGACATCACCGAGATTGCCGACAACCTGATCGTCGAAGAGACCGACGAGGGGCTCAATATCCGGATCATCGACCAGGAAGGCCGGCCGATGTTCCCCGAGGGGTCGAAATATCCCAACGAGCTGACGCGCCAGGCCATCGCGGCCATCGCGCCTATCCTGCAGAAGCTGGCCAGCCCGGTGCGCATCGCGGGGCACACGGCGGCCGGCGGCGTCTACGCCAATCCGCGCTACGGTTCGTGGGAATTGTCGGCCGATCGCGCCAATACGGTGCGGCAGATCCTGGGCGAGTTCGGCCTGGCTGATGATCGGGTGAATTCGGTGGTTGGCCGCTCGACGGCCGATCCGTTCTTCCCCAACGACCCCTATATGGCGGCCAATGAGCGGATCGAGATTACCCTGCTCTACGAAACGCCGCCAGTTCCCGCCGGGCTCAAGCCCTAGACCCAAGCACTCAAGGCCCCGCCATCGAGCGGGGCCTTTTGCTGTGGCCAAAGCTGTCCATCGGTCTGGTATGGAAGCAGGGGGCGGTGCATTGTCGGCGCGAAAACGAGGAGTCGTGCCGTGCCCTTTCCCGATCTGATCCAGCCCGAACTTGGCGCCTATCGCAGCGATGTCCAGACGCCTGCCGATTTCTCGGCATTCTGGGAGGCGACCATTGCCGAGGCGCGGTCGATCGGGGGCGAGGTCAGCATCGTGCCGGCCGAGACCACACTGACGGCTGTCGAGGCGTTCGACGTAACGTTTCCAGGCTTTGGCGGGCATCCGGTCAAGGGTTGGCTGGTGCTGCCGGCTAGTCGCAGCGGACGTTTGCCCGTGGTGGCGCAATATGTGGGCTATGGCGGCGGACGCGGTTTTCCGCATGAGCAGTTGCACTGGGCGGCGTCGGGCTATGCCTATTTCCGCATGGATACGCGCGGGCAGGGCAGCGGCTGGTCGACGGGCGCGACGCCCGACCCGGTGGGGACGACGCCTTCGATCCCGGGCATGATGACCAAGGGCATCCTCGAGCGGAACGACTATTACTACCGCCGGGTGTTTACCGACGCAGTGCGCGCCATCGACATGCTGGTGGCGCAGGATTTTGTCGACGGCGACAGAATTGCGGTTTGCGGCGGCAGCCAGGGCGGCGGCATTGCGTTGGCGGCGGCGGGGATCGACAACCGGATCAAGGCCGTGATGCCCGATGTGCCCTTCCTCTGCGACTATCCGCGCGCTCTACAGAAGGCCGGCCGAGACCCCTATCTGGAGATCGTGCGGTTTCTGTCGCAGCATCGCGACAAGAAGGCCAAGGTCCTAGAGACGCTCAACTATTTTGATGGCGTCAACTTCGCGCGGCAGGCCAAGGCGGCCGCCTTGTTCTCGGTGGCCGTGATGGACGACATCTGCCCGCCCTCGACGGTCTATGGCGCCTACAATGCTTATGCGGGGGCGGACAAGACGATCGAAGAATACGAGTTCAACAACCACGAGGGCGGCCAAGCCTTCCAGGATCGGGCGCAGATGGTGTGGCTCGCCGAGCGGTTCGGCTGAGGGGATAAGTCCTCTAAGGCCTTGCGCTCCTCAAAAAACGCAAATATTGCGTAGAGGAGAAGCGAGGCTGCTCCCGTGGCGATTCAGAAACGCGCAAACCAGGCCGATATCGCGGAACGTCTCGGCGTTTCCGTGAGCACGGTGTCGCGCGCGCTGGCCAACGAGATCGGCATCAGCGATGCGGTGCGGCGCGACGTTCAGCGCATGGCGCGCACGCTGGGCTATAAATCCAAGCACAGTATGGCGGCGGTGAACGGGGATAAGCGCGCTGTCGCACTGGTGCCGCTGGGCAGCGCGACCAGCGGGCTATCGGGCTTTTATTTCGGCATTGTCGAGGGCATGCGGGTGCAGGCTGCGGCGGCGGGGATGATGCTCGACGTGCGGCTGGTCAACGAGTCCGTGGTGACGCTGGATCTGATCAAGAAGCAGATTGCGCAGGCGGATGCCGGCGGGGTTTTGTTGGCTGGGATTGATGCCTGGGCGGAGCTGGCGGCGTGGTCGGCGGAGGCGGATGTGCCGGTCGTGCTGGTCAATGGCAGCGACCCCAAGATGCAGGTCAGCTCGGTGTCTCCGGCCAATTACTACGGGGCCTTCATGGCGACTCAACGCCTGCTGGATGCGGGGCATCGGCGCATCTTGCACTACACGCATAGTTATCGGCCGACCATCCGGCAGCGGCAGCGTGGGTTCGAGCAGGCGATCGCTATGACGGCAGGGGCGGTTGGGACGATCGTCAATACGGACCAGCGGCATACCAAGGAATTGCTGGGCGATATACTGGCCGGCAAGCATGACATCACGGCAGCCTTTATCTGGAACGATATCGCCGCGGTGGAAATGCTCGAGGGTATCTATGGGCCGGATAGCCCGTTGCCCCGGAATTTTTCGATCATCGGGTTCGACGACCTGCCGCTGGCGGGGATGGCGACGCCGCGGCTGAGCACGACACGGGTGGATCGCGAGGCGATCGGGCGCGGGGCGGTGCGGCTTTTGGCCGAGCATATGGATGGCGAGACTGCGGTGCAGCAGCTCGAAATCGGGGTCACCATGGTCGAGGGCGAGACGGTTTTCCTCGCCTGATTGGCCGCAGCAGGCCGCAAGCATACTGCTGATTTTCTTCAGGCTTGCTCCCTCGTCATCACCTTTCCACGCTCTATGCCATTGGCCTTTCGACGCAAAATGAACAAATTTGCGTAATTTGCGTATTTGCGCAAAAAGCTTGCGATTGCGCAAAAGTTGGCCTAGCTTTGAACCCGGGTTGATGGACAGCACGCCGCTGCTCATCCCATAGGGGCCGCAAAGACGGCCCGATACTTACGGACGCCGAAAGGCGGCTTCGGGAGGGTCGGATGGATCTGCGGCGGTGGAACGTCAAACACGTTCGCCTGGTGCTCGAGGCAGCGCCCGCCTTCGCGCCGTTCCCGCGCCGCGGCACCTCTGGCATGGCCGATGTCAGGGCCAAGGTTGGTGAGCCTGCGATCGCGCAACTGCTCATCGAGGCCGAGGCTGACATGGCCCAGCCGATCCCGGCGCTGCCGGCCGAACTCTATTTCGACTTCATGCGGACCGGCCGGCGCGAGGGCTACGAGGATGCCCAGCGCCAGCGCCGCAATATGCTCTATCGCCTGACGCTGGCCGAATGGCTCGAAGGGAAGGGTCGCTTCACCGCCGCCATCGAGAACATTGCCTGGGCGCGGCTCGAAGAAACCAACTGGGCCTGGCCGGCGCATGCCCGTACCCTGGATTTGCCGGACCGACCGACGCTGGACCTGGCGGCGGCCATGACCGCCCTCGACCTCAGCGAAATGGCCTATCTCGTCGGGCAGGACCTTTCGCCGTCGCTGACCGCGCGGATCGCCAGCGAGGTCGAGCGACGGGCGATCGGGCCATTCCTCGAGCGCAATGATCATTGGTGGTTGCACACGACGCCGGAAAAGCAGGTCAGCAACTGGACCGCGGTCTGCGTGGCCGGTGTGGTCGGGGCGGCGTGCTACCTCGAAACCGACCTCGACCGGCTGGCCGAGATCGTTACCCGCGGGCTGCACAGCCTTGCTGACTATCTCGAAACCTTCGACGGCCAAGGCGGCTCGTCGGAAGGGCCGGACTATTGGTCCTACGGCTTCGGCAATTACGTGGTGCTGGCACAACTGCTCCATGCCCGCAGCGGCGGCGCCATCGACCTGCTCGAGGGTGCCCGCATCCGCGATATCGCGCAGTTCCCGGTCCGCACGGTCTTGGCGCCAGGCGTGTGGGCCAGCTTCTCGGATTCCGACAGCAATCCTGTTTTCCATCCCGGACTGCTGAGCCACCTGGCCGAGCGTCTCGACCTGCCTGCGCTGACCGAGCTGGGCATGCGCAACGACTTCACAGTCGACCATTTCAACCAGTTCGCCTGGCCCTTGCGACAGTTTGCCTGGCCGCTGCCGGACAGGAATGTCGCCTTTGGCGGCACCCTGCATGACTGGTTCGAGGACATGGCCTGGATGATCGCGCGGCTCGATCCTGCCGAGCCCAATTCGCTGCGCCTTGCCGTCAAGGGCGGGCACAATGATGAGATGCATAACCAGAACGATGTCGGCTCGCTGATCATGGTCAACCAGGGCCGCGTCGTGCTGACCGACCCGGGTCGGGGGCGCTATTCCAAGAGCTATTTCGGGCCCGAGCGCTACAGCAATCTCATGGCCTCTTCGCGTGGGCATTCGGTGCCCGTGGTCAATGGCCATGAGCAGGCCGAAGGCGCCGACCGGGCCGCTACTGTCGTCGCGCACAGCCATGGTACCGACGAAGATCGGCTCACCATCGATATGGGCTCAGCCTATCCGGCCGAAGCCGGGCTCACGCAATTGCGCCGCAGCGTGGCGCTCGACCGGCAGACGCCGGGCGGGCGGATAGAACTCAGCGATGCCTTCGCCTTTGCCAATGGCGGCGGCGAATTCCAATCCGTGCTGGTGACGCCGCTTGGTGTCGAGATCGGTGCCGATGCGGTGCGCATAGGCGACGCCGGCGGGGTGCGGGTGGCGTTCGATCCGGCGGCTGTGAGCGTCACGGCGGAAACCCACCACGGCGTCGAGAAACAATATGCGCCATCAGTCGATCTCACCCGAGTGCTGTTTGCCGCGAGGACGCGGGCCAGCCAGGGCGAGGTGGCGCTGGAAATTACGCCGCTCTAGGGCGGGGTAACGAAGTTTGCAGGCGGGTTTGACCCGGCTGCCACGACGGCGAAACGGCCGCTCAACTTGGAGGAGAACCCGATGCAGCCTGCATCGGGAAGGGAGATGACAACAATGAGAGACAACAAGACATTTCGAGGCCCGATGCTGGGGCTAGCGGGTGCGGCGCTGGTCGCCATGCTCGCGGCAGCACCGGCATTGGCGCAGCAGCAGGCGCCAATGCTCGACGAGCTGGTCACCAGCGGCGCCCTGCCGCCGGTTGCCGAGCGCCTGCCAGCCAATCCGCTGGTGGTCGAAGGCGAAAGCGTCGGCAAGTATGGCGGCACCTGGCGCATGGGCATGAATGGCGGCGGCGACAACGGCCTGATCGTCAAGACCGTGGCCTATGACAGCCTCGTCCGCTACGACCACGAATGGAAGACCGTGGTGCCGAACCTGGCCGAGAGCTGGGAAGTCAACGCCGACGCCACCGAGTTCACCTTCAAGCTGCGCGAAGGCGTGAAGTGGTCAGACGGTACGCCGCTCACCACCGCCGACCTGGCCTTTGCCGTCGAGATGTACCAGGACCCCGACTATGCGGCCGGTAGCTGGATCGACAACAAGAACAATCCGGTGACGTTCGAAGCCACCGACGACTACAATTTCACCTTCAAGTTCGGCAAGCCGAACGGCATGTTCATGGAGACGCTGGCGGGCGTGGATGGCATCCACATCACCTCGCTGCAGAAGGCTTATTGCAGCCAGTTCCACCCCACCTACAATCCCAATGCTGCCGCCGAAGCAGAAGCCGCAGGGTTCGCAAGCTGGGCCTTGTATCTTCAGGACCGTTGCGCCTGGGGCTGGGAAACCATCCGTTTCGCCAATCCTGACCTGCCCAGCATCTATGCCTGGGTGATCGAAACGCCGCTGACGGCCAATGCCCAGCGCGTCACCTGGAAGCGCAATCCCTACTATTGGAAGACGGACGCCGAAGGCAATCAACTGCCCTACATCGACGCGCTCGACATGCGCGTCAGCCAGGGCGGCGTTGAAGAGCTGACGCTCGCGGCGCTCAATGGCGAAATCGACTTCCAGGAACGCCACATCGCCACGACCACCAATAAGCCGCTGTTCTTCGACGGACAGGAAGCTGGTGGCTACCACCTGGGCGAAGTGATCCCCTCGGCATCCAATACGCTGGTACTGCAGCTCAACCTCAACCACCTCGATCCGGTCAAGCGCGAGCTCTACCAGAACAAGGACTTCCGCATCGGCATTTCCCACGCCATCGACCGGCAGGAAATCATCGACGTGGTGTTCACCGGCCAGGGCGAACCCTTCCAGGTCGCGCCGCGTCCGGAAAGCCAGTTCTACGATGAGGAACTGGCCAAGCAGTATACCGAGTTCGACCCCGACCTCGCCGCCGAGCATTTTGCGACTGCGGGCCTTACCGAAAAGAACGGTGACGGCATCCTGCTGATGAGCGACGGCAACCCGGCCAAGATCACCGTCGACGTGATCTCGGCGCTCCGTCCTGAGTGGATCGACATGCTCGAAATCATGCAGCTCCAGTTGGCGGCTGCGGGTGTCGAGATCGAGCTCAACAATATCGACCGCACGCTGTTCTACGAAAAGCGCCCGGCCGGTGAGTTCGACGCCCAGGTCTGGGCCGGCGACGGTGGCATCGAGGCTCTGCAGGAGCCGCGCTACTACTTCCCGTTCAGCGATGAATCGGTATGGGCCTATCGTTGGGCGCAGTGGTTCCAGGGCACCCGCCCGGAAATCGCCGAGGAGCCAGTCGACTGGGCCAAGCAGCAGATGGACCTTTACAACCAGGTCCGTGCCGCCGGTACCCCAGAAGAGCGCGCCGACCTGTTCAACCAGGTGCTCGCCATCACCAAGGAAGAGTTCCCCGTCATCGGGGTGAGCCTGATGCCGAATTCCTATTCGATCATCCGGAACAACCTCAAGAACGCACCGGCATCCATGTTCAACGCCTGGCTCTTCCCGACCCCGGCCTCGATGGATCCGACGGTCTGGTACTTCGAATAAGCGAGAACCTCCCCTCGCTCTTCCCGCGCGGCGCCAGTCGCCGCGCGGGGAACCCTAACCACCCGGGACAGGCATCATGGTCGGCTTCATCATTCATCGTTTCATCGCCATGCTGCTGACGCTGGTGGCCGTGTCCATCGTGGCCTTCGCCATCATCCAGCTACCGCCCGGCGACTATCTCACGAGCTATATCGCGGCGCTTTCGGCCACGGGCGACCAGGTCGACCCCAGGGTCATCGAGAACCTGCGCTCGCAGTATGGCCTGGGCGAGCCGTACTACGTGCAATACTGGAAATGGATCACTGGCATCGTCCAGGGCAATTTCGGCCACAGCTTCGAATGGAAGCGCCCGGTCTGGGAACTGATCTGGGGCCGGATCGGCAACTCGCTGATGGTCGAAGGGCTGGCCGTGATCGTGATGTGGCTGATCGCTCTGCCGATCGGCATCTATGCCGCCGTCCGCAAATATTCGCTGGGGGATTACCTGGCGACCGTCGGCGGGTTCATCGGCCTTGCCATCCCCAATTTCTTCTTCGCGCTCATCCTCATGTACCTGGCCTATATCTGGTTCGGCACCACGATGGGCGGCCTGTTCTCGCCCGAATTCGAGAATGCGCGCTGGAGCCTGCCACGGGTCTGGGACTTCCTCAGCCATGCCTGGGCGCCCGTATTGGTGCTGGCGACGGCCGGCACGGCCGAACTCATCCGCATCCTGCGCGCCAACCTGCTCGATGAGCTCAAGAAGCCCTATGTCGCCACCGCCCGGGCCAAGGGCCTGCCGGAGTGGAAGGTGGTGCTGAAATATCCCGTGCGGCTGGCGCTCAACCCGCTGATCTCGACTATCGGTTGGCTGCTGCCGGCGCTGGTATCGGGCTCGGTCATCGTCTCGGTGGTGATGAACCTGCCGACGGCCGGACCGATGCTGCTGCGCTCGCTCACCACGCAGGACATGTACCTGGCTGGCGCGATCATTCTGCTGCTGAGCGTGCTCACCGTTATCGGCACGCTGGTTTCGGACATCCTCCTGGCGCTGATCGATCCGCGCATCCGCTACGGGAGCAAGTAAATGGCTGTCGAAAGCATGCACGCACCTCTCGTTCTTCCCATCGCCAAGCGCAGTCGCGAAAGCCAGTTTGGCCTGATGTGGCGCCGCTTCAAGCGGCATCGCTTGGCGCTGGTCAGCCTGTGGATCGTTGGCGCCTTTTACCTCGTGGCACTGCTGGCCGAATTCATCGCGCCGGTCGATCCCGCCCATTACAGCGCCCGCTACACTTATGCGCCGCCGCAGGGGCTGCATTTCTTCGCGCAGAACGAGGATGGCGGCTGGGAACTGGGGCCGTATGTGTTCGGCTACAAGACCGAGATCGACCCGGTGGCTTTGCGGCGCACTTTCGTCATCGACGAGAGCGTGCGCATCCCGGTGTCGCTGTTCACCGAGAGTGAGCCCTATATGCTGGCCGGGATCATCCCGATGTCGATCAAGCTGATGGGCGTCGAGAATCCGCGCGACCCGTTCTATGTGCTCGGCGCCGACCGGCTGGGACGCGACCTGTTGAGCCGGTTGATCCATGGCACGCGGATTTCGCTCAGCATCGGCCTCGCCGGCGTTACCCTGAGCCTCTTCTTCGGCATCATCATCGGCGGGTTTGCCGGATATTATGGCGGCTGGTTCGATACGGCGGTGATGCGCGTGGTCGAGTTCATCCGCTCGATGCCGACCATTCCGCTCTGGCTTGGGTTGGCGGCGGCTATGCCCAAGGACTGGAGCGCGCTCCAGACCTATTTCGCCATCACGCTGATCCTGTCACTGATCGGCTGGACGGAGTTGGCGCGCGTGGTGCGCGGCAGGTTCCTGAGCCTCCGAACCGAGGATTTCGTGACGGCGGCGCAGCTCGATGGCGCCAGCGATTGGCGCATCATCACGCGGCACATGGTGCCCAGCTTCATGAGCCACATCATCGCGGCGGCGACGCTGGCCATTCCAGGGATGATCCTGGCGGAAACGGCTTTGTCGTTCCTCGGGCTTGGTCTGCAGGCGCCGATCGTGAGCTGGGGCACGCTGCTGCAGGACGCACAGAATATCCGCACATTGGCCACCGCGCCGTGGCTGCTGACGCCCGGCATCTGCGTGGTGGTGATCATCCTATCCATGAACTTCTTTGGGGACGGCCTCCGTGATGCCGCTGATCCACATGGCCGATAGACCCATCCTCACCATATCCGACATGTCCATCACCTTCTCGTCGCCCGACGAGGCCGATATCGAGGCGGTGCGGCAGGTGGACCTGACCCTGACGCCCGGCAAGACGCTGGCTCTGGTCGGCGAGAGCGGCTGCGGCAAGTCGGTGACCGCGCGGGCCATATTGCGGCTGCTCGACAAGAATGCCGATATCGGGCGTGGCTCGATCGTGTTTTCGCCCGGCGACGAGGCGCCGACGGACATTGCCAAGCTCAAGCAGGACAGCCTGCCGCTACGGGCGATCCGCGGCAACCAGATCGCGATGATCTTCCAGGAGCCGATGAGTTCGCTGTCGCCGGTGCATACGATCGGCGACCAGATCGACGAGATGACGATCCTGCATGAGGGGCTCAAGCCCAAGCAGGCGCGCGAGCGCACGGTGGCGCTGCTTGACCAGGTGGGAATACCCGGACCAAGGCAACGGGCTGATGCCTATCCGTTCGAGCTTTCGGGCGGATTGCGGCAGCGCGCGATGATCGCCATGGCGTTGGCCTGTACGCCGCAGCTCTTGATCGCGGACGAGCCGACGACGGCGCTCGATGTGACGACGCAGGCGCAGATCCTCGATCTCCTGCGGCAGTTGCAGGCCGATTTCGGCATGGCGATGCTGTTCATCACCCACGACCTGGGTGTGGTGGCCGAGATCGCCGACGAGGTAGCGGTGATGTATCTGGGCGATGTGGTGGAGCAGGGCAGCGTGTTCGACGTGTTCGCCCGGCCGAGCCACCCCTATACGCAGGCGCTGATGAGCTCGATCCCCAAGATGGCGCGCAAGGCCGAACGGGTGCGATTGAGCCCCATCAAGGGCACGGTGCCGGCGCCCAAGGATCGGCCGGTGGGCTGTGCGTTTACCAGCCGCTGCCCCCATGCGTTCGAGCCCTGTGCGACCATCCGGCCGGAGCGGACCCATGTCGGGGACGGTCATCAGGCGCGGTGTCACCTGCTGACGCGGACGCCAGTGGAGGCCGTGGCATGAGCAAGCTGCTGAGTGTGGAGCATCTCTCCAAGCACTATGTCCTGGGTGGCGGCTGGTTCGGGCCCGAGCGGCGGCTCGAGGCGCTGACCGATATCAACCTGACGGTGGAAGCCGGAGAAACGCTGGCGATCGTGGGCGAGAGCGGCTGCGGCAAGACCACGCTGGGGCGCTGCATCATCAAGGCGCAGTCGTCCAACGAGGGGCGGGTGATCTATCACCCCAAATCGGGCGGTGATGTCGAGCTGACGGCGCTCAGCAAGCGGGAGATCAAGCCGTGGCGGCAGGACATCCGCATGATCTTCCAGGACCCGATGAGTTCGCTGAACCCCAATATGCGGGTGTTCGATATCGTCGCGGAGCCGCTGCGCATCCACAAGATCTGCAAGGGCCGCGAGCTCGAGGAGCGGGTGATCTCCACGCTGGAGAAGGTCGGGATTCCGGCCGAGGCGGTGGGGCGATACCCACATGCTTTCTCTGGCGGGCAGCGACAGCGCATTGGCATTGCCCGGGCGCTGGTGCTTGACCCCAAGCTGGTGATTGCCGACGAGGCGGTATCGGCGCTCGATGTCTCGATCCAGGCGCAGGTGCTGAACCTGCTCGAAGATTTGAAGGCCGAGTTCGGGCTGACCTACATCTTCATCAGCCATGACCTGGGGGTGGTGAACTACATCGCCGACCGGGTGGTGGTGATGTATCTGGGCCATGTGGTGGAAAATGCGCCCACCGAAATGCTGTTTGAGCGGCCGCGCCATCCCTATACCGAGCTGCTGCTCGATGCGTTGCCGATCGCCGATCCGCTGCGCCGTCGGGAGCGCAAGACCGAAGTGCGGGGCGAGATTCCCTATCTCGGCAATCGCCCGGTCGGCTGCCCGTTCCATACCCGCTGCAAGTATGCCCAGGACGTGTGTCGCACCGACAAGCCGGTGCTGCGGCCAGTCCACGGCACGCGCCAGGAAGCGGCCTGCCATTTTGCCGAAACACTCGATTTGAAGGGCGCATATGAAGACGCGCCTGCGAAGGAATTTGCCTAGATGACTTATGATCCGGTGAGCGCCAATCCGTTGTTTGGCAATCCGCTCAAGACCCGCGCCGACGTGGAAAAGGCGCTGCATGACCTGTTCAATCCGTTGCTGCCGTTTTTTTCGGAAGGCGGGGCGCGGGTGCGGCTGGATGGCGCCGCGGCGCATTTCGACCGGGCAGCGGCGGATCTCGAAGGCTTTGCGCGACCGCTCTGGGGGCTGACGCCACTGGCAGCGGGCGGTGGTGCGTTCGACCATTGGGAACTCTATCGGCGCGGGTTGGCCAACGGTACCGATCCCGAGCATCCCGAATATTGGGGCCAGGTCAATTCGACCGACCAGCGCATGGTGGAACTGGCGGCCATCGGCTTCACGATGCGGCTCTTGCCGCATCTGGTGTGGGAGCCGCTGCCGCAGAAGGCCAAGGATAACCTGGCGGCCTATCTCAAGCATGCGCGCAAGTTCGATTATGCCGACAATAACTGGAAGTTCTTCCGCATCCTGGTCGATCTGGGGCTGGAAGAATGCGGCGTCGACTTCGACCGCTCGCTGACCGAGAAGTATCTCGAGGAACTCGACGGCTTCTATCTCGGGGACGGCTGGTATCGCGATGGCAATATCCGGCGGGTGGATCACTACATTCCCTTCGCCATGCATTTCTACGGGCTGATCTATGCCAAGCTGGCGCGTGGCGACGAGAAGCGGGTCGCGGCCTACAAGGAGCGGGCCAACCTGTTCGCCAAGGATATCCGCCACTGGTTCGACGAGGATGGCGGGACCTTGGCCTTCGGGCGGAGCCTAACCTATCGTTTTGCCTGCGGCGGCATCTGGGGCGCGCTGGCCTTTGCCGATCTCGAGGCCTTGCCCTGGGCGGAGATCAAGGGGCAGTTCATGCGGCACCTGCGCTGGTGGGCGGATAAGCCCATGACCAATCGCGATGGCGTGTTGTCGGTCGGCTATGGCTATCCGAGCCTGATGATGGCCGAGAACTACAATTCGGCCGGCTCGCCCTATTGGGCCCTCAAGGCCTTCCTGCCGCTGGCCTTGCCGGATGATCACCCATTCTGGACCGCCGAGGAGGCGCCTGCCGTCACCGACGCGACGGCTGTGCCACTCAAGCATCCGGGCATGGTGATGCTGCATACGCCAGGCAATGTGGTGGCGCTGTCGAGCGGGCAGCAGAACTACCAGATGCGCTGGGGCGCTGAGAAATACGCCAAGTTCGTCTATTCTTCGCGCTATGGCTTTTCCATCGAGAATGACGAGCGCGCCTATAATCTGGCTGCCTTCGATGGCGTGATCGGCTTTTCTGACGATAACAGGCACTACCGGGTGCGCGAGAGCAACGAAACCGCCCGCATCGCCGGCGACAAGCTGCATGCGGTGTGGAAGCCGTGGGCCGATGTGACTGTCGAGACCTGGCTCGTCCCGGCCAATCCCTGGCACATCAGGGTGCATCGCATTACCACGCCGCGCGTGCTGCATGCGACAGAGGGTGGCTTTGCCATCGGCCGGGCCGACATGAATGCGGATCGCTGCGCGGAAGGGAAGGGGC
Source organism: uncultured Devosia sp. (assembly GCA_966212275.1). Lineage (GTDB taxonomy): Bacteria > Pseudomonadota > Alphaproteobacteria > Rhizobiales > Devosiaceae > Devosia. The sequence continues at coordinate 138,641 of CBIHQV010000002.1, forward strand.
AGGCGAGCGCGCGGAGCGTCAGCGACGTGTCCGTCATCGCCGATCTCAACGGCCAGCGCGACGGCCGGGCGCAAAGGGCGCAGCCCAATACCAACCTGATCGTCTCCAAGACCATCGTGCCGCAACTGCGCGGAGAGATCCCTATTGGGACCACTGTGCTGGTGACGGCGGCGATGGCGCTGCCCGCCGGGCCGGAAGCCGAAGCAGCGGCGGGCCGCTTGCCGCCGGTGCCCGATCTGGCGGAACTTGAAGCCTTGTTTGCCCGCGAGGGTGTTGATGTCAGCGCCATTCTGGTGCCGGAGCGGTTCTGATGCGGCCCAAACTCGCCTTCGCCATGGCGGCGGACAAAACCAGACATGTCTTCGACGCGGATGCACTGGCGCGGCTGGCGCGCAGTTGCGACATCGTCCAGGCAGCGCCGCTCGAGGAATTGTGGAGCCCAGAAGCACGCGCGGTGCTTGCGGATGTCGATATTCTTGTAACCGGCTGGGGCTGCCCGATGATCTCGGCCCAGGTGGTCAAGGCAGCGCCGAAGCTGAAGCTGATCGCCCATGCGGCGGGAACGGTGAAGTTCACGCTCGATCGCGCCGTCTATGATGCGGGCATCAGGGTGACGCATGCGGCGGATGCCAACGCGGTGCCGGTGGCCGAGTTCACGCTGGCGGCGATCATCTTTGCCAACAAGCGCGTGTTCGAACTGCGCGACCGCTATCGGACCGATCCGGGCCGGCGCAGCAGCTACGCGCTGATGGACGAGCCGATCGGCAACTATCACCGGACCATCGGGCTGGTGGGCGCCTCACGCATCGGGCGCAAGGTGGCGCGGCTGCTTCGCGGTTTCGACTTCACGGTGCTGATCAGCGATCCGTTCGTGAGGCCTGATGATCCGGTGCTCGAGGGAGCCGAACTGGTCGATCTCGATAGCCTGATGGCGCGTTCGGACGTGGTGTCGATCCATGCACCGGCACTGCCGTCGACACGGGCGATGATCGGGACGAACCAACTGCGGCTGATGCGTGACGGGACGGCATTCATCAACACGGCGCGCGGTGCGCTGGTGGATGAGGCGGCGCTGGTGGCGGAATTGCAGACCGGGCGTATCCATGCGGTGATCGATGTGACCGACCCGGAGATTCCGGCGGCGGGGTCGCCGCTCTACACGCTGCCAAATGTGTTTCTGACGCCGCATGTGGCGGGGGCGGTGGGCACCGAGCGGCTGCGGCTGGGCGAGATGGCGATCGAGGAAATCGAGCGCTTCGTGGCCGGGGTGCCGATGGAATTCGAGATCGAGCCGGCATTGCTGGAGCGGTTGGCGTGAGGGGTGATGGTCCTGATCCAGCCTCATCCACCAGCCGGCACCTCCCTCTTGACGGGGGAGGTTGGGAGGGGGTGTTGAGAGCCCCGATATCCGGGCCAACCGCCCCCCACCCTTGATTCCTCCCCGCAAGGGGGAGGGTGTCGACTGAGGCATTTGAGCTGGTGAACAATGAAACCGCATATCGCTGAAAATCCGCAGGTCACCATCGATGCCGAACATGAAGCCCGCCTCCAGTTCCTGACCTGGGACCGGACGGCGGCGGATATCGAGGCGCCGGAGCACCGGGCGCGGCAGGCGCATTGGGTTAACGTGGCCGGGGCGAGCTTTCATCCGACTGCCTATGTGGCAGCGGAAGCGGCGATCTTTACGACGCACCTGGTGCTGGGCGAAGCGAGCTGGATTGCCGGGCATGCGTTGGTGCGCGGCGATGTCGAATTCGGCGCGCATACGACGGTCAATCCCTATGCAATGATCTCGGGCAAGGTGCGCTGCGGCGATGGGGTGCGCATTGCCAGCCACGTGTCGATCGTGGGTTTCAACCATGGCTTCGACGATCCCACGATGCCGATCCACAAGCAGAAGCACGAGACGCTGGGTATCACCATCGAGGACGATGTGTGGATCGGGGCCAATGCGGTGGTGCTGGACGGGGTGACTGTCGGCAAGGGCGCGGTGATTGCTGCCGGGGCGGTGGTCAGCAAGGACGTGCCCAGTATGGCCATCGTTGGTGGGGTGCCGGCCAAGGTGGTGCGATATCGCGGGCAATCGGCCAAACGTGATGCGGTGAGCACGCTCGGGCGGCTGGGCAGCGCGGCTGCGGTGCAGTGGCCGGAGGTGTTGGCGCGGCACCACGAAGCGGGTGAGTATATGTCGCGCGAGGCCGATGGGACGGTGCGGCGCAGTGCGCGGCACCGCAATGACGCGATCGAGATCGCGGCCGGGTTCGGCGGGCTGCCCGTGGGTCTGGATGTGGCCGAAACGCTGGCTGAGCTGCAGGCGTTGCAGGACGAGGCGACAGGGCTGTTCCCCGATCCGCACCGGCCCGCGGCGCCCGGCGTGGCGATGCGCGACGACGGCCTCGCGATCTACAATGTGCTCTCGGTCGGCTATGCGATCGAGGTTTTGGGCGGGCAGCCGCTGCACAAGATCGCGGCGGTGGAGCTGGGCGCCGCCGAGCTATGCGACTGGCTCGAAGGCCTCACCTGGCGCGAGCGGGCCTGGGGCGCGGGCGCGGCGGTGGATGCCATCGGCACGGCGGTCTATTTCAATGCGCGGTATTTCTCGACGGGGCGGGCGCGCGAGACGCTGTTCGGCTGGCTTGCCATGAAGCAGGACCGGGCGACGGGCCTCTGGGGATCGCCCACAGCCGAGGAAGGGCTGTTGCAGCCGGTCAACGGCTTCTACCGGCTGACGCGCGGTACCTATGCGCAGTTCGGGCTGCCGGTGCCTAATGCGGAGCGGGCGATCGACTCGGTGCTGCTGAACTATCGCAACTATGGCGGCTTTTCGGAGCGGACTTACACGGCCTGCAACCTGCTCGATACCGTGCATCCGCTGCTGATCTGCCTGAGGCAAACCGACTATCGCAGGGCCGAGGCCGAGGCAATCGCGCGGGCGGTGATCGAGCGGGCCGAGTCGCGCTGGGTGCCGGGCGAGGGCTTTGCCTTTGCCGATGGACAGGCGCAGAGCCTGCAAGGGACCGAGATGTGGCTCTCGGTGGTGCATCTGGCAGCGGACCTGCTGGGGATTGAAGGCGACTTCGCCTTCGTGCCAAAGGGCGTGCATCGGACGCGCGCTGTGGGGTTGGGATTATGAGGAAGGCGCTTGTCGTCTGGGGCGGCATGGAGCTGCACACGCCGGAGCGGAGCGCGCATGTGGTGCGCGAGCTGCTGGAGGCGGAGGGTTTTGCCGTTACGGTGACTGACGACTATGAGGCGCTGGGCGCCGAAGATGTCGGCGGCTATGACCTCGTCGTGCCGGTCATCACCGATGGCGTGGCGCCGGCCGGGATCGGCAACCTGGTCAATGCCGTGCGGGCGGGGACGGGGCTGGCGGGGTTCCATATGGGGCTGGCGACGACGTTCCGCGCCAGCGTGCCGTTCCGCTACATGGCCGGCGTCTACTGGGTGCAGCATCCGGGAAACATCATCAGCTATCGGGTCGATGTTGCCGAGAGCGAACTGCTGACCGGGATCGAGAGCTTCGAGCATACCAGCGAGCAGTATTACCTCAACTACGATCCGGCCGTGGACGTATTGGCGACGACGGTGTTTTCCGGAGAATTCCACGCCTGGCGCAAGGATGTGGTGATGCCCGTAGTGTTCACGACGATGCATGACCAGGGGCGGGTGTTTTATTCGTCTCTGGGGCATACGGCGGATGAGCTGGTGGGGTCGGCGCGAGAGATCCTGCGGCGCGGGCTGGTTTGGGCGGCGCGATAGAAGTTTCTGTTGGGCTTGCTCCTACTGCTGCTGTGCCGCCTCGGACTGCCGGCGCAAAACCTCCGACTCCGGCAGGGCGTTGGCGTATTTGAGTTCGCGGTTGGCGCGGTTCCAGAAGGCGGGATGCACGCGGTCGAGCAGAGCGGGCTCGGTCGGGGTCAGTGCTAGCGTCTCGGCCGTGGCGGCGTCGAGATAGAGCACCACGTTTTGGCGGTACCAGGCGGGGATGGCCTCGTCGGTCCAGATGAGGGGGCGGATCGCGTCATAGGCGCGATAGCCATGGCTGGCGAAATGGCCGGCCCACCAGCTCTGCCACTGTTCATTGAGATGACCGACGCCGCCCTGGCCGGGAATGGCGGCGCTGAAGAGGATCGCCGGGGCGAGGGCGACCAGATCGGCCACGAAGCTTTCGGCGCGAGCGGGCGAGAGGTGTTCGCCCACTTCGAGCGACAGCGCCAGATCGACGCGCGGGCCGGTGAGGCGATGCTCGAGATCCTGCGGGGCGAAGGTGATGCTGGCATCGTCGAGCATGGAGGGGGTGACCCAGTTGCCTTCAATGCCAAAGGCCGAGGTGGCGCCCAGCTCGAGCGCAGCGGCCAGCCAGGTGCCGGTGCCGCAGCCGATATCGGCGACGCTGTCACGGGGCAGCGCCGGAGGCAGGGCGCCGAGGATGTGACGGGCGGCGTGGGCGGTGTGGGCGCGGCGATACTGGTAGAAATCGGGGGGGTAGAGCGAGGCGGTCATGGCGGAGCCCGGTACAGAGGCGCCGAGTCTATGCCGGGGCGCGAAATGTGACCAGCATAGATTGGGATTGGGCCGGAACCACACCGGGGGGAAGCCGTTCTTGGGGGCAGCGTCCTACCCATCACCGGAGACAGAACAATGGCTACCGAAAAAACCCTCGACGATCTGTTCCTCGATACGCTCAAGGACATCTATTATGCCGAGCGGCAGATCGTGAAGACCCTGCCGAAGATGGCGAAGGCCGCCACTTCGCCCGAGCTCAAGGCCGGTTTCGAACAGCATCTGGAAGAAACCGAAGGCCATGTGGAACGCCTGGAGCAGGTCTTCGAACTGCTCGGCAAGCCAGCGCGCGGCAAGACCTGCGACGCGATCCTCGGCATCATCGAGGAAGGCAAGTCGATCATCGAAGAGTTCAAGGGCACCGTAGCGCTGGACGCGGGTTTGGTGTCGGCGGCGCAGGCCGTGGAGCACTACGAGATCGCCCGCTATGGCACGCTCAAGACCTGGGCGACCCAGCTCGGTCACAAGGATATCGCTGCCCTGCTCGACGCGACGCTGCAGGAAGAGGTGGCGACCGACAAGAAGCTCAGCCAGGTCGCAACGGCCAATGTGAACCAGAAGGCGGCTTGATGCAGACGGGCGCGGGACATGTCTCGCGCCCACGCGCCACAGCCGATGCGGAAGAACTCACAGGTGGCCGACCGCGTTCGGCAGACGGCCTACTTTCTCTGGGAGCAGGATGGGCGACCCGAAGGCCGCGCATTCGAATATTGGCTGCGCGCCAAGGACATGCTGCTGCGGGAAATGGCCTATGACAAATGGCTCGCCGAGGGCACGCCGGTCGACCGCGCCGAGGAAAACTGGATCGCGGCGGCCAGCGAGATCGAGAAATGAAAACGGGCCCGTGAGGCCCGTTTTTGTATTGCTGCGTTGATGGCGCTTCGCGCCGCCAGACGTCAGTCCTTGGCACGCTCTACATACGAATTGTCTTCGGTGAGGATGACGATGCGGGTGCCGACGCCGATATGGGGCGGGACCATGACCTTGAGGCCATTGTTGAGCACGGCGGGCTTATAGGACGAGGAGGCCGTCTGGCCCTTGACGACGGGCTCGGTCTCGACGATCTCGAAGCTCAGGCGCTGCGGCAGTTCGATGGCGATGGCGTTGCCTTCGAAGGTCTTGAGATAGACCTTCATGCCGTCGGTCAGGTAGGCCTTCTGGTCACCGATGATATCGTCGCTGACGGTGAGCTGCTCGTAGCTGACCGGCTCCATGAAGTGGTGGCCTTCGCCGTCGGAATAGAGGTAGTCGTATTCGCGCTCGTCGACATCGGCCTTCTCGACCATTTCGACGGTGCGCCAGCGGCCGATGACCTTCACGCCATCGGACATGCGGCGCATGTTGACGTTGGTGACCGAGTTGCCCTTGCCGGGATGGACGTTTTCAGCCGTCAGGATGACATGCAGATTGCCGTCCTGCTCGACGACGTTGCCCTTGCGCAGCGAAGAGGCGATGACCTTGACCATTATTCTTCCTTGTTCATCTCGTTGGCGCGTCGTAGAGGCAGGCCGAGTGGATACAGCTTCTGGCGCCGGAATAGACTTTCGTGCGCCAACTACCCTATCTCGATGAAAATCGCCAGCCCGCACCCGATCATAAGGTGACATGAGTAACCGCGACACGAAGCCATCGCCGTGGTGGACGCCTTCGGTTCATGCCGACCGGCGGCCGATCCTGTTGGCGCGCGGGCGGATCGAGGCGGCGTTGCGGCAGTATCTGGCGTCGCGCGATTTCCTGATGATCGATCCGCCCGGTTTGCAGCGTTCGCCGGGCAACGAGACGCATCTGCATGCGTTCAGGACCGAGATGATCGGCAACGATGGGGTGGGACAGGCGATGTACCTGCATACCTCGCCCGAATTCACCATGAAGAAGTTGCTGTCGGCGGGCGAGCGTCGGATCGCGAGCCTCCAGCATGTGTGGCGCAACCGGGAGCGGAGCGCGCTGCATCACCCCGAATTCACGATGCTGGAGTGGTATCGGGCTGGGGAGCCCTATGAGGCGATCATCAAGGATTGCCTAGCCATGCTGCGATTGGCGGCGGAGGCGACGCGGGTCAAGGCGCTGCGGTTTCGCGATCGGGAATGCGATCCGTTCGCCGAGGCGGAGCGGCTGAGCGTGGTGGATGCCTTTGCCCGATATGCCGGCATCGACCTGCTGGCGACCATGGATGGCGAGGGGGTGACGGACGGCGAGGCGCTGGCGGCGCAGATGCTGGCGCTTGGCATGGTGGTGCCGGATGATCGGAGCTGGAGCTACCTGTTCAGCCTGGTGCTGACCGACAAGGTGGAGCCTAATCTGGGGATTGGGCGGGTGACGGTGCTCGATCGTTATCCGGCGGCGGAGGCGGCGTTGGCGCGGCGGACTGGGGATGACAGGCGGGTGGCAGAGCGGTTTGAGCTCTATGCCTGTGGGGTGGAGTTGGCCAATGGCTTTGGCGAACTGACCGATGCCGAGGAGCAGCGCCGCAGATTTGCCGCCGAGATGAACGAAAAACAACGGCTCTATGGGGAGCGCTACCCGGTCGACGAAGACTTCCTGGCCGCGTTGGCGCTGATGCCGGAGGCGAGCGGGGTGGCGCTGGGGTTTGACCGGCTGGTGATGCTGGCGACGGGCGCGCCCAGGATCGAGGCGGTGCTATGGGCGCCGGTGGCGGAATGACGTTGCATCGACCGATCAAGAGCGTTGGCGAACTGACGGCGGCGGGGTTGCTGACCGATGCGGCTGGCCTTGATGCCGTTGCCGCGAAATATGCGATCGGCATCACGCCGGCGGTGGCGGCGTTGATCGATGCGAGTGATCCGAACGACCCGATTGCGCGTCAGTTCGTGCCCACGACGGCTGAGCTGGTGACCACGGCGGAGGAGCGGGTGGATCCGATCGGGGATCTCAGCCACTCGCCGGTAGAGGGGATCGTGCATCGCTATCCGGACCGGGTGCTGCTCAAGGCGGTGCATGTGTGTCCGGTCTATTGCCGGTTCTGCTTCCGCCGCGAGATGGTGGGGCCGCAGGGGCTGGGCACGCTGACGGGGCCGGAGCTCGACGCCGCCGTGGCCTATATCGCCGAGCATGCGGAAATCTGGGAGGTGATCCTAACCGGTGGCGATCCGCTGGTGCTGTCGCCGCGGCGTTTGCGCGAGATCATGGGGCGGCTGGCCGGGATCGCGCATGTGAAGATCGTGCGGTTCCATACGCGGGTGCCGGTGGTGGAGCCGGAGCGGGTGGACCAGGAGATGGTCGAGGCGCTCAAGGCCAGCGGCAAGACGACGTATCTGGCGGTGCATGCCAATCATCCGCGCGAGTTTACCGCGGACGCGAGGGCCGCGATCGCGCGGCTGGCGGATGGCGGCATTGCGCTGATCAGCCAGTCGGTGCTGCTCAGGGGCGTCAATGACGATGTCGAGACGCTGGCAGCGCTGATGAAGGGGTTCGTCGAGAACCGGGTGAAGCCCTACTACCTGCATCACCCCGATCTGGCGCCGGGCACCAGCCATTTCCGGGTCAGCATTGCCGAGGGGCAGGCGCTGGTGACGGCTTTGCGCGGGCGGATTTCGGGACTGGCGCAGCCGACCTACGTGCTCGACATTCCCGGCGGCTATGGCAAGGCCGATATCGGCGCGGCGTCGATATCAGGTGGGGATGGATGCTTCACCGTGCGGGACTGGCAGGGTGGCGAGCATGCTTACCCGCCGCCTGCCGGAGACGACTGAGATGCTGGGGCAGCGGCTTGGCGCCGGGCTGGTGGCGGAGGTGTTCGAATGGGGCACCGACGTCATCAAGCTCTATCGCCCGGGACAGGGCAAGGAGCAGGCGTTCCGCGAGGCGGCGACGCTGGCGAGGCTCGAGACTGGTCCGCTGCCGGTGCCGCAGGTGCGCGGCGTGATGCAGGCGGACGGTCGCTGGGGCGTGGTGATGAGCCGGGGGCCCGGCCGGCCGGGTGCGGCCGAGATGTTGGGACGGCCCGGCCCGGCGCGGGGTATGCTCGGGGGCGGGGGGGGGCGGGCACGTGGCCTCCATGACGAGCCGGGTCTGTTCCTGCCAAGGCTGCGCGACCGGCTGCGCCGGGCCATTGCCGGGACTGAATACTTGTCGGCCAAAGAGCGCGCGGCGATGCTGGGGTGGCTGGAGAGCCTGCCTGACGGAGACCGGCTCTGCCACGGCGACTTCCACCCCTTCAACGTGATGGGAAGCGCCGAAGCGCCCGTCATCGTCGACTGGCTGGATGCGATGCAAGGCGCGCCGGAAGCCGATGCCTGCCGGTCGTATCTACTGTTGCTGCACAATGCGCCTGACACTGCGCCTGTCTATCTGGAAGCCTATCTGCGGTTGAGCGGACGAAACCGCGATACGGTGCTTGCCTGGTTGCCCGTCCTGGCGGCGGCGCGGCTGCTGGAACAGGTGCCCGATGAGAATGAGAGACTGTTGGCGCTGGTCCGTTCGGCCCGTTGAGACCCTGTAACGGGCGCGACAAACATCCTAGGATGGGGGACGCAGGTTCGGGGGGACAAGACGATGCGCAGGTTGCTCTTTGCCGGGGTGATATCGGCTCTTTTTTCATTGGTGATGAGCGGGGCGGCACTTGGCTGGGACAGTGAGAGCAAGCTCAATCCGCTGCATCCGACCCATAGCTACCTGACCGAATTTGCCGTGGATACGCTGGCGGGGCAGTATCCGGACCTGCAGGCTTTCCGGACGCAACTGATCGAGGGCGCCAATACCGAACTGCACGAACTGCCAGTGAGCGGAACCGCTTATGGGCTCGATCTCGAAGCCAAGCGCGTCGAGCATCGCGGCACCAATGAGGGTAGCGACGATGTGGAGGGCTGGTGGGCCGATGCCGCAGCAGCCCATGCGGCGGGCGAGACGCAGCGGGCGTATTTCCTGGTCGGCGTGATGCTGCACATGATCGAGGATATGGGGGTGCCAGCCCATGCCAACCGGCTCTATCACCAAGGCAGTCCGACCGAATTCGACAATTTCGAATTCATGGCCTTTTCCAACTGGAAACCGAGCTATGACGCCATCAACAAGGCCGACCCGGGCTATGACGAACCTTGGCGCTATTACGGGTTCAGCGAAGCCTGGACCCGTGAAGACGCTCCTGACTACACAGACACGGACAGTTTCTCCAAGCTGTGGCTGACGGCCAGTGACGCGGAAAGGCAGTTGCTGTCCAACCGGCAGGGCCGGACAGCAATGGTTGTGCAATGGGCGCTGGCCTCGGCGGCGCGGGCGTTCGCCCAGTAGCGCCGGCCTAGTTCACGTAGCCGACGCCATAGGCATAGGCGCTGCGGTAGCAGTGGGCCGTGCGCGTGGTGATCAGGCGTGAGCCGACTTCGGCCAAAGCGGTGGCGCCCTTCTGGGCCGCGGTTTGCTTGAGCAGCAGCATGGCATCGTCATGATCGGGTACCGGCTCCAGCAAGGTGGCCTGGCATGCGGTGGCCTCGATCAGGCCGATGACTTTCTTGCCTGCGGGTACGCTGGGCATGATCGGCATGTATTCGGGGCTGGCCGCAAGTTGTGCGGCGGTCATGGTGCGGTAATCGATGGTGGTCACGCTGCAGCCGGCAAGTAAGGTCATAGCTGCGGCGCCAAGAAGCACAGGCAGGAACTTGGACATGGCATGATCTCTGACGCTAGATGGAAATGATATCTTGCATGGAAGATCGGGCAAAGCCAGCGGACAGCGCCGGGCTCGTCGCCGCTGATTTCTCAATGCCATGGTGGGCGTGCTAGAAGGTCGTTCCCGGCCCTCATTATGCGTAGACCCCATGAATCCCGTCATCGGAATGCTGCTGATCGTTGCCCTTATCGGGGTGAGCATCATCATTTCCCTGTCCGAAATCGCCTTTGCGGCGGCGCGCGAGGTGCGGATCAGGGCGCTGGCCGAGGCGGGCAACAGCCGGGCGCTGCGGTTCGTGGCGCTGCGCGAGGATGGCGCCAACGTCATCACGGCGCTGCAGATTGCCGTCAACGCGGTGTCGATCCTGGCCGGTACGCTGGGCGAGGATACGCTGGGTCCGGTGTTTACCGGTTGGTTCATGCTGGTCGGGGCTGATGCCCAACTGGCCGGCCCCGCCGGCTCGGTGCTGGCATTTTGCCTCGTGACCGGCATGTTCGTGCTGTTTGCCGACCTGACGCCGAAGCGCATTGCCATGCTGGTGCCGGAGGATGTGGCGCTGGCTGTGGTGTGGTTTCCCGAAATCGCGGTGAAGCTGCTGAAGCCGCTGGTGTGGTTTTTCGGCAGGCTATCGGATGTGCTGATCGGCTGGCTGAAACTGCAGCCCAAAGTGCCGGCCGACGAGGTCACGGCGGAAGATTTTCGCATGATCCTGGCGGGCGGCGCGGCATCGGGCGTGCTGATGAAGAATGAGCACCGATTGATCGAGAATGTGCTGGCGCTGGAACTGCGCAGCGTCACGTCGGTGATGACCATTCGCGATGACATCGTGTTTCTCGACATCAGCGATCCGCATGAGGTGCAGCAGGAGAAGGTGCGCAAGCGGCCGTTTTCGCACTATCCGATCTGCGACGGCGGCATCGATGCGGTGATCGGCTGTGTGAGGGCCGAGGATGTGCTGCCCACGGCGATCGACCGGAACGAGGAGGTGGATTTCGCCAAGGCGCGGCGCGATGTGTTGTCGGTGCCCGACACGCTCAATGTGTGGGAAGTGCTGGCCGAGTTCCAGGCGCAGAGCACCGGCTTTGCGCTGGTGGTGAGCGAATATGCGTTGGTCGTCGGGGTGGTGACGTTCAAAGACCTGATGGGTGCGCTGATGCAGGGGCTGGCAAGCCCGTTCGAAGAACAGGCCATTCTCAAGCGCGACGACAATAGCTGGCTGGTCGACGGCATGGCGCCGTTTGTCGACGTGACACGGGCCCTGGGGATCAAGCATCTCGAAGCCGAGGGGAATTACGAGACCATCGGCGGGTTTATCGTGCACCGCATGCGCCGGGCGGCGCGCAAGGGCGACCGGGTGGAAGCGGCCGGCTATGTGTTCGAGGTGGTGGACGCCGACAAGATGCGGCTCAACCAGTTGCTGGTGAGCAAGGCGGGCAAGGTGAAGGTTTAGACTGGGGTGCTGCGCGCTAGCCAGGCAGCGGCACTTATCCACTGTCATCGTCGTGACAGCGGGATCGCCCTACTCTCGTTTGCGTGATCGATGGGGCTCGCATAAGAGACTAGGTCATTGTTGTTGCTGCGAGTCTCTGTGCCATGAGCTTTGTGGATCTCCCCCTTCCGAGCCGGTCGATTGCGTTGACGGGACGCCCGGTTTCAGCGCCGGCCTCGATGCTGTTCACCATCGTGGTCCTGACCGCGCTGGCCATCGGCCTCGCCATCTGGCAGGGGCCCGGCCTGTGGCGCGATCTGCAGATCAACCAGGATCCAGTTACTCTGCCGCGTGGCGAAGTGCTGGACGGCGAGTGCAGCACGCGGCGCGGCCTCACCGACTGCGAGGCGAGGCTGGTCTATGATTATGGCGGGCAGAGCTACGACACCCACGTTTCGCTGGCCTTCGTCGATTTTTCGAGCGGCGACTATGAGGTCGACATTGTCGTCTCGCGCGACAAGCCGGAACTGGCGACGCTGAGCCTGGGGCTCGACATGCTGTGGAACCGGCTGGCGGTGTTCGGCGCCTTCATGCTGCTGTTTGTGGGCGGGCCGCTGGCCATGATCTGGGGCGCCTGGAAAGCGGCGCGCGCCAACCGGGCCGCGACCACACCGGGCCGCCTGACGGTGGTGCCGGTGGACGTAGCGGGCGTCGATAAAGGCCGGGGCGCGGGGTTCGTCAGCTATTTCGCCGTCAAGGATGGCAAGCGCAAAGGTCACGTCATCCGCACGCGCTTCCCGGCTGGGCAGGAGCCGCTGATGGCGGTGGACGAGCGCGGCAAGGTGTTTGGCGTCGCCGTCCAATCCGAGCATGTCGCCATGCCGGTGTTGCTCGATAGGGAACTCGGACGGCTCGAGCTTGCCGAGCCGGAGCGGCAACTGGCGCTGGCTGCTTTCGATGTGCAGCAGGGTGGTCGCAGCGCCGTGGCGGCGGCGGCGCAGACCAAGCTCTCGCCGGGGCGCCGGGCCCTTCGCGGGTTGGTGGCCGGCGGCAGCGTGCTGGTCCTGCTGGTGGTGGGTATCGTGGGCTACTGGCTCTATTACGCCACCAGCGCCACCGATGCCTTCGACTCGCTTGGCATCGAGATCAACAATCTGATGCCGCAGCCGCTCAATATGTGGGCCTGCACGCAGCTCGAGGCACGCTTCGGCGACGAGCGTGCGCCCTTTGGCTGCGTGGCGGACGATTATGTGAGCTGGAAGACCGCCCCGACCAAGACCAAGTCCTAGCTGGTTTCCAGGGCTCGGCCCGCCGGGAAGATGCCCGACATGACCACGAAGCCGGGGATGCGGCGGACGCGGTCGGTCCAGCGGCGGAGCGCCGGATAATCCTGGCGCCCGATGCCGCCTTCCTCGCTCAGCATCACATAGGGGAAGCAGGCGATATCGGCCGTGGTCGGATGGGCGGGCGAGCAGAGCCAGTCGCGACCCTCGCGCTCGCCGAACCACAGGTGTTCGTCCATCAGGCGGAAAATGCGGTGGGCGCCGGCCTGGGCTTTTTCGATGTCGAAATCGTAGAAGAACCCCAGGGCCAGGCGGGCGGCGGAGGCGGTGGAGGTGATGTCGTCGGCCGCGGCGTGCCAACGCAGGACCTGGGCGGTGATCGCCGGGTCGTTGGGGAACCAGAGGCCGGTCTCGTCGTATTTCTTGGCCAGATAAGCGAGGATGGCGCCGGAGTCCGACAGGACCAGATCGTCGTCCTTGAGCACCGGGAGCTGGCCGAACGGATTGAGCCGCAGGAACCAGTCGGCCTTGTGCTGGCGGCCGGGATAGAAATCGACCGGGATGATGTCGTAGCGCAGCTTGAGGATGCTCATGAGCAGCCGCAGCTTGTAGCAGTTTCCGGAGAGTTCGAAATCGTAGAGGGTGATGGCCATGGGTCAGATATCCAGCACGAGGCGGGCGGATTTGGCGCGGCTGACGCAGGTCATCATGCAGCGGTTGGAGGCCTTTTCCGAGTTGTTGAGGTAGACGTCCTGGTGGTCGACTTCGCCTTCCATCACTGACGTGAGGCAGGTGCCGCAGGCGCCTTGTTCGCAGGAGCTGGGAACGGTGAGGCCCGCGTCGCGCATCACCTCCATGATGGTCTTGCCGGCGGGGACATGGAGCGTCATGGCCGAGCGGGCGAGTTCGACATCGAAGGCCGAGCTCTGGTCGATGACCTTGTCGTTCTTGAAGTACTCGAAGTGGATCGCCTCTTCCGGCCAGCCCTGGGCGGCGGCAGTGGCGCGGACGGTCTCGAGCATGGGGCCGGGGCCGCAGACATAGACGTGCTGGGCCATGCTCCATTGGCCGAGGGCTGTGGCGATGGTGGTGCCGATCTCGGCGCGGGGCAGGCCGGTGTGGAAGATGACCTTGCCGTGGAGGGCTTCGAGTTCGGAGCGGAAGGCGACCGTTTCACCGGCGCGGGTGAAGTAATGCAGCTCGTAGGGCAGGGCGGATTTGTCGAGGAAGCGCGCCATGGAGAGCAGCGGCGTGATGCCGATGCCGCCGGCGATGAGCACGGTGCGCACGGCGTCGCGGCGCAGCGGGAAGTTGTTGCGCGGCTCGGAAATGGAGAGCAGGTCGCCTTCGCGGACCGTGTCGACGAGGACCTTTGAGCCGCCTTTGCTGGCGCTCTCCTGCTTGACGCCGATGATGTAGCTCATCAGCTCGCCCGGGCCATTGGTGATGGAATATTGCCGCGTCATGCCATTGGGCAGGTGGACGTCGATATGGGCGCCGGGCTGGAAGGTGGGCAGGTGGCCATCGCGGCCGGCAAGCTCGAAGCCGATGACGCCATCGGCGCTGGTCCATTTGCGCTTGACCACTGTTGTGATGGTATTGCCGCGCGGAATGGCGATATCGGGCATGGTCGAGAGTTCGGCCGAGACCTTGTCGAAGGTGGGCTGGAGCGGGGCTGGCGCGGGCTTTTTCCGGGCGGCGCGTTCGAGGCGGTCGCGCAGCTTGCCCAGGGTTTCGTTGTAGTGGCGGAGGGTGGCCAGGGGATCGGCGGGTTGCTCGGCGAGGAGGCCCCGGATGACGGCGCGGCCGGCATCGACGGGCTGGACGAAGTAGTAGGTGCCGCCGAAACGGACGGCGAGGCCGGGAAGCTGGTCGGCGGGTTGATCATCGGGCGCGAGGCGGACGAGGGAAGCGAGCACGTCTTCGGGCGCGGCGTTGACCGGCATGGGGCGCAGCGCGAACCAGTCGTGGCCCTCGGCGCCGGCGAAGGGACGGAAGGCCTGCTGGTCATTGGCGGCAGACCAGACCAGGCCATAGGCCTCGCGCACCGGATAGGTGCGGTTCTGGATGCGGCGGGCGGGGGCGTCGGCGGGGTGGGCCGGGATATAGGTGCAGCCGGCGGAGCGATTGGCATAGCGCCAGCCGTGATACTGGCACTTGAGCTCGCCGCCTTCGTTGACGCCGATGGAGAGGCGCACACCGCGATGGAGGCACCGGTTCTCCCAGACATTGACGTTGCCGTCATCGGCGCGCCAGACGGCCAGTTCGCGGCCGAGAAGCTGGCCGGCATAGACGTGGCGGAAGGGGAGGTCGTTGCTGGAAGCGATGGGGTACCAGGTTGGGTCGGAGAGGGAGAGGGTCATGCGGTCATCCGAGGAATGCTGATCGCGCCACGATCGGATGAGGTCGAGATTGGCGGTCCTTGGCGTACGAGGTCCGCTCCATGTTGTCAGCTCGCGACGGGGATCACGCCGTAGGTGATGCCCTTCTGGCTTAGCCAGCGGCGGTAGGCGATGGCGCTCTTGTCGGCGCGGATCGGGGTTTCCGAGCGCGGGTCGAGGGGGAGGCGTTTGGGGTATTGGTTTTCGAGGATCGGCTTGTCCTGGCCGAAAATGGTCTGCTGGAAGCGGCGCAGGTCGGTGATGGTCGATGTGGAGTCGATCATGGACTGCAGCAGATGGGCGCGGCAGCGTTCCTCGGTCATGGGCTGGAGGAAGATGGCGATGACGTCGCGTCGGCTCTCGTCCTCGGGGCAGGACTTGTAAAGCACGGAGCAGAAGGGGTGGGGCACGCGATAGACGTATTCGACCTCGATGGCCCCCGTGGCCGACATGGCGGCGCGGGGCTGGATGAAGCGGCACTTGGTGGCCAGGACTTCGTCGCGCTCCTCGGAGACCTCGACGTCGTATTCCTTGACCTCGGTATGCGGCTCGGCGCCGAGGATATCGGTATGGACATAGGGGAAGTGCCCCATATCGAGGAAGTTCTCGACGGCGCGGGGGGCCGAGACGTGGATGCCGATGGAGCCGCAGCTCATGTTCTTGCGGTCGACTTCGGCATATTCGGGGATGGGGAAGAGCTCGGCGGGCGGGTTGCCGAGGCTGGTCCAGATATAGCCGTAGCCGGTGATGGCGGGCAGGCGATCGAGGATGGCTTCAGGATCGACCTCGTCACCCTTTTCTTCGTCGGTGCGGCGCCAGACGACGGGGTTGCCGTCGCTGTCGCGGGTCAGCGCGATACCGGTATCGAGCAGCAGGGTGTTCTCGATGATGCCGGGCGCGACTTCATCGGTGGCGGCAATGACCTGCCAGAGGTCGCGGGTGATGGGATCGATGGACGGCATAGGGTGGTCTCGACTGTTGAGATGAGCATAGTCCGGTGGCGCCACGGTGTCATTCCCGCGAAAGCGGGAATCTCGTTTGCGTGGAATGACGTGGCGGGTTGGGGTGGGTATGGTGCCACGCCCGCGTGGTTCGGGGCCCTCGGGCTAGACCCGAGGGTCGCACCTCACCATGAAGGCTACTGGAGGATTTTGCGTGGAGAGTTCGGCGAAGCGGTTTCCGGCGGCTGATCTGGAGGAGCGGGTTGCGGCTCGGTTGCGCGATGCGGGTGCCAGCGAGGGGTCGCTGGCGGCGGCTGTCCGGGCGATGATGCATGCGTCGCTGGTGGGGGTGGACAGCCATGGCGTGCGGCTGACCGAGCACTACTGCAACATGCTTGCGGGTGGGCGGCTGAAGAAGGATCCGCAGCTCAAGGTCGATATCCGCGCGGCGGGTAGTGCGATGGTGGATGGCGACGATGGGCTGGGGCATTACGCGGCTTACAAGGCTGTCGATGTCGGCATCGAACTGGCGCAGCAAGCGGGTGTGGGTGCAGTGGGGATTGCGCATTCGTCGCATCTGGGGGCGGCGGGCGCGTATGCGCTGGCTGGGGCGGAGCGAGGGTTTGTGACCTTTGCCACGACCAATACCGATTCCATGGTGGCGCTGTTCGACGGGGCGGCGCGGTTTCATGGCACCAATCCGCTGGCCTTTGCCGCGCCGGTGCCCGGGAGCAAGCCGTGGCTGCTCGATATGGCGACATCGTCGATCCCGATGAACCGGGTGCTGCTGCATCGCTCGCTGGGGCTGGAATTGCCCGAGGGCGTGGCGGCGGACAAAGCGGGTGGGGCCACGACTGATCCGCACGTGGCCGAAATGCTGCTGCCGCTGGGGGGCGGGGGATATGGCTATAAGGGCGCGGGCTTGGCGGGGGTAGCGACGCTGTTCTCGGCGCTGCTGACCGGGACGACGCTCGATACCGATTTCATCCCGATGTATGGCGGGCCCGGTGGGGATGTCTCGACGCCGCGCAATATGGGGCATTTCGTGCTGGTGATTGACCCCGACAAGTTCGTGGGTAGGGACCTGTTTGGCGCGATGATCACGCGATACTTGTTCAGCCTGCGTTCGGCGGCGGTGCGCGACGGAGCCGAGCGGGTAATGGCGCCGGGCGATCGGGAATGGGAAGAGATGGCGGAGCGGCAGGAGCAGGGCGTGCCTGTTGACCCGGATACGGTGCGGTTTTTGGGGCTTTAGGACAGACCGCCGTAGCGGATGTCCTCGGGATAGACCGGTCCCTCAACCTCGTCGAAGATCCGGCGCAGTTCGGCGACAAGCGCGTCGCCTTCGGCGCGGTGGGCGGCTTCGGCTTCGGCGTTGGGAAACATCGCCCAGAAATCAGGATCGTCCCAGTCGTCACTGGCGTGAAACGCCTCGGTCCAGGCATAGATGCGGTCGCCCAGTTGCTGGGGCACGTAGTCGTCATAAATGACGCCGTCATCATTGTCGGCGTTGCGAACGGGATAGAACCCCTTCATCGGGGCCAGTCGGATGCGGGCGGGCCGCGGTGGAATTACGCGCGGCTTCACCTCGCCCTCGGAGATACCCCAGCCCGGCGCCTTGGCCTTCCACAGCAGGTGGCGGGCACCAAAGAGGCCGAGCACTACCGCGACCAGCGGGATGAACAGAGCCCATGGGTCCAGCCAGTCGTAGAGGTGGCCAAAGACGCCCAGCCACACCACCACGGCCGTCATGACGCCATGGATCAGCGCGGCATTGGTGGTCTGGCTGCGGCCTCTGGCGTCTGCTTCGTCGGTGACGGGGTAGCCCTTGCGGGCCCAGAGCAGCCAGCCGAGCTGAAGGGCGCTGGCAAGCAGGAATAGAGGCACTGCCCAGAAGCTGAGCACCATCAGCGCGGCGCCACCGACTCCGACGGCGTAGCTGCCGCTGACGAGGAACCAGCGACGGATCACCTCCGCCTGGGGAGTCGGCTTGAGGGTGAGCGCTGCCAGCATATTGTCCATCAGTGTATCGGTGGCCATGACGTGGATGCCGGCCAGACCGGACAGCAGGTAGAAGACGCCGACGATGCGGAGCAGGACCAGCGCGGCGTCCATGGTCACTTGGTCTTGGCGGGTGGTTGGTAGTCGACGCCGGTGGCGACGAGCCGGTCGTCCTGGATTTCGAGGGTGATGACGGCGCTGCCGCCGGTGGGGCAGCAATTGCCGTCGTCGGACTGCCAGAGCGAGGTGCGGGCGACGAGGCCTGCCCAGGGATGGGAGAAGTCGTATTCGACTCCCTTCCAGATTTCGAGCCCTGCTGGCAGCATGGGGCCAACCTTCTCGAACCACTCGTCCATGTTGATGGCGGTCCAGCCATCGTCGGCGTGCTGATAGAGGCGGTCCATGTTGAAGGCGCCGGTGCCCTGGCTGTAGCCGGGGACATGCAGCAGACCATCCTGATTGAGGCGAGGCACTTCGAAGAAACCGTCGAAGCTGGAATCGAGGACCGACCAGCTATCGCCGTCATGCTCGAACAGCACGAAGCCACCGATGATGCCGTCCGTGGTGGTGGAGCCCAGTTGCGTCTGCCAGGCGAGGAAGGGTGTGCCGTCATTGTCGCTGAAATCGGCGACGTTGAGATAGCCGGCGCTATAGACCTTGCAGCCGTCGAGGCTGGTTTCGAGACAGGACGTGCCGATATCGTCGAGATCGACGGGCTCGGCGGCGCGGATGTCGCTGGGCAGGAACAGCAGCATGGCCATGCCGAGGACGGCGAGAATGGTGAGGGCAGGGCGCAGTTTCATGGGCTTCTCCTGATGGATCTGGATAGAAGAACCGGCAAGGGCGGTCAGCCCCGGTTTGAGGGTAGCCAAACACTTAGTCGTTTCCATTAAGGGGGCAGCACGCGCGGCGTTGGCGGAGAGATGCCCCCACCCGACGCCTTTGGGCCACCCTTCCACAGGGGGAGGGAGGGTGATGTCTGGGAGATTGGTGGTGGGGAAGACCCCTCACCCGGCGGCTTTGCCGCCGACCTCTCCCCGGAGGGGCGAGGTGAGAAAGTTAGGCCAGGCCGCGTCTTACTGCTTCTCTGGTCGCTTCGGCGCGGCTGGTGACGCAGAGTTTTTGGTAGATGACCTTGACGTAGGAGGCGACGGTTTGTGGCTGGAGGCTGAGGCGCGCGGCGGCTTCGGAGACGGTGAGGCCGCGGGCCAGCAGGGTCAGCACCTCTGTTTCGCGCGGGCTGAGGCCGGCTTCGTCCTTGACCACTGAGGGGGCGCGGAAATGGCTCAGCATGCGGTGGGCGATGGAAGGCGAGAGGGGCGGCTCGCCGCGCTCGATGCGGCGGAGGTAATTGACCAGGAGGTCGGCTTCCTCGTCCTTTAGCACATAGCCGCGGGCACCGGCGGCGATGGCTTCGAAGAGGTGGGCGTCGTCGTCATAGATGGTGGCGACGACGGGCAGCACTTCGGGATGCTCGCGCTGCAGGCGGCGGACGATATCGACTCCTGAGCCATCGGGCAGGCCGATATCGACGATGGCGAGCCAGAGCCCAGCGGCGTGGCGGTCGAGCCAGGCATGGGCGGCCTTGAGCGTGCCCACGGTCTCGACGCGCAGATCGGGGAAGGCCGAAGCCAGGACGGCGAGCATCCAGTCGCGGGTGCGCGGTTGATCCTCGATCAGCAGGCAGAGGCGGGCGGCCACGGGTTCGGTCATGCTGGAGAGTTAAGCGGAACGGCTGGCTGGGGCACCCCCGGTTCCGGGGTGTGAGGCGACAGCACCAGTGGAATATCGAGGGTGATCGTCGTGCCGGTCGCGCTGGCATCGAGCTTGAGGTGGCCGCCGATATCCTCGATGCGGTGGCGCAGATTGCGCAGGCCGAAGCCGGCGGCTTCGCCGGCCAAAGCTGCGGCCGGAATGCCCCGACCATTGTCGGCGAAGCGCAAAGCCAGATGGCCGGGCGAAAGGGTAGCGGCGACGGTGAAGCTCTTGGCGCCGGAATGGCGGATGACGTTGGAGACGATTTCGCGCACGGCGGAGGTCAGTGCCTTGTGCAGGCGATAGTCGAGCCTGATGGCCTCGATATCGGCCTCGGGCAGGGGCCAATCGAGCGCGATTTCGGCGGCTTCCAGCCGACGGGCAGCCTCGTGGCGGGTTTCGGCGAGCACGCGATCAAGGCTTGCTTCTTCGCCGGCGAGGCCGCTGACGATGGCCCTGATGTCGCTGAGCGCGGCCTGCAGGGTCGGGCGGGTGGTTTCGTCGGCGGTATGCAGGCCGGTCAGGAGGCGGGCGCCGACATCGTCGTGCAGATCACGCGCCATGCGGCGACGTTCCTCGCCGACGCCGCGCATATAGGCCTCGCGGCCCTCCTCGGCGCGGATGGTGAGCGAGACGAGATTGGTGGCCAGCTTGATATGGGTGGGTGAGAACAGGCCGCGCCCGGCAAAGGGATAGGTGAGGCGCAGCGGCGGCGCGCCGGCGACGGCGGGGAGATAGAGCGAGAGGCCATCCTCGCCCATCCGGGGTTGGGTGCCATCGGGGGCGGTTTCGGCGATCTCCAGCGGATCGAACAATTGGCGCAGCAGGGCCTGCCAGCGCGCCGCGCTCTCGGCCGGGGATGGCGCGAAGGCGACATCGAGCGCCGATGAAAACAGTTCGTGCTGGGCGATGGTGCGGCGGGTGGTGACGCGGCGCCAGACCCAGTCGCGCAGCGGCAGATAGACGAAGGCGACCAGCAGCAGCGAGATGCCGAGCGCGGGGGCGGCGTCGAGGTTGAGCAGGTAGATGATGCCGGCATCGAGCGCCAAAAGGACCAATGCGCCGACGGCGTAGAACAGGACGCGATAGGACCACTCGCCCAGATCGAACAGGCGATAGCGGCTGAGGCCAAGGGCGAGGCCGGCATAGATGATGACGAGCACGCTGGTGACGTGGCTCTGCGGCAGCGAGAAGGGCGTATCGAGGAGGATCGGCGCAGCGCCGAGCAGGGTATAGGCGCCGGCGCCGGCGACAACCGAGAGGCCGAGCCAGCCGAGGGCCGCCCGATCATGCGGGCTGCCGCGCGTGGCGCGCCATTGCAGGGCAATGGCGGTGAGGATGACCATCATGGCCAGGGCGATGAAGACGTAGAGCAGCGAGGGCCCGAGGCCGAGTTCGACATGGCTGATATCGACAGCCATGTAGGCGACGCCCAGCACCGGCAGCAGCCAGAACCAGCGGGGACGGACGAGCTGGCGTGGATAGCTCAGCAGCAGGCCGATCATGGCCATGCCGAAGACCACGACGCCGAGGTGATTGATCGGCACGAGCACGGCATAGAGATCGGCAGGCAGGGCCAGCTCGCGATTGGCATAGATGGCCGACGTGGCAGTGGAGAGGGTGAGGCCGATGGCGCTGATCATGAACATGATCGGGCCGATATGGCGGGGGCGGAGCGCCCAGACCCAGCCGGCGATGAGCAGAGAGGCTACGCCGGTGATCAGTTGCAGCCAGAAGCCGTCGGTGAGGGTCGTGACTTCGCGATAGTCGGTATAGAGGACCGAGGTGAATTCTTCCTGGGTGAAGATGTCCTGGAGGTGGAGCTCGACCGCGTCGGCGGCCATGATTTCGGCCAGGGCGGTCTGCCGGGCGAGGAAGGCGTCGTATTCGGCATAGCTGGCGAGGCTATCGGGCTCGGGCAGGAGGTCGGCGCTGGTGACGGCAATGGGGGCGGGCCAGTCGGCGGGGCGGCCTTCTGGTGGCGGGGCAATGCCGATGGCCTTGAGCACGGTGGCCCAGCGCGGGCCGGGCTCGGAGAACACGGCGCCATCGTAGACATGGGTGACGATGACAGCGTCAGTGTCGGTGGGCGCGAGGCGCAGCGACAGCGAGCTGAACGATGTTGCCAGCACCAGGACGCCAAATGCCACCGCCACGCAGAGCAGCGTGACGGCGACGAGCAGCAGATTGGGCGTGGCGGAACCTCGTCTCATGGCTCCGCATAGAACGGGGCAAATCCCGAGGGCGCAATAATATAGTTAGTCTAGACTTAACGTTCGCGGTGGATATCGAAGGGTCCAAAGGCCTGGGTGGTCGCCATCAACTGTAGCCGGTTGACGTTTACGTGGCTCGGCAAAGTCGTGGTCCAGAAGATCGACTCGGCGATATCATCGGCATTCATGGCCTTGGTGCCTTCATAGGGCTTGGAGGCCTTGCCCTCGTCGCCCTTGAAGCGGACCAGCGAGAATTCGGTTTCGGTGAGGCCCGGCTCGATATTGGTGACGCGGACATTCTTGCCCTGCACATCCGAGCGGAGATTGAGCGCGAACTGCTTCACGAAGGCCTTGGTGGCGCCATAGACCGAGCCGCCCGGATAGGGATAGTCGCCGGCCACCGAGCCCAGGGTAACGATATGGCCGCCGCCGCGGGCAATGAGGCCTGGCAGGAGGGCACGGACCGTATAGGCGAGGCCCGTGATGTTGGTGGCGATCATGGTTTCCCAGTCGGTGATGTCGGTCTCGGCGGCGGGCTGCAGGCCGAGCGCGAGGCCGGCATTGGCGAGGACGATGTTGATGGCATCGAACGGAGCAGGGAGTGCGGCGATGGCGGCATCGATGGCGGCGCGGTCGCGCACGTCGAGCTCGATGATGTGGACGTTGTCGGCGCCCAGCTCGTTCTGCAGCTCGACCAGGCGGTCCTTGCGGCGGCCGGTCGCGATCACCTTGCCGCCGGCTGCGACATAGCGGCGGGCGGCGGCGGCGCCGAAGCCTGACGTGGCGCCGGTGATGAAGACGACGAAGCGGCTGGGATCGAGCAGCTGGTACATGGGGTGGTCCTGACGTCGGAAGGGGAGGCGGGCAAAGTGGACCGCGCGGGGTGGTGCGGTCAACCGGGTCGGGTGTGAGGATTTCTTTTCGGGGCGTCGCCTTACCAGACGGCGTCGGAACCTTACCAAGTCCTAACGTGAACTGGGCGGGCAGACGTATTATGTTGCAGCGAACTGATATTTTGCGGGATTGCGCGGTTTGAAGACGTTGGCGAAGTGGCTGGTGACGCTGTTGGTGCTGGGCGGGGCCGGCTTTGGGGCATGGTGGTATTTTCTCGCGGCGCCGCAGGCGGCGACCGTGCCCGATACGGTGGTGGTGTCGCGCGGCGATATCGAGCGCACGGTGCTGGCATCGGGCGTGCTCGAGGCCAATTCGCTGGTGAGCGTGGGCGCCGAAGTCAGCGGACGCATCGAAGCGGTGCATGTCGCGCTGGGGCAGGACGTCAAGAAGGGCGACCTGATCGTCGAGATCGACAGCCTCGACCAGGAAAATGCGGTCAAGAGCGCCGAGGCGGTGCTGGCTGGCATCGAGGCGCAGAAGCGCAGCCAGGAGGCGACGCTGGTCAAGGCCGAGGCCGCGCTGGCGCGCAACCAGCAGCTCAGCGCCAATAGCCTGGTTAGCCAGACCGATCTTGAAACGGCGCAGGCGGCGGTGGATTCGGCGCAGGCGCAGATCGACCAGCTCGAAGCGCAGATCGCACAATCCCGGCTCAGCGTCGAATCGGCCGAACTCGATTTGGCGCGGACCAAGATCGTGGCGCCCAGCGACGGGACGATTGTGGCGCTGTTGGTGGACGAGGGGCAGACGGTCAACGCCAATTCGACCATTCCGACCATCGTCAAGATCGCCGATCTCGACACGATGGTGATCAAGGCGGAGATTTCCGAGGCCGACGTGGTGCGGGTGCAGGCGGGGCAGCGGGTCTACTTCACCATTCTGGGCGAGCCTGACGTCAAAATCGACGCGACGCTGCGTGAAGTCGAGCCGGCGCCGACTTCGATCGGCTCGGACACCGCAGCGAGCGACAGCGCGGTCTACTATAATGGGCTGTTCGATGTGCCGAACGCCGACCACAAGCTGCGCATTTCGATGACGGCGCAGGTGACGATCGTGCTCGACGAGGTCAAGGACGCGCTGGTGTTGTCCAGTGGCCTGGTGGCGCGGAAGGACCCGCAGGGCAATACGGTTGTCCCGGTCTATGACCCGGCGAGCGAGACGGTCACGCCGCGGCGGATCGAGGTCGGGCTCAACAACAACGTCATGGCCGAGATCAAGAGCGGGCTGAACGAAGGTGAGCAAGTGGTGTCGGGCGCGCCGCCGCTGGTGCGGCCAGCCGGTCAGCAGGGCGGCGGCTTCCGCCCCGGTGGCGGCATGGGCATGATGATCCGCTGATGAGTGACGCCATCATTTCGCTGCGCGGGCTGACGCGGCAGTTCCAGACCGGCGCGGAAGCGGTGACCGTGCTCAGGGATGTCGATCTCGACATCCACCGGGGTGAACTCGTTGCCATCATGGGCCAATCGGGCTCGGGCAAGTCGACGCTGATGAACATCCTCGGTTGCCTCGACCGAGCCAGTGCGGGCACCTACAAGTTTGCCGGGCGCGATGTCGGCAAGCTGGGGCCGGACGCCTTGGCGGAGCTGCGGCGCGAGCATTTCGGCTTCATCTTCCAGCGCTATCAATTGCTCGCCGATCTCGACGCGGTCGAGAATGTGGAAATGCCGGCCATCTATGCGGGCGTCGATGGCGGAGCGCGGCGCAAGCGGGCGATTGACCTGCTGACGCGGTTGGGGCTGGGCGAGCGGTTGAGTCATAAGCCCAATGCGCTATCGGGCGGCCAGCAGCAGCGCGTCAGCGTGGCGCGGGCGCTGATGAATGGTGGCGAGGTGATCCTGGCCGATGAGCCGACCGGGGCACTCGACAGCAAGAGCGGCAAGGAACTGATGGCGCTGCTGGCGGAGCTGCATCGCGACGGACACACGATCATCATCGTGACGCATGATCCGCTGATCGCGGCGCAGACCGAGCGGGTCATCGAGATTTCCGACGGCGTCATCATCGCCGATCGGCGCGCGGGCGAGGATACGCGCGTCGACAAGCGCAAGGAAACCATTCGCCGCATCGCGCGCTGGCGCGAGGGGATCGATCGGGGGCTAGAAGCCTTGCGCATGGCGCTGCGGGCGATGATCGCCCACAAGCTGCGCACGTTCCTCACCATGCTCGGCATCATCATCGGCATCGCCTCGGTGGTGAGCGTGGTGGCGCTGGGGCAGGGCAGCCAGGAGACGGTGCTGGAGAACATCGCCTCGATCGGCACCAATACAATCAACATCTATCCGGGTACGGGCTTTGGCGACCGGCGCAGCAATCGCATCCAGACGCTGTTGCCGTCAGACGCCGAGGCGATCGCCATGCAGCCCTATGCGGATAGCGTATCGCCGCAGGTCAGCTCCAACGCCACGGTGCTGTTCCGCAATACGTCATCCAACGCTTCGGTCACCGGGGTGGGTGAGGCGTATTTCCAGGTCAATGGGCGGACGTTTGTCGCCGGTGTCGGCTTCAACGAGACCAGCGTCACCCAGCGCACGCAGGAGGCGGTGATCGACGGCAATGCCCGCGACGCCTTCTTCGTCAATGGCGAGGACCCGATCGGGCAGGTGATCATGCTCGGCAAGGTGCCGGTGCGGGTGATCGGCGTGGTCGAAAACGTCACCGGCTTTGGCCCGGGCGGCAACAGCGCCAATGTGTATGTGCCCTATACGACGGCGATGGACCGTATTCTGGGGCAGCCGTTCCTCGGCTCGATCGCGGTGCGCGTGAGTGACGATGCGGACATGGCTGACGCCGAGGCAGAGATCACGGACCTGCTGACGCGGCTGCATGGCGGCAAGACCGATTTCTTCCTCCAGAACACCGCGACGATCCGCGACACGATCGAATCCACGGCGGCGACGCTGACGCTGCTGATCTCGACCATTGCTGTCATCTCGCTGGTGGTGGGCGGCATCGGGGTGATGAACATCATGCTGGTGAGCGTGTCCGAGCGGACCAAGGAGATAGGCATCCGCATGGCGGTGGGGGCGCGGCGGGGCGATATCCTGCGGCAATTCCTCATCGAGGCGGTGCTGGTCTGCTTTGTCGGCGGGGCGGCCGGGGTGGCCTTGAGCTTCGGGCTCGGGAGCCTCCTGACGACGCTGGTTCAGGGGGCGCGGGTCAGTTACTCGGCGGAATCGATCATGGTGGCCATTGCTTCGGCCAGCCTGATCGGGGTGATTTTCGGGTTCATGCCGGCGCGCTCGGCGGCGCGGATGGATCCGGTTGAGGCGCTGGCGCGGGAGTAGGTTTCCTTCGTGCACTGGCTTTCCAGTCGTCTCCCTCCCCCTGTGGGGAGGGATCAAGGGTGGGGGTGGGCCACACGCACAGAGTATGCGGAAGCATACCCCCACCCTGCTCGATTCAACGGACTTAGCTGAAGCTAAGTCCTATCTCGCTTCCCTCCCCACAAGGGGGAGGGATGGGGCCGGTGGCTCTCCGTCACGCTGCCTAGGCAGTTGCCCATCGGCCACGGTGGGGGCGGGCAATTTGGCGTAAATTGGCTGGAAGGTTGTTCCCGCATCGCCGCAGCCCTAAACTCGCCATGAAATGAACGCCTGTTTGGCTGGCGTGGAGCGTCGGCGCGGTGGGTTGAAAGAAACTTAACGGAATCTTTCCGGCCATGCGGGCAATCTAGGCTTCTGCCGCAACTGGTTGAAGCGTAACGGGCGGGAACGGGTCACTGCAAATCGCGCGTCTGGTAACGAGTATTGGCGCCTTGTGCGTTGCCGCGGCCGGCTTGGGCGTGGTCACGCTGCCTGTTGCTGCGTTCGAAATCTTCGGACTCAAGCTGTTTGAAGACCAGAGCGAGGAAGACGCGGAAGCGGTCATTGCCGATCCGCAGCCCTATTCGGTCGTCGTCACCATCAATGCCACCGGCGATGTCGAGAGCGCGGTGCGCAATGCCTCGGCGCTGGTGGCTGACCAGAATGAGCCGGCTTCGGGCGCAGCGGGTCTGTTGGCCAAGGCGCGCGGCGACTACCGACGCATCGTGGCGGCGCTCTACAACGAAGGCTATTACGGCGGCGTGGCGTCGATCCGTATCGGTGGCGTCGAAGCTTCGAGCCTGGCGCCCGATGTGAACCTGCCCGATCCGGTTGATGTGGCCATCGTGGTCGATCCCGGCCCGCAATTCCGCTTCAACAGCGTCAATATCGTCAACCAGGCGCTGCCGACCTCGGACCCCTATGACCAGGTGGAGCCGCCGGCCAATGCCGGCTTTGGCGTGGGCGAGATCGCCAAATCGTCGGTGATCCTGAAGGCTGAGCAACTGGCGCTGGAGGCCTGGCGGCAGCAGGGCTATCCCAAGGCAGAGATCGTGACGCGCGACGTGGTCGCCGATCATGCGACGACATCGGTGGATGTGACCATCACGGTCAATCCGGGTCCGCGGGCGGCGTTTGGCGCGGTGACGGTGACGGGCGCCGAAACGCTCGATCCGGCGTTCCTGGCGCGGCAGACGGGCCTGACGCCGGGCGAAGAGTATGACCCCGACGAGCTGGAGCTGGCGCAGAAGCGTCTCGACCGGCTCGAAGTGTTCCGGGCGGCGCGGCTGGAAGCGGCGGAGTCGGTCGGGTCTGATGGGCTTCTGCCCTATAATTTGATCGTGCAGGAACTGCCGGGCCGACGCTTTGGCGTGGGCGCCACCTATTCGACCATCGATGGGCTGGGCCTTGAGGCCTTCCACCTGTGGCGGAACCTGTTTGGCCAGGCCGAGCGGCTGCGGCTCGATGCGCGGGTGGCCAGCATCGGCTTTCCCATCGACACGGCGCAGTTCGACTATTTCTTTGGCGGCACCTTCACCAAGCCGGGCATTTTCACGCCGGATACCGATCTCATCGCCGCTGTTTCGGCCGAGCGGACGATCTATCCGACCTTCACCGAAACCTCGGCCAGCGGCCGGGTGGGACTGACGCATATCCTCTCGGACCAGATCACGTTCGAGGGCGGCGCGCAGTTCGAGATCAACCGCTTCGACGACGTGTTCGGCACGCGCGACTTCAAGACTGTCGGGCTCTATGCCGGGGCGACGCTGGATTTCCGCAATGACAGCGTGGACCCCAGCCGCGGCTGGTTTGGCCAGGTCAATCTCGAGCCGTTCTACGAGCTCAACTATGGCAATGCCGCGGCCAAGCTGACGGTCGAGGGGCGCACCTATTTCGGCTTTGGCGAGGACGATCCGTTCGTGCTGGCGGGCCGGCTCAAGGCGGGCCTCGTGCTGGGGCCAAGCCTGGCGGAGATTCCGCCCGACAAGCTGTTCTTTGCTGGCGGCGGCGGCTCGGTGCGCGGCTATGCGTTCAAATCCATCGGCGTCGACAATGGCGCCGGGGTGATCACCGGCGGACGCTATCTGCTCGAAGGCTCGATCGAGGCGCGGGCCAAGGTGACCGATGATATCGGCGTGGTTGGCTTCCTCGATGGCGGCTATGTGGCGGCCGACGTGTTCCCGGCGCTGAGCGACCTGCGGGTCGGGGCGGGCGTGGGCGTGCGCTACTATACCGGGCTCGGGCCGCTGCGGCTTGATTTCGCCGTGCCGCTCAACAAGCGGGCGGGCGACCCCGACTATGCGCTTTATGTCGGCATAGGGCAGGCGTTCTGATGGCCAACATGCTCTCCATGACCAGGCGTCTTGCCTTCACAATGCTTTGCCTCTTCGGCGTGGCCGCGCCAGCGCTGGCGCAGGATGCCGCGGTGCCCGATCCCGGCGTCGAAGTGCTGGCCATGGGCAATGAGGAGCAGAAGGACTGGCTGACCAATTTCGTCCAGGACCGGCTCTCGACCCCCGAGCGGCAGATACGTCTCAGCAATATCGAGGGTGCGCTGGGGTCGGACGTGGCGATCCGCGAGATCACCATTTCGGACGCCGAGGGCGTCTGGCTGCGCGTCAACAATGCGCGGCTCAACTGGAACCAGGCGGCGCTGTTTGCCGGCCGGCTGGAAGTGCGTTCGCTGACCGCCGACTCCATCGAATATATCCGCAATGCCGTACCGGTCGAAGGCGCGGTGGACCTGCCGGCGCCTGAGGCGAGCGGCGGTTTCCAGGTGCCCGAACTGCCAGTGGCGGTCATCCTCGAGCAGCTCAGCATTCCCTCGGTCAGTTTTGGCGAGGGCG
The DNA here is from genome assembly GCA_966212275.1 of uncultured Devosia sp. Taxonomy (GTDB): domain Bacteria; phylum Pseudomonadota; class Alphaproteobacteria; order Rhizobiales; family Devosiaceae; genus Devosia. The sequence goes on from CBIHQV010000002.1 coordinate 167,869, forward strand.
TGTTCGGGCTGGGCTCGGAGATTTCGCTGGCTGGCGCGATGACGCTCGATGGCGGTAATCTCGACGCCAATCTCGATATCATCCGGCTGGATGGACCGGGCGGAACGCTCGACCTCGACGTGGCCTATCGCAAGGCCGAAAACAGCATCGATCTGGGCCTGTCGCTGGTGGAGCCAGAGGACGGCGTCATCGCCAACCTGCTCAATATCGAGAACCGGCCGGCCGTGACGCTGACGCTTAATGGCAGCGGGCCGGTGACAGAGCTGCGCACCGATCTCACCTTGCAGGCCAATGGGCAGACGGCGCTTTCGGGCGTGGCCACGGTGAACCAGCAGGCTGATGGGATCGCGGTTGCGGCCGACCTGCGCGGACCGCTGGCGACGCTGATCGCCGAACCCTATCGGCCGTTCTTCGGCGCCGAGACGGCGCTGACGGCCAATGCGCTGATCCGCTCGGAAGGCGGCCTTTCGATTTCCGGACTGCGGCTCAGCGGCGGGCAATTGTCGCTGGAAGCGGCGGCCGAGACGACGCCGGACAATTTCCTCAAATCGCTCGACCTCAACGCGGTCATTGCCGATCCCGCTGGTGGCCAGGTCACGCTGCCGGTGCCCGGCAACGCGACGCGCGTCGGCTCGGCGCAGGTGGCGATCGGCTTTGGCGGCGAGGCGGAGGAGAACTGGACCGCCACCGTAGCCATGGCGGGTTTCGAAACCACGGGCTTTGCCGCCGAGAACCTGGCGCTGACGCTGGGTGGTGTAGCGGCGAACCTCTCCGATCCGACATCGCGCCGGCTGACCTTCAATGGCGATGGCACGCTGTCGGGGATTTCCGGCTCCGAGGAGATTGAAGCTGCGCTGGGGGACAGCATCGGCATCGGCATTGCCGGGCTGTGGAATGCGGGCGAGCCAGTGCAACTGGCCGAGTTCCGGGTGGCCGGGCAGGCGCTGACGGCGGCGCTGAGCGGGCAGCTCGATGGCTTCGACTTTAACGGCGATGTGGCGCTCGAGACGTCGAGTATCGCGCCATTTTCGGGGCTGGCGGGGCGCGATCTTGCCGGGGCGCTGTCGCTGCGGGCGAGCGGCGCGATCATGCCGCTCAGTGGCGGGTTCGACCTGACGCTGGATGGCACGGGCAGCAACCTGGCCATTGGCGACCAGCTTGCTGACGGACTGCTGGCGGGAAGCGTCGCGCTTTCCGGCCGGGTGGCGCGCACCGAGGCGGGGCTGACGGCGGAGAATTTCCGCATCGCCAACGGGCAGGTGCAATTGCTGGCCGACGGCACCTATTCCAATGCGCTGGCCGATTTCACCTTCAACCTCGACCTCAGCGATCTGGCGCTGCTGTCGGAAGAAGCAAGCGGCGCGCTCAAGGTGGTCGGCACGGCCAAGGGGCAGGACAGTGTTATCGACCTCGATCTCGATGCGACGGTGGCCAGCGGTACGTTGGCGGGGCGCCAGCTTCGCGAGGGCGCGCTGAGCTTTGACGGGCGCTACAATGTCGATCGGCTGGACGGCAATATTTCGGGCGCCGCGGCGCTGGATGGCTATCGGACGACGCTGACGGCCAATGTCAGCGTGACCGAGAGCGAACAGACGCTTGCCGATATCGACTTCCAGGCGGCGGGGACGCGGATTACGGGCGGGGTGTCGCGCGTGGTGCTGACGGGGCTCCTCAATGGCGGTCTGAGCGTCGTATCGCCTGACGTGTCGGTGCCGGCGGCGCTGGCGCTGCTCGATGCGACCGGCTCGATCAATGCCGAGGTGACGCTGGCGCCGGTCGAGGGCAAGCAGGGCGCGACCCTGCGCGGCGATATCCGGGATTTTGCGGTCAACGACATCCGGGTGGGCGCGGCCGACGTCAACGCTGATGTGGCAGACCTGTTCGGCGTGCCCGTTATCGATGGCGCGGCCAATGCCAGCGACGTGTCGGCTGCCGGTGTCGAGATCAGGACGCTTTCGGCAACGGCGACGCAGACGGGGCAGACGACTGCGTTCGATGCGCAGGCGGCTCTCGCGACCGGGACGGATATCGATGTTGCGGGTTCGCTCACCCCGGTGGACCAGGGCTATCGGCTTGCGGTGGACCGGGCGCAGTTGCAGCAGGGTCAGCTTTCGGCGCGGCTGGCGCGGCCGACGGTGGTGCAGGTCAGCGGATCGACGGTGGCACTCGATGCGGTGCGGTTCGATGTTGGCTCGGGCTCGGTCACCGCGACGGGATCGGCCGGCGAGACGCTGGGCATCGACCTCGAAATCAACGCGCTGCCGCTCTCTATTGCCAATGCGGTGGCGCCGGACCTCGGCCTGGCCGGAACGATCAATGGAAGGGCCAGCATCACTGGCACAGGCAGCGACCCGCGGGTGAGCTTTGAGGCGCGGGCGACTGGTATCAATGCGGCTGCGATCCGCGATTTCGGTATTGCGCCGCTCGATGCGACGGCCAGCGGCACGTTCCGCGATGGCACGGTCAGCCTGACGGCAGTGTCGGCCAATGGCAGCGGTGGCTTGACGCTGCGCGGCTCGGGCACGGTGCCGCTCGATGGCGGCGGGCTCAATGTGGCGGTGACGGGTTCGGCGCCGCTGGTGCTGGCCAACCGCTTCGTCGCCGACCGGGGCGGGCAGTTGAGTGGCGTGGTGACGCTCGATGCGCGGGTCAGCGGCAGCCTTGCCAGCCCGCAGTTTGGCGGGCGGGTCTCCACGAGTGGCGCGGGCTATATCGACCCGGAACTCAATCTGCGGCTCCAGGGCATCAGCGGCTCGGCCAGCCTGAATGGCAGCAACCTGGTGATCGACAGCCTTTCGGGCAACCTGGCGACGGGCGGTTCGGTATCGGCCTCAGGCTCGGTGGGGCTCAGCGGCGGCTTCCCGGCGAATGTGCGCGTCGCGCTCAATTCGGCGCGCTATGCCGATGGCAACCTGTTTGTCGCGACGCTCTCGGGCAACCTGGCGCTGACGGGCAATCTCACGGGCTCGCCGCTACTGGCCGGCGACGTGTTCGTCGAGGAAGCCAATATCACCATTCCGGAGAATTTCGGCGGTGGGGCGCAACTGATCGATGTCGATCATATCAATACCCCGCCTGCCGTTGAGCAGACGCTGCAGCGGGCCAAGATCGACGACCAGACCGGCGCCCCGATCCCGCAGACGCGGCCGGCAGGACTGGTGCTCGACGTCAATGTCAGCGCGCCCAACCAGATTTTCATTCGTGGACGCGGACTGGATGCGGAAGTGGGCGGCTCGGTGCGGCTCACGGGACCGGTCAACAATATCCAGCCGGTTGGCGGCTTCTCGCTCAATCGCGGGCGGCTGGCGATCCTGGGGCAGCGGGTGACGTTCGAAAGCGGCACGGTGACGCTGGTGGGCGATCTTGACCCGTTCCTCAACCTCGTGGCGCGCACCGAGGGCGAGGGCATCACCGTTTTCGTCACGGTTTCGGGCCGCGCCTCCGACATCAATGTGAGCTTCACCTCGAGCCCGATGCTGCCACAGGACGAAGTACTGAGCCGGCTGATCTTCAATCGCTCGATGGGCGAATTGTCGCCGCTGCAACTGGCCAAGCTGGCCGGTGCGGCAGCGGAGCTGGTGGGCGGTGGCGGCAATGGGCTGGTCGACAGCCTGCGCGGCGCGGCGGGGCTGGCTGACCTCGATATCGTCACCGACGACAAGGGCAATGTCGCGGTGCAGGCCGGGACCTATATCCAGGATAACGTCTATCTGGGCGTACAGGCCGGCGCTGGCGGGCAGAGCAAGGTGACGATCAACCTCGATGTGACCAATGATCTCAAGGTCACGGGCGCGGCCGGGCAGGACGGGAATTCGAGCCTGGGCGTGTTTTACGAGAAGGATTACTAGCTCGGTGCCACGCCCTCGTGGTTCGAGGCGCCAAGGAGCGCACCTCACCATGAGGGCTACTGGAAGATGAGCCTCGCCTTCTTACTGGCCAGCCCCACCGGTCTTTGCCGCCTTGGCTTCGTCCCACCACCAGATGGTGGGGAAGCCGCTTGAGAATTCGGGCAGGTTTTCCGGGCGACTGAAGCGGTCCCAGCGGGCGGTGCGGGAATGGCGCAGGGTGTAGCCGGGCGCCACATAGTGATGGTGCAGCAGCACGCGGTCGAGCGCCTTGGTTGCCGCTTCCTGGGTCGCACGGTCGTCGGCGGCGATCAGCTTTTCGATCAGCGCGTCGATGCCCGGATCGGCAATGCCGGCATAGTTGCGCGACCCTTCCTCGGTGGCGCTGGCCGAGCCGAAGAAGAAGCGCTGCTCGTTGCCCGGCGACCAGGACTGAGCCCATTGGGTATAGAGCATGTCGTAGTCGAAGCTGCGGAGGCGGTTGATATATTGCGGGCTGTCGACGTTGCGGATGGTGGCCAGCACGCCGATCGTCCCCAGATTGGTGACCAGGTTCTGGAATACCGGCTCGAGCGACGGCTGCTGGGTCAGGATTTCGATGGTGAGCTGCTCGCCATTGGCGTCGACCAGTTGCGAGCCGTTGAGCGTGTAGCCGGCCTCGGTGAGCAGGGCGAGTGCCTGGCGCAGGTTGGCGCGCAGCTTGCCCGCGTCGCCATTGACCGGATTGGTGTAGGGCTCGGTGAAGACGCTGGCCGGGATGAGGTCCTTGACCGAGTTGAGGATCTCCAACTCCTCGCCTTCGGGCAGGCCGGATGACTTGAAGGGCAGGCCGTAAAAGTAGCTGTCGATCCGCTCATACTGGCCATAGAACAGCGTCTTGTTGAGCGACTCGAAGTCGAAGGCATAGTTGATCGCCTTGCGGACCCGCTCGTCCTGGAATTTCTCCCGGCGCAGATTGGGGATGAAGCCGGTCATCAAGCCGCTGCCGGCATAGTCCTGGGCAAATTCCTCCTGCACCACGCGTCCGTCGCGTACGGCAGGGAAATCGAAGCCCGTGGCCCAGCGGCGGGCGGTGTACTCGCTCCAATAGTCGAACTGGTCGCCCTTGAAGGCTTCGAACCAGACGGTTTCGTCGAGGAAGAACTCGACGCGGTATTCGTCGAAATTGTTGGTGCCGACATGGGTGGGGTGGTCTGTGCCCCAATAATCCTCGACGCGGCTATAGGTGACGGTGCGGCCGGCATCGAAGCTGGACAGCGCGTAAGGCCCTGAACCCATGGGCGGTTCGAGAGTGGATTCGCCGATGTTGCGCTGCTTGCCATCGGCATCGGTGCCCTCCCACCAATGCTGGGGCAGGACGAGGACCTGGCCCAGGATCAGCGGCAGTTCGCGATTGCCGGTCTGGTCGAAAGTGAACGTGACTTCGCCGGGGGCGGTGACTTCGACCTTTTCGATATTGGCGTAGTATTGCTGCTGGTCGGGATTGACCTCGATGGCTTTGTTGAAGCTCCAGACCACGTCCTCGGCGGTCACCGGCTCGCCATCATGCCACTTGGCGTCGGGATTCATGCGGAATGTCACCGAGCCATAATCGTCGCCGATCTTGAGCGCCTCGGCCAGCAAGCCGTAATAGACGCTCTCCTCGTCCAGCGACGGGGTCATGAGCGTTTCGTAGACGAGGCCAATGCCGGAGGCGGGGTCGCCCTTGGGCAGGATGGGGTTGAAGGTATCAAAGCCGCCCATCGTGCCCATGCGCACGACGCCGCCCTTGGGCGCGTCGGCGTTGACATAGTCGAACTGGGTGAAGTCGGGGCCGTATTTCGGCTCGCCCTCCATGGCAAAGGCGTGGACCCATTGGCCGGTCGGCGTCTGGGCCATGGCTGGGGCCGCGAGACCCAGCAACAGGAAGGCGGCCAGGAGAGGGGCGAGCTTCATCGGACGGCTCCGGAATAGTGCGTTGAACTGCAAAGACTAGGCGTAAACGTCATGGCGCGACAGGGGGCACGAGGTCGGGGGGCTCGATGTCGAAGGCGGCGGCCATCAATGCCCTGGTGTAATCCGATTGCGGGGCAGCGAAGATGTCGGCTGCATCGCCCTGCTCGACGATCTTTCCGTTGCGCATGACGATGAGCTGGTTGGCCAGCGCCTTGATCACCTTGAGGTCATGCGAAATGAACATGTAGGTCAGCCCATGCCGCTGCTGGATGTCGCGCAGCAGGTCAACCACCTGGGCCTGGATCGAGACGTCGAGCGCCGAGGTGGGTTCGTCGAGAACGACGAATTTGGGCTCCAGCACCATGGCGCGGGCAATGGCGATGCGCTGGCGCTGGCCGCCGGAAAATTCGTGGGGGTAACGGAAACGGCTGGCCGGCGGCAGGCCGACCTCTTCGAGTGCGCGGATCACCCGCTCGTCGCGCTCACGGGCGCCGATCCGGGGTTCATGCACGGTCAGGCCTTCGCCGATGATCTGGTCGACCGAGAGGCGCGGGCTCAGCGAGCCATAGGGGTCCTGGAACACGATCTGCATGCTGGCCCGCAGCGGCCGCATGGCTTTCCACGAGCGCGACTGCACCGCATTGCCGAGGACCACGATGCGCCCATCCGATGGCAGCAGGCGCAGCACAGCATAGCCCAGCGTCGACTTGCCCGAGCCGCTTTCGCCCACCACGCCCAGCGTTTCGCCACGGCGGATTGAGAGGTCAACGCCGTCGACCGCCTTGATGTGGCCGACGGTGCGGCGCAGCAGGCCGCGCTTGACCGGGAACCAGACCTTGAGATCGGCGACATCGACAATGGTGGGTGCTTGGGGGTCGGATACCGGCGGCGTGCCGCGCGGTTCGGCGGCAAGCAGGTGTTTGGTATAGGCATGCTGTGGGGTGGTGAAGACCGCCTCGACGGCGCCTGTCTCTACAATGTCGCCCGATGTCATGACGCAGACGCGGTCGGCGATCCTTTTGACGATCCCCAGGTCGTGGGTGATGAACAGCATGGCCATGCCCAGACGCTTCTGCAGGTCCTTGAGCAGGGTGAGAATCTGCGCCTGTACGGTGACGTCGAGCGCGGTGGTGGGTTCGTCGGCGATCAGCAGTTCCGGCTCGTTGGCCAAAGCCATGGCGATCATCACGCGCTGGCGCTGCCCGCCCGAGAGCTGGTGGGGATAGGCGGCGAGCCGGCTGGCCGGATCGGGAATGCCCACCGCGTCGAGCAGTTCGAGCGTGCGCTTGCGGGCGGCGGTGGCGCGCAGGCCGCGATGGATGGCCAGCACTTCCCCGATCTGGCGCTCGATGGTGTGGACCGGATTGAGCGAACTCATCGGCTCCTGGAAGATCATCGAAATGTCGTTGCCGCGCACGGCGAGCAGTTCGGCCGGGTCGGCGGTGAGCAGGTCCTTGCCCTTGAACAGCACCTGGCCGGAAAGGCGCGCCGAAGGTGGCAGCAGCTTGAGCACGGACAGCGCCGTTACCGATTTGCCCGAGCCGGACTCGCCGACAAGGGCAACGGTCTCGCCGGGGGCGATGTCGAAGGAAATGGCGCGGGTGGCTTCGGCGGCCCCGAATGCAACGGTCAGATCGCGAATGGAGAGCAGGGGCGCGGTCATGCCAGGGACTTTCGCGGATCGAAGGCATCGCGCACTGCCTCGCCGATGAAGACCAGCAGCGTCATCATCATGGCAATGGTGAAAAAGCCGGTCAGCCCCAGCCAGGGCGCCTGGAGGTTGTTTTTGCCCTGGGCCAGCAATTCACCCAGCGAGGGCGAGCCGGGGGGCAGGCCGAAACCGAGCAGGTCGAGCGAGGTCAGTGTCACCACCGAGCCGGACAGGATGAAGGGCATGAAGGTGAGGGTGGCCACCATGGCATTGGGCAGCAGGTGGCGGAACATGATGGTGAGGTTGGACACGCCCAGCGCCCGGGCGGCGGCGATATATTCGAAATTGCGCCCGCGCAGGAATTCGGCGCGCACAATGCCCACCAGCGACACCCAGGAAAACAGCAGCAATATGCCCAGCAGCACCCAGAAGCTGGGGGTGATGACCGAGGATATGATCAGCAGCAGGTAGAGCGCCGGGATCGAGGTCCAGATTTCAATCACCCGCTGGAAGATGAGGTCGACCCAGCCGCCGAAATAGCCCTGCACCGCGCCGGCGAACACGCCGATGACCGAGGAGATCACGGTCAGCGTCAGGCCGAACAGGATCGAAATGCGGAAGCCGTAGAGCAGGCGCGCCAGCACGTCGCGGCCGCTGTCGTCGGTGCCCAGCCAGTGAAAATTGCCCCAGTGGCAATTGGGGTCGGCCTCCTGCAGCGGGTAGCCGGCGCAGTTTTCCGCATGGGTCATGGTCCAACTCGGGGCGACGGCGCCGGAATAGGGCAGGAAGGTATCGACCGTCTGGTAGTTGAAGCGCACCGGCGGCCAGACCATCCAGCCATTGGCAGCGATCTCGGCGGCGTTGAACTCGTCGCGGTAGTTGGTGACGGCGAGGAAGCCGCCAAACTTGGATTCGGGATAGTCGACAAAGGCGGGGAACAGCAATTCGCCCTTGTAGAGGGCGATGATGGGCTTGTCGTTGGCGATGAACTCGGAGCCGAGGGTGGCGATGAACAGCGCGAGAAAAATCCACAATGACCAGTAGCCGCGGCGGTTCTTGCGGAAGTTGTCGAGCCGGCGCTGGTTGAGCGGGGTCAGCCAGCGATTGCGCGGCGCTTCGATGAGCGCGGCCTGATCCGCCATTTCGCTCATACTTCGCGGCTTTCGAAATCGAGCCGCGGATCGACCCACATATAGGCGAGGTCGGAAATCAGCGCGACGACGAGGCCAAGCAGGCTGAAGATGTAGAGCGTGGCAAAGACCACGGGATAATCGCGATTGGCCACGGACTGGAAGCCGAGCAGGCCCAGCCCGTCGAGCGAGAAGATGGTCTCGATCAGCAGCGAGCCGCCAAAGAAGGCGCCGACAAAGGCACCGGGAAAGCTGGCGATGATCAGCATCATGGCGTTGCGGAAGACGTGGCGGTAGAGCACCTGGTTTTCCGTCAGCCCCTTGGCTCGGGCGGTGGTGACATACTGCTTGCCGATCTCGTCGATGAACGAGTTCTTGGTAAGCAGGGTCGTGGTGGCGAAGGCGCCCAGGCCCATGGCGGTGATGGGCAGCACCAGATGCCAGAAATAGTCGAGCACCTGTAGCCACCAGGGAAAGGTCTCGAAGCCGGGCGAGGTCAGGCCGCGCAGGGGGAAGACCGACCAGAAACTGCCGCCGGCAAGCATGATGATCAGCGCGACGGCGACGAGGAAACCGGGAATGGCATAGCCGATGATCACAATGGTGGAGGTCGAGACATCGAAGCGCGAGCCGTCGGAGATGGCCTTCTTGATGCCCAGGGGAATGGAGATGCCATAAGCGATCAGCGTCATCCACAGGCCCAGGGAAATCGAGACCGGCATCTTCTCGACGATCAGCTCGATCACCGAGGCATCGCGGTAGTAGCTGTCGCCGAAATCGAAGCGGAGATAGTTCCACAGCATCATGCCGAAGCGTTCGAGCGGCGGCTTGTCGAAGCCGAACTGTTTTTCGATGCGGGCGACGAGTTCGGGCGGCAGACCCTGGCTGCCGCGGTAGCCGCCGTTGGTGCCGGCCTGCCGGGGTGGGGGCGTCTGACCCGCCAGATCGCCGCCGCCACCGCCACTGATCCGTTCGGTCATCGAGACGTTCTGGCCGGAAATATTGGCCAGCGCCTGCTCGACGGGGCCGCCGGGGGCGAATTGGGTGATGACGAAAGAGATGGCCATGATGCCGAACACGGTCGGGATCATCAGCAGCAGGCGACGAAGGATGTAGGCGCCCATCAGTTCTCCGCGCAGGCTTGATCGGTGGAGCTAAGCGCCCGGACCTTCGGGCCGGCAAATCACCATGCGGTGAAACCGCTTATCGCAAATGCAACACTTTGACGATGGCTTGGCAAGAAGGCCGTGGCGCGGGCGTTGTTGGGGGTTGCCCCAGCCAGCCGGGGCGTTCAACATCGTCTGGCAGTTGCGGAGCGTCCCATGGCCTATCAGATCATCGCGCATGTCAAAAATCCGTCGCAGGCGCGGGCGCTCGTGGTGGCGCTGCGCGCCTATGGCTTCAATCCGCTGGAGCAGGGCGATGGCGGGCTGCCGGGTGTGCCGAATCTGTTCGGGCCCGAGGGTGTGGCGGTGCAGGTTCCCGAAGATGAGGCCGGTGATGCAACCGTTCTGGCGCGTGACCTGTTAAAGGAAATGGCGGCCTCCGACCCCTAAAACGCCACATTGATAGTGGTTGGTGCACAAGCGGACCGGGCGGTTGAACGCAGCGCGACCATTGGCTATAAGCCAGCCGAGCTGTTAACCTTTATTAAGCCTTCGGGCAGGAGCGAGACCCCATGACGGTTTGGATGCGCGGATCTTTGTCCGCAGTAGGCGTGGCGGCAATCGCCGTTGTGCTGGCGGCATGTCAGTCCACCGGGTCCAACACGGCCAACCTCAACACCATCGGCGCCCCGGCGCAGTTGCAGGCCGTGCCCAATTCGACGGTGCAGCAGGGCACTCTGCCCGCAATCGGTGCCACTGGCACTCCGGCGCCGGGCCTTTCTGGCCAGCCGGTGCTCGGCGGCGTGCCCGCCAACCAGGTGGCCGTGGCCACTCCCGGTGTTGCCACCACGACGCCTGGCGCATCGCCGTCCATCGTGTCGCTCGATCCGCTGGCCCAGCCTGTCGCCGGTGGCATGAGCACAGGCCCCGAAGGCGCCTGGAACGTCGCGGCCGGCGCCGCGACCTGCCGCATCAACCTGCCGATGACCGCCAAGACCGGCACCAGCTATTTCCGCGCATCGGCGCCGGGTTGCACCGTGCCGCAGATCGCTTCGGTCACCGGCTGGCAGCAGGTCGGCAGCCAGCTCCAGCTCTATGATGAGAACGGCAACATCGCCGCCTTCCTCGCCCCGAGCGGTGGCCGCTATATCGGGACTATGGGTGGTGGCCAGGCCATCTCCATGTCCCGCTAAGTTTTCGGTGAAGCCGGCCTGCAAATGGCCGGCTTCTGCGCTTCCGGTGCTCACGTACTGAAGTACGCTCCGCTCCGGTTCTCGAAGACGACCATTTTCGCTGACGCGGACCTACGGTTCGACTCGGCTTGACCGAAAACGCCCCGAGTTCAGCCAATTGTCCCTGGCTACCGCCTCATCCGAAAATACTGGCCCCGTCACCGCCGCTTATGCGGAGTTGGTGGCGCGTGGGGTGTTGAGTGCGGATCCGGCGCAGCGGGAGGCGGCGGGGTTGCTCGATGCCGTGCTGGCGGGGGTCGTGGCCGAGCGGCCGAAGGGGCTGTTCGGCAAGCTGTTTGACAAGGCCGAGCCGGTGCCCGGGCTCTATCTCCATGGTGAGGTGGGGCGCGGCAAGACCATGCTGATGGACCTGTTCTTCGCCGCGGTGCCGATCAAGCAGAAGCGGCGCGTGCATTTCCATGAATTCATGGACGAGATGCATGCCGGGATGACCGCGTTTCGCAAGAGCGCCAAGGGCAAGGATGCCGACCCGGTGGAAGCAGTGGTGCGCCCCATCATCAAGTCCGGGCTGCGCCTCCTGTGCCTCGACGAATTCCATGTGCATGACATCACCAATGCCATGCTGCTGTATCGCCTGTTCGACAAGCTGTTCGCCCAGGGCGTGACGCTGGTGGCGACGTCCAACGTGACGCCTGACGAGCTCTACAAGGATGGGCTCAACCGCCAGTTGTTCCTGCCGTTCATCGCGCTGCTCAAGCAGCATACGACCGTGGCGGCCCTGCCAGCCGAGCGGGACTATCGACGCATGAAGTTTGCCGGGCAGCATGTCTATGCCTTTGGCACCGGACCGGACGTCCGCGCCGAGATGGACCGGCTGTGGTTGCGCATCACCGGGGGCGAGCCGGGGCATCCTGACGTGGTCGAGAGCATCGGCCGGCACATTCATGTGCCGCTGGTGGCCATGGGGGCGGCGCGGTTCGGGTTTGCCGATCTCTGCGAGAAGCCGCTGGGGTCGCGCGACTTTGTGCGCATTTCCCACCAGTTCGATTCCATCATCATCGACGACGTGCCGCAGATGGACCGGACCATGTCGAGCGCGGCCAAGCGGTTCATCCTCTTGATCGACAACCTCTACGATCGCGGCGTGAAGCTGGGCGCGAGCTTTGCCGTGCCGCTTGAGCAATTGGGCAAGGATGACAAGACGGCGTTCGAGTTCCAGCGGACGGTGTCGCGGCTCGATGAGATGCAGTCGGAGGAGTATCTGGGCAAGGCCCTGCGCGATACCCCGAGCGAGGGCTGACCATGCAGCGCGTCATGATCATCGGTGGTCCTGGCGCAGGCAAGAGCTGGTTGGCAGGCAGGCTCGGCAGATGCCTCGATCTGCCGGTCCAGGCTATTGATGACCTTCTGACCAGTCGGGACGGGCGGCGCCGTGATGATGCCGAGATCGACAACGCCGCCGTGGCGGCGACGAGGGGTGAGCGCTGGATCATCGAGGGTGGCAATACGCGAACCTATGCCGCGCGGCTGGCACGAGCTGATTGCCTGATCCGACTGAAGCCGGCGCGGCTGACGCGGCTGTGGCGTGTGATAGGGCGTGGTAGGGTGACCCCTTCGTTGTTGGGCTGGACCTGGGGCTACGATGCGGTCTTCGGTTCGAAGGACGAAGCCATGGTCACGGCGGCGATGGCCCGGCGCATCCGATGTCACGACCTCCGGTCGGCGGGGGCCGTGCGGCAGCTCCTCGCCACGCTTCCTTGCCCATCCGGCATCACCCCTTCGCCCATCAGCAAGGGCCAAAACGGCTTTAAGACGAAGGGTTCACTTGCCCCTCCCGACCGACAGGGTTAAGAGGTGCGCCAATTCAACGCAGTCTGGGATGAGGACTTATGGCGCGCAAGAAGATCGCTCTTATTGGCTCGGGTCAGATTGGCGGCACGCTCGCCCTGCTGGCCGCGCAAAAGGAACTCGGCGACATCGTCATGTTTGACGTCGTCGAGGGCGTTGGTCCCGGCAAGGCGCTCGATATCGCCCAGTCGGCACCGGCCCAGGGCCTTGCCGCGTCGCTCAAGGGCACCTCGGAATACAAGGACATTGCTGGCGCCGACGTGGTGATCGTCACCGCCGGTGTGCCGCGCAAGCCCGGCATGAGCCGCGACGACCTGCTGGAAATCAACCTCAAGGTGATGGAGCAGGTGGGCGCGGGCATTGCCAAGTATGCCAAGGACGCCTTCGTCATCTGCATCACCAACCCGCTCGACGCGATGGTCTGGGCGCTGCAGAAGTTCTCGGGCCTGCCCACCAACAAGGTGATCGGCATGGCCGGCGTGCTCGACAGCTCGC
>CBIHQV010000003.1:0-166372 GCA_966212275.1 uncultured Devosia sp.
GTCGAACCACGAGGTCGGGCAAACTGATCTCGCCACGACCTCGTGGTTCGACAGGCTCAGGATGAGGTCTACTGCAAAGTCCTAAGCCTCGAGAAACGGATAGTCCGTGTAGCCCTTCTCGCCCGACGTATAGAACGTCGCCTTGTCGGCTGCATTGAGCGGCGCGCCACGGCGCAGGCGCTCGGGCAGATCGGGATTCGCGATGAAGGCCTCACCGAACGCGATCAGGTCCGCGCGGCCGGCCGCAAGCGCGCCATTGGCGGAGTCGCGGTCATACTTGGCGGCGAGGATCAGCGGGCCGTCGAAGTGCTGGCGGATGGTCGCGGCCACATAGGGAACGCCTTCGGGCTGGATCGGTGGCTCCACGACATGGATATAGGCCAGGCGATGCGCGCTCAGCAGTTCGGCGATGGTGGCGTAGTGCGCCACCGGATCGCTGTCGGCCATGCCTTGGAAGGCATGCGTCGGCGAGACACGCACGCCGATGCGACCGCTCGGCCAATAGGCCTTCGCCGCGGCGATGATTTCGAGGAGGAAACGGGTGCGGTTCGTAGCATTGCCGCCATAGTCGTCGGTCCGCTGGTTGCTGGCATCGCGCAGGAACTGATCGATCAGGTAGCCATTGGCGCCGTGCAGCTCGATGCCGTCAAAGCCGGCGTCACGGGCGCGGCGGGCGGCCTCGCCATATTCGCCGACAATGGTGGCAATCTCGGCCTCGCTCAATGCGTGCGGCACTTCATAGGGCAGGGGCCCTTGTGGCGTGAACACGGTGCCTGTCGCCGCAATGGCGGATGGACCGACGACGCGACCACCCGTGATGAGCTGTGTCGAATGCGCCGCCCGGCCCATATGCGAGAGCTGGGCAAAGATGCGACCACCGGCGGCATGCACCGCCTTGACCACATGGCTCCAGCCGATCTGCTGCGCCTCGCTGAACAGGCCGGGTCGCGTCGGCGCGGTGACGCCGCTCTGGGGATCGACCTCGATGGACTCGCTGACGATGAGCCCGGCGCCGGCCCGCTGCGCATAGTGCAGGGCCGTCAGCTCTGTGGGTACCTTGCCTTCGCCGGCGCGGCGGCGGGTCATCGGCGCCATGACGATGCGGCTGGGCAGAGCGAGGTCGCCCAGGTCGAAGCTGTCGAACAAGCTGGTCATTGGGCAGCCTGCGCCTGCGCGGTGCGGAGGGACAGCAGCCGTCGTGCATTGCCACCGGCCACCAGGCGCTGTTCGGACTCGTTGAGCCCGGCTTCTGCCAGGCTGGCTGCGAGGCTGTCTGCCTGCAGGGCCGGCAGGATCGGCCAATCGGTGCCGGCCAGCACCCGCTCGGCGCCGAAGAAACCGGTCAGCGTGCGAACGATGGCAGGATCGGCGCCCATCGTGTCGAAGTAGATGTTCGGTCGCGGCTGGCGCTGCCGCTCGGCGCGACCATAGAGGCCGCCGCGTGCTGCCTGCACAATGCCGCCCAGGCCGAGCGTGGCGAAGACCAGATGCAGGTCCGGCAGCTCTTCGAGAATGTTCGACTGGATGATCGAGAGGAACGCCACGCCGTTCATCAGGCCACGGCCGAGCGAATTGCCGAGCATACCGGCGCCGGCGATCAGCACGTCCGAATTGGGATGCGCCACCGGATGGACGAAGACCGGCACGCGATGCCGCGCCGCCACCTCGAGCGTCGGCCGGGCCGATGGATCGGCCAGGAACTTGCCGCCGCGCGCGGAATCGATGACGAGGCCGGAAAGCCCGAGTTCGACAATGGCCCGTTCCGCCTCGCGCGCACCCTCTTCGCCGGCAAACACATCGGTGACCGCGAAGGCGGCCAGCGTCGGCTCAGCTGCGACGAGACTCGCCAGCCAATCATTGGCCTCGGCAACGGCGCCGAAATCCACCGGACCCTCAGCGCCGAACAAGCTTTCGATGGTCGCGGTGACCACCGCCAGCGAGACGCCGGCTGCCTTGAACTCGTCGACCAGCGCCGCGGGCGCGGTGATCTTGCGATAGATTTCCGGCGAGAACGACCCGGCCGGCTTGGCATATTTGCCGCCCGGACCCCAGGCCGGTGGCCAGAGGTGGGTGTGGATGTCGACGATATCGAGCGGAGCACTCATTCTGCGGCAACCTTCCGGGCTTCGCGTTCGGCAATGCCGGCTTTGACCAGCGGCACGACATCGCGGCCATACGTCACTGTGTCGGCGGTGGGGTAAAAGCCGCGCACCAGGAAGTTGGAAACGCCGGCGTCGTAATAGTCGAGCATGGCCTCGGCGACCTGTTCGGGATTGCCCACCAGCGCGGTGGAATTGCCGCCCGCGCCACTGGCCTCCGCCACTTCGGTCCAGAGCCGCTTGTCGAGCACCTTGCCGCGCTTGGCCGCCTCGCGCAGACGGACCGAGCCCACATTGCTGGGCAGCTTTTCGCCATTGCCACCGGCCTGGCGCGCCACGCCTGCCTTGACCTTTTCGAGGATGTCGGCGGCGTTTGACCAGGCCTTGTCCTCGGTGTCCGCCACGATGGTGCGGAAGGCGAGCGTGAAACGGATGCTGTTGGCATCTCGGCCATTGGCAATCGCCGCCGCCCGAACCTTGGCGATCGTCTCGCGCGTGCCGTCTAGCGGCTCGCCCCACAGCGCGTAGATATCGGCATGCTTGCCGGCTACCGCGATAGCCGCGTCGGACGAACCGCCGAACGAGATCGGAATGCGCGGTTTCTGGAACGGCTTTACCTGGCTGAGGGCGCCCTTGAACTTGTAGAAGCGGCCCTCGTGGTCGAACGGGGCATCGCTCTCCCAGACCTTCTTGAGCACCTCGATATATTCGTCAGTGCGCGCGTAACGCGTGTCGTGATCCTCGAAATCGCCGTCGCGCGCCTGGTCGGCGTCGGAGCCACCGGTGATGATATGCACCCAGACGCGGCCCTCGGAGAACTGGTCGAGCGTCGCCAATTGCCGCGCGCCGAGCGTCGGCGCCATCAGGCCGGGGCGATGCGCGAGCAACGCGCCGATGCGCTCGGTCTGGCCGAACACATAGGCCGCGATTTGATTATTGTCCGGCCATTGCGCGAACTGCCCGATCAGCAGCCGGTCGATGCCGGCGGCTTCTGCGGCCTGCACATGGTTGCGGATATAGGTCTTGTCGATGACGGGACCGGTCGTCGGGACGATGTCGGACCCCTCGCGGTTGGAGGTATGGCCGATGAATTCGGATGCCATGAGAAGCTCCTGGAGAGTGGATCAGCCGCTGATGAAGCCGAAGGCGACGGCGAGCGCGAAGAGGAAGGCCAGGCTCGCGCCGACCAGCACCAGCAGTTCGGTGGCGCGCCGGCGCATGGCCAGGCGTGGATTGGTCGCGATGCGCGGATTGCCGGTTTCGATTGCGGCCATGGGATCACCTCGGTTGGTGACTAAGTCTATTCAATTGATAGAGATTGTCGATTGCGTTTTCCCGCGTGATCGCGCGGCACCATTTCAACGGACGGCGGCCGCAGAGAAATTCTTTCGGCGGGAGCTGCGTCTTCGCGCCGGGAAGGAAAAACTTAGTCGATCCGCGTGCCGACCTGAGCTTCCAATGGGCACGGTTTTGTCCCGGGCCTCTCCTGTGATGCGTTCGTCGGGCGCGATGGCGTGCTGGCAGTCCTTGCCGCCATATTATTCTCCCCACACGCCGTGCCGCGTCGTTGCTTTTTCCCGCGCCCCGAAACGGTAGCAATCTAGTATCTCGATTAAATCACTAGAGATTATATGATTTGATGACGCTTCCCCGCTGGGGTGGCCAAGATCATCTGCGGCCCGCGCCTGGGGCCAGGCCGCAACAACGGGGTATCCATCAAATGTCGATCCGCACCTCGCGTGTGCTTTCAGTCACCCGCCGCGCGTTCCTGCTGTCCACGGCGGCCATTGCCGCCATCGCCGCAGTGCCTGGCCTGTCCTTCGCGCAGAGCGAGCCCGTCAATGGCGGCAGCGTCGCCATTAATATCGGCACGGAACCACCGGTGCTGGTGCTGATCGCCCACACGGCCGGCGCCGCCTATTACATCAGCGGCAAGGTCACCGAAGGCCTCTTGACCTACGACGAGGACTTTACCCCGCAGCCGCTGTTGGCCACCGAGTGGGAAGTCGCCGAGGACGGCCTGCGCTATGCCTTCAAGCTGCGCGAAGGCGTCAAGTGGCATGACGGCACCGATTTCACCGCCGAGGACGTGGCCTTCTCCATCGCCGCCCTCAAGGAAAACCATCCGCGCGGCCGCGCCACCTTCGCTTCGGTGGAGCAGATCAACGTGCTCGGCACCCACGAGGTCGAGCTGATCCTCTCCAAGCCGGCGCCGTTCCTGCTGACTGCCTTTGCCAGCTTCGAGGCGCCCATCGTGCCCAAGCATCTCTATGAAGGCACCAATATCCCCGAGAACGAGCACAATTATGCGCCGGTCGGCACGGGTCCGTTCACCTTCGTCGAATGGGTGCGCGGCAGCCACGTGATCCTCAAGCGCAACGAGAATTACTGGGCCGAGGGCAAGCCGCATCTCGACCAGCTCATCATCCGCTTCATCGTCGACCCGGCCGCTGCCGTGGCCGCCATCGAGGCTGGTGAGGTGCAGGTGTCGGTGGCCAACATTCCGCTGACCGATATCGAGCGCATCAAGGCCAATCCGAACCTGGTCGTCGATACGCGCGCCGCGCCCTATTCGCCCAGCATTGCCCGCGCCGAGTTCAATCTCGAAAACCAGTACCTTGCCGATATCAAGGTGCGGCACGCCATCGCCCATGCCATCGACAAGGACTTCATCGTCAACACCATTTATCTCGGTTACGCGACCCGCCTCGATGGCCCCGTCAGCGCCGAGCTCGCCCGCTTCTTCAATCCGGATGTGCCGAAGTATGCCTTCGACCCGGACAAGGCCAATGCCCTGCTCGACGAAGCCGGCTATGCCAAGGGTGCCGATGGCTGGCGCTTCAAGCTGTTCATCGATCCGACCCAGCCGTCCGGCCCGCCCAAGCAGACTGCCGAATACATCGCCCAGGCTCTGGCCAAGGTCGGCATCCAGGTCGAGCTGCGTACGCAGGACTTCGCCACCTTCGTCAAGCGCATCTTCACCGACCGCGATTTCGACATCGCCGTCGAGGGCATGAGCAACCTCTACGATCCAACCGTGGGCGTGCAGCGCCTCTACTGGTCCAAGAACTTCAAGGTCGGCCTGCCGTTCTCGAACGGCTCCAAGTACGAAAACCCCGAAGTCGATCGCCTGCTCGAAGCGGCGGCCGTCGAGGTCGATCCGGCCAAGCGCGTCGAGCTGTTCAACGAGTTCCAGCGCATCGTGGTGGAAGACCTGCCCACGCTCGATATCGTGACGCCGGCTTCGATCACCGTGTTCGACAAGCGTGTGCACAATCTCAAGCTCGGCGCCGAGCACCTGTGGAGCAACGGCGCCGATATCTACATCGAGCAGTAACCCGCATCGCATCAGCGGCCCGGCCAGTCCCGGCCGCTTCCATTTTGCCCGAACGATGAGGACCGCATGACCGCCAGTATCTCGCCCCAGAGCGTTTGGTACGCTCACTCGCCCGCTGTTGCGCCGCTGATCATCGCGCTGCGCAAGGGGTGGCTCGAAGGCACGCTGGCGCGCGAGGGGATCAGCCTGCAATCGGTCAACGGGCACGCCGATCCGGCTGTGCGGCGCTCCTATTCCGATCATCACCTGAGCTTCCAGATCCGGCAGGGCGGCAACGTGCCGGCCATCTGGGCGCGATCCAACGGCGCCGCCACGCGGCTGCTCGGCCTCACCTGGACGCAGGAGTTCCAGGCGGTGGTGACGCTGCCATCGACGGGCATCAAGACGGCCAGAGATTTGACTGGTCGCCGCTACGCGGTGCCGCGCTTTGCGCCACTCGGCTATCAGGTGCTGGCGCCCTTCGCCATCAGGGGTCTGATCAATGCGCGCGCCACCGAGGGGCTCGACGTCTCAGGCATCGAGTTGGTCGATGTCCCGGTCGGGCGCAATCCGGAGGCGAGCGGGCTTGGCGTCTATGGCCCCAAGCGCCTCGCCATCTATGCCGATGAGGCGCTGGCCCTGCTGCGAGGCGACATCGATGCCTTCTACGTCAAGGGCAGCGAGGGCATCGCCGCGGCCAGCTTTATCGGCGCCAGCATCGTCTCCGAATTCGGCTTCCACCCCGATATCGAAATCCGCACCAATGCCGGCACGCCGCGCCCACTGACAGTCGACCAGACCTTCATCGACAACAGGCCCGACCTCGTCGACTACCTGGTCGGCGATATCGCCTTGTCCGGCCTCTGGGCGTCGCAGAACCGGGCCGAAGCCATCGGCATCCTCGCCCGCGAAAACAATATCGGCGAAGACTATGCCAGCCTCGCGCTGCGCGCCGATCTCTCCACTGCCGTCGGCCTCACCCTCGAGCCCGACGAGATCAAGGCCTTCGCGCGCTACAAGCAGTTCCTTATCGACTGGAAGTTCATCGACAAGGATTTTTCGCTCGATGACTGGCTGGCGCCGTCCCACCTCGCTGCCGCCCATGCCAAAGACAAAACCGGGACGCGCTGACCATGACCGCCAACGTCAAAGAACTGCCCCTCCGCGCCGGCCGATCTCGCGAAGAGCTGCTTTCCCGCATCCCGGCGCTGGTCGCCGAGATCGCCAAGGGAGCGTCGCAGCGCGATCTCGATCGCGAACTGCCCTTCGAAGCCTTCCGCCTGTTCCGCGAATCCGGCCTTAGCGCCCTGCGCGTGCCGGTCGCCCTGGGCGGGCCGGGTGGCTCGGTGGTCGACTATATCGAGTTGATCGCCGCCATCGGCGCCGCCGATTCAAATGTTGCCCATGCGCTGCGGTCCCACTTCAACTATGTCGAGAATGTCATTCTCAGCGAGCCCACCCAGCGGGACGCCGGGGCAATCGAGCTGATCCTGGCCGGCAAGCTGTTCGGCGGCGCCCATACCGAGCAGGGCACCGCGCGGCCGGGGCAGGTGACCACCACTATCGTGCGCCAGGGCGACAGCTTCCGCCTCAATGGCCGCAAGTGGTACGCTACCGGTACGGCCTTTGCCGACTTCGCTTCGTTCAGCGCGCTGGATGAAGCCGGGCAAGTGGTCGGCGTGCTGCTGCCGGTCGACCGACTAGGCATCCAGATCCTCGACGACTGGGACGGCATGGGCCAGCGCCTCACCGCCAGCGGCGGCGTCATCCTCGACAATGTCGAGGTCTTCCCGCATGAATTCGCCCGCCGCAGCCTCGAAAACCTGGTTGGCCGCCACTGCTCGACCTTGCGGCAATTGCATCTGGCGGCCAGCGCTGGCGGCGCCGTGCGCAACGTACTGGCCGATGGGCTCGACTATGTCCGCAAGCAGGCCCGCTCCGCTGCCCACAGCACGGCCGAAACGGCGCGCGAAGATCATTTCGTGCAGCAGGTGATCGGCGAGATTGCCGCCAATTCGCTGGCGATCGACGCGCTGCTGGCCGAGGGCGCGCGTGCGCTCGACCATACCGTGACCGCCTTCGCCAAGGGTGACGAAGCCGAGATCGAGGCGTCGCTGGTGGCCAGCGCGCTGACCACAGCGCGCGTGCAGATCGTGCTGGGTCAACTCGGGCCGCGCACCGCCGAGCGCATGTTCGAGTTGGGTGGAGGGTCGGTCACGTCGCGCAAGTACAATTTCGATCGGCACTGGCGCAACATAAGGACGGTGCTCAACCACAATCCGTTGCTGCACAAGTCCCGGGTCGTCGGCGATTACCTGCTCAACGGCACCACCACCCACCTCAAGGAAGGCAAGGTCTTCTAGCGACCGCGCCCAGCCCCATGAACCAGCACATCGCCACCGCGCGACGCACAATGAGCCTCCGCGCCGTGGTCGGCTGGATGGGCCTGTCCCAGATCATCGGCTACGGCACGATCTTTTATTCCTACGCCATCGTGGCGCCCGGCTTCGCCGCCGAGTTCGGCGTGCCGCCGGCGCTGCCCTTCACGGTGATTTCGGTGGCGCTGCTGATCTCTGGGTTGGCGAGCCCCTTTCTCGGCCGGCAGATCGATCGCCATGGCGCGCCGCGCATCATGGTCCTCGGCAGCATCGCCGTGGGGCTGGTCTACATCCTGGCCGCGCTGGCGCCCAACTTCATCACGCTCGCCGCGCTGATCGTGCTGCTGCAGGTGATCGCCGTGGCCGTGCTCTATGGCGCGTCGTTTCCCACCTTGGCGCAGTTCGGCGGTGCGGGGGCCCGCCGGGCCATCACCCAGCTCACCCTCATCGCCGGTTTTGCGTCCACCCTGTTCTGGCCGTTGACCGGCTGGCTGGTCGATATGGCCGGCTGGCGTTCCACATTTTTCGTCTTCGCCGCACTGCATCTGGCCGTTGCCTTGCCGATCCACCTGCTCATCGCCCGAGGAGCACCGGGCAAGTCTGAGCTCCAGACGGCAGCCGCGGCGGACCAGCCCGGCGTGGCCATCCCGCGGCGCTTCGCCTTCTGGATGGTCGCCCTCAGCTTCGGCATTACCGGCATTCTGAGCACCGCATTGGTGGTTCACCTCGTGCCCATCCTCGAGATGAGCGCGCTGGGCGAGAACACCTATGTCGTCTCCATGCTCGTCGGCCCCGCCATGGTGCTGGTGCGGTTGGGTGAGGCCCTGTTCTTGGCCAATCTCAATCCGCTGATCACCACCGCCTTGGCGGCGCTCTGCTTCCCGCTGTCGATCGGCCTTTTGCTGTCCGGCCTGCCGAGTCTCGTCGCCGGGTGTCTCTTCGCGCTGTTCTACGGATTCGGCCACGGCCTCAACGTCATCGTCGGTGGCACGCTGCCACTGCATCTGTTCGGTCGCACCGGCTATGCGGAGCTGCTGGGCAAGCTCAATGCGACGCGCGTGGTGCTCAGCGCCGGCGCTCCGGCTGCGTTCTCGGCCGCGCTGGCCTTTGTCGGCTTCAGCGCGACCATGACACTGGGCGCCATCATCGGCGTCATCGCGGTCATCCCGCTGCTGTTGCTCGGTCGAACCCTGTCTCGCCCTGCCGCCTGATTTGGAGAACGTCATGTCCGTCGCCCTGCAGCCCTCGGCCATCTCACCGCGCAGCCGCGCAGAAATCCTCGCCGGTCTGCCCGCGGTTCTGGCCCACGTTGCGCAGGGCGCTGCCGAGCGCGAGCTCGCGGGCCGGCTGCCGCACGACATCTTCCAGTTCCTCCGCACCACCGGCCTCACCTGGCTCCGCGTGCCCCAGAGCCTTGGCGGCCCGGGCGGCAGCGCGTCCGACCAGGTCGAGATCACCTGCGCGCTGGCCTCGGCAGACTCGGGCGTCGCGCATGCCCTGCGCGGGCATTTCGGTTTCCTTGAATCCATCGCGCTCGACCCGGAGGCCGAGACCAGCCGGCGCTGGGCGCCCGAGGTGCTGGCCGGCAAGCTGTTCGGCGGTGCCCATATGGAGATTGGCACGCCCCGGCCCAACATGATCCGCACGACCTTGCGCAGGGAAGGGGATCACTACCGGCTCAGCGGCGAGAAATATTACGCCACCGGCGCGATCTATGCCGACTACACCAGCTTCAGCGCCGTCGACGAGGAGGGCAAGCCCACCGGTGTCATGGTGCCCGCCGACCGCGATGGCGTCGAGATCCGCGACGATTGGGACGGCATGGGGCAAAGGCTCAGCGCCAGTGGCAGCGTGCACCTCGACAATGTGCGGATCGAGGACAACGAACTCAGCGCCCTGCGTACCGGTGGCGGCAATCCCTATGCCCGGCGCCACAATGCCGCCCGCGCGCAACTGCATCTGATGGCCGTCGTGGCCGGTATCGCCCGCAATGTGCTGTCCGATGGCATTGCCTATGTGCAGGACCAGGCGCGCTCGGCGAAGCATTCCGCCTCCGAGACGGCGCGCGGCGACCATTTCGTGCAACTGGCGGTGGGCGAGATCGCCGCTATCTCGCACACGGTCGATGCCCTGATCGCCGAGACGTCACGTCACCTCGATGCGTCCGCCGCCGCCATCCTGTCCAACGCCGCCGATATCGACTATGTCGTGCTCGCCACCCAGCTCGCCAATTCCAAGGGCCAGGTGCTGATTGGCAAGCTAGCGCTTGAGGCCGCGCAGCGGCTGTTCGATACAGGCGGCGGCTCGGCCACCTCGCGTACGCGCAATTTCGACCGCCATTGGCGCAATGTGCGGACCCTCTGCAACCACAATCCCGCCGCCCTGCGCGGCCGCGTCCTGGGCGATTTCTACCTCAATGGTGTCAGGGCCGACTTCGACGAAGGCCGCGTATTCTAGGCCAACCCTTCGCTCCAAGCCGCTGACGAACGGCCCTCAAGCGCGTTTCTCCACTCTCCCGCTCCACCGCACAAAACGTCCTGCCCGGTCGGCGCCTTTAGCCGTGCCTTGCGGGGAAGCTGCACGAACGGAAAAACCTTGCTGAACATCAAGCGTTTGGTCCGCCAAGGCTTTAATCCACAAAGTTTATAGAATTATAGTCGACCCATAACAGAGTCTATCTGGCAGGGAATTTCATGAGCTACGCATTGAGCGTGCTGGACAAGTCTCCGGTGCAGCGCGGCGAAACGCCGACCGACGCATTACGGCGGACCGTGGCATTGGCGCAGCGCGCCGAAGCGCTGGGCTACCACCGCTTCTGGGTCGCCGAGCACCACAATACCGCCGACCTCGCCAGTTCGTCCCCCGAAGTGCTGCTGGCCCATCTGGCGGCGCGCACCGAGAGCATTCGCATCGGTTCGGGCGGCGTCATGCTGCAGCATTACAGTCCCTACAAGGTGGCCGAGAATTTCAACCTGCTCCAGGCGCTGGCCCCGGGGCGGATCGATATCGGCATCGGCAAGGCGCCCGGCGGCCTGCCGCTCTCGACCAAGGCGCTGCAATCGGGCCGCGACCTCACCAGCAAGCCCGATTTCCGCGCGCAACTGACCGAGCTCGACGCCTTCCTGTCCAGTGACGCGTCGCGTCGCCCGGAAGGGCTCGACGCAACACCCCGCCCGAGCCAGGCCGGCGAACGCCACCTGCTCGGTGCCAGCGTCGAAAGCGCGGCGCTGGCGGCGGAGCTGGGCTGGAATTTCGTCTTCGCCCGCCATCTCAACGGCGATGATGCAACCTTGTCGGCGGCGATCTCGACCTATCGCGACGCCACGGGACGCACGCCCGTCGTGGCGCTGGCTGCCGTCGTGGCCAAATCTGCGGCCGAGGCCAAGGCGACCGCCGACCTCTTCACGCCTTACCGCGTGCACATTCCCGGCGCCCAGAGCGTCACCGTGGGCAGCGAGGCGCAGGCGGCCGAATATGCAAGGCAGGCGGGCGTGACCGAGTACACGACCGAGCGTCGCGCCTCCACCGTCTTGGCCGGCACGGGCGACGACATCGTCGCTGCGCTCGACGCACTGGCCGGCCAGCATGGCATCGCCGAATTCATCATCGACTTCGCCAATGCCGGCGATAGCCGCATCGAGGCGATCGAACTGGTCGCCGCCGCCCGCCAGCCCGCACTCCCCACCGCACTTTCCGCATAGAGACGGAGCCTCAAATGAGCCAGAAACGCATTCCCTTCGGCATCATGCTGCATGGCCCGGGCGGTCACATGAACGCCTGGAAGCATCCGAGCGTGCCGGCCGATGCCAGCGTCAATTTCGATTTCATCCTCGAAACGACCAAGCGCGCCGAGGCCGCCGGCATCGCCTTCGCCTTCGTGGCCGACGGGCTCTATATCAACGAGCAGTCCATCCCGCATTTCCTCAACCGCTTCGAGCCGATCGCCCTGCTGTCGGCCCTGACGGCGGTGACCAAGAAGATCGGGCTCGTCGGCACGCTGTCGACCTCCTACAGCGACCCCTTCACCGTGGCCCGCCAGTTTGCCTCGATCGATCTCCTGAGCAAGGGGCGCGCCGGCTGGAATGCCGTGACCTCGCCGCTCGAGGGCTCCGCCAAGAACTACGGCCGCGCCAACCACCCCGACCACGCCCTGCGCTACGAAATCGCCGCCGAGCACATCGAGATCGTCAAAGGCCTCTGGGATAGCTGGGACGACGATGCCTTCGTGCGCGATCGCGCCAAGGGCCAGTTCGCCGATTTCTCCAAGCTCCATCGGCTCAATTTCAAAGGCAAGTTCCACTCGGCCGAGGGACCGCTCAATATCCAGCGGTCGCCTCAGGGCCAGACCGTGCTGTTCCAGGCTGGCGGGTCCGATGCCGGCATCGAGCTGGCGGGGCGCCATGCCGATGCGGTCTTCGCCAACCTCGCCTCCATCGCGGAAAACCGCGAGCTGACGCAGAAGCTCAAGCAGAGCGCTGTGGCGCATGGCCGTGGCGCCGACGCGATCAAGGTGCTGCCGGGCCTCGGGCCGATCGTCGGCTCGACCGAAGAAGAGGCGAACCGCAAATATGAGGAAATCCGTGAGCTGGTGAATATCAGCGAGGCGCTGGCCTATCTCGGGCGCTTCTTCGACCACCACGATTTCGCGCAATACGACGTCGATGCGCCATTCCCCGAACTGGGGGATCTGGGCTCGAATAACTTCAAGTCCGGTACCGACCGCATCAAGCGCGTCGCCAGGGAAAAAGGCCAGACGCTGCGCGAAGTAGCACTGGAATCGGTAACGCCGCGCAGCGACTTCATCGGCACACCCGAGCAGATTGCCGACAAGATCGAAGAGTGGGTCGATAGCGGCGCCTCCGACGGCTTCGTGCTCGGCTTCCCCGTGCAGGGGCAGGGGCTCGAGGACTTCGATACGCTGGTGCTGCCCATCCTCGAACAGCGCGGCCGCCATTCGCGCGAGCAGGTCGGCGATACGCTGCGCGATCATCTCGGCCTGCCGTTCCGCGAAAGCCGCTATGCGCTGGCCGATACCAAGGCGGCCGGCTGATGAGCAATTCGACGCCGGTGACGGACGAGGACTTCGTCGCGCTTCGTCGCCAGCTGCATGCCGCGCCGGAACTGGCCTATGAGGAGCACGAAACCAGTGCTCTCGTCGCCGGCTACCTGCGCGAGTGGGGCTACGAGGTCGAGACCGGCGTCGGTCGAACCGGCGTCGTCGGCACCCTGCGGCAAGGGCCGGGCGAACGCTCGGTCGGCATCCGTGCCGATATGGATGCGCTGCCGATCGAGGAAACGACCGGTCTTGCCTATGCCAGCCGCAACCCCGGCAAGATGCATGCCTGCGGGCATGATGGACACACGACCATCTTGCTGTCGGCGGCACGGCAACTGGCGGAGACCCGGCAGTTTTCCGGCACCCTGCGGGTGATCTTCCAGCCAGCCGAGGAGAACAATAGCGGCGCGCGCACCATGATCCAGGACGGGCTGTTCGAGCGCTTCCCGGTCGATGCGGTGTTCGGGCTGCACAACTGGCCGGGTGTCCCCACGGGGCAGTTCGCCTTTCTCGACGGCCCGGCCATGGCGTCGGTCGATCTTGTGATCATCAAGATCAAGGGCAGGGGTGGCCATGGCGCTAAGCCGCATCAGACCGTCGACCCGGTCGTGGTCAGTGCCAGCCTCGTCATGGCGCTCCAGACCGTCGTCTCCCGCAGTGTCGATCCGCTGGAAATGGCGGTGGTGACGGTGGGCTCGATCCATGGCGGCAACGCGCCCAATGTCATCCCCGACAGCGTCGAGCTGCAACTGACGGTGCGGACCTTCAATGCCCAGGTGCGTGAGCAGATCCGTCACCGGCTGACCGCGCTTGCCGAGGCGCAGGCGGCCAGCTTTGGCGCCACGGCCGAGGTGTTCTATCCGCGCGGCTATCCGGTGCTGGTCAACCATCCCGCGGAGACCGAGTTCGCCCGCGAAGTGGCGCGGCGTCATTTCGGCGCGGCGCGTATCGACACCTCGCTCAAGCCGATCACCGCCAGCGAGGATTTCGCCTTTATGCTCGAGCAGCGCCCCGGCAGCTACCTGTTCCTCGGCAATGGCGACAGCGCCGACCTGCACAACCCCAATTACGATTTCAACGACGCCATCCTGCCCGCTGCCAGCAGCTACTGGGTGCGGCTGGTGGAAGACTATCTGGCGATCAACGCCGCAGCCTGAGCCTTTCCGGAGTATTCGAGATGACCGACAGCTTTCTCTACACCTCGCCAACCGCTGACATCTCCCGGCCGCTGATCGAGCAGCTCACGGTGGAATACCGCAATCGCTACGGCAATTATTTCGGCGAGGATTCCTCGGTCGAGATGAACCGCTACCCGCCCGAACGCTTCGCCGATCCCGATGGGGCTTTCGTGCTGCTGCTGCGCGACGGTCGGCCGATCGCCGGTGGCGCCTATATGCGCTACGACGACAATACCGCCGAGTTCAAGCGGATGTGGACCGATGCCGATCACCGCCGCCAGGGCCTGGCCCAGCGCGTCCTGGTCGAGCTCGAAAGCCATGCCGCCGCCAAGGGTTATGGCCGCGTCTACCTCACCACCGGCTTCCGCCAGCCCGAAGCGGCCAGCCTCTATCTCAAGGCCGGTTACACCGCCTTGTTCGACGTCACCGCCGACCCGGAAAGCATTCAAATCCTGCCATTCGAGAAGGCTCTGGCTTCCACGGCGCGCTATTCGGCCCCACGCAACGAACAACTGAACAGCTCGGTCGCCTAGGGCAAAAATGTCCTCTGCGACGGCAAACACAGAATGGCAGCACATTGCCGTCGCGGGCTGCTCGAACTTAATGTCTACTAAATCACTAGAATAAGAGTGCAACCATGGCATCGGCAACGGAAGTAGATACGGATACCGGCTCGACCGCACGGGGTTCCGCGCAGGATTATGCGCGCTACCGCATCGTGCCGGCCAGGCATCCCTGGCGGATTTTCGGCAGCCTGCTGGCCGCTTTCGTCATCGCCGTGTCGCTCCATTCGGTGTTCACCAACGAGCGCTGGGGCTGGGCGGTGTTCGCGCAGTTCTTCTTCTCCGAACCAGTCCTGGTCGGCCTCGGCCGCACGCTGCTGCTGACCGCGCTCGCCTCGGTCATCGGCTTCCTGCTCGGTGGCTTGCTCGCCTTCGCTCGCGTGTCGAAATCGCCGCTGCTGTCGGGCCTCTCCTGGGGCTACATCTGGCTGCTGCGGTCGATCCCGCTGATCGTGCTGCTGCTGGTGCTCAACAATCTGGGCTACCTCTACGCCACCATCAATCTCGGCGTTCCCTTCACCAATATCCTGTGGGCGCAGTTCGATACCGTGCAGACGCTGAGCCCGTTCTCGGTGGCGCTGATTGGCCTCAGCCTCAACCAGGCGGCCTTCTCCTCCGAGATCATCCGTGGCGGCATTCTCTCGGTCGACCAGGGCCAGCATGAGGCGGCCGCCGCGCTCGGTCTGACCCGCTGGCGCCAGGGCATCCATATCGTGCTGCCCCAGGCCATGCGCGCCATCCTGCCATCGGGCTTCAACGAGATCATCGGCCTCGCCAAGGCAACATCCATTGTCTACGTGCTGGCGCTGCCCGAGCTCTTTTACACCGTGCAGGTGATCTATCGCCGCAACCTCGAAGTCATTCCGCTGCTGATGGTGGCGACGGTCTGGTACCTGATCATCATGATCGTGCTGTCGAGCGTGCAGTATTTCGTCGAGCAGCATTTCGCCAAGGGCGCGCGCCGCGATGCCGGGCCGACCGCCATCGACAAGGCCCTGCGCCTCTTGGCCCGTCGCCCCGTCGAAGCCGCCGCCACGCCCGCCATCGCGCGCAAGCCGCTGAGCGCTGCTTTGGGCAATACTGGCGAGGGCCAGGTGGAGGTGCATGGCATCGACAAGAGCTTCGGCAGCCACAAGGTGCTCGACGATGTCAGCCTCACCATCGCGCCGGGCGAGGTCATCGCCGTCATCGGGCCGTCGGGCGCCGGCAAGTCCACCCTGCTGCGCACCATCAACCACCTTGAGCGCGCCGATGCGGGCGTGGTGAGCATCGATGGCGAGCTGATCGGCTATCAGCGCCGTGGCCACGTGCTCTACGAACTCAAGGAGCCGGCCATCCGCCGCAACCGTTCGGCCGTCGGCATGGTGTTCCAGAGCTTCAACCTGTTCCCGCATCTGACGGCGCTGGAAAACATCATCGAGGCGCCGGTTTCGGTGGGCGGCGTGCCGCGGGCCGAAGCCATTGCCGATGCGCGGGACCTCCTGGCCCGCGTCGGTCTCGGCGACAAGGCCGACGCCTATCCGCGCCACCTGTCCGGCGGCCAGCAGCAGCGCGTCGCTATCGCCCGCGCCCTGGCGCTCCGCCCCAAGGTCCTGCTGTTCGATGAGCCGACTTCGGCGCTCGACCCGGAATTGGTCGGCGAAGTGCTCGATGTCATCAAGGAACTCGCCAAGTCCGGCACGACACTGATCATCGTCACGCACGAAATCGGCTTCGCCCGCGAAGTGGCCGACCGGGTCGTGTTCATGGAAGGCGGAAAGGTGCTCGAAGTGGCGCCGCCCGATCGCCTGTTCAACGATCCCTCCCATCCGCGCACCCGCGAGTTCATCGCCAAGGTCCTCTAGCCCCTTCAACCCATTCGCCTGCCCATGCCGCTCGACCGGCAGGACGGCGCACGTCTCGACAAACACATGGAAAGTCCACCGATGCTGACCCGCAAATCCTTCATTCTGAGCAGCCTTGCCGCCGTGCTTGCGGCGTCGTCATCCGGCATTGCGCTGGCCCAGACCACGTTCGACCTCAGCCCCGAGCCAGCCAATCGGCTGCATGCCGAAAAGGTCGATGCCATCGCAGCCCTGCTGCCGGCGGATTTCGACTATGCCAAGGATGGTGTGCTAACCGTCGCCGTGGCTGCCGGTGCTCCGCCGATCGCCGTCTATGCCACCGATGGCGCCACGGTCGTCGGCTTCGATCCCGATATCGGCCGGCTGGTCGGCGAGGTTCTCGGCGTCCCGGTCGAGATCATTCCCATCGCCTGGGCAGATTGGCCATTGGGCCTGACGGGCGGCAAGTATGACGCGGTCATTTCCAATGTCGGCGTCACCGAGGAGCGCAAGGAGAAGTACGACTTCTCGACCTATCGCATCGGCGTGCACGGCTTCTATGTCGGCATCGACAATCCCATCACCGAGATCAAGGAGCCCAAGGACATTGCCGGGCTGCGCCTGATCACCGGCTCGGGCACCAACCAGGAGCGCATTGCCCTGGAATGGGATCGCCAGAACCAGGAAGCCGGTCTCGCGCCCATCGAAGTCCAGTATTACGACGACGAGGCCGCCTCGCTCCTGGCGATCAGCTCCGGTCGCGCCGATGTGCAGCTCAATCCAAACGCGCCGCTAGCTTATCAGGCCGCCATCACCGGCCAGACCAAGCTGGTGGGCCTCATCAGCTCCGGTTGGCCCAACCCGGCCGATGTCGGCGTCACCACCCGCAAGGATAGCGGCCTGGCCGAGCCGATCACCGCCGCGATCAACAACCTGATCGAGACCGGGGTCTATGGCGAACTGCTGACGCAGTGGGGCGTCGAGGCCGAAAGCGTCGAGGTCTCGCGCACCAATCCCCCGGGCCTGCCCAAGCCAAAGCCCTGATCGATCATGACTTTGAATATCCGCCATATCGGCTTCCTGACGCCCGGCAATTACAGCAACGACGATCCCTTCACAGGGATCGACGCCACGCTGGACCTGATCGCCTTTGGTGAACGGCTGGGCTTTGACAGCGCCTGGGTGCGGCAGCGCCACCTGGAGCCGGGCATCGGGCAGGCGGCGGTGTTTCTCGCCGCCGCCAGCCAGCGCACCAGCACGATCCAGCTCGGTTCGGCGGTGATCCAGATCGGCTATGAAAGCCCGTTCCGGCTGGCCGAGGACCTGTCCATGGTCGATGTGCTGTCGCGGGGCCGGCTCAATGTCGGCCTCAGCGCGGGCGTGCCGCCGCATGCCGCACTCATCGGGTCGCTGGTGCATGATGGAGATTGGCAGAGCCACGAACTCGGCCACGCGCGGATCGAACGCTTTGCGGCCAATCTGCGCGGAACTTACCTGGGCGATGACGAGACCACCATCGCCACCCCCTTCGGCCCGCAGCGGCCGCGCCTCCAGCCCTATGCCGCAGGCCTCGCCGACCGGCTCTGGTATGGCGGCGGCTCGCTGAAGTCAGCGCGCTGGGCCGGCGAGAACGGCTTCAACCTGCTCACCGGCAACGTCATCACCGGCGAGGGCACGGACGACTTCCACACCGCCCAGCGCAACCTGATCGAGGCCTATCGACAGGCTTCCGATGGCTGGCCGGGGCGCGTGGCGGTGGGTCGCGTGATCGTCCCCACCGATAGCGCACCGACCTCACGCATCGCCCGTTACGAAGCCTATGCCGCCGGCCGCTACGAACGGACGCTGAAACCCCAGGGCGAGAAGCGCATCCTGTTCCCGCGCGATCTGGTGGGCAGTGCCGACCAGATCATCGAGTGGTTGCTCAACGACCCGGTCTTGCCACTGGTCGACGAGCTGCGGCTCGAGCTGCCCTACGAGTTCACGCTCCCCGAATACGAACAGATCCTGACCGACACCATCGAGGGCATTGCACCGCGCCTCGGCTGGTCGGCCACCCCCTCCTTCCCGGCGCCGCGCGTGGTGCGGACCGGCTGACCCCCAATGCCCGGCCTTGCGCAAGCCGCGGCCCTTTCAATGCGCGTCACAATGGAAGCCTAGACATGATCAAGCCGAACTCCCTCAAACTCCTCCTGGCAGGCCTTGCGCTCGCTGCCCTTTCGGGCACGGCCTCCGCCCAGACCGAATTCGATCTCAGCGTCGAGCAGCCCGGCCGCCTCAAGGCGGAGCCCAATGCCGAGGCCATCGCCGCCATTCCGGCCGATTTCGCCTGGGCCGAGCAGGGCACCTTCACGGTCGCCGTCTCGCCCTGGGATCCGCCGATCGCCACCTATGCCAAGGACTCGACCAGCGTCGTGGTTGGCGTTGATCCGGACCTGGCCTCGCTGATCGCAGACTCCCTAGGCCTCAAGCTCAATCTCGTGCCGACCGCCTGGGCCGATTGGCCGCTGGGCGTCACCTCGGGCAAGTATGACGCTGTCATCTCCAACGTCACCGTGACCGAGGAGCGCAAGGAGAAGTTCGATTTCTCCAGCTATCGCCAGGACGTGGTGGGTTTCTACGTCCGCAATGACAGCCCGATCACCGCGATCAACGAGCCCAAGGATGTGGCCGGCCTCAAGGTCATCACCGGCGCCGGCACCAATCAGGAAAAGATCATCCTCGAATGGGATCGCCTCAATGTCGAAGCCGGCCTCGCCCCCATCGAGGTGCAGTATTACGACGATCCGGCAGCGGCCCAGTTGGCCATCCAGTCCGGTCGCGCCGACGTGCAGTTCAACCCCAACCCCACATTGTCCTACGCGGCAGCCGTGACTGGCGACACGCGCCTGGTCGGCGTGCAGAGCGGTGGCTGGCCGGTCAAGGCCGAGATCGCCGCGACCACCCGCAAGGGTTCGGGCCTCGCTGAAGCCATCACCATTGCCCTCAATGGCCTCATCGAAAGCGGCCTCTATGCGCAGACGCTGGAGCGCTGGAACGTTTCGGCTGAAGCCGTCGAGGCCTCGCAGACCAATCCGGCCGGTCTCCCCAAGACCTGAGCCAAATCGTCTCTCCAACGACTCACGGCCGCCTTTCGGGGCGGCCGCTTTTTCCTTTCCGGCGGCTGGCGCTGCCATACATTCCTGAGGATACCTGATGGCCAAGGACAAACTCTTTCTCATCAAGCCGGGCTTTACCGATCCCAAGCGGGCCGATGGCCCCTTCGTCTGCCCGTTCTGCAATCAGGTGGAAGGGCTCCTGGCCAGCTTCCCCGAGTTGGCGCGCAAGGTCGATGTCGAACGTGTCGACTTCCCACGCCCCCGCGCTGCCGTCATCGTGGCGGTCGGCGAAGCCAATCAGTCACTGCCGCTGTTGGTGCTGGGCGACAGCCCGCCCGACGATGCGTCGCGCCACGGCGATACGGCTTTCATCCAGGACACCAAGCGTATCCTGGAGCTGCTGACCCAACGTCACGGCTTCCCCAAGCTGCATGGACCCGCTGCCTGATCTTTCTGGAACAACTTTGCGTCGAGGGCGTCCCACGGGCGCCTTCGGGGCAAATTTTACTGCCAGAGAAACAAAATGCCCGACGGCGCCTTTGGCGGGCAAGACGCTTTCCCAATCACGGGTAACCTTGGTATGCCACTAACTCGATAAAATCAGTAGTCTATTGCAACCTCAGATGGCGCCGGTGATGCACACGCGGCGCCACACAATTCTGGGGTGGCAGCAACTCGCCTGTCGGGGCTGCCGGAGATACTGAAATGACCATTGCACGACGCAACATACTCTCGCTGGCTTTGGCCGGCATCGCCTTGAGCGGCCTGGGCGTCCAGGCGGCCAGCGCAGTCGATCTGCGCATCGGCTGGCAGCCCATCGTCGAGCCGAGCCGCGTGCCGCAGGCCGACGGCAGCTACGAAGCCGCCACCGGCGCCAATGTTACCTGGAACCGCTTCGAGGGCGGCGCCGACGTGGTCGCGGCCATCGCTTCGGGTTCTATCGATATCGGCTATGTCGGCTCGAGCCCGCTGACCGTGGCCGCGAGCCAGCAGTTGCCGATCGAGACCATCTTCGTCGTCGGCAATATCGCCGAGGCCGAGGCGTTGGCCGTCAAGGGCGTGACCAAGCCCGAAGAACTGGCCGGCAAGAAGATCGCCACGCCCTTCGTGTCGACAGCACACTATAGCTTGCTCACCGCGCTCAACCATTGGGGCGTCGATCCGTCGTCGCTCGAAATCCTCAACCTGCGGCCGCCGGAGATTGCGGCTGCCTGGGAGCGCGGCGATATCGATGGCGCCTATGTGTGGGATCCGGTACTGAACCAGATCAAGACCACCGGCGGCACCGTGCTGGCCGACAGCGCCGATGTCGCCGAATGGGGTGGCCCGACCTTTGACGCCTGGATCGTCCGCAAGGACTTTGCCGAGGCGAACCCCGATATCGTCACCGCCTTCGTCAAGGTGACCGGCGACGCCTATGCCGCCTATCTCGCCGACCCGGCTGCCTGGAATGCCGAGTCCGATGCGGCCAAGGCGATTGCCGAGCTGTCGGGCGCCAACGCCGCCGACGTGCCGGCTCTGCTCAAGGGCTATGTCTTCCCCTCGCTTGAAGAGCAGGCAAGCCCCGCTTTCCTCGGCGGCGGCACTGCAACTGCCGTGGCCGCGACCGCCGGGTTCCTCGTCGAGCAGGGGCGCATCCCGGCCGCGCTGCCGGACTACGCGCCCTATGTCACGACCAAGTATGTCGAGGCGGCCCTGGGCCAGTAACTTTCCCTGTCGGATCGCGCCGCCTCAACCGGGTGCGATCCGTCACTTGGCGCCGCCGCCTCCCGGTGGCGGCGTCCTTTATCGGAGGCCCTGATATGACCGAGCTGCGTCTCAATGCGGTTTCATTTGCCTATGACCGGCGCAGCGCTCCGGTGCTGCACCGGGTGACGCTCGGCATCGACCGCGGCGAATTCGTCGTCGTGCTGGGCCAGTCCGGCTCGGGCAAGACCAGCCTGCTCAATCTGGCGGCCGGGT
Source organism: uncultured Devosia sp. (assembly GCA_966212275.1). GTDB lineage: Bacteria > Pseudomonadota > Alphaproteobacteria > Rhizobiales > Devosiaceae > Devosia. The sequence goes on from CBIHQV010000003.1 coordinate 21,474, forward strand.
TCCTCGAGCCGAGCGAAGGTCATGTCACCGTCGATGGCCGGGTCGTGACCGGTCCCGCGGCCAACCGCGCCGTGGTGTTTCAGGACGATGCGCTGTTTGCGTGGTCCAGTGCGCGTGACAATGTCGCCTTTCCGCTCCGCCTGCGAGGTGCGTCACGCAGCGAGCGGCATGCCAAGGCCGACGCGCTGCTGGCCGATGTCGGCCTGGCAGGCCAGGGCAACAAGGCGATCTGGGAGCTGTCCGGCGGCATGCGCCAGCGCGTCGGCATCGCCCGTGCCCTCGCGGCAGACCCGGATTTCTTGCTGATGGACGAGCCGCTCGGCGCGCTCGACGCCATGACGCGCGACCAGATGCAGGAGCTGCTGCTCACGGTCTGGCGCCGCTCCAATACCGGCGCCTTGCTCATCACCCATTCGGTGGAAGAGGCCCTGTTCCTCGCCACCCGCATCGTCGTGCTCGCGGCGCATCCCGGCCGTGTCGTGGTCAGCCGCGAGGTCGATTTCGGCCGCCGTTTCCTCGCCGGCGAAGCGGCGCGTGCCCTTAAGTCGGAGCCCGCTTTCGTCGCGGCCCGCGAGGAGTTGATCGCTGCCATTCACGCGCCGGAGCAGGCGGTGGCAGCATGACCGCCAACGTCGATACCGCAACCCCAGCGCCCCGCCGCCCGACGGGCCTGGGCCAAAGCCTCCGCCGCAATGCGCCGCTGCTCACGGGCGTCGGCCTCGCCATCTTCGTCATTGGCCTCTGGCATGTCGCCAGCACCTCCGGCTGGGTGTCGCCGGTCTTCCTGCCGCCGCCATCGTCGGTCGTCGTGGCGCTCGGGCGCCTCGTCCAGGTCGGCTATGTGGATTCCACCCTGTTGCAACATGCTGGGGCCAGCCTTGGCCGCGTCTTCTCGGCGCTGGCATTTTCCGTGCTGATCGGCGTTCCAGCTGGCCTCGTCATCGCCACCAGTCCCATCGGGCGCGGTGTGCTGGACCCCATCATCGAATTCCTCCGGCCGCTGCCGCCGCTGGCCTATCTGCCGCTGGTCATCATCTGGTTCGGCATCGGCGAGACCGCCAAGGTGCTGGTGATCCTGCTGTCCATGGTGCCGGCTATCGCCATCTCCACGGCAGCCGGCGTCCGTTCGGCTTCGAAAAACCAGGTCAATGCCGCCCGCGCCTTTGGCGCAACGCCGTTGCAACTGCTCTGGCATGTCCTTCTGCCCAGCGCGCTGCCGTCCATCCTCACCGGCATACGCATCGCCCTTGGTGCGGGCTGGACGACGCTGGTGGCTGCCGAACTGGTCGCCGCGGGCAGGGGGCTTGGCTACATGATCCAGTCGGCCGCACAGTTCCTCGTCACCGATGTCGTCATCGCTGGCATCCTCGTCATTTCGGCCATCGCCTTTGCCTTCGAGGCGCTGCTGCGCTTCGTCGAGCGGCGCTATGTGCCCTGGTCGCGCAATCAGTGAGCATCATGACAAGCAAACCCCTGAGCTTTTTCTGGTTCATTCCCACTCACGGCGACGGTGCCTATCTTGGCTCCAGCCAGGGCGAGCGGCAGCCCGACCATCACTATTTCCGCCAGATCGCGCAGGCCGCCGACCGGCTGGGCTATGAGGGCGTGCTACTGCCGACCGGGCAGAATTGCGAAGAATCCTGGATCACCGCCACTGGCCTTGCCGCAGTCACCGACCGCCTCAAATATCTCGTCGCCCTGCGCCCCGGCGTCACCCTTCCCACCTTCGCGGCGCGGCAGGCGGCGGCGCTCGATCGGCTCAGCAATGGTCGGCTGCTGCTCAACGTCGTGGTCGGCGGCAATCCGGTGGAGCTGGCCGGCGACGGCGTGTTCCTACCTCATGGCGAGCGCTACGAGCAGGCCGCCGAATTCCTCACCATCTTCAGGCGCCTGCTGTCCGGCGAAACGGTCGACTTCGCCGGCAAGCACTATCGCGTCGAGGGCGGTCGGCTGGACCAGCGCGCGGTGCAGCAGCCGCATCCGCCGATCTACCTGGGTGGTTCGTCCGATGCCGGGCAGGATCTCGCCGCCGAACAGATCGACACCTACCTCACCTGGGGCGAGCCGGTGGCGCAGGTCGCCGAAAAGATCGCGGCGGTCCGCAGCAAGGCCGCTGCTCGCGGCCGGACACTGCGTTTCGGCATTCGCCTGCACTTCATCGTGCGCGAGACCGAGGAAGAGGCCTGGCGCGAAGCCGACCGGCTGATCAGCAAGGTGTCCGATAGCCAGATCGCCGCAGCGCAGGCGCGGTTCACCCAGCAGATGGACAGCGTTGGCCAGCGTCGCATGTCGGAGTTGCATGGCGGCGATCGCAGCAAGCTGCTGGTTGCGCCAAACCTCTGGGCCGGTGTGGGCCTTGTCCGCAATGGCGCGGGCACGCCCTGGTCGGCACGCCCGACCAGGTCGCGGCGCGTCTGCGCGAGTATCAGGCGACCGGTATCGACCTCGTCATCGGCTCGGGCTACCCGCATCTCGAGGAATCCTACCGGGTCGCCGAGTTGCTGTTCCCTGTCTTGGGCATCGGCGCACAGCGCCGAAGCCTGGTGGAAACCGTCAGCAATGAGTTCGCTGTCGGCTTCCACGGCAAGCAGCAGATCGCCGCGTCCTAGCCCATCAGGCGTTGGCGCCCTGCCAGGTGGCGGCATTGGCCGCTGCGTAGTCGGCCAGCCGGATCGCCGCGCGTCCCGTCAGTTCGCGGAAGTCCGGCGTCGGCGCCGCGACCCAGCCCTGTGCGACGACACCAAACAGGGTGACGAGCACGTGGGCATAGTCCGCCGACAGCCCCTGCTTGGTGAGGTAGGCGATGAGCCCCGCATCGTCGCCGGCCTGGTAGCGGATGTCCTGGCCGCTTGCCGCCGTCAGGATGGACGCGGCCTCGTCATAGCTCAGGGACTCGTCGCCCGTCAGGACCAGTGCCCGGCCATCGAAGCGGTCGCTGGTCAGCGCCGCCGCGGCGGCCCGCGCAATGTCTTCTGCCGCGATGAAGCTGGTGCGGGCATCGCCGGCAGGGAGGGTGATAGTCGCGTCGGTCTTGATGGCCGCGAGCCAATAGGTGGTGAAGTTGTCCATGAACCAGTTGGGGCGCAGGATTACGTAAGGCAGGCCGGAGCGCTCGATCTGCAGCTCGAGCTGCCGCAGCGGAATGTTGTCGTCGACATCAACGCCAATAGCCGTGTGGATGACGATCTTGCACTTCCGCTCGATAGCAGCAGCCACGAACGGGCGCAGTAGGCTCGCCGCGTCGACGACGCCAGCGGGCGAGGAAACATAGACCCGGTCGACGCCCTCAAGCGCCGCCGCGAAGGTCTCGGGCCGGGTGAAATCGAGCGCAACGCCCGCAGCGCCGGTCACCGCCTGGCCGCTGCGGCTGGCGGCCTTTACGCTTTCGCCCCTGGCGAGGAGCGCCTCGACCAGCGGCTTGCCAACCGTGCCGGTGGCGCCAAGAACCAGTATCTGTGCAGTCATGATGTATCTCCTTATGCCCAGGACTATTGTGCCCAAGCGCAAGATCAGCAATGACTGGACTGCTGTGTTTTGATGCCGATAGTCTCGAAACGAGGATAGCGATGGACCTGCTGGAAGACTGGATGCGAACGCTGCGCGGCGAGGGGCTGATCCTCACACGCACCGACGTGGCGGGTAGTTGGGGCTTTTCGGTGCCGAGCGGCGTCGGCGTGGTGTTCCACCTGATGGCGCGGGGCTCGGCCTGGTTGCGCATGCCCGGCCGCGAGCCGGAGGCGCTGGTCGAGGGCGATCTCGTCATCCTGACGGGCGGCATGGACCATGAGATCGTGGCAGATCGCGATGGCCCGAGCGAACCGATCGGCGACCTGATGAGGCGGCTGTCGCAACAGCCCCGGGCGGTCGATGCCGACACCACCCTCTATTGCGGCGAGTTCCGCCCGGATATGCGCTCCAGCGCGGGCAGCCTCAAGGCGCTGCCCTCGGTGATGCATCTGACGGCGGAGTGCCTTGCCGACACGCCCGAGGTGGCCACGCTCATCGGCTTGATCGCCGCTGAAACCGATCGCGCCAAGCCGGGCAGTAGCCTCGTGGCGCAATACCTGGCCGACGCGCTGTTGATCTATGTGCTGCGCGCTTCGGCGGAACGGGCCGGGCACGCCCCCGGCTGGCTGCCGGCGACGCAGGACCGCTACGTGGCGCGGGCTTTCGCGCTCATGCATGCCGAGCCCGATCGCCAATGGACCGTGGCCCGCCTCGCCTCGGAGGTCGGCCTCTCCCGCGCCGCCTTTGCCCGCCGCTTCACCCAGCGCGTGGGGCAGGGGCCGCTGGCCTATCTCACGACCTGGCGCATGACCCTGGCCTCGCGCATGCTGCGCGAAGGCCGCGCCACCGTGACCGGCGTGGCCCATCAGGTCGGCTATCTCTCCCAGGCCGCCTTCGCCCGCGCCTTCAAACGCCACACCGGCATCGCCCCCGCCAGCTATCGCGGCGGAATGGCGGCGTGAGGGATATGGAATGAACATTCCGCATTGACGTGAAGCGGAACCCATGGTTCATCTTGCCAATGCCGTATGATCCCCCGGGGCCTTGTCGTCCGGCCTCCGAAGCCCCTTGCCAGGGCCGCATCGAGGGCATGATCATCGTCCCGCGGACCTCATGGTGAGAGGTCCACTGAAACATCCGCGCCGGCTGCCGGCGCCACGATCCGGAGACTGCAAATGACTGTTCGTTTCGGCCTGCTCGGCGCTGGCCGCATCGGCAAGGTGCATGCCAAGGCCATCACTTCAAGCCCCAAGGCCAAGCTGGTTGCGGTGGCCGATGCCTTCGAGAAGGCGGCAACCGACCTCGCCGGCCAGTATGGCTGCGACATCCGGACCATCGAGCAGATCCTGGCTTCGGCGGATATCGACGCCGTGGTCATCTGTACGCCGACCGATACCCATGCCGACCTGATCGAGCAGTTCTCGCGCGCCGGCAAGGCCATCTTCTGCGAGAAGCCGATCGATCTCGATGTCGAGCGCGTCAAGGCTTGCCTCAAGGTGGTCGATGCCGAAGGCGCCACGCTGATGGTCGGCTTCAACCGGCGTTTTGACCCGCATTTCATGGCGGTGCGTGACGTGATCGCCAAGGGCGAGATCGGCGCCGTCGAGATGGTGACCATCATCTCGCGCGATCCCGGTGCGCCGCCGGTCGACTATATCAAGCGCTCGGGCGGCATCTTCCGCGACATGACCATCCACGATTTCGACATGGCGCGCTGGCTGCTGGGCGAAGAGGTCGACACCGTGACCGCGCAGGCCTCGGTGCTGGTCGACCCAGCCATCGGCCAGGCCGGCGACTACGACAGTGTCTCGGTGATGCTGTCGACCGCCTCGGGCAAGCATGCCACGATCTCCAATTCCCGCCGCGCCACCTATGGCTATGACCAGCGTATCGAGGTGCACGGCTCCAAGGGCGCCGTGGCGGCCGAGAACCAGCGGCCGGTATCGATCGAAGTCGCCAATGCGTCCGGCTATACCCGCCCGCCGCTGCATGACTTCTTCATGACCCGCTACACCGAGGCTTATGCCCGCGAAATCAGTGCCTTCATCGACGCCGTTGAATCGAAATCTCCGGCTTCGCCCAGCGGTCTCGACGGGCTGATCGCCCTGGCCATGGCCGATGCGGCGGTGAAATCGGTCAAGGAAGGCCGGGCGGTCAAGCTCAGCGAAACGACCGGCGTGCTGGCAGACAAGAGCGTGTTCCAGGGGCGCTGAGCCTTGTTCCAAACTCGATCGTCACCCTCGGGCTTGATCCGAGGGCTCTTCACTGACTGGCGCTTCCACAAACGCGGTGTCACCCCGGCGAAGGCCGGGGTCCATCCCGAGATGGCCGAACCTGCCGTGCACGCAGGATGACCTCAGGATGGATCCCGGCTCAAGGCCGGGATGACATCGGGGTTGGGGAGGGTGAGCGGCCCCCTCGCTACTTCAACAGCCACTCATGCTCAGCCGCATTGTGGAATTTCCACACGCGCTTGGGGCCGGCCATGACGTTGAGATAATAGAGGTCATACCCCGCCGTCGTCGCCACCGGGTGATACCCCTTGGGCACCAGCGTCACGTCGCCATCCTCCACCGCCATGGCTTCGTCGAGGCTGCGGTCATCGGTATAGACGCGCTGGAAGGCAAAGCCCTGCGGCGGGTTCATGCGATGATAATAGGTCTCTTCGAGCAGGCTCTCGTGGGGCAGGTTGTCCTGGTCGTGCTTGTGCGGCGGATAGGACGAGGTATTGCCCTGTGGAGTGATGACTTCCACGACCAGCAGGGAATGCGCCGAGCCGTCATCTTCCGGCATGATGTTGTAGACGTGGCGCACATTGGCGCCCTTGCCGCGGCTGATGCGCGGATGGGTGCCGGGCGGGATGACCTTGGCCGCGAAGCTGCCGCCACCGGGCGCGGCGCAGACAGCGAGCTCCAGCGCCGTCGTCGCATCCACCGCCCATTCGCTGCCCGCGGGCACATAGACCGCCCAGGGCGCGCCCTCGAATGGCGACATGCGCTCGCCCAGTTCGCCGAAATCGACGCCATCAACGGCGATGCGCGCCTTGCCGCTCACCAGCACGAGGCACAGTTCCTGCGCGCCGGTATTACCGCCCGTCACCGTGCCGGGTTCGAGCTTGTGCAGGGCGAAGCCAACATAGCTCCAGCCGGCCGAAGCCGGGGTTATGTCATGCAGCAGGCCCGTCCCCGTTTTCGGGCGGATTCGGAGGCGGGAGTTGCTCATTGGTCGTCTCCTCCTTGGGGAAGGCGTAGAAGAAATTGTACAGCGAATAGGCCAGCGCCGCGCCGACCAGCAGGGCCCAGAAAGAATCCTTGGTCCAGATCAGCTCCCAGCCTAGCCAGGCTGCGAGGAACACCACCACGGCAACGCGCCGCCAGAGGGGCCGGAACCAGTTGAGGTCATTCTGCTTGAGTTTCATGGGTGCCCCTCGGATCGTTATGGTCGTTGGGCGCACCCTCTAGCACAAGACGGCGTGCCGTCTCACCCTTTTGGAAAGCCCTCGGTTTCGACGGTGTAGCCGGCCGCCGTCATCACCCGCATCAGCTCCTTGTGGCCCACCTGCGCCATGCGCAGCGGCGGATTGGCCTTGGGGTCCTGCTCCGCCTCCACCACGAACCAGCCCTCATAGCCGTAATCGGCAAATTTCTGCACGATAGCGCCGAAGTCGAGCGATCCGTCGCCGGGCACGGTGAAGGCGCCGAGCGCCACGGCGTCGAGGAAACTCTGCTGACTGCGATCGAGCTGGTTGATCACGTCCATGCGCACGTCTTTGACATGCACGTGGTTGATGCGGGCGTGGTGATTGTCGATGGCGCGCAGCACATTGCCGCCGGCAAAGGCCAGGTGGCCGGCATCGAGCAGCAGGGGAATGCCGGCGCCCGAATGGCGCATGAAGGCATCGAGCTCCGGCTCGGTCTCGACCACAGCTGCCATGTGGTGGTGGTAGCTCAGCGGCATGCCCTGGTCGGCGCACCATTCGCCAAATTGGGTCACCTTGCGCGCATAGGCCTTCATCTCGTCATCGGCGAGCTTGGGCTTGGTGGCCAGCGGCTTGCTGCGATCGCCTTGGATCGAGCGGCCAACTTCGCCATAGACGATGCAGGGCGCGTTGACCGCCTTGAACAGCTCGATCATCGGCAGGATGCGTGCCTGGTTGGCGGCCAGCTCTTCATCGACCAGCGTGCCGGAGAACCAGCCACCACAGAGCGTCACATCGGCAGCGCGCAGAATGGGCAGCATGACGTCGGGGTCATCAGGGAAACGGCGGCCCTTCTCCATGCCGGTAAAGCCGGCCGAGCGCGACTGGCGCAGGCATTCTTCCAGCGATACGTCGTCGCTCAATTCCACCAGATCGTCGTTCCACCACGCGATGGGCGACATGCCGAGTTTGGCTTTCAAGTTATTGCTCCAAGTCTTGCCCTGGGGGCTATTTCAAACTTCGACGTCATTCCGGCGAAGGCCGGAATCCATCCTGAGGTCTCACGGCGCGCTCGGTACGCGGAACTATCTCAGGATGGATCCCGGCCTTCGCCGGGATGACATCGCGGGTGACGGGCCATTGGGCTACCCCGCCCGCTGCGCCTTCAGCGCCTTCACATAAGCCTCGCGTGCCGCACTCACCTGCGGGCGATCCGAGACCTCCGGCACCGCCACATCCCACCAATGCCCACCAGCGTCAGTCGTAATCAGCGGATCGGTATCGATGACGATGACAGTGGTGCGGTCCGCACCCTCGGTCTCCTGCAGCGCCGTTTCCAGCTCGGCAATTGAGCCGACCTTGCGCGCCACGGCCCCCATCGATGCGGCATGCGCGGCAAAATCGATTCCGGGCAGAGTGACATGGTGGGTGTCCTTCAACAGATTGTTGAAGTTGGCGCCACCGGTGGCCATTTGCAGCCGGTTGATGCAGCCGAAGCCGGCATTGTCGAGCAGCACGATGGTGAGCTTGGCGCCCAGCATGATCGAGCTGACGATTTCCGAGTTCATCATCATGTAGCTGCCATCGCCGACCATGACGACCACGTCGTCATCGGGCCGCGCTAGCTTGACGCCGAGGCCGCCGGCAATCTCGTAGCCCATGGTCGAGAAGCCATATTCCATATGGTAGCTGCCCGGTCCGCCGGCCTTCCACAGCTTGTGCAATTCGCCCGGCAGGCCGCCCGAGGCGCAGACCAGGGTGGCGTTCTCCCGCGCCCGCTGCACGGCGCCGATCACCTGCGCGTCCGACGGCAGCTCGGCGTTGGTCGAAGCCGTCGCCTTGTCGGCCGCGATCAGCCACTCGTCCTTGCCGGCCTTGGCCTTGTCGGTCCAGTCGGTGTCCGCCTGCCAGCCGGTCAGCGCCTGGTTGAGCGCATCGAGCCCCACCTTGGCGTCGGCGACCAGGGGCAGAGCACGGTGCTTATGCGCGTCGAAAGGCTGGGTATTGAGACCGATGATCTCAAGGTCATCATTCTTGAACAGCGCCCAGGAGCCGGTGGTGAAATCCTGCAGGCGGCTGCCGATGGCCAGCACGACGTCGGCCTCTTCGGCCAGTGCGTTGGCAGCCGATGAGCCTGTCACGCCGACCGAGCCCATGTTGAGCGGGTGATCATGCGGCAGGCTGGATTTACCGGCCTGCGTCTCCATAACCGGAACGCCATAGCGCTCGGCAAAGGTGCGCAAAGCCTTGCTCGCTTGCGAATAGAGCACGCCGCCGCCGGCAATGATCACAGGCTTCTTGGCCTGCAGCAGCGCAGCGGCGGCCGTGGCGAACTCGTCGGCATCGGGCATGGAACGGCGGATGTGCCAGACTTTTTCCTCGAAGAAACTCTCGGGATAGTCATAGGCCTCGGCCTGCACATCCTGGCAGAGGCTGAGCGTCACCGGGCCACATTCGGCCGGATCGGTCAGCACGACCATGGCGCGACGCAAAGCGGGCATGATCTGCTCGGGCCGGGTGATGCGGTCGAAATAGCGGCTCACCGGCTTGAAGCAATCATTGACCGTGGTGGTGCCGTCGCCGAAATCCTCGGCCTGCTGCAGCACCGGATCGGGCAGGCGGTTAGCGAACACATCGCCTGGCAGCAGCAGCACCGGCAGGCGGTTCACATGCGCCAGGGCGGCCGCGGTGACCATGTTGAGGGCGCCGGGCCCGATCGAAGTGGTGCAGGCCATGAAGCGGCGGCGGAAGCTGGCCTTGGCATAGGCGATGGCGGAGTGCGCCATAGCCTGCTCGTTCTGCGCACGATAGGTGGGCAGCGTGTCCTTTATGCCATGCAAAGCCTCGCCGACCCCGGCCACATTGCCATGGCCAAAAATGGCGAAGACCCCGCCAAAGATCGGCACTATCTCGCCGTCGATCTCGGTCTTCTGCATGGTCAGGAACCGGGCCACGGCCTGGGCCATCGTTAGTCGGACAGTGTGCTGGCTCATGGGTGTCATTCCTCAAAGTCGGCGGCGCTTGGCGCCAGCATATCGTTTTTCACGATGTCATTCCGGCGGCCGGAATCCATCCTGAGATTTCAGACCGGTCAACGACCTCAGGATGGATCCCGGCCTTCGCCGGGATGACATTGTGGGTGTTGAAGCGGCAAGCCTAAGCCGCCTTGCTTTCCCCCAGGCGCTCCCACACCTCTACCAGCGCGCCGAACCGTTGCGCCATGTCGGCAATGGCATCCTCATCACTGATCGTACCCGCGAGCCAGGCTTTTGCCGCCTCGGCGAAAATGGTGCGGCCGACGGCGAAGCCCTTGACGGTGCGGGATGACCGCGCCGCGGCGAAGCCGGCTTCGAGCGCATCATGCGACGCCTCTAGGCCCAGCAGCACCACGCCGCGGCAATGGGGGTCGTTGGTTTCGATGACTTGGTCGATGGCAGCCCAGGCGGCGCGGCTGGCCTGCGGTTCGAGCTTCCACCAATCAGGCTTGATGCCGGCGTCATAAAGTTCGGTCAGTGCGCGGCTGATCGTGTCGTCGCCCAAAGCGCCGTGCTTGCCGGCGATGATTTCGACCAGCAGGTCGCGACCCACCTTGCGCGCTGCCTCATAGGCCGAGCGCAGCTTGTCGATCTGCACGCGCTTGAGGTCGGCCGGGTCGTCGGGGTGATAGAAGCAGAGCACCTTGATGCAGTGATCCACCGGCCAGTCGATCAGCCGCGAGCCGAGGTCCTGGCTGAATTCGAATTGCAGTGGACGCGAGCCCGGCAGTTCGATCGGCTTGCCGATCCAGAAGTCCTTTTCGGCACCGGCGGCAAACAGCGCGTCGCGGCCATATTTGTCGTCGAGCAGCATGCCGAAGCCAGGGCGGCCGTTGGCCACGCGGGTGGCGGCCTTGACGGCCAGCGCTTTGAAGGCCGGGATGCGTGCCAGGACCTTGGCGTCATCCTTGGCGAGGTCTTCGAGCTGGCTGCGATGATCGATCGCCAGCGCCATGAGGTTGGGGATGTCCCGGCGACGATTGGTCGCCCAGTGGATGTGGTTGAGTTCCGGATCCTTGCGCAGGGCGCGTTCGGAACTGCCGTGCTCGAGGAAGTAGTTGAGCTCGGTCCAGCTCGGATATTCAGGCGCGCAGAGCAGGCGCGAGACGGCGAAAGCGCCGCAGGCATTGGCCCAGGTGGCGCTGGTGGCGTGGGGTTCACCTGCCAACCAGCCGCGCAGCCAGCCGCTCATGAAGGCGTCGCCGGCGCCGAGCACGTTATAGACCTCGATGGGGAAGCCCATGCCGACAATGCCGTGTTCCAGATCGTCGGGGATCGGGCCGTCATAGACAATGCAGCCCATGGGCCCGCGCTTCAGGACGATCGTGCCGGAGGACAGGGAACGGATCGTCCTGAGCGCGGAGAGCAGGTCGGCCTCGCCGGAAGCGATCAGCACTTCCTCCTCGGTGCCGACGATGAGATCGCAATCGGGCAGGATGGATTTGTATTTCTGCGAAACGACGTCGGACGCCACATAGCGCGAGAAGCCGGCTTCATGCCCGGCCAGGCCCCAGAGATTGGGGCGGTAGTCGATATCGAAGGCGACGCGGGCGCCATGGGCCTTGGCGAGGCGGATGGCCTTCTTCTGCGCCGCCTCGCTATTGGGGCGCGAGAAATGCGTGCCGGTGACGACAATGGACCGCGCCGAGGCGATCAGCGCTTCATCGATATTGCTCTCGTCGAGCGCCATGTCGGCGCAGTCGGTGCGGTAGAAGATCATGGGCGACACGCCCTCGGCCTCGACCGACAGCAGGACCAGGGCGGTGAGGCGATCCGGGTCGGTGGCGATGCCTGAGGTCTCGACGCCCTCGCGGCCGAGCTGCTCGCGGATGAAGCAGCCCATCTGCTCATTGCCGACGCGGGTGATCAGCGCCGATTTCAGGCCCAGGCGCGCCGTCCCCACGGCGATATTGGTGGGGCAGCCGCCGACCGATTTGGCGAAGCTGCCGATATCTTCGAGGCGCGTGCCGATCTGCTGGCCGTAGAGATCGACCGAAGCGCGTCCAATGGTGATGACGTCGAGAGTTTTCGTCCCGTCATCGGGGTGCGCGTTCGTCACGGCAATCCTCCCTACGGCCCCGGGCCGGTGTGAATGATCCAGCGTGAAGCAAGCAAAGTGCAGGCAATCTTGCCGCATGATGCGGGAAAATCACAAGCCGGCCGCCGGAGCGCTGGTACCCATTATGAAATCTGGGTTCCGGTCATTCGTCAATATGGAATGTTCATTCCACGCGCGGAATTCGTTGAGGCCGTTCAGAATTCGCCGGTGCGCATTCAAAAGTCGTTCATCGGTGCGGCGCTTTGCGCTCAGCCGCGCGTCGCTTCTCGGCGATGCTGACGGTGAGTGCCATGGCAAAAGCCATGCTGGCGGACAGCGAGCGGAAACCGGCATGGTCGGCCTCGACCACTTCGAACCATTCGCGGGAACATTCCGCCAGCGGCGAGAAGGCCGAATCGGTGAGCGACACCACGGGAATGCCGCGCGACGCCATCGTGCGAGCCTGGGCGGCGCTTTCGGAAGCGTAGGGCGAAAAGCTGACGGCAAAGGCGGCATCGCGCGGCGTCGCCATGGCCAGCAAGTCATCGTCGATGCCGGCCGAAGTCCCCACCAGTTGGCATCGCACCTTCAGCTTGCCGAAGGCATAGGCCATGTAGCTGCTGATCGGGTAGGAGCGGCGTTTGGCGATGAGGTAGATGGTCTCGGCCCCGGCCAGCAGCGTTACCGCGCGCTCGAAGGCATCGGGCTCGACGGCTGCCGAAATGGCATCGATCGAGCGATGCGCCGCCGCGGTGAAGCCATTGAAAATGGTGGTGCTTTCCGCCAGCGCCGCGCCATCCTGCTCCAGGATGCGCAGGCGTTCCTCATAGGACGAGGTGCGCTCGCGCAGGCGGGCGCGGAACAGCAGTTGCAGGCCGGAAAAGCCGTCAAAGCCGAAATGCTGCGCGAAACGCACCAGCGTCGAGGGCTGCACATCGGCCGATAGCGCGATGCTGGCGGCGGTGCCGAAGGCGATTTCGTCAGGATGATCAAGGGCATAGACCGCGACCTGGGTCAGCCGCTTGGGCAAATCGCCCTTGCGTTCCAGGATCGTCGTCCGCAAGGCGTCGAAATCCTGCGGGGGCTGCTGCTTGGCTGTGGTCTCGGACATGGCGTGCTCTCGCTGTTGGTGCTCATAATCCCCAATATCGAGCAGCAATCAAGCGGCGCCAGAAAGCCTGTTCCGAAAATGGAATGCATGGACTATTCAGTTCGAGCAGTGTGGAGGACGGAATGAAAACCTCAATCGGCATCGGCCTGATCGGCACGGGCTATATGGGAAAGTGCCACGCGCTGGCCTGGAACGGGGTCAAGGCGGTGTTCGGCGATGGGCCGCGCCCTGCGCTTGTCCACTTGGCCGAGGTGAGCGGGGATATCGCGCGCAAGAAGGCCGATGAGTTCGGCTTTGCCAAGGCGACGGGCGATTGGCGGGAGCTTGTCGCCGATCCGGACGTGGACGTCGTGTCGGTGACCACGCCCAATGCCTTCCATGCCGAGATGGCCATCGCGGCGCTCGAAGCGGGTAAGCATGTGTGGTGCGAAAAGCCGATGGCCGTGGCGCTTGCCGATGCCGAGCGCATGGCGGCGGCAGCCAAAGCCTCGGGCAAGGTGGCAATCCTGGGCTACAACTACATCCAGAACCCGCTGGTGCGGCAGATCGGGGCCATTCTCTCCGATGGCACGATCGGCACCGTCAACCATGTCCGCTTCGAGATGGACGAGGACTTCATGGCCGATCCCGAAGCTCTGTTCTACTGGAAGAGCGAAGCCAGCGCCGGCTATGGCGCACTCGACGATTTCGGCGTGCATCCGCTGAGCCTGCTGCAGGTGCTGTTCGGGCCGGTGACCAAGGTGTTCGCGCATCTTTCCAAACCTTATGCCGATCGTCCGACCAAAGACGGTGGCCGGCGCGAAGTCGAAACCTTCGATATTGCCAGTGTACTGTTCGAACTGGGTGAGGGGATAAGTGGGGTGATGGCGCTCAGCCGTTCGGCCTGGGGCCGCAAGGGCCGCATCGCGCTGCAGATATTCGGCAGCAAGGGGACCGTGGTCTTCGACCAGGAGCGGTTCAACGAGCTGCAGCTCTACGTGACATCGGACAAGCCGACCGAACAGGGCTTCCGCACCATCCTGACCGGGCCGCAGCACGCGCCCTACGATCGCTTCATTCCGGCGCCCGGACACGGCCTGGGCTTCAACGATCTCAAGATCATCGAGTGCCACGAACTGCTGCGGGCCATTGCGGGCGAGCCGGCGCGGGTGATTGATTTCGATACTGGCCTCGGTATCGAGCGGGCGGTGCATGCCATGGCGCAGAGCCATCGGGAGCAGCGCTGGGTCGAGACGGGAGTGTGACGATGCAGAAACTGCTGGTGCTGCAATCGCTGTGGGCGATGCAAAATCTCCGCGATGCTCCGGCTGAGCGGTCGCTTGAGGACAATGTGGCCCTGATCAAGGGCGCCGGCTTTGACGGCTTTGGCACGCTGTGGCAGGACGACGACACGGCCCGCCGGAGTTCCGAACTCGCCCGCGCGGAGGGACTGGTCGTCGAAGGCCTCTGCCTTCCAACCGATCTCGATCAGCTCCCGCGGGCACTGGAGCGGGGCACCAAGCATGGCCTCCATCATCTGAACCTGCAGCTCAACATGCGGCCGCGAACCCTGGCCGAGGGGGTGCGCATCCTCGAACGGCTCCATGGCCTCATCGCGCAGGTCGACTTCCCGGTCTATGTCGAGACCCATCGCGGTCGGCTGACCAATGACCTGCTGTTCACGCTCGATCTGCTCGACGCCGTGCCCGATGTGAAGTTGCTGGGCGATCTCTCGCATTATGTGGTGGCGCGCGAGGTGGAATTGCCGGTGTCGGCGGAGACCGACGCGCAGATCAACCAGATTCTCGAGCGGGTCTGGGCCTTCCACGGCCGGGTCGCGGGCAGCGGCCAGGTGCAACTGCCCCTGAGCTTTGCCCAGCATAAGCCCTATCTGGATCAGTTCGCCGCCTGGTGGGCGCGCGGTTTTGCCAGTTGGCGTCGGCGGGCGGCTGATGATGCTGAGCTGACCTTCGTCTGCGAATTGGGCCCACAACCCTATGCCATCGCGGGCGCCGACGGTCGCGACCTCACCGATCGGTGGAGCGAGTCCCTGCAGATGCAGACGCTGGTGCGCGACATCTGGAGTGCCGGCTAGAAGATGGACTGATCGCGCCTGACGATATCGTTCAGGAATTCGGCCACAGTGCTGACACGGCGGATCGCGCGCAGGTCTTCGTGGACGACGGTCCAGTAGCTGCGCGTCAGCGTGTGCTGTGGCAACACGGGCACGAGATTGGCGTCGGGCCGGGCCATGAAAGCGTGGAGGATGCCGATGCCGGCACCGGCGCGCACGGCCTCGGTCTGGCCCATGGCCGACGACACAGCGAGGCTTGAGCGCCAGCCCTTGAGGAACTCGGCGGTGTAGTCGAGCGTGGCCGTATAGAGCAGGTCTTCGACATAGCCGACGAGGCGATGGCTCGCGAGGTCGTCGAGCGTTTGCGGCGTGCCATGCGCCTCGAGATAGGCGCGCGCGGCATAAAGCCCGAGCCTGTAGTCGGTCAGCTTGCGGGCGACGAGCCGGCCTTCGCGCGGTCGTTCCAGGGTCACGGCAATATCGGCCTCGCGGCGGGAGAGCGAAAAGGCCCGCGGCACTGGCACCAGCTCGATGCGCAGGCCCTTGTGACGTTCGGCAAGCTCGCCCAGGCGTGGCGCGAGGAAGGCGACGCCGAAGCCGTCTGGTGCGCCCACGCGCACGGTGCCCTCGATGAGACTATCGGCGCCGGTCGCCTCCTGCGCCGCCAGCATGGCACTTTCCATACGCTCGGCATGCACGAGGAAGCGCTCGCCGTCGCCCGACAGGTCCGAGCCATTGGTCTTGCGGGTGAACAGCTTGCTGCCCAGCGCCAGTTCGAGTGCGGTGAGGCGCCGGGCGACGGTGGCGTGGTTGATGCCCAGCGCCTTGGCTGCGCCCAGAATCTGGCCGTGCCGGGCAACGGCGAGGAAGATGCGGACGTCATCCCAGTTCATCGTACATCAATTCCTGCACAACAGATGCGAAATCTATCGCGTTGCGATGCGCAAGTTGTAGCGCCAAGAGTGTTCGCCAACAAGGGAGAGCCTCATGCGCACTATCGGCCATTTCATCGACGGCGTCGAAACCTCGGGCAACAGCGCCGAATTCCAGGATGTATTCAATCCGGCGACGGGCGAGGTGCAGGCGCGTGTGGCGCTGGCGACGAAGGCCGATCTCGATGCCGCCGTGGCGTCAGCCGCCGCCGCCCAGCCAAAGTGGGCCGCCACCAATCCGCAGCGCCGGGCGCGCGTCTTTTTCAACTTCGTGGCCCTGATCAACCGGGACATGGATGCGCTGGCCGAACTGCTCAGCGCCGAGCATGGCAAGACCGTGGAAGACGCCAAGGGAGATATCCTGCGCGGCCTCGAGGTCGCCGAATTCGTCGCCGGTGCGCCGCATCTGCTCAAGGGTGAGTTCACCGATGGGGCAGGGCCGGGGATCGACATGTATTCCCTGCGCCAGCCGGTCGGCATTGGCGCGGGCATCACCCCGTTCAACTTCCCGGCCATGATCCCGCTGTGGATGCTGTCGCCGGCCATCGCCGCCGGCAATGCCTTCATCCTCAAGCCATCCGAGCGCGATCCGTCCGTGCCGGTGAAGCTGGCGCAACTGGCCATCGAGGCCGGACTGCCCAAGGGTGTGCTCAACGTCGTGCATGGCGGCAAGGCCGTGGTCGACGGCATCCTGCATCACGACCAGATCGGCGCTGTGAGCTTTGTTGGCTCCACGCCGATCGCGCGCTACGTCTATGCAACGGCGGCAAGCGAAGGAAAGCGCGTGCAGGCTTTTGGCGGCGCCAAGAACCACATGGTCATCATGCCCGACGCGGACATGGAAAAGGCCGCCGATGCCCTGATGGGGGCCGGCTTCGGCTCGGCCGGCGAGCGCTGCATGGCGGTTTCGGTCGCGGTGCCCGTAGGCAACGAGACGGCCGATCGGATCGTCGCCGCGCTCAAGCCGCGCATTGAAAAGCTCAAGGTTGGTCCGGCGATCGACAAGGCCAGCGAAATGGGCCCCGTCATCACCAAGGCCTCCAAGGATCGCATCGCGGCGCTGGTGGAATCCGGTATCGCCCAGGGCGCCACGCTGGCCGTTGATGGCCGGGGCTTCTCGCTACAGGGCTATGAGAGTGGCTACTTTGTCGGGCCGACGCTGTTCGACGATGTCACGGCAGAGATGGATATCTACAAGGAAGAGATCTTCGGGCCGGTGCTGTCGGTGGTGCGCGCCAAGACCTATGAGGATGCGCTCAAGCTCACCATGGACAACCCTTATGGCAACGGCACGGCGATCTTCACCCGCGACGGCGACGCGGCGCGCGACTTCGCGGCGCGGGTCAATGTCGGCATGGTGGGGATCAACGTGCCTGTGCCGGTGCCGCTCGCCTATCACAGCTTTGGCGGCTGGAAGGCCAGCGCCTTCGGCGACCTCAACCAGCATGGCACGGACTCGATCCGGTTCTGGACCAAGACCAAGACCGTCACGGCCCGCTGGCCGAGCGGCATCAAGGACGGCGCCGAATTCCAGATGCCGACCATGAAGTAGGCGGCTGGGCCGCTCAGCGGCCCAGCAACAACGCCAGCAGCACAACCACCGCGCCAGCCAGTGCCAGCGACAGCAATTGCCAGAACAGCACCGGGTTGCGCACCAGTAGCGACCTGGGCGGCAGGGCGGCAAAGGCCGGATTGGGTCGGTGGTGAGCACGAAGATGTCGCCGACGCCGACCGGAACGCTGCGGTAGTCGACTTCGACATTGCCGCCAATGCCAAGGGCACGACCGAGATAGAAGTGGTTGCCGGTGGCCGCGACGCGATGATCGACCGTCAGTTGCTCGAGCGAGCGGCCGGCCAGGCGATAGACCCGTGAATCGCCGATGTGGAAGATGTGGGCGGCGCGCGACTTCAGCACCAATACGCTCAGCGTACAGACATAGCCGCTATCGACATCGTCGGCCTGGCGAGCGCGGGTCTGGGCGTGCAGCCAAGCATTGGTGGCTGCGATGACGCGATGGGCGGCGGTCTTGACCGGCCAGGAATCCGAGGTGCCGTAATAGTCGGTGAGGAAGCTCTTGATCGCGGTCTGGGCGGCGATGGAACTGACATCGCTCGAAGAAATGCCGTCGGCCAAAGCGATGGCGATGCCCTTGAGGTCGAGCGCCGGCTGGGCCGGGATCAGCGCGCCATAGAAATCCTGATTGGCCGGTTTGCGGCCCTTGTCGGAATGTTGTCCGAGGGAGATGGCGAGGCCGGCGCTCATGGCACTCCCGGATGGAAGGGGCGCCCCGCATTGCGTAGCGCCCGGAATGTTACTCCGCAGGAACGAACTTGCCGGCGGAGGGCGCGGCTTTCTTGCTCGTCGTGCGGGAATGGGCAAGGTAGAGCGCCAGGCCGACAAAGACAAAGCCGCCGACGAAGTTGCCGACAATGGTCGGGATCTCGTTCCAGATCAGGTAGTCCATGATCGAGAATTTGCCACCCAGCATGAGGCCCGAAGGGAACAGGTACATGTTCACGATGGAATGCTCGAAGCCCATGTAGAAGAACAGCATGATGGGCATCCACATGCCGATGACCTTGCCGGAAACCGAGGTCGACATCATGGCCGCGACGACGCCGGTCGAGACCATCCAGTTGCAGAGCACGCCGCGGATGAACAGGGTCAGCATGCCGGCGGCGCCATGTTCGGCATAGCCGACGGTACGGCCCTCGCCGATATGGCCGATGGCCTGGCCGACCGCATTGGGCTCCTGGCTGAAGCCGAAGGTGAAGGTGATTGCCACAAGACGGCGACGGTGAAGGCGCCGGCGAAGTTGCCGACAAAGACCAGGCCCCAGTTGCGCAGCACCCCCTGAATGGTGACGCCCGGGCGCTTGTCGATGAGCGCGAGCGGCACCAGCGTCATGACGCCGGTTAGCAGGTCAAAACCCATCAAATACAGTAGGCAGAAGCCGACCGGGAACAGGATGGCGCCGGCCAGCGGCTGGCCGGTATTGACGTTGATGGTGACGGCGAAGGCCGCGGCAATCGTGAGGATGGCGCCGGCCATATAGGCGCGGACCAGGGTATCGCGCGTGGACATGAAGACCTTGGCCTCGCCGGCGTCGATCATCTTGGTCACGTATTCGGTCGGTATGACGTAGGCCATTTCCTCTCCCTACCGTCAGGCGCTGCCTGCGGCTCTTTGTTGATGGCAGGCGATTATTCAGCGGCGACCAGATCGGCCGTGAACGCCATGAAGATGCGGCCATCGACCAGGTCGATGGGGTAGGTCTTGACCTGGCCCTCGTCGGCGCCCGTGGCCTTGCCGGTGGCGAGGTCGAAGACCCAATTGTGCAGCGGGCAGGTGACCGAGGCGCCGTGCACGATGCCTTCGCTGAGCGGTCCATGCTTGTGGGGGCAGCGGTTCTCGATGGCGAAAACCTGGTCTTCCTGGGTGCGGAACACCGCGATCTTGCCGGCCGGGGTGTTGACGCAGCGGGCGCCGCGGCGGGGGATGGCGTCGATGGTGCCGATCTCGATCCAGTCGCTCATGAATGCTCTCCCTATTCTGCTGCTACGGGCATGCCGAATTCGGCCATGGCGGCGAATTCGTGTGCGTCCTTGCCGTTGACGCGCTCTTCCCACGGATCGACCTGGGCGAAGGTCTGCGAATAGACAAAGCGCTCGTAGTAGTGGCGGCGCTTTTCCTTGTCGGCGACGACATTGGCGAGGATGGAGGGCGTGCCGACGCGCTTGGCCCACTTGTAGATGCGTTCGAGGTAGCGGCCCTGCTCGCGATAGAGCTGGGTGAGGGCGACGATGATCTCGAGCGCCTCGTCCTCGGTATCGGCATGACAGAGCAGCTCGGTGCCCTTGATGTCGAGACCGGCGGCGCCGGCGAAGTGGATGTCGTAGCCGCTGTCGACGCAGATGACGCCGATGTCCTTGCAGGTGGCTTCGGCGCAGTTGCGCGGGCAGCCGGAGACGGCGAGCTTGAGTTTGGCCGGGGTCCAGGCGCCCCACATGAACTTTTCGATGCGAATGCCGAGGCCAGTGGAGTCCTGGGTGCCGAAGCGGCACCAGTCCGAACCGACGCAGGTCTTGACCGTGCGCAGGCCCTTGGCATAGGCGGCGCCCGAAACCATGCCGGCGGCATTAAGATCGGCCCAGACGCCGGGAAGGTCTTCCTTCTTGACGCCGAGCAGATCGATACGCTGGCCGCCGGTGACCTTGACCGCCGGGATCTGGAACTTGTCGGCGACATCGGCGATGGCGCGCAGTTCCTTGGGATTGGTCATGCCGCCCCACATGCGCGGGACCACCGAATAGGTGCCGTCCTTCTGGATGTTGGCGTGGACGCGCTCGTTGATGAAGCGCGACTGGCCATCATCCTCGTATTCGCCCGGCCAATCGGAGACGAGGTAATAGTTTAGCGCCGGGCGGCACTTGGCGCAGCCGCAGGAGGTCTTCCACTCCAGCTCCTGCATCACGGCCGGGATGGACTTGAGGCCCTTGGCGATGATCAGGCGGCGGACGTCGTCATGGCCATATTCGGTGCAAGGGCACATGGGCGAGACGGCGGCCGGGTTGTAGGCGTCGCCGAGCGTGACGTGGAGCAGTTGCTCGACCAGATGGGTGCACGAACCGCAGGAGGCGGAGGCCTTGGTGTGGGCGCGGACGCCGTCGAGGGTGTTGAGACCCTTGCCGGTGATGGCGCCGGTGATCTTGCCCTTGCACACGCCGTTGCAGCCGCAGATTTCGGCTTCGTCGGGCAGGGCGGCGACAGCGGCCATGGGGTCGAGCGGCGAGCCGCCCTGATAGGCCTGGCCGAAAATCAGCGTGTCGCGCATCTCGACGGTATCGACGCCGCGCTTGAGCAGGTCGAAATACCACGGGCCGTCAGCGGTTTCGCCGTAGAGCACGGCGCCGATGATGCGGTTGTTCTGCAACACCAGGCGCTTGTAGACGCCGGCGCTGGCGTCGCGGAGCACGACTTCCTCGCGATCCTCGCCTTCGCCGAAATCGCCGGCCGAGAAGAGGTCGATGCCGGTGACCTTGAGCTTGGTCGAGGTGACCGAGCCCTGATAGGCGGCCGGTTGGGCGGCCAGGGTCTTGGCCAGCACTTCGCCCATTTCGTAGAGCGGGGCGACGAGGCCATAGCAGGTGCCGCGGTGTTCGGCGCATTCGCCCAGGGCGAAAATGTGGGGGTCGTCGGTGCGCAACTGGTCGTCGACGACGATGCCGCGGTTGACGGCGAGCCCGGCGGCCTTGGCAAGGCCCGAGGCAGGGCGGATACCCACGGCCATCACGACCATGGAGCAATCGATGATGGTGCCGTCGTTGAGCTCAACGCCTTCGACGCATTCGGTGCCCAGCACCTGCTTGGTATTGGCCTTGGTGATGACGGTGATGCCGCGATCCTTGAAAGCCTTCTCCAGCAGATAGCCGGCGGCGGGATCGAGCTGGCGCTCCATCAGGGTCGGCATCAGGTGGAGCACGGTAACGTCCATGCCCTGCATCTTGAGACCGGCGGCGGCTTCGAGACCCAGCAGGCCCCCGCCGATGACCACGACCTTGCAGCCGGCGCCGACGGCCAGCATCTTGTCGACGTCGTCGAGGTCACGATAGGTGACCACGCCTGGCAGTTGATGGCCCGGCACGGGCGGGATGAAGGGGCTCGAGCCGGTGGCGATGACCAGCTTGTCGTAGTCGGCGACGATGCCGTTGGTCGAGACGACGCGGCGGGCGTCGCGGTCGATCAGGGTGACCGGCGAGGACTTGTGCAGGGTGACGTTGTTGGCGGCGTACCAGTCATCACCATGGGTGATGATGTCCTCATAGGTCTTTTCGCCCGACAGCACGGGCGAAAGCATGAGGCGATTGTAGTTCACGCGCGGTTCGGCGTTGAAGATGGTGACGTCGAACTGGCCGGGCGCCGCCTCGAACAGATATTCGAGCATGCGCCCCGGGGCCATACCGTTACCAATGATGACGAGTCGTTCTGCCATCCGTGTCTCTCCACCTGCCGCTGCTACCAGCGCGAAACAAAAAAGCTGCCAACCGACCTCGCTCGGCCCGGGGACCGAAACGCGTGTCAGTTGGCAGCTCTGCCTGAAGTGGCGCCCAGCATTGGACACCGAAACCGATGACACCCAAGGGGGTGCCGCAGCTACATCAAAGCATGAAGCGTGCCAAATCGGCCTCCGGCGATTTTGAATAGCAAAAGCAAGGGATTAGGCGGGTGGGTTGTCTGTCCGTCTTTTCCGGATTGATCCGGTTGACCGCCCAATCGAACGTCAAACTGCGCAAAAATTATGCATAGGCTGGTTTTTACCCAGAGATGCACAAGCCTTGATCAGGCTCGATGGGATGTCGAATTTGCGCCGCCTCGTCCGTCACGTCAGTATGGGCAGGCTGGCCTGTAGTGGGAGGGAAGGACGATGAAGTTCATGACATTGGTCAAGACGACGAAGGCCGGGGTGGGCGCCCCGCCGATGGCGCTGATGCAGGCGATCGGTCAGCTCGGCGCCGATGCGGAAGCGGCAGGCGTTCTGGTGACCCAGGGCGGGCTGATGGGCAAGGACGATAGCGCCTTCGTCGCCATCCGCCAGGTCAAGGTGATCGTCACCGACGGCCCTTTTGCCGAGAGCAAGGAACTGGTCGGTGGCTATGCGGTCTATGACCTGCCGACAAAGGCCGAGGCGCTGGAATGGACGACGCGGTTCGCGAACCTCCATACCGAGCACTGGCCGGGCTGGGAGGGCGAAATCGAGCTTCGTCCGATTTTCGGCTGAGGCTGGCCTGCAAATGGCAGCCCTCTGTGCTTCCGGTCCCCACGTACTCAAGTACGCTCCGGTCCGGTTCTCGCGGGCCGCCATTTTCGACTCAGCCTGAGCCGAAGATGGTTCGGTGGTAGAAGGTCAGTGCTGCCAGACGACGAGGCCGGCGGCGGTTGCCATCATGGCGCCGGCGGTCTTGTTGAGGCGGCCGAGGGCGCGCGGGCTCTTGAACATTTCGCGGGCGGCCGAGGCCAGCCAGGCATAGCCGCAGCCGATGATCAGCAGGACGACGACCACGATGAAGGTGAGTTCGGCAAAGGCGACCGGGTTCATCTGGTCGAGCGGGATCACCGTGGGCAGGATGGCCAGGTAGAAGACGATGGTCTTGGGGTTGCCCATGGTCAGCGAGAAGCCGGCCAGGAATGTGCGCCAGCCATCCTCGTTCTTGGGCTTCATCTGCTCGCTGCCCGGGCGGGCGGTCCAGAACTTATAGGCGATATAGAGCAGGTAGGCGGCGCCGGCCCAGCGGACGATCACGAAGACCGGGCCGAACCAGGTGGCAATGGCGGCAAGGCCAAAGACCGCGAAAACGAAATAGACCAGATCGCCGGCCAGGATGCCCAGCACCATGGGGAATGCACCCTTGAAGCCGCCGCCCAGGGCGCGCGCAACCACGGCCGCGACACCCGGCCCGGGGACCAGCACCGCGATGGCATAGGCAATGGTGAAGGTGGCGAGGGTGAAAAGGTCCATGGCGTCGGTCTCGGTTGGGAGGCGGAGAATAGGCTCGGGCAGGGTGATTGCCAAGCCAGCCGGCAACACGAAATGCCGCCCGGCCGGATGGCGTCGCGGTTGCACGGAGCGCAAGGGGCGGCCATTGGGCCAAGAACTGTCGACATAGAACGGACCAATGGCCGCCCGTCACGATCTGGAGTTTCCTCACCGGGTCCGGTATCGAGCACGCTGTATTGCAAGCGTAGTCGCCGACTTTCTGCCCAGGCCAAACGGGCGCCCCCGTCTCCAGTCTCCCCACCCGACCCTGCGTCGGGGCCGCGTGTTGGCGGGGATAGGACGGAGTATGCGGGAGGGCGCGAGGGCGGGGATAAGTTTTGTCGGGGTGGGCGCTGTGCTTGCGCCGGGGTCGCCTCCCATCTGCGATGTCATCCCGGCGAAGGCCAGGATCCATGCGGGTGAACGCCCCATACGCTGGGTGTCGCAGATGACCACGACATGGATTTAGGCGTGCGCCGGAATGACACGGTGGTTGGGGTAGGCTCGTCGCAAAGTGACTAGGGCAGTCGCGCCAGGCGCTCCAGCAGCAGGGCGAAGAAGCCGTCGGCGTCGCCGTTGCGGAGGTAGTTGACGTTCCGCACCTTGCCGGTGACGTGCCAATAGTCGGCGACGGTCATGCCGACGGTAAGGTCGCTCGCCGTTTCGACGGTGACGTTGCAGTGGCGGCCTTCGAAGAGATCGGGCTGCAGCAGGTAGGCGATCACGGTGGGGTCGTGCAGCGGGGCGCCGGCCCAGCCGTATTTCTGCAGGTCGAAGGTCTCCGAGAAGGTCAGCATCTCGTAGACCGCCTTGCTCGATTTGTTGCCCAGGCCGAACATGGCGGCAAGACGCTCGGGGGTCGACTGGATCTGGTGGGTCACATCGAGCGGCAGCATGGTGATCGGCACGCCCGAGCGCAGCACGACGTCGGCGGCCTCTGGATCGACATAGATGTTGAATTCGGCTGCCGGGGTGATGTTGCCGACCTCGAAATAGGCGCCGCCCATCATGACGATTTCGGCGATGCGTTCGGCGATGGCCGGCTGCTTGACCAGCGCCATGCCGATATTGGTCAGCGGCCCGAGCGTGCAGAGGGTGATGCTGCCGGGCTCGGACGCCATCAGGGTTTCGATGATGTAGTCGACGCCGTGCTGCTCCTGCAGCGGAATCGTCGGATCGGGCAGGTCGGGGCCGTTCATGCCGGTTTCGCCATGCACATGCTCGGCGGTCACCAGGTGGCGGCGCATGGGGCGCGCGCAGCCGGCATAGACGGGCACCTCGCGACGGCCGGAGAGCTCGACGACCTTGCGGGCATTGGTGGCGTTGTAGTGCAGGCCCACATTGCCGGCGACGGCGACGATGCCCAGCACGTCAAGCTCTTCGGGTGAGGCCAGCGCCAGCAAAATGGCGACGGCGTCGTCCTGGCCGGGATCGGTATCGATGATGATTTTTCGCGGCATGAAATGACCCTGGCAGGAAGACGAATCCGGTCGGCACACTACCGGCTGGGGCGACTGTGGTCGACTGCCCTGAGCCAGCTTGCTCAACGGAACGTTTGCATCTGTCCCACGTTACCGAAGCGCGAGGGGTCCCAAGCATGGAAACGACATGGCACGCCAAGCCAAGGTAGCGGCTCCCACAGACATGAGCGAAAGCCAATTCGAGCGCGTGACAGCCAATGCTGCGCGCATCGCGATGGTGTTCGTCGGCTTTCTCGCACTGCTTCTCGCCCTGCAGGCGGGGCAGGTCTTCCTCGCGCCGGTAACGCTGGCGATTGTTATCGGCCTGATGTTCGGACCGGTCGCCGACCGGGTCGAGCGGGTCGGGATACCGCCCGCTCTTTCGGCCGGCATCGTCGTCCTCATGCTGATCGGGGTTATCGCTGGCGGCGTCGTGCTGTTCGCGGTGCCGCTTTCGGAATGGGTGGCCAGGGCCCCGATGATCTGGAACAAGCTGCAGCAGCAGCTCGCGACGCTGGAGGGTCCGCTCGAGGCCGTCGGGTCGTTCCAGGAACAGGTCAGCTCGATCTTTGGCAGCGACACCGCGATGGCGGTGACGGTCGAAGACGGCGGCCAGGTGATCGGCGTGGCGATGCTGGCACCGGCCATCCTGGCGCAGATCCTGATCTTCCTCGCCAGCCTCTATTTCTTCGTGGCGACGCGGGACCATATCCGCATCTCGGTGCTGTCGCTCTGTGTCAGTCGGCGCATGCGCTGGCGGACGGCGCATGTGTTTCGAGATGTCGAAGCCAAGGTCAGCCGGTTCCTGCTCTCCATCACCTTCATCAATGCCTGTGTCGGCTGCGCCGTGTCGCTCGTGATGTGGGCCATCGGCATGCCGTCGCCTCTGCTGTGGGGCGGCATGGCCGCGGTGCTCAATTATATCCCCTATGTCGGCCAGGGCGTCATGATGCTGGTGCTGCTGGCGGTGGGGTTGGGGACGCAGACCGGATTGGAAAATGTGCTGCTACCGGTGGGCTGCTATCTCGCGATCAATTTCGTCGAAGGGCAGATCGTGACGCCGCATTTCATCGGCCGAACCATGACGCTCAATCCCTTCCTGATTTTCCTCTCCATCACCTTCTGGCTGTGGGCCTGGGGACCGGTGGGGGGCCTCGTGGCCGTGCCGACCCTGCTGATCGCTACCTCGGTGCTGGCCCATATGCTGCCCAGCAAGCCGCTGGTGCCGAGCCGGCCGGTGCGCCGGACGCGCAACATGACCGACCGGGACGAACTGCTGGCCAATACCGCACGGGCTATCCGCGAACAGGCGGAGGAAGCCCAGGCCGAGACCCCCGAGGCAAAGCGCAAGGAAGAGCGCTTCGAGCCCCCCGAAGGGACCGCCCCGAGCGGCGTACAAACGGCGACGTAGGGCAATCATGCGACCAGCGCGGCTTGACGGGCTGCGCTGGGAACGAAAGAGTCGGCACCTGGATCGAGTGCGGAGACTCTTGTGGCGGGTGAAGTTGCTGGACATGCGGTAGAAGCGGCCGCGCATGGCGTGGACCTGATACCGGTCGTGGCGCTATTGGCAGCGGCCGTCATCGCGGTGCCGCTGTTCAAGCGCATCGGGCTGGGCTCGGTACTGGGCTATCTGGCTGCGGGCCTGTTGCTCGGACCGTCGGGCATCGGGCTCATCAACGATCCCGAATCGGTGCTGACCACGGCCGAGCTGGGCGTGGTGATGTTCCTCTTCATTATCGGGCTCGAAATGGAGCCGGCCAAGCTCTGGGCGCTGCGCAAGCAGATTTTCGGCCTGGGGCTCATTCAGGTTGCCACCTGCGGCGCGCTGCTGACCGGGGTCGGCGTGCTGCTCGGCTTCGCGCCTGTCGTCGCCTTCATCTTCGGCATGGGCTTCGTGCTGACCTCGACCGCCATCGTCATGCAGATCCTGGGCGAGCGCGGCGAGCTGGCTACCGATGGTGGCCAGCGCATGGTGTCGATCCTGCTGCTCGAAGACCTCGCCATCGTGCCGCTGCTCGCTATCGTCGCGATTCTCGCCCCGCATACCGGCGAGGACGTGGATGTGATTGCCCGGGTGCTCAGCATTGCAGCCCCGATCGGCGCGGTGCTGCTGCTGATCTTCATGGGCCAGCGCGTGATGAACCCGTTCTTCGCGCTGCTCGCCTCGAGCAAGCTGCGCGAGGTGATGACGGCTGCGGCCCTCCTGGTCGTGCTTGGCGCAGCGCTGTTGTTCCAGGCCAGTGGGCTGTCCATGGCCATGGGCGCGTTCCTGGCGGGCGTGCTGCTCTCGACCTCCACCTTCCGGCACCAACTGGAAGCCGACGTCGAGCCCTTCCGCGGCATCCTGCTCGGGCTGTTCTTCCTCGCCGTCGGCATGTCGCTTGATCTGGGTATCGTCGCTGCAAGCTGGCCGATCATCGCGATGAGCGTGGCCGCCTATATGGTGGTCAAGGCGGCCGCCATCTATGTCATTGCGCGGGTGCTGCGATCGAGCCATGCGGAGGCGCTGGAGCGGGCGGTGCTGATGGGGCAGGGCGGCGAATTCGCCTTCGTGCTCTATACGACGGCCGTCGCCGCCGGGATCATCGACGGGCCGACCAATGCGATTTTCACCGCCACGGTGATCGTCTCGATGGTGCTGACGCCGTTTTTCATCATCGGCCTCCGTTTCGTGCTGCCCAAGCAGGCCCAGTCGATGGAGGGCGTCGAAGAGGTGGATGGGCTCAGCGAGCGCATCCTGGTCATCGGCTTTGGCCGCTTCGGGCAGATCGCAAGCCAGGCCCTTATCGGCCAGGGGCATCGGCTGTCGATCATCGACAATGACACCGAGATGATCCGCGTCGCGGCCCAGTTCGGGTTCAAGATCTATTATGGCGACGGGGCGCGGCTCGATATTCTGCGCGCTGCCGGAGCGGGCAATGTCGACCTGGTGCTGATCTGCATCGATGACAAGGCGGCGGCGACGCGGATCGCGGAGCTGTTCCGCGACGAGTTCCCGCTGGTCAAGGTCATGGCACGCGCCTTCGACCGCGTGCATGCGATCGAACTCACGCGCCTCGGCGTCGACTACCAGCTTCGCGAAATGTTTGAGTCGTCGCTGACATTCGGCGCGCAGGCGATTCGAGAGCTGGGCGCCACCGAGGAAGAGATATCGGATGTGATCGAGGGCGTGAGGCGCCGCGATCAGTTGCGGTTCGAGGCGCAATTGCTCGACGATGCCAACGCGCTCGACGCCGCAAGGACCCTGCTGCTCAAGAATGCCGCCGATCAGGCCCGCGAAGGCGGGGTGGTGGTTTCGCCCGACGCAGCCGAGGAGGAAGCCTCAAAAGTCACAAGGCCGCAACAGCCCGCATAGGACAAGGGAGACGCGTGGGGGCTTCCGCCTGCCCAAATTAAGTGCAAGACTAAAGTCTCTAGAGGGGAATACATCGTCATGAAACCTGGATTGCGATATGCCGCAACAGCCGATCGTTTACGACGCCCCTACGCCGGAGCCCCGTGCCAGAACAGTTGAGGCCATCCAGGCCGAAATCCTCGAAAGACTGATCTATTCGGTTGGCAAGGACCCGATTGTCGCGCGGCCGCATGACTGGCTAGCGGCGACCATTCTGGCGGTGCGCGACCGGGTGATGGACCGCTGGATGGAGTCATCCCGCGAGACCTGGCGGACGTCGCACAAGCGCGTTTACTACCTGAGCCTCGAATTCCTCATCGGCCGGCTGATGCGCGATGCGATGAGCAATGTGGGGCTCATCGAGCCGGTGCGCGATGCGCTCAAGAACCTCAATGTCGACCTGGGTGAGCTGATCAATCTCGAGCCAGATGCGGCCCTGGGCAATGGCGGCCTGGGGCGCCTGGCGGCATGTTTCCTTGAATCCATGTCCTCGGTGAAGATCCCTGCCTATGGCTATGGCATCCGCTATGTGCACGGGCTGTTCCGCCAGGAGATGAGCGAAGGCTGGCAGGTCGAGCTGCCCGAGGAATGGCTGGCGCACGGCAATCCGTGGGAATTCGAGCGGCGCGAGAGCGCCTACGAGATCGGCTTCGGCGGCCATGTGGAGCCGGTGACCGATCCGGACGGCGAAGTGCGGCAGGAATGGCGGCCCAACGACCATCTGCTGGCCGTGGCCTATGACACGCCGATCGTGGGTTGGCGCGGGGCGCGGGTGAATACGCTGCGCCTGTGGAGCGCGCAGCCGATCGACCCCATCCTGCTCGATAAGTTCAATTCGGGCGACCATATCGGCGCGCTCGAGGAAAGCTCGCGGGCGGAAGCGATCACCCGGGTGCTCTACCCGGCCGATTCGACGGCGGCGGGGCAGGAATTGCGCCTGCGGCAGGAGTTCTTCTTCTCATCCGCGTCGCTACAGGACATCGTGCGACGGCATCTGCAGCAGTATGGCGATCTGGGCTCGCTGCCCGACAAAGTGGCCATCCATCTCAACGACACCCATCCGGCGATTTCGATATGCGAGCTGATGCGCATTCTCGTTGATGACAACGGGATCAAGTGGGCTGACGCCTGGAAGCTGAGCAAGGGTGTGTTCGGCTATACAAACCACACGCTGCTCCCCGAGGCGCTGGAAAGCTGGCCGGTGGCGCTGCTGGAGCGGCTGCTGCCGCGGCACATGCAGATCATCTACCAGATCAATGCCGACGTGCTGACCGATGCACGGGTGCGCGCCAAGTTCACCGATGCGCAGATCGCCAATGTTTCGCTGATCGACGAAGCCGGTGGGCGGCGCGTGCGGATGGGGCAACTGGCCTTCGTGGGCTCGCATTCGATCAACGGCGTCTCGGCGCTGCATACCGAGCTGATGAAGCAGACGGTGTTCTCGGACCTGCACAAGCTCTATCCGGACCGGATCAACAACAAGACCAACGGCATTACGCCGCGGCGCTGGCTGATGCAGTGCAACCCCGATCTGACCAAGCTGATCAGCGACCGGATCGGGCCGGAATTCCTCGACAATATCGACCTGCTGCGGGGGCTTGACGCCCATGCGGACGATCCGACGTTCCAGGGGCAGTTCGCGGCGGTCAAGCAGGCCAACAAGCAGAAGCTGGCCAAGCTGATCAAGGACCGCATGGGCATCACGGTGTCGCCGGATGCGCTGTTCGACGTGCAGATCAAACGCATCCACGAATACAAGCGGCAGTTGCTGAACATCATCCAAGCTGTTGCGCTGTATGATGAAATTCGTGCGCATCCGGAACGGGACTGGGTGCCGCGCGTTAAGATCTTCGCGGGCAAGGCGGCGCCGGGATACTGGAACGCCAAACTCATCATCAAGCTGATCAACGACGTCGCCAAGGTCATCAACAATGACCCGGCGGTGCGCGGGCTGCTCAAGGTGGTGTTCCTGCCCAACTACAATGTGAGCCTGGCCGAAGTGATCGTTCCCGCCGCCGACCTGTCAGAGCAGATTTCGACGGCTGGCATGGAAGCCTCGGGCACCGGCAACATGAAATTCATGGCCAATGGCGCCATCACCATCGGCACGATGGACGGCGCCAATGTCGAAATGCACAAGGAAGTGGGGGCGGACAATATCGTGATCTTCGGCCTCACCACCGAGGAAGTGAACGAGAAGCGCGCCAAGAGCGAAGTGCCGCGTACGGCGATCGACAATTCGCCACGGCTCAAGGAAGCGCTGGAGTCGATTTCTTCGGGCGTGTTCTCGCCTGATGATCCGCACCGCTACCGTGACTTGATCGGTGGGCTTTACGACCATGACTGGTTCATGGTGGCGCGCGATTTCGACGCCTATGTCGCCGCTCAGGCGGTGGTGGATACGATCTGGAACGACAAGCGGCGCTGGAACGCCATGGCGATCCGCAACACCGCGCATGTCGGCTTCTTTTCGTCGGATCGAACGATCCGACAGTATGCGCAGGAAATCTGGGGTGTTTCGGTAGCATCAGCATGACAGTGCGCAGTGGCCGAGACCTGGCGGAGAAGACCGAGCCGGCTGCTGTATTATGGTTTGGAGGGCGTGGCCGGAAGGCGGACGTCTTCGTCGGGGGAGCGTGCGTGTGACCAAAGAAGACTGGCAAGCCGATGCACGGGAAGTGGAAGCGATCGTCGCCGGTCGCCACCATAATCCCTTCGCGTTTCTGGGGCTGCATGAGATCGGCGCGCAGTGGGTGCTCAGGGCATTCATCCCGCATGCCGAGATGGTGTCGGCCTATTCGCTGGATGGGGTGGCGCTCGGCCACCTGATCCCGCGCCACGCCGCGGGCTTCTTCGAGGGCAAGGTTTCCATCGAAGGACGCCAGCCCATCCGCTACCGCGCCAAGAATGCCGGCGGCGAATGGGATGTCTACGACCCCTATTCCTTCGGGCCAGTGCTGGGGCCGATGGACGACTACTATATCGGCGAGGGCAACCATCTGCGGCTGTTCGACAAGCTCGGCGCGCATGAGATGGCGTTCGAGGGTATTCATGGCACCCATTTTGCCGTGTGGGCACCCAATGCGCAGCGCGTGAGCGTGGTCGGGCCGTTCAACGAGTGGGATGGTCGGCGCAACCCGATGCGCAAGCGTTTCGAGAACGGCATCTGGGAAGTGTTCATCCCGGTGCTGGGCACAGGGACGCTCTACAAATACGAAATCGTCGGGCCCGATGGCACCGTACAACCGCTCAAGGCCGATCCGTTTGCCCGGCAATCGGAACTGCGCCCCCGGACGGCCTCGGTCGTGCCGGATCCGACCGAATTCACCTGGACGGACCAGAAATATATCGAGGAGCGGGCGACGCGCGACTGGCGGCGCATGCCGATGTCGACCTACGAGGTGCATCTGGGCAGTTGGCGGCGCCGGCCGGATGGCGGGTTCCTGACCTATGACCAGCTCGCCGAGCAGCTCGTGCCCTATGTGGCCGATATGGGCTACACCCATATCGAGCTGCTGCCGATCACCGAGCATCCATTCGATCCAAGCTGGGGCTACCAGCCGACGGGGCTCTATGCGCCGACGGCGCGCCACGGCGATCCCGCGGCCTTCGCCCGCTTCGTCAACGCGGCGCACGAAGCCGGACTCGGCGTTATCCTCGATTGGGTGCCGGCGCATTTCCCGACGGACGCGCATGGACTCGCGCATTTCGACGGCACCGCGCTCTATGAGCACGCCGATCCGCGGCAGGGCTATCACCCCGACTGGAACACGGCGATCTACAATTTCGGCCGGCGCGAGGTGGTGAGCTTCCTCGTCAACAACGCACTCTACTGGCTGGAGAAATTCCATATCGACGGGCTGCGCGTCGATGCCGTCGCCTCGATGCTGTATCTCGATTATTCGCGCCAGCAGGGGCAGTGGGTGCCCAACAAATTCGGCGGCAACCAGAACCTGGAAGCGGTGGAATTCCTGCGCCGGGTAAACTCGGAAGCCTATCGGCTGCATCCGGGCACGTTCATGATTGCCGAGGAATCCACGTCCTGGCCCGGGGTCAGCCATCCCGCCTATACGGGCGGGCTGGGTTTCGGCTTCAAGTGGAACATGGGCTTCATGAACGACACGCTGCGCTTCATGAGCCGCGAGGCCGTGCATCGCAAATTCCACCACAACGACATGACCTTCGCCACGGTCTACGCGTTCAGCGAGAACTTCGTGCTGCCGCTCAGCCACGACGAAGTGGTGCACGGCAAGGGTTCGCTGCTGGAAAAGATGCCGGGCGACGACTGGCAGCAATTCGCCAACCTGCGGGCCTACTACGCCTTCATGTGGGGCTTCCCGGGCAAGAAGCTGCTGTTCATGGGGCAGGAATTCGCCCAGCGCGAGGAGTGGGCCGAGGCCAAGTCGCTCGACTGGTACCTGCTCGATGCCGGCATGCACGAGGGCATGCGGCGGCTGATCGCCGATCTCAACCTGGCCTATCGGCAATTGCCGTCGCTGCATGAGCGCGATTGCGAGCCCGACGGCTTCGAATGGGTGATCGGCAACGACCACGCCAATTCGGTCTTCGCCTGGCTGCGCAAGGCGCCGGGGAGCGATCCGGTGCTGGTGGTCAGCAATTTCACGCCAGTGCCACGCAGCGGCTACAAGATACCGATGCCGCTGGCGGGTAACTGGGTGGAGCGCATCAATACCGATGCAGGCTGGTATGCCGGTTCGAACACCGGAAACCAGGGTGTGGTGGAAGCCTATGCCGTCGAGGGCCAGCACTGGCCAGCGGAGGCCGAGGTTTACCTGCCGCCGCTATCGACGCTGTTCCTGAAATTCGAGCCGGCTTGATCCGGCGGAAGTGAGATACGTCCCGGCAAACGGGCATAGTGGAGGGTTAGAAGAATGGCAGACTACAGAGTACCGTCACCGCTGGCCCGCGAGGCCATGGCCTATGTGCTGGCGGGTGGGCGCGGCACGCGCCTGATGGAACTGACCGATCGACGCGCCAAGCCGGCCGTCTATTTCGGCGGCAAGTCGCGCATCATCGATTTCGCGCTATCGAACGCCATCAATTCGGGCATCCGCCGCATTTCGGTGGCGACGCAATACCAGGCGCACAGCCTGATCCGCCACCTGTCGCGCGGCTGGAACTTCCTGCGCACTGAGCGCAACGAGAGCTTCGACGTGCTGCCGGCTTCGCAGCGCGTGGCCGAGGACATGTGGTATGCCGGCACGGCCGACGCTGTGTACCAGAACATGGACATCATCGAGGATTACGGCGCCCGCTATATCGTGATCCTGGCCGGCGACCACATCTACAAGATGGACTACGAGATCATGCTCCGGCAGCACGTGGATACGGGCGCCGACGTGACCATTGGCTGTCTCGAAGTGCCGCGCATGGAAGCCACAGGCTTTGGCGTGATGCATGTCGATGGGCGCGACCGGGTCGTCGATTTCGTCGAGAAGCCGAAGGACCCGCCGGGCATTCCGGACAAGCCGGACACCGCGCTGGCTTCAATGGGCATCTATGTGTTCGAGACGCGGTTCCTCATGGAACAACTGCGTCGCGACGCTGCCACCGAGGGTTCCAGCCGCGATTTCGGCAAGGACATCATCCCCTATATCGTCAAGAACGGTACGGCATGGGCGCATCGCTTCCCGCGCTCCTGCGTGCGTTCGAGCAAGGAAGAGGTCAGCTACTGGCGTGACGTCGGCACCATCGATGCCTACTGGAAGGCGTCGATCGACCTCACCGACATTCAGCCGCAGCTCGATCTCTACGATCGCGATTGGCCGATCTGGACCTATGCCGAAATCACGCCGCCAGCCAAGTTCGTGCATGACTTCGACGGGCGACGCGGCTCGGCCGTCAATTCACTGGTCTCGGGCGACTGTATCGTCTCGGGTGGTCATCTGCAGCGCACGCTGCTGTCGACCGGCTCGCGCGTGCACTCCTATTCGGTGCTCGATGAAGCGGTGGTGCTGCCCTATTGCGATATCGGGCGGAATGCGCGGCTAAAGAAGGTGGTCATCGACCGCGGCGTCAACATCCCCGAAGGGCTGGTCGTCGGCGAAGATCCTGAATTCGACGCCAAGTGGTTCCGGCGGACGGATGAGGGCGTGACGCTGATTACCCAGGCGATGATCAACAAATATCTGGCGGGCAGATGATCGAAGTTCTCTCGGTTGCTTCCGAGGTCTATCCGCTGATCAAGACCGGCGGGCTGGCTGACGTTGCGGGCGCCCTGCCGGGGGCGCTCGGCAGCCGCGGCGTGACCATGCGGACGCTGGTTCCGGGCTATCCGGCCGTCATGAGCAAGCTCAGCGGCGGTCGGGTGGTCAAGGAACTCGACGACCTGTTCGGCGTGCAGGCCAAGCTGATCGCGGCGCGGGTCAGCGGGCTCGATGTCATCGTCATCGAAGCGCCGGCGCTCTATGACCGGCCGGGCAACCCCTATGTGGGTCCGGACGGCTGGGACTGGCCGGACAACTGGAAGCGGTTTGCCGCCCTGAGCTGGGTGGCGGCCGAACTCGGCATGGGTATGGTCGAGGGCTATCGCCCCCAGGTCATCCATTGCCACGACTGGCAGTCTGGGCTGGCGCCGGCCTACATCAAGTTTGGACCGATCGACACGGTCAAGACCGTGATGACGATCCACAATATCGCCTTCAAGGGCTTCTTCGGCTCGGAGATCTTCAACCAGCTGCGGCTGCCGCCCCAGGCCTTCGGGGTGGGCGGCGTCGAGTATTATGGCGGCATTTCGTACCTTAAATCGGGCATGGAATGCGCCGACTATGTCACCACGGTCAGCCCCAACTATGCCGACGAAATCCGCACGCCGGAATTCGGCATGGGGCTGGAAGGGCTGTTGAATGGGCGGGCCGACACGGTGGTCGGCATTCTCAACGGCATCGACACCGATGCCTGGGACCCGGCCAAGGATCCGGCACTGGCGCAGAACTACTCCGCCAACACCATCCATACGCGACAGATCAACAAGAAGGCTGTGGCGGAAAAGTTCGGGCTCGACGGCTCCGACGGGCCGCTATTCTGCGTCATCAGCCGGCTGACCGACCAGAAGGGCATGGACCTGCTGCTGCAGACGGTGGATGGGCTCGTCGACCTGGGCGGACGGCTGGTGGTGCTGGGCTCGGGCGAGGCCTATCTCGAAGACGGTTTCCGTCATGTGGCAGCGCGTCACCCCGGCAAGGTTGCCATCATCAACGGCTATAACGAGCCACTGAGCCACCTGATGCAGGCGGGCTGCGATGCCATCGTCATCCCGTCGCGCTTCGAGCCGTGCGGGCTGACGCAGCTTTATGGCCTGCGCTATGGCTGCGTGCCGGTGGTAAGCCGGATCGGGGGGCTGGCCGACACGGTGATCGACGCCAATCCGGCGGCCATCGCCGCCGAGGTAGCGACGGGCGTCGTATTCGACTCGGGCAGCGCCCACGCGCTCTACGAGGCGCTCCGCAAGACGGTGCGCCTCTATCATGACGACAAACTCTGGAAGAAAATCCAACGGCGGGGAATGAAGTCGGACGTGTCCTGGGACACCAGCGCCGCGCGCTATGCCGACCTCTACGCCTCCATTACCGGGCTGAATATCAATGACGATCCAGACCATTAAGACGACGCCATACAGCGACCAGAAACCGGGCACGTCGGGCCTGCGCAAGCGGGTGACTGTCTATCAGCAGCCCAACTATGTCGAAAACTACATCCAGGCGATCTTCGACAGCCTCGAGGGTTTCGCAGGCAAGACGCTGGTCATCGGCGGCGACGGGCGCTTCTACAATGACGTCGCCATCCAGAAGGCGATCCGGATCGCCGCGGCCAATGGCTTCGGCAAGGTGCTGGTGGGGCAGGGCGGGATATTGTCCACCCCCGCCGCCAGCCATGTCATCCGCCACTACAAGGCGTTCGGTGGCCTGGTCCTCTCGGCCAGCCACAATCCGGGCGGGTCGGATGGCGATTTCGGCATCAAGTACAATATTTCCAATGGCGGGCCAGCGCCCGAGAAGATCACCGACGCGGTCTATGCCCGCAGCAAGGTGATCGACAGCTACAAGACTGTCGACGCCGCCGACATCAACCTGGGCGCCATTGGCACGCAGACCGTTGGCGGCATGGTGGTGGAGGTGATTGATCCGGTCGCCGACTATGCGGCGCTGATGGAGACGCTGTTCGATTTCCCAGCGATCAAGGCGATGTTCGCCTCGGGTTTCCGCATGACGTTCGACGCGATGTCGGCGGTAACCGGGCCCTATGCCCACAAGATTCTCGAAGACATTCTCGGGGCGCCCAAGGGCACGGTGGTCAATGGTACGCCGTCGCCGTCGTTCAATGACGGGCATCCCGACCCGAACCTGGTCTATTGCAAGGACATGCACGACCTGCTGATGACGCCGGAAGGGCCCGATTTCGGGGCGGCGTCGGACGGCGATGGCGATCGCAATCTGATCATCGGCAAGAACCGGTTCGTGACGCCATCGGATTCGCTGGCTCTGCTGGCGGCTAACGCGCATCTGGCGCCGGGCTACAAGGCGGGCATTTCGGGCATTGCGCGGTCGATGCCGACCAGCGCCGCCGCCGACCGGGTGGCCGAAAAGCTCGGTATCGAAATGCATGAGACGCCAACGGGTTGGAAGTTTTTCGGCAACCTGCTCGATGCCGGCCGTGTGACTATCTGCGGCGAGGAGAGCGCGGGCACGGGCTCGAACCATGTGCGCGAAAAGGACGGGCTGTGGGCCGTTCTGCTGTGGCTCAACATCATCGCGGCGCGCAAGCAGGGCGTCGACCAGATCGTGCGCGAGCACTGGGCGACATACGGGCGCAACTACTACACGCGGCACGATTACGAGGAGGTCGACGCCGTTATTGCCAACAAGCTGGTGGACGATCTGCGCGCGGAACTGCCCAAGCTTGCCGGCAGAATTCTTGCCGATGACCTGCAGGTTGCCTATGCCGACGACTTTACCTACCACGACCCGGTGGATGGCTCGACCAGCGCCAAGCAGGGCATCAGGATCGGCTTTACCGATGGCTCCCGGATCGTTGTCCGGCTGAGCGGAACCGGCACGGTCGGAGCCACGTTGCGTCTCTATCTTGAGCGCTATGAGGCTGCCGATGGACGACACGATCTTGAGACCCAACTCGCCCTTGAATCACTCATCGGATTGGCCGACGACCTCACCGGCATCAAGCAGCGTACCGGACGCGTGGAACCCAGCGTCATCACCTAGCATCGGAAGACCAATGAAACCCATGCTGGTCCCCAACGGGGGCAGTATTACCCATCTCGGCGCCACGGTGACCGAGGTGGGCGTCAACTTTGCCGTCTATTCGGAGAGCGCCACCAATATCTGGGTGTCGATCTACGACGAGCAGGACCAGGAAACGGACCGCTTCGAGCTGGACGTGCATCAGGACAATATCCGCGCCGGGCTGGTTGCCGGGCTGACGGCTGGCACGCGCTACGGGCTGCGGGCCGATGGGCCCTATGATCCGGACCAGGGCTACTTCTTCGATCCGATGAAGCTGCTGGTCGACCCTTACGCCAAGCGGCTCGACCGCGTCTTCGTGCGTTCGCCGAGGT
This sequence comes from uncultured Devosia sp., assembly GCA_966212275.1. Taxonomy (GTDB): domain Bacteria; phylum Pseudomonadota; class Alphaproteobacteria; order Rhizobiales; family Devosiaceae; genus Devosia. The sequence goes on from CBIHQV010000003.1 coordinate 59,552, forward strand.
TGCGGCTCGATCGCAGCGAGGCGGTCGATACGGCGCCGCTGATCCCCAAGGCTATTGTCGGGGAACTGGGCAACGAGAACATCCTGCCGCGCAAGAAGGCGCCGGGCCTGTTCTACGAGATGAATGTGCGCGGCTACACCATGCGCCATCCCAGCGTGCAGGGTCCGCTGCGCGGCACCATTGCGGCGCTGACGACGCAGCGGGTGATCGACCACCTCAAATATATCGGCGTCGATACGCTGCAGCTCATGCCGACCGCGGCCTGGATTGACGAGGGGCACCTGCCGGTGCTCGGGCTGACCAATGCTTGGGGCTATAATCCGGTGGCTTATTCGGCCATCGACCCGCGCCTGGCGCCGCGCGGGCCGCAGGAATTGCGGGTGATGACCGACCTCTACCGCAAGAACGGCATCTCGGTGATCCTGGACGTGGTCTACAACCACACCGGCGAAAGCGACGCGCAGGGACCGATGCTGAGCCTGATGGGGCTCGACGCCAAGACCTACTATCGCTTCGTCGAAGTCGACGGGAAGCAGCATCTGGTCAACGACACCGGCACAGGCAATACGCTCCGCTGCGATCATCCGGCGACGCAACGCCTAGTGATCGACAGCCTGCGCTACTGGGTCGAGGAAATGGGTATCTCCGGTTTCCGCTTCGATCTGGCGACCGTGCTGGGGCGCGATCCGGGGTTCAATCCCAATGCGGAGATGCTGCAGAAGATCAAAGCCGACCCGGTGCTCAAGCAGTGCATCCTTGTGGCCGAGCCGTGGGATCCGGGTCCGGGGGGCTATGCGCTCGGACAGTTCGGCAAGGAATTCAAGGAACACAACGACACCTATCGCGACGATATCCGCGAGTTCTGGCGTGGCGAGAACGGCAAGATCGGCGCGCTCGCCGGCAAGGTCGCCGGTTCGGCGGAGATCTTCGATTTCGCCGGGCGGAAGCCCAGCCACGGCGTCAATATGCTGGCCGTGCATGATGGCTTCACCCTGCGCGACCTGGTGAGCTACCAGGACAAGCACAACGAGGCCAATGGCGAAGGCAATCGCGACGGGCACAACCACAACGCGTCGTGGAACTGCGGCGCCGAGGGGGAGACGGACGATCCGGCGATCAATGCGGCGCGCAAGCGTGACGTTCGCGCCATGCTGGCAACGCTGTTCCTGTCCCGCGGCATACCGCTGTTGCAGCAGGGCGACGAAATGTTCCGCACCCAGCAGGGCAACAACAATGCCTATGCCCAGGACAATGAAATCACCTGGCTCGACTGGGAATCGGCCGATGGCGATCTCGTCGATTTCGTTGCCGCGGTGAACAAGTTCCGCAAGGCGCATCTGACGCTGACCCATGACCACTTCCTCAGTGGCCAGGAGAAGAACGGTACCCGCGACGTGGTCTGGCTGCATCCGGATGGACGCGAGATGAATGAGGGCGACTGGGGCTATTCCGGCGCGTCGACGCTGGGCATGCATCTGCGGCACAAGGACGACGAAGTCCTGGTGTGGTTCAACCGTCGCAGCGAACCGGTGGTGGCGCGGCTGCCCGAAGGCGGCTGGCAGGTCGGGATACTCTCCGACAACACCACCAGCGTCGCGGTTTCGGACGGTACCGCGACCTTGTCGCCCCGCTCGGTCGTGGCCCTCGTCCGCGCATGATCATCGCGCAGCTCAGTGACATCCATGCGGACGGGTCGAGCGATCGGCTCGACCGTCTGGACAGAGTGTTGCGCTGGTTGCGGCCGATACGGCCTGACGCGATCATCGTCAGCGGCGACCTGGCGGAGGTCGCGCATCGGGAAAGCTACCGGGCGATCCACGATCGCCTCGATGCCACCGGGTCGCCATTCTACGTGGTCCCCGGTAACGTCGACGAGCATGGCGACATGCGACGGGAGTTCGGACAGCGGTACGACTGGCCCGAGGAGCAGCGGGAGCTCAATTGCAGCGGGCACGTCGGCGAGCGCCTGAGGGTGATCGGGCTCGATGTGACGGTGGCGGGGGCACATCACGGCGAGGCGGCTCCGGTTCTGGAATGGCTGGCGGCGGAGCTCAATGCGGACGGGCCGCCGGCGCTTATCTTCCAGCATCAACACCCGTTCAAATGCGGCATTGACGGCAAGGATCAGAATATGTGCCGCAGTGCCGACGCGCTGGCACGAGTGATCAACGAGGCGCACGACCCGGTCGTGGGACTGACCTGTGGACATGTGCACCGCCCGATGTTCACGCGCTTCGCCGGGCGACCGGCCACCATGTGTCCATCAGTGACGCGCGCCAATCGACTGCGACTGGATGGCAAAGAGCCCGACATTTCCGACCCGCCAGGGCTGTTGCTGCACCACTTCCAGGACGACCGACTTGTCAGCCACGTGGTGATGGTCAGCTAGAGCGGCGCCTCGACCATGCCGAGGTGCTGATAGAGGCGGATGGCGGTGGCGTTGTCGGACACCACCTTGAGATCGACATGAGCGAATCCGCGCTGACTGAACGCCGCGAAGACGGTGCGAAGCAGGGCTTGGCCGATGCCGCGGCCGCGCATGTGGGCGGCGACCGCAAAATCCTTGAGGAAGGCGCTGTTCCAGCACAAAGCGACGCCGATCGGGGCGCCCGAGGCGTCCGCTGCGATGAAGACCAGTTCGGGGTCGTATTCCTCATCGCCGGCAATGCCCGGCCACCAGGTGTCCAGTGGCGGCATGGTGCCGGAGCCATTGGCATAGCTGGCGGAGAGCAGAGCGTAGAGGTCGTTAGGGTCGGCGGCGGCCACCGGTATCAGGCCGACGCCTGCCGGCCAGGATGGTGGCGTGTCGGCGCTTGAGAGGTGTTTGCGCAGGCGAAGAACACCGGCCATCGGATACCTTTCCAAGATTACGTTTCGGACATGATTTGAAGGCTTCCACAATCCACCGGAAAGCCGAAATCATGCCCCGACAATTCCCAAGATCGAGCCAAAATCCGCCGTGGGCGGGGAGCGATATAGCCGCCGTCGACGCGATGTCACGCCGATGACCGCTCGCAGAACCCTGCGGCCTAATCTCGTAATCGTACGGAGCTCAAATGAAACCGATGCGCCATGTATCGGCGGCAGTGCTGCTCGCTGCCATTCTCGCCATCCCCGGCACTGCCGCCTTCGCGGCGACCAATGCCGACACCGCCAAAGTGACCGTGGGGACCAAGACCGATCTCGTCCCGGTCGGCAACCTGGTCGACATGATCGGCATCTGGTCGGCGGGTGACCTGGCGTTCCTCGACAAGGCAGCCAGCGTCAAGACCTACGACACCAAGACGCTCTATCCCGCCGCGGAACAGGCGCAGATCGCCAGCGCCGAAACGTCCAAGGCGACCCAGCTCGGCAAGTTCCGTGACGCCATCCGCGGCGACGCTGCGCTCAGCGCGTGGTTTACCGCCAACCATATCGACGTCAATCGCGTGGTGGCGGTGGCCGATCCGAATGGCAATGCGGAGATATTCCTCTACTAGGGCGGTATGAACGGGCCTTGCCAGCCCGCGCCCTAAGCCTGGCGTGTCCCCCGAGCCAGGCAACGCGCCGGATCCGAAAGGATCCGGCGCTTTCTGTTTGGATGACGACCGGCGCCGAAGGCTATTCGGCCGCTTGGCTGTCCACAAAACCGCCGGATCGTTCGATCCAGGTGATGATCTGGTCGAGGCTTTCGCGGCGCAGCAGGTCGGTGAAGATATAGGGGCGACCGTCGCGGACCTTCTGGGTGTCGCTTTCCATGACCTCGAGGCTGGCGCCGACATAGGGGGCGAGGTCGGTATGGGTGATGACCAGCAGGTCCGAGCGCGAAATGGCCGGGCCGCCCTTGCGCGGGATCTTCTCGCCCTGGGCGACCGAGATCACGTAAATTGTGATGTCGGCCAGGTCAGGCGAGAAGGTGGCCGCGAGGTTATCACCGCCGCTCTCGATCAGAATGATGTCGAGATCGGGAAACTTGCGGTTCAGGTCATCGATCGCGGCGAGATTGAGCGAGGCATCTTCGCGGATCGCTGTGTGGGGGCAGCCGCCGGTCTCAACGCCGACAATGCGGTCCTCGGAAATGGCCTGGACGCGGGCGAGGATCAGCGCGTCCTCGCGGGTGTAAATGTCATTGGTGACGACGGCCATCGAGTAGCGGTCGCGCATCGCCTTGAGCAGCATTTCGCACAGCGTCGTCTTGCCTGAGCCGACGGGACCGCCAATGCCAATGCGGAGGGGGCCGTTCAGAGATTTCATAGCAGCCTCAGGATTACGAGTGCGGCAAAGCCCAGGCCCAGGAACAGGCAGAGCGGCGAATAGACCCTGGCGTCGTTGAGCCGGAAATTGGGCTCAGGGGTTTTGGCCGCCCACCATGGCGTGTAGCCGATGATGCCGCGGGCGAGGAACACGGCGGCCAGCGGCAGGCCGACGAGGCTCAGCGCCAAGCCGCCGCTATCGTGATCGGCGAGCGCCAGGGCGACGATGCCGGCGGCCAGGGTGGCAAGGGATACGGCGAAGGAGGCGAGGCGGGGCGGCATGCGCTCGATGCCCTCGAAGCCGACCACGGTCTGGGCGAGCAGCTTTTCGCTGCGGATGGGCCAGGTGCGGCCGATGGACCAGAGGAAATGGGCGGTCGAGACCGCCAGCAGAATGATGAACATGAAAGCGGCGATCAGCATGCTCATGAGCGGAAGATTCTCGTGGTCAGGGTTTCGTGGGACATCTGGGCAATATCCGCGGCGTAGGCCACCGAGCCAATATCGTCGAGTGCGGCATGCTGGCACAGCGCGGCCATCGAGGCGATTTGCGGCTCCAGAGCGGCCATGATGGCGAGGCCATCCGACTGGCCGATGGGCACGAGGCGGACCGCTACGGAAACCTGGCTGTGGACGCTTGCCGTGAGCCAGGCCAGCAGGGCTGCGTCGAGCGCGATACCGTGGCCCGCAGCGATGGCGCCGACGGCGATTGGGTAAGGGCAGGGCGCGGGCAGGTTGGCAAGGACCGGCGTGGGCCAGGCGCGGGCGGCCGTGGCAAAGGCCGAGCCGGTGATGGTGGTTTCCTCGTGGCGCTCGCGGGCTGGGGTAAGGGCGAGGCAGAGGTCGGCGAGTTCGCGCAGGGCTGCCGCATCGTGGGCGGCGGCGTGGGCATGGGCGAAGAGGATGGCGTCGGTGCGGAGGCTCCCGTGCGTCAGGACGCCCTCGATCCAGGCCTGGGTGGTGGCACGGTCATGCACCGTGCCGGCGGCGATGGCGGATTCGAGTCCGGCCGACCAAGCGAAAGCGCCGACCGGGAAGGCCGGGGAGAGCCAGGTCAGGAGTTTTTGCAGATCGCCGGTGCTGCTCATCGTGCCAGCAGGGCGTGGTTGTGGTCGCCATGGCTGTGATAGGCGCCGTGTTCGGCGAAGAACGGCTCGGTGACATTGGCGACTGACGCGCCCAGGCCTTCGAGCATGGTCTTGAGCACGTGATCGCGTTTGATGAGGATGCGGTTTTCCTCGAGCTGGGCCGAGGTGTGCCGGTTGCCGATATGCCAGGCGAGGCGCACCAGGTGGGCGGTGTCGCTGCCGCGGATTTCGTAGAGCAGTTCATCGGCGGCAAGGATGCCGGCGATGCGGCCGTCTTCGAGCTCGAGGGCGCTGTTGTGTTCGAGCGTCACGGTCTGGGGGAAGTCGATCATCACCTCGTCGCCCCGGGTCAGTCGCAGCAGCTTGCGGCGCAGGCGGCGCTCGTCATGGTCGAGGGTGACGGTATCATAGGGCAGGCCGCGCCCGTGATCGGGCGGAAGAAGAGAAACGACGCGCAGCATTGGGCTTGGGAAGGTCCGTGATCGGGTCAGGTCACCGTATAGAAGAACCGGCTGATCCAATAGACCTGATAGGCGATATGCAGCAGCACGGCGCCGAGGTGGACGCGCCTGTCGGTCGAGCGGAGGGCGATGGCGCAGAGGATGAGACCGAGCGGGACCTGGATGAAATAATCGAGGCCGAAGCGGTCCCAATAGGCCTGGCCCTTGATCAGGGTATCGACGGTGTCGAGGACGAAAGTCGCGGCGAAGAGGCCGAAGAACCAGGCGCGCCGCTGGATGAAGAAATCCTCGTAGCCCTCGTATTCGGCGACGCTGTCGGGCGAGAGCAGGGCGGCGAGGAGGAACAGCGTCACCGCATAGAGGATGATGAACAGCGTGATGCCGAAGGTCCAGTATTCGAGCCGGAACAGCGCGAATTGCCACCACCAGAACAGCACGAGCTCGACCAGGATGGAGACGATCCAGAGCAGGTGAATGGCCGATACACGCGCGCGGTGCGGATGCTGGATCAGGCCGGCCACGGTCATCAGCAGGCGGGTGATGCCGAGGCCGACGATCATCCCCATGACGATGCGAACATGGGGGAAGAGCTCGTGTATCGCGGTGGCGTCCATGGCGCTCCTAGGGCGTGTTGTTCAACTCCGAGCAGGTGAGCACAGGTTCGGCATCTTCGCCAAGCGTGATGTCATAAAGGCTGGCATCGGCGCCCTTGGTCCACCACGCCCATTGGTTGGCAGCGTAGCGGGCGCCGGAGGCCGCTATGACCGAGGCAAAGACGAGCGGTTCGGGTTCGCCATCGATGGGCACCAGCGCGAGGAAGTTTGGCGCGGCGTTGATATAGGTGACGCTGAGCGGTTCGGCCGCCGCGCAATCGTAGAGCACGGTGCGGCGTTCGAAATCGGAGGTGGTGCCGAGCTCGATCTCGATTGAGGTCTCAATGGCTTGGGCAGCGGCGGGCGCCAGCAGGCTGGCGGCGAGCAGGGCGGCGAGGGCGGGCTTGATCATGTGGCCTCCATTCGGTTTGCGCGATGGTGCTCATGGCGCAAGGCGGAATTGAGTCAGAGCGTATCGATACGGTCGGGGTGGATGATCTCAACCCTGGATGACAGCACCAAGTCGTCGATGGCATCGACAAAGGCCGTCATGTGCGGCGTGGCCGAATGCCGATCGAAGGCGGCGCGGTCGTTCCACTGCTCGTAGCACATCAGCCTATCCGGATCGGTCACGCTGGCATGGAGATCATAGTAGAGGCAGCCCGGCTCGCGGCGGGCGGCGTCGATCAGCAGATAGGCAGCCTCCACAAACGGCTCGAGCGCACCCGGGCGGATGCGGAAGGTGGCGACGACATAGATCACGCTGGGCTCCCTGATGCGGCGAGCCTAGCGCAATCGCCGTCGCGCCACCATGCCGATCAGGCGAGGTAGACCACGACAAAGGCGAGGACGATGGCGAGCACATCCTCGATCAGCGCTGCGGGCAGATCGCGACCGAAGGACTTGGCGAGGCGGGCCCGGATTTCGGCACCGCCATAGGTGCCGAGTACGGCGCCGACCGCGCCCAGGATAGCGCCGATGATCCAGCTCGCCGGCATCAAGAGGGCGCCGGCGAGGGCGCCGAGCACGATGCGGGTGCCGAATTGCACGGGGACCTTGCGGCTGGGTGTGTTGGGCAACTGGTCGCTGACCAGTTCGGCAATCGCCACCAGGGTGATGATGATGACGGCAATGATGTTGCCGAGGAAGGCGAGGGGCGTGGCGCTGAGATCGATCCAGCCCAGATAGGCGCCCCAGGCGATGGCGGCTATGGCGTGACGGCACGCAGACCGGCGGCGATGCCGATGAGGATGGCAAGAACGTAGATCATGGATGGGCCTCGTTGACGCTAGGACAGCCAGCCTGCGCCCGGCAACCTGTGCTGTCCAGAGGCTAAAGTGTTAGTGGCACGGGACGTTTCCCGTCGATATCGGGGATGTCGTATTCCTCGGCCAGCGCCGCCGCGACATGAAAGCGGCCCGATTTGTCCATGAGGCCGGCATCGCCCCAGAGCCCGGATATGACGCGGCCGATGAATTGCGGGGATTCCGAATTGCTCATGTCGAAATATTCCGCATTGCGCAGTACGGCTTCGGTTCGGACGAGGCCCGGATAGAGGGAGATGGCGGCAACGTCGTGCGGGCGCAGGTCATGCGCGAAATCGGCGGCCATCTTGTCGGCGGCCGCCTTGGCGACCCCATAGATGGCGTTGCCATCGTAGCGCTGGGCGGCCCAGAACGAGATATTGACGATGAGGCCGGACCGGCGGGCGACCATGCTCGGGGCGGCGGCGCGGGCGGAGATGAAGGCGGTGCGAACCGCGACATCGATCATGCCGGCCCAGCGCCACATCGGCTGCTCCCAGAACGGGCGGATCCAGGTGAAGTCGTCGTTCTCCACCATGTTCTCGTAGCCGGGCCAGGCATTGTTGACGAGAATGTCGATGTGGCCCTCGGCAGCGACAATTTCGGCGACTACGCGCTCGGTCTGCGCGTCGTCGGCGTGATCGCAGACATGGACGGTCAGCGTGCCGGGCAGGGTTTTCACCTCGGCAACGAGGCTGTCGAGCGAGCCTTCGAGCTGTGGATGAGCGGCGGCCTGGGCATCGGTGACGGTGCGCCCGGTGACGTGGACTCGCGCGCCCTCGGCCAGCAGCGCCAGCGCTATGCCGCGGCCGATGCCTCGGCTGGCGCCGGTGACAAGACAGACTGCGTTGTTGATTTCGCCCATGATTGGCCCCTCCCGACTCGGGAAGAACGTATCATGAACATCCGTATTAGAACAAGAAGTAGCGCTGGGCCATGGGCAGGACGGTGGCGGGCTCGCAGGTGAGCAGTTCGCCGTCGGCATGGACTTCGTAGGTCTCGGGATCGACGTCGATGTCCGGGGTGGCCGAATTGTGGATCATCGAGTGCTTGCCGATGCCGCCGCGCGTGTTGATGACGGGCAGCATCTGCTTGTCGACGCCCAGCTTATTGCGCAGGTCGTCGTCAAAGGCGGCTTGCGAGACGAAGGTGACGGAGGAACTGGTGCGCAGCTTGCCGAAGGAGGCGAACATGGGCCGGTAGTGCATCGGCTGCGGTGTCGGGATGGACGCATTGGGGTCGCCCATCGGGGCGGCGGCGATGGAGCCGCCGAGCAGCACCATTTCCGGCTTCACGCCGAAGAAGGCGGGGTTCCACAGCACCAGATCGGCGCGCTTGCCGACATCAATGGAGCCGATGTGCTGGCTCATGCCGTGGGCGATGGCGGGGTTGATGGTGTATTTGGCGATGTAGCGCTTGACGCGGAAATTGTCGTTGTCGCCGGTCTCCTGGGCGAGGCGACCGCGCTGACGCTTCATCTTGTCGGCGGTCTGCCAGCAGCGGATCAGCACTTCGCCGACGCGGCCCATGGCCTGGCTATCGGAGGAGATGACCGAGAGGGCGCCCATATCGTGCAGGATATCCTCGGCGGCGATGGTTTCCTTGCGGATACGGCTTTCGGCGAAGGCCACGTCCTCGGGGATGGACGGGGACAGGTGGTGGCACACCATGAGCATGTCGAGATGCTCGGCGATGGTGTTGACCGTGTAGGGGCGCGTCGGGTTGGTCGAAGACGGGATGACGTTGGGCAGGCCCGCGACCTTGAGAATGTCGGGGGCGTGGCCGCCACCGGCGCCTTCGGTGTGGAAGGCATGGATGGTGCGGCCCTTGAAGGCGCCGATCGTGTCTTCGACGAAGCCGGATTCGTTGAGCGTGTCCGTGTGGATCATCACCTGCACGTCGTAGTCGTCGGCGACGGACAGGCAATTGTCGATGGCGGCGGGCGTGGTGCCCCAATCCTCATGCAGCTTGAGGCAGGAGGCGCCGGCCAGGATCATTTCGACGAGCGGCGCGGGACGGGAGGCATTACCCTTGCCCGCAAGCGCCAGGTTCATCGGAAAAGCGTCGAAGCTTTCGATCATGCGCTGGATGTGCCAGGCGCCGGTGCAGGTGGTGGCGAGCGTGCCGTGGGCCGGGCCGGTGCCGCCACCGAGCATCGTGGTAACGCCGCTCATCAGCGCTTCCTCGATCTGCTGGGGAGCGATGAAATGGATATGGGCATCGAAGCCGCCGGCGGTGAGGATGCGGCCCTCGCCGGCTATGATTTCGGTGGAGGGGCCGATGATGATGGTGACGCCGGGCTGGGTGTCCGGGTTGCCAGCCTTGCCGATGGCGGCAATGCGGCCGTCCTTGAGCCCGATATCGGCCTTGTAGATGCCCGATACGTCCACCACGAGCGCATTGGTGATGACGGTATCGACCGCGCCTTCCGCCCGAGTGCGCTGGGATTGGCCCATGCCGTCACGGATGACCTTGCCGCCGCCGAATTTCACCTCTTCGCCATAGATGGTGAAGTCCTTCTCCACCTCGATGAAGAGTTCGGTATCAGCCAACCGGACGCGGTCGCCCGTGGTGGGACCGTACATGTCGGCATAGGTGGCGCGAGAAATGCGGGCGGGCATGGCTATCCGTGACTGGCTGTGACTGGGCGCTGGCGCAGACTTTGTCGCGGTTCACCGGGGCTGGCAAGGTGAGATGGCAAGTTTCGTGTGCCATTTTGTGTGCTGCTCAAAAAAGCAGCAGCAGGCAACAAGCGGCGGCAGGACTATGGGCTCTGCTGCCAGCCTCAGGGTAGCCCAAAGGACCAGCCGGTCAGTTGGCGCGGGCGGCTTTTTCGCGGCGATAGACGGCGACCGTGAAGTCGATGATCTGATCGAGCAGGGCTTCGCCGGCAGCCATCTGCGGATCGGCGCCCTGGGTGCGGGCGATCAACGAGATGGCGAGCGCCTGGATGGCGTAGGCATGCTTGCCGCGGCCTTCGCGGTGGTGCTCGTTGCCCTGGGATTCGAAGGTGCGCAGCAGCGTGTCATAAGTCTGGGGATGCATGTTGCGCTTGGCGGACGACCAGTCAGCGGCCTTGAGATCATCGGCCAGGTCGGAGGCCAGGCTGCCCAGCAGCCACATGGCCTCGTTGTCCTTGGAGCCGCTCTCCTGCAGATCCTTAAGCACAGCGGCGAAGCGCTGCTTGAATTCTTGTTCCTTGGTCATAGGCCGATCCAGCAAATGCGATTGGCGCCCTTAGAGCATTTGTGGCCGCGCAATGCCATGCCATCGGCGCACAAATTGACCGCTAGAGGGCGCCCATGACCTGCTGGCGGAAGCCGAAGACCACGCGATCGCCGCCCAGCGGGATCAGCCGCACTTCGCGGGCCTGGCCAGGCTCGAAGCGAACGGCGGTGCCGGCGGCGATATCGAGCCGCATGCCCCGGGCCTGCTCGCGATCAAAGCGGAGCCCGGCATTGGCCTCGAAGAAGTGGTAGTGCGAGCCGACCTGGATGGGGCGATCGCCTGTATTGGCGACCTCCAGAACGATCTGGCTGGCGCCGACATTGAGTTCGATCTCGCCGGATTTGGGGATGATTTCGCCTGGGATCATGATGGCTACCGGATCGGTTGGTGGACGGTGACGAGCTTGGTGCCGTCGGGGAAGGTGGCCTCAACCTGCACATCGTGGATCATCTCGGCGATGCCGTCCATGACCTGGGCGCGGCTGACGACGTGGGCGCCGGCTTCCATCAGTTCGGCCACCGGGCGTCCATCGCGGGCGCCTTCGACGACGAAATCGGTGATCAGGGCAATGGCTTCAGGATGGTTGAGCTTGACCCCGCGCTCGAGGCGTTTGCGGGCGACGATGGCCGCCATCGATATCAGCAGTTTGTCTTTTTCACGCGGCGTAAGGTTCATGGTCGGATCCTAGAGATGCCAGAGACGGGGCAGCGAACCGGCCCCTGATAGTTCGGTTAGAATTGGAACGATGAGGCGGCGCAAGGCAAGCCCAGTCTGCGCCAGAGCACGTATGACGAGGCGTTCGCCATTGGCGCTGGCCGCGATGCGATCATCGGGCGACAGGAGCGTGCGCAGGCGAGCGAGGGTGGCGGCACATTGATCAGCCGAGGGCGCGACATGCAGCACCGAGGCAAAGGCGCGGCGGCCGGACAGCAGCGACAGGCCGTTGCGTTCGGGGAGGGTGCCGTCTAGACGGGCCGCCTCGGCGTGGATGAGCTTGCCATTGCGCCGGACGCGCCAGTTGTCGCGCAGGCGGGCATCCAGCGCCGCCTCGCCCATGGCGTCGCGACCGAGCAGGATGGCCTCGATGGCGGTGAGGCTGGCGCCATCGGCCAGATCGATCTCGATGCGACGATCAAGCTGGCTGGATGCGAAGAGGATGGTTTCCTGGGGCAGCCAATCCAAATGCGCGCCCGCGCCAACGTTGAGGCGCGTCTCGACCGAAGCGGGGCCCCCGATGGAGCGGTAGATGCGCTCGCAGGCCTGGGTGGTCAGCACCATGCGACCGCCGGGCGCCAGATCGGCCGACCACTGCATGCGGTCGCCGCCGGTGAGGCCGCCTGCAGTATTGATGAGCACGGCCTCAAGCGCTGCCGAATGCGTATTGGGCAACCGGATTTTGGCGCAGCCGTCCTGATACAGCGTGGAAAGCCGGGTCGCGCCATCGCGCTGCAATGTGCCGATGCGTCCCGCTCCACGCGCCCGCTGCAGGATTTGCTTTGGAGCATGACTTGCCGTCGTGGCGAGATTTTCGGCAACGATTGTCAAGGATCAGCGTTTCCTAGGCGAGCAGGTGCTCATTCATTGAGACATTACAGAAGGCTATTAAAATGCACATCAAGACCATTGTTTCTGCTGTTGCCCTCTCCGCCGCCCTTGGCTTTGGCGGCTACGCCTATGCTCAGGACGCCGCGGCCACCGCACTTCCCACCGCAATCGGCGAGCAGCAGCTCTCCCCGGAAGATGCTGAGCGCGTGAAGGTTCATTGCGAAGACCTCCAGACCGCCGCGAACCAGGCCGAAGGCGCTGAAAACACCGATACCAACGCTCCTGCTTCTGAAGAAGCTGGCGGCGCCGCCGAGACTGCCACCGTTGGCTCGGTCGACATGGACCTCATCACTGTCGAGGCTTGCCTCGAAGCTGGGTTCATCACCGCTCCGTAATTTGACCACTTCGACACTTGAGACGCCCGGCATTTGCCGGGCGTTTTTCGTTTTAGACCATGAGATGGCGCCGGACCTCGGGGAGATCCAGGTCGCTGGCCGGGCCGGCATGGCGGATTTCGCCGCGGTCCATGACATAGATGTCGTCGGCGATTTCCCGGCAGAAATCGAGAAACTGCTCGACCAGCAGGATGGTCATGCCCTTTTCGTCGCGCAGGAACTGTAGGGCGCGGCCTATATCCTTGATGATCGAAGGCTGGATGCCCTCGGTGGGTTCATCGAGCACAAGGACCTTGGGTCGGGTGACCAGCGCACGCCCGATGGCGAGCTGTTGCTGCTGGCCGCCCGAGAGGTCGCCGCCGCGCCGGCCCAGCATGGACTTGAGCACGGGGAAGAGCTCGAAAATGTAGGCGGGAATGTTCTTGTCGGCGCGGGGCAGCCCGGCATAGCCGGTCTCGAGGTTTTCCTTCACCGTCAGCAGCGGGAAAATCTCGCGGCCCTGCGGCACATAGCCGATGCCCATGCGGGCGCGCTTGTAGGGCGGGGCCTTGCGCAGGACGTCGTCGCCGAAGGTGATTTCACCGGAGGTGATGTTGTTGATGCCGGTGATGGCGCGGAGCGTAGAGGATTTGCCGACGCCGTTGCGGCCGAGCACGGCGGTGATGCGGCCAGGCTGGCAGGTGAGCGACACGGACTTCAGCGCCTGGGCGGCGCCGTAGTGCAGATCGATGGCGTTTATGGATAGGGCGGTGCTCATCGTCCCAGATACCTTTCGATGACGACCGGATTGGCGCTGACCTGGTCGAGGCTGCCTTCGGCCAGGACCGAGCCTTCGGCCAAGCAGGTGACGCGGGAGCCGAGCTCGCGGACGAAGCTCATATCGTGTTCGACGACGACCACGGATCGGGTCTTGGCGATGTCCTTGAGCAGCTTGGCGGTTTCGACGGTTTCGGCATCGGTCATGCCGGCGACGGGTTCGTCGACCAGCAGCAGCTTGGGATCCTGCGCCAGCAGCATGCCGATTTCGAGCCATTGCTTCTGGCCGTGGCTGAGATTGGCAGCGTAGTCGTCCTTGCGGGCGATGAGCCGGACGGTCTCGAGGATTTCGGTTATGCGGGCGATGTCGGCTTCGTCGGCGCTGTAGAACAGGGTGGCGAAGACGCCGCGCGGCTTTTTCAGCGCCATTTCGATATTGTCCCAGACGGTGTGGGACTCGAACACGGTTGGCTTCTGGAACTTGCGGCCGATGCCGAGGTTGGCGATGGCGGCTTCGTCGAGTTTGGTGAGGTCAGTGCGACCGTCAAACAGCACCTGGCCGTCATCGGGGCGGGTCTTGCCGGTGATGATGTCCATCATGGTGGTCTTGCCGGCGCCGTTGGGACCGATGATGGCCAGCATTTCGGCCGGATGGACGATGATGGACAGGTTGTTGATGGCCTTGAAGCCGTCGAAGGCGACCGAGACGCCGTCGAGATAGAGCATGGTGCCGAGCTTTTCAGATGCTTCGGACATGGCTTACTCCGCCGGCTTGGGTTGGGGATCGACGCCGGCCTCGATCTGCTGCGAGGTGGGCGCGTCGCGATCATGCTGTTCGCGCTTGGTGGTGGCGGCGCGGTATTGGCCGATGAGGCCGACAATGCCTTTGGGCAGGAACAGGGTGGTGACGACGAAGAGGGCGCCGAGGGCGAACAGCCAATATTCGGGGAAGGCGCCGGTGAAGTAGGACTTGCCGACATTGACCAGGATGCCGCCAATGATTGGCCCGATGATGGTGCCGCGGCCGCCGACGGCGGTCCAGATGACCACTTCGATGGAGTTGGCAGGATCGAATTCGCTGGGGTTGATGATGCCGACCTGGGGCACGTAGAGGGCACCGGCAATGCCGGCGATGATGGCCGAAACCACGAAGGCGAAGAGCTTCACATATTCGACGCGGTAGCCGATGAAGCGAGTACGGCTTTCGGCGTCGCGCACGGCAACCATGACCTTGCCGAGCTTGGAATTGACGATCATGGAGCAGGCAAGGACGGCGAGCGCCAAGGCGATCGCCGAGGCGGCGAAGAGGGCGGCGCGGGTGCCGGGGGCGGAGATCGATTGGCCGAGGATGTCCTTGAAATCGGTCAGGCCGTTATTGCCGCCAAAGCCCATGTCGTTGCGGAAGAAGGCCAGCAGCAGGGCATAGGTCATCGCCTGGGTGATGATGGAGAGATAGACGCCGGTGACGCGGCTGCGGAAGGCTAGGAAGCCGAAGACGAAGGCGAGGAGGCCCGGGATGAGGACGACCATCACCATGGCGATCCAGAAATTGTCCATGCCGTACCAGTACCAGGGCAGTTCCTTCCAGTTCAGGAAGACCATGAAATCGGGCAGGATCGGATTGGCATAGACGCCGCGCGTGCCGATCTGGCGCATGAGATACATGCCCATGGCGTAGCCGCCGATGGCAAAGAAGGCGCCGTGGCCGAGCGAGAGAATGCCGCAATAGCCCCAGACCAGATCGAGCGCCAAGGCGAGCATGGCGTAGGTCAGGTATTTGCCGAAGAGCGGGATGACGTAGTTGGGCAGACGGAGCGGATGACCTGATGGCAGCAGCAGGTTTGAGGCCGGGATCAGGACGGCGACGGCCAGCAGAATGGCGACGATCCAGATGGCCTTGCGGTCAAGGGCGCGGAACAGGGCTTGCGTAATCATGCTTCGATCGAGCGTCCCTTGAGCGCGAAGAGGCCGCGGGGACGGCGCTGGATGAAGAGGATGATGAGGACGAGGATGATGATCTTGCCCAAGACGGCGCCGGCATAGGGTTCGATGAACTTGTTGGCGATGCCGAGGGTGAGGGCGCCGACCAGGGTGCCCCAGAGATTGCCGACGCCGCCGAAGACCACGACCATGAAGCTATCGATGATGTAGCCCTGGCCCAGATTGGGCGAGACGTTGCCGATCTGGCTCAGCGCTACGCCCGCAAGGCCGGCAATGCCAGAGCCGAGGCCGAAGGTCATGGCGTCGACGAGCGGAGTACGAATGCCCATGGCGGAAGCCATGCGGCGGTTCTGGGTGACGGCGCGCATGTGGAGGCCAATGGCGGTGTATTTGAGCACCAGCAGCAGCGACAGGAAGACCATCAGCGCGAAGATAACGATGTAGAAGCGGTTCCAGGTGATGGCGAGGCCGCCCAGCTCGAACGAGCCGGACATCCAGCTCGGATTACCCACTTCGCGGATATTGGCGGTGAAGATGCGCTGCACGGCCTGCTGAATAATCAGCGACAGGCCCCAGGTGGCAAGCAGGGTTTCGAGCGGCCGACCGTAGAGGAAGCGGATGATGCCGCGCTCGATGGCGACGCCGACCAGGCCGGTGACGAGGAAGGCCAGGGGCAGGGCGATGGCGATGGACCAGTCGAAGAGGCCCGGAAAATTCTGGCGGATGACTTCCTGGACCACGAAGGTGGTGTAGGCGCCCAACATCACCATTTCGCCATGGGCCATGTTGATGACGCCCATGACGCCGAAGGTGATGGCGAGGCCGATGGCGGCCAATAGCAGGACCGAGCCGAGCGAGACGCCGAACCAGATGTTCTGCGCCACGTCCCAGACGGCGCGATCGCGGGCGAGGCCATCGATGGCGGACTGTATGAGGGGTTTGACCTCTTCGGGGGCGGTATTGAGCGCGGTGGTCAGCGTGTTGAGGGCGTCGCGTCCGCCGAAGGCCTGGACCACGGGAATGGCGGCCTGCCAGTCTTCGATGGCGGCGTCGGGAGTCTTGAGGATGATGGCGGCGCGGGCCTGCTCCATGACGCGCTTGATGCCGGCATCGGTCTCGGCTGATATGGCGCTGTCGAGCAGTTCGAGCTGGGCAGGATCGGCGTCGCGCAGGATGGATTGGGCGGCGAAGAGACGAACCTGGCTGTTTTCGCTGAGCAGGGTCATCTGGCCGATGGCGGTGCGCAGGACGCGGCGCAAGCCGTTGTTGACCTTGACCTTTTCGAGGCCGTCTTCGGTGAGTTCGGGCAGCTCGGCCGAGGTCACGGGGTCGGTCAGGGTGCCCTTGCCGCCGGAGGCCGAGGTGAAAACAACCTTGCCGCTGGCCTCGTCGAAATAGAGTTCGCCTTCGAGCAGTGTTTCGAGGACGGGGACGGCGCGCGGGTCGCCTGTCGCCACGAGCACGCCGATGGCGGCTTCGCGATCCTTGAAATTGCCCGGGGCGAGGGCGTCGACCAGCGGGGTCAGCTCGGCATCGGCGATCTGGGCTTGAGCGGGAGAGACAGTCAGGGCGGCGCCAAGAATTGCCACGACAACAGCGAAGTGTTTGAGAACGTTCATGGCGGCCCCGATCTAACCAGAAACTCGGTGTCATACCGGCGCAGGCCGGTATCCATCTTGAGATCTCAGGATGGGCCCCGGCCTGCGCCGGGGTGACATCGTGGGAGGGGAGACCTCAGTGACGAGGGCGGCTGAAGCCGTCCCCGCCATGTTCAAGGATAAGCCTACTGAACCGCGGCTACGTCGCCACCGCAGGACTTGGTCTCGGTGTTGTAGTTGCCGCAGGAGATCGGAGCGGTCCAATCGGCTTCGATCATCTTGGATTCGGGCAGGAAGTCGGACCAGGCGTCGCCGGGGACGAGTTCGGATTCCGAGACGACTTCGAACTGGCCATCAGCCTGGATTTCGCCGATCAGCACCGGCTTGGTCAGGTGGTGGTTCGGGAGCATCTTGGCGATGCCGCCGGTCAGGTTCGGGGTTTCGAGGCCGATGATGGCGTCGAGCACGGCGTCGGTGTCGGTGGTGCCGGCCTTTTCAACGGCCTGGACCCAGAGGTTGAAGCCGATGACGGTGGCTTCCATGGGGTCGTTGGTGACCTTTTCCGGGTTGTTCATGAAGGTCTGCCAGGACGAGATGAAGGCCTCGTTTTCCGGGGTGTCGACGGACTGGAAGTAGTTCCAGGCAGCCAGGTGACCGACCAGCGGGGTGGTGTCGAAGCCGGCGAGTTCTTCTTCACCGACTGAGAAGGCCACGACCGGGATGTCCTCGGCCTTGATGCCCTGGTTGGCGAGTTCCTTGTAGAACGGCACGTTGGCGTCGCCGTTGATGGTCGAAACGACGGCGGTCTTCTTGCCGGTCGAGCCGAAGGTCTTGATGTCGGAGACGATGGTCTGCCAATCGGAATGACCGAAGGGCGTGTAGTTGATCATGATGTCTTCGGCAGCAACGCCGTGATCGAGCAGGTATTGCTCGAGGATCTTGTTGGTGGTTTGCGGATAGACATAGTCGGTGCCGGCGAGAACCCAGCGCTCGACGCCTTCATTTTCCATCAGGTAGTCGACAGCGGGAATGGCCTGCTGGTTGGGAGCAGCGCCGGTGTAGAACACGTTGCGCTGGCTCTCTTCACCCTCGTACTGCACGGGGTAAAAGAGGATCGAGTTCAGTTCCTCGAACACCGGCAGAACCGACTTGCGCGAGGAGGAGGTCCAGCAACCGAACACGGCAGCGACGCCGTTGACTTCGATCAGCTCACGGGCCTTTTCGGCAAAGAGCGGCCAGTCGGAGGCAGGGTCGACCACGACGGCTTCAAGCTGCTTGCCCAGGAGGCCGCCCTTCTTGTTCTGCTCGTCGATCAAGAACAGCATGGTGTCCTTGAGTGTCGTTTCGGAGATAGCCATCGTACCCGACAGCGAATGGAGGACGCCGACCTTGATGGTCTCGTCCTGAGCGAATGCCGGAACGGCAATTGCGCCCATAGTCATAGCCACGCCCAGTCCCAGTCCCGCAATCGTGCGGTTTACTACTGTCATGTTTTCCTCCGACAGATGTGTGTTTGCACCGTCGGAATAATTGCAAAGGCCGTGCCAGCGCTTGGTGCAAAGGCCTAAGGCTTTGATTCAGTTCAGATATGACTGGGGAGCCTCGACGGCGCAGCCGGTGGGCCGGGTGCCGCGCCGATGCCAGCTGCCTGTTCTCTGGGCGGCGTTATTCATCACTGCTTAATATTTGAGCAGTGATGCCGAAAGCTGCAAACTTGGCTGCACGAAAATCGGGCGGCGGGGTGACCTGTGGGCAGGCTTGAGGTAATATCGCTCTACCGAAGATCGACTTCGGCAGAGGTCGTTTGCACCAACAACCTCGGCCCCGCGCCCTTGGGCGTGGGGCTTACGGTTGGGCCTAGCTGGCCGGCGACAATTCAGCCAGCACAGTGCCGTTTCCGAGCAAATGCAGATTGCCGTCGACGAGGGCGAAGGCATCGGTGGCCTCAAGGGCCGCGAAGAAGGCCTGTTCCTGCTTGAGTCCGTCGCAGGCCATCATCGTTGAAAAGACCTGGCTGATATCAATGCCCGTGGGAGTCTCGGCGAGATCGCCGCCATAGGTGTTGCATCCACCATTGCCGCCGACGCTATCGGCCGAAATGACCAGCGTGGAGGTGACGCCTTCAGCAGTAGGCGCGCCGTCGAGTTGGGTGAGATTCCAGCTCGTGGCGTCCAAGGCGGTGAGTTTGTCGCCATCCGCCAAAGCCGGGAGCGACAGGGTCGCCAAGGCGGCGAGGGTCAAAACAATTCGCGACAGCATGATTGCATCTCCGTTTGCGTCAGGCTGGCGAGTGATTGTGGCGGTTTTCCACGGTGCCGATCACAGATCACGATCAGGGGAACTCTTGCCCGCTTGCGTCGTTATCCGAGCAACCTGAACGCCCAGGCAAGGGCGGGACCAGTTTGGCGCCTGTTCCTCCCAGGGGCCAGCGATCGGTGGACTGCCGCAGAGGCTGACGCTCCTTTGTGGTGTCTCCGGTGGGGGCGCGAAACCTCGGTTTCGCGCCCTTTTTCTTTAGTTCGCCAATGCCGTTTCAGGCGAAACGAACTCGTAGCCCTGAACCTGGGCGACCGGAGCGCAAGTAACCTTGCCATTCCAGATATTGAGCCCGGCGCGCAGATGCGTATCGGCACGCAGCGCGTCCTTCCAGCCCAGATTGGCGAGGCGGGTGACGTGCGGCAGGGTGGCGTTGTTAAGCGCATAAGTAGAGGTGCGTGCCACCCCGCCCGGCATATTGGCCACGCAATAGTGCACGATGCCGTCGACGACATAGGTCGGCTCGGCATGGGTGGTGGCATGGGAGGTTTCAAAGCACCCGCCCTGGTCGATGGCGACGTCGACCAGCACGGCGCCGGGCTTCATGGTGCTCAGCATGGCGCGGGTGACCAGCTTAGGGGCCGAGGCGCCAGGGATCAGCACCGCGCCGATGACCAGATCGGCACTGGCAACGTGTTCAGCGATGGAGGCCTTGTTGGAATAGAGCACGCGGGCCTTGGCGCCGAAATGGCTGGCAAGGCGCTCGAGGGCCAGCGGGCTCTTGTCGAGAATGGTGACATCGGCCTGAAGGCCAACTGCGTTCTCGGCGGCATGGAACCCGACAACGCCACCACCCAGGATGACAACCTTGCCCGGCTGCACGCCTGGGACGCCCCCAAGCAGCACGCCGCGGCCGCCATGGGCCTTTTCGAGCGCGGTGGCGCCTGCCTGGATGGCCATGCGGCCGGCAACCTGGCTCATGGGTTTGAGCAATGGCAGAGCGCCAGTGGCGTCGGTGACGGTTTCGTAGGCGATGCAGGTGGCGCCGGAGGCGAGGAGGTCGCGGGTCTGCTCCGGATCGGGCGCGAGGTGGAGGTAGGTGAAGAGTATCTGATCCTTGCGGAGCATGGCGCGCTCGGCGGCCTGGGGCTCCTTGACCTTGACGATCATATCGGCCGCGTCGAACACCACGCGGGCGTCGTTGGCGATCTCGGCGCCAGCATCGCGATAGTCGTTGTCGCTGTCGCCAATGCCTGAACCAGCCTGGGTTTCGACCAGGACCCGGTGGCCCAGATGGGTCAGCTCTGCAACGCTTTCTGGCGTGAGGCCGACCCGGTATTCATGGTTTTTGATTTCTTTCGGCACACCGATCAGCATTGCAACCTCCCTAAGCTTGCTTGGTGCTCAGCAGATCAAGCCTCGGGCAGAATGTGCTTGCAAACTTTGTGGCTTTCCGGCGAAATTTCGAATGTCATTCGATCGAATAGAGGAATCCTGCAATGGCATTGCAGATTGACGCGGTGGATCGCAAGCTGCTGCGGGCGTTGCAGGAGGACAGCCGCAAGAGCGTGCAGGTGTTGGGGGATGGCGTGGGGCTCTCAGCGTCCGCGTGCCACCGCCGGCTCAAGATGCTGGAAGAGCAGGGGCTGATCGAAGGCTATCGCGCGGTACTGAGCGCGACGCGACTGGGCTATTCGATGCAGTTCTTCATCGAGGTGGGGCTGATCAGCCAGAGCGAGGCGGCGCTCGAGGCATTCGAGGCCGCGGTGCAGGACATTCCTGAAGTGCTGGAGTGCCACCTGATGGCCGGGCAATCGGACTATATCCTGCGGGTGGTCTGCCAGGACCATGAGGATTTCGAGCGGCTGCATCGGCGGCTGAGCGCGCGCCTGCCGGGCGTAGCGCGCATCCATTCCAATATGAGCATCCGGACGGTCAAGACCCGGACGGGACTGCCGATCTAGAGGCCGTTGGTCAGGTTCAGGCGGTCGAGCACCACGCGATCGGCGGGATCGACCATGCCGACGAGGAAGCGGGTGACGACCCGGCGCGAGTCGGGCGGCAGGGCGGCGATAGCTGCGGTGATGCGGCTGGCCTGGGTGGCCGACAGGGTGGCGAAGAATTGGCGGCCCTTGTCGGTGGCGTGCAGCAGACGCTGGCGCCGATCGGAATGGCCGGTCTTCTGCTCGATATAGCCGTTGTCGATCAACTGGCGCAGCACGCGGGCCAGGCTCTGCTTGGTGATCTTGAGGATGTCGAGCAGGTCGGCCACCGGCATGCCGGGCCGCAGATTGACGAAATAGAGCACGCGGTGATGGGCCCGGCCGAAGCCCTGGCGCTCGAGCAGCGCATCGGCATCGCCGGTGAAATCGCGATAGGCAAAGAAGAACAGGCCCATGATGTCGAGGGGCAGCGCCTCACCGCCGGGCGGTGGGGAATTTATGTCAGCTATGTTGACATTTTTTTGGGTAACTGCCATTCTGTTTCCATCGGGACGCCGTTCAGTCTTATCACCCAGCCTTTGTGGTTTGCCAAGGCTTTGGGCCTGGGGCATGATTGGCGCCAAACCGCGACCGCGAACAGCGGTACCGCACAGAAATACTCGGGAGAGGGATCATGGCAGGCGTGCCCATGGACCAGCGCGAAGGCTGGATCTGGTTTGACGGCGAATTCAAACCCTGGAAAGACGCGAAGATTCACGTGCTGACGCACGGGCTACACTATGCGAGCTCGGTGTTCGAGGGCGAGCGCGCCTATGGCGGCGAAATCTTCAAGTCGCGCGAGCATACCGAGCGGTTGATCCGTTCGGGCAAGACGCTGGATTTCACCATTCCGTGGTCGGTCGAGCAGATCGAGGAAGCCAAGCGCGAAGTGCTGGCCAAGAACGGCCTGGTCGACGCCTATGTGCGTCCCGTGGCCTGGCGCGGTTCGGAAGAACTTAGCGTGCCGGCGCGCAACAATACGGTGCACCTGGCGATCGCCGCCTGGGTGTGGCCGAGTTATTTCTCGGTCGAGGAAAAGCTCAAGGGCATTCGCCTTGAGTGGAGCAAGTGGAAGCGCCCGTCGCCGGAAACCATTCCGTCCTCGGCCAAGGCGGCCGGGCTCTACATGATCTGCACGCTCTCCAAGGACGCGGCGATGGCCAATGGCTATGCCGATTCCATGATGCTGGACTATCGCGGCTATGTGGCGGAAGCCACGGGCGCCAACGTGTTCTTCATCAAGGGCAAGGACATCACCACGCCCAAGCCCGATTGCTTCCTTAATGGCATTACCCGGCAGACGCTGATCGAGCTGGCCAAGCGCAACGGCTATACGGTCACCGAACGGCACATGATGCCGGAAGAGTTGAGCCAATTTGACGAATGCTTCCTCACTGGTACGGCTGCCGAGGTTACGCCGGTCAGCGAGATCGGGGATTACAAATTTACGCCCGGCGAAGGCTGCCGCACGCTGATCGATGCCTATGCGGCGGAAGTTCAGCCCAAGCGCGTCGCAGCAGAGTAAGCGGAGTCAGATTGTGAAGAAGCCGGGCCAAGTGCCCGGCTTTTTGTTTTTGGGCTACAGGTTCCGCACACTCGATGTCACCCCGGCCTTGAGCCGGGGTCCATCCTGAGATTGATCAACAGGCGACAGATCGAGCCACCTTGCGGCAGTGACGCGACCTCAAGATGGATCCCGGCTCTAGGCCGGGATGACATCGTGGGTGGGGCGAGCATGGTGGCTGTGAGCACCAGCCCTAACTACTCCCACCGCGCCTTGGCCTTGTCGTCCTCGGCTTTGGCCTCAACCCAGCGCGTTCCGCCCGGCCCGGTTTCCTGTTTCCAGAAGGGGGCGTCGGTCTTGAGGTAGTCCATCAGGAATTCGGCGCCCTGGAAGGCGGCTTCGCGGTGGGGGGCGAGGGCCATCACTTGGACGATAGGTTCGCCGGATCCGAGCGTGCCGTAGCGGTGGATGACCGTGGCAGCGAGAAGCCCGAAGCGTGCGGTGGCCTCGGCGACGATGGCGGTGAGCTGGTTGATGGCCAGCTCGGGGTAGCATTCGAGAGTGAGGGCGGTGATCGGATCGCCGGGTGATGAGCGAACCACCCCGGTGAAGGTGGCGGCGGCGCCGGCGCCATTACTGGCGGCGAGGAAGGCGTTGAGTTCGACGCCGGGGTCGAAGCTTTCGGTCTGGACGCGGACGATCATGTCAGCCGCCGGTCATGGGCGGGAAGAGGGCGACGACGCTGGCGCCGGTGATCGGCGCGGTATGCGGAACGAGTTTCGCATCGACCGCAGCCTTGATGAGGGCGCGCTTTTCGACGGCATGGGCGAAGGCCTCGTCGCGCGTGGCGAGCCAGTCGATCAGGTCGGCCACAGAGATGACGCTATCGGGCGGCGACACCTCTTCCTCGCCGCGATTGAGGCGTTCGCGCAGCCAGGCGAAGTAGAGGATCTTCATTTGTGGTCTTCGACGAGATGCGGCCAGCTGGCGCGCAGATATTGGAAGCCGGTCCACAGGGTCAGCGCGCCGGCGGCCCAGAGCAGGATGTCGCTGACGAGGCCGAAGCCGGGGACGATCCGTTCGAGGAGGACGGCGGCCAGCGCGACGAGCTGGATGGTGGTTTTCCATTTGGCCAGCCATGTCACCGGCAGCACGACCTGGGTGTTGCCGAGGAATTCGCGCAGGCCAGGAATGAAGAATTCGCGGAACAGGATGGCGCAGGCGGGGATCATGTCCCAGCCGGAAAAGCTGCCATCCCAGGCGAGCGCGGCGATGAGAATGCCAACGAGCAGCTTGTCGGCAATGGGATCGAGCATGCGGCCGAGCGGGGAATACTGGTTCCAGGCGCGGGCAAGATAGCCATCGAGCCAATCGCTGGCGGCAGCGATGACGTAGATGATGAGGGCGATCAGCCGCAGCACAATGTCTCCCTGCATCACCAGCCAGACGATCGGAATGATCGCCAGAATGCGGGCGATGGTGATGATGTTGGGGACGAGCAGCAGCGGGTTTCTGGCCATGGGGGGAGAGAACAGGAACGGGGGTGGGGGGTCAATTCGTTTTTCGAGGTGTTTCAGTCGACTCCCTCCCCCTTGTGGGGAGGGATCAAGGGTGGGGGTGTCCGGAGCACCGCACTCGTGGAGAGATACCCCCACCCTGTTCGATAACGGACTTAGCGAAGGGCTAAGTCCTATCTCGCTTCCCTCCCCACAAGGGGGAGGGTGCCAACAGCCAGCTTCGGCTTACGCCACCTGCTGATTGGTGGCCGCGCGGCGTTCGGTCACCGCGTCGGCCAAAGCCTCCAGTGCCGTCACGGTCGTGTCCCAATCGATGCAGCCATCGGTGATGGACTGGCCGTAGACCAGCTCGTGGCCTTCGACCAGGTCCTGGCGGCCGGCGACGAGGTTGGATTCGATCATGACGCCGATGATGCGGCCGTCTCCTGACGCCATCTGGACGCCGATATCGGCCAGGACCAGGGGCTGGTTTTCCGGGTTCTTGGACGAGTTGGCGTGGCTGGCGTCGATCATGATCGATGGCGGCAGGCCGGCTTTTTCGGCGGCCTTGGCGGCGGCGTCGACGCTCTGGGCGTCATAGTTGGTGGTTTTGCCGCCGCGCAGGATGATGTGGCAGTCCTCATTGCCGGTCGTTGCGGCGATGGCAGAGCGACCATCCTTGGTCACCGCCAGGAAATGGTGAGGCTGGCTGGCCGAGCTCACTGCGTCGAGGGCGATCTTGACGTTGCCGTCGGTGCCGTTCTTGAAGCCGACCGGGCAGGAGAGGCCGGAGGCCAGCTCGCGGTGGATCTGGCTTTCGGTGGTGCGGGCGCCGATGGCGGCCCAGCTCACGAGGTCAGCAATGTATTGCGGGGTGGTCATGTCGAGGAATTCGCAGGCCGCCGGCAGGCCGAGATTGGCGACGTCGAGCAGCAGCGCGCGAGCGGTGTGGAGGCCCGTATCAATGTCGAAGCTGCCATCGAGATTGGGATCGTTGATCAGGCCCTTCCAGCCGACGGTGGTGCGGGGCTTCTCGAAATAGACGCGCATGATGATCTCGAGCCGGTCGCCCAGGGAAGCACGCAGCGCTACGAGGCGCCTCGCATATTCCAGCGCCGCGGCGGGATCATGAATGGAGCAGGGGCCGACGACGACGGCGAGGCGATCGTCAGTGCCGGCAAGGATATTGTGGAAGGCGTGGCGGGCGCTGAGCACCGCGCGGGTGGCGGCGTCGGTGCGCGGATGTTGGCGCATGACCTCGATCGGCGTGGTCAGCGGCTTTATCTCGGTGATGCGAAGGTCGTCGGTGGATTTGAGCATTTGGCGGTCTCCTCGGAATTCTGAATTTCGGGAGGCGGCCAACAAAAAAGCCGCCTCGGGTGGGGGGCGGCTGGCTTCGGGTTTGGTCGTATCTTGGTAAGATCAGATCAAGCGCGCGGTAGCCTCCGCCGGGAGCGGATAGCTAAACCAAAACGAATAAGCGGCGGCGTTGCGGATCATGGGCAGATGTGTAGCGCGGGATTTTGCCATTTGTCGAGTCCGACTTTCGGCGCTACAGCCAGCCGCTCTTCCTCAGCCTGTAGTAGAGCGTGGCGCATATGGTGGCCACTGCGGCGAGGACGACGAGATAGCCGTATTGCCACTTGAGCTCGGGCATGACCTCGAAATTCATGCCGTAGATGCCGGCGACGGCGGTGGGGACCGCCAGGATAGCGGCCCAGGCGGCGAGGCGGCGGGAGATGTGGGTCTGCTGCACCTGGCCGGCCATCATGGAGGCTTCGAAAGCGAAGGCCAGCACTTCGCGCAGGGCGTCGATCTCGTCCTGGACGCGGTGGATGTGGTCGGTGACATCGCGGAACAGCGGCTGCATCGAAGCTTCGATGGGGCGGACCTCGACCCGCTGCACGCGGCGGCAAACATCGACCAGTGCCAGGGCGGCGTTGCGCAGGCGCAGCAGGTCGCGGCGGAGCATGTAGAGGCGCTGCACATCGGTCTGGGTCAGCTCGCCGGCCAGCACCTTGTCCTCAATGGCCTCGACCTCGGTATTCATGGTTTCGAGGACCGGCATGTAGTTTTCGACGATGAAATCGAGCAGGGCATAGAGGATGTAATCCTCGCCATGCGACAGCACGGCTGGGCAGGATTCGGCGCGCTGGCGGACGGGCGCGTAGGATGTTGAGGCGCCGTGGCGGACCGAGACGATGTAGCCGTGTCCGACAAAGATGTGGGTTTCCCCGAAGCTGATGCGGCCATCGAGCATGTGGGCGGTGCGGGCGACGATGAAGACACAATCGCCATATTGCTCGAGCTTGGGACGCTGATGCGGCTGGGCAGCGTCCTCGATGGCGAGATCGTGGAGACCGAACTGCCGCTGGACCCGCGCCAGCAGTTCGGTGCTGGGCTCGAGAAGGCCGATCCAGACCACGTGGCCGGGGCGCTTGGCCCAGGCGCCGGCGTCATCAACGGCGATATCGGCAACGCGCTGGCCGCCGGCATAGACACTGGCCGCGACGACGCCGGGTTCGCTGGTGGGTTTATCTTCGACTGGAACGGCGTGCAGCATGATGGGCCTCCTACACGAGGAGGATGCTACGCCCTTTGAGTTAAGCAAACCAGCGTGGGGCGTTCTTCCTCGCGGTCGGCCGCGAGGCCGACGGGTGAGGGGTGAGGGGTGACTGGCATTGTGCGGAGGATAGACCCCTCACCCGACCCTTCGGGTCGACCTCTCCCCGGAGGGGCGAGGTAAGAGAGCCCTAATCTACCCGGTTGAAGTGGTCGTAGATCAACTGCGCCATGGCGCGGGAGATGGTGGGGACGGCTTCGAGGTCGGCGAGGCTGGCGCGGCCGACGGCCTTTGCGGAGCCGAAGTGGTTGAGCAGGGCGCGCTTGCGGGTGGGGCCGATGCCCTCGATTTCGTCGAGCGGGTTCTTGATCTGCTCTTTCTTGCGCTTGGCGCGGTGGGTACCGATGGCGAAGCGGTGGGCTTCGTCGCGCAGGCGCTGGACGTAATAGAGGACGGGATCGCGGTGGGGCAGCATGAAGGCTTCGCGGCCTTCCATGAAGAATTTCTCTCGGCCGGCGTCGCGCTCTTCGCCCTTGGCGATGCCGATGAAGGTGACCTCCTTGGGGAGGTTCATTTCGGCGATGACCCCACGCACGGCGCTCATCTGGCCGGCGCCGCCGTCGATGAAGACGACATCGGGCCAATCGGGCATGCCGGTCGCTTCGTCCTCGGCGTCATCGTCGCTTTCGTTGGCGAGGCGGGTGAAGCGGCGGGTCAGCACTTCGCGCATCATGCCGAAGTCGTCGCCGGCGACAATGTCGGATTTGATGTTGAACGTGCGGTAGTGCTTTTTGGAGAAGCCTTCCTCGCCGGCCACGACCATGGCGCCGACCATGTTGGTGCCTGAAATGTGCGAGTTGTCGTAGGTCTCGATGCGGCGCGGCACGTCGTCGAGGCCGAAGGTTTCGGCGACGCCTTCGAGCAGGGCGCGGTTGGTGGCGCCTTCGGCGAGCTGGCGGCCGAGGGCTTCGCGGGCATTGTTGAGGGCGTGGTTGACCAGGTCGCGCTTTTCGCCGCGGCGGGGCTGCTCGATATAGACGCGGCGGCCAGCGCGGGTCGACAGCGCCTCAGCCATGACATCGGGCTCGGCCAAGTCATGGCTGATGAGGACGAGACGGGCTGGGGTGCGATTTTCGTAGAACTGGCCGATGAAGGCTTCGAGCACTTCGGCATCGGAAAGGCTGGCATCGGCGCGCGGGCGATAGGGGTAATTGCCCCAGTTCTGGAAGGCGCGGAAAAAGAAGACCTGCACGCAGAACTGGCCGCCTTCGTGATGGATGGCGAAGACGTCGGCCTCTTCCACGGTCTTGGCGGTGGCGTCGCCCTGCGACTGGATCAGCGCCAGAGCGGAAAGGCGGTCACGGATCAGGGCGGCGCGCTCGAAATCGAGCTGTTCGGCAGCCTGGTTCATGTCGCGCTGCAGGTGATCGCGCACGCCCTGGGACTTGCCGGACAGGAAGAGGCGGGCGTCTTCGACCAGCTCGCCATAGCCCTCGATGCTGATCTCACGCGTGCAGGGCGCGGCGCAGCGCTTGATCTGGTGCTGCAGGCATGGGCGGGTGCGGGCGGCATAGAAGCTGTCCGAGCAATTGCGCAGCAGGAAGGCCTTTTGCAGGCTGGCAATGGTGCGGCCGACGGCGGTCGCCGAGGCGAAGGGGCCGAAATAGTGGCCCTGGCGGCGGCGGGTGCCGCGATGCTTGGTGAGCTCGGGCGCCTCGTGATCGGTGGCGATCAGGATGTACGGGAAGCTCTTGTCGTCGCGCAGCAGCACGTTGAAGCGGGGCTTGAGCCGCTTGATCATGTTGGCTTCGAGCAGCAGCGCTTCGGACTCGGTCTCGGTGCGCACGAATTCCATGCTGACCGTGGCCGATATCATGCGCTGGAGGCGGACTTCGAGGCCGTCGGGGCGGGTATAGTTGGTGACGCGCGCCTTGAGGTTGCGGGCCTTGCCCACATACATGACCTCGCCTTCCGCATCGAGCATGCGGTAGACGCCGGGGGCGGCGGGCAGGGTGCGAACGAAGGTCTTGATGACCTCGTGGCCGCTGGGCGGCGGGGCCGCGTCGGTCATTTCCGCCTCGGCGTCGGCTTGCGACGGGCGGGCCATTCGAGATGCTCGCCGCCATCGAGAGTGATCATCTGACCGGTCATGGCACCGAGCGACAGGATGGCGACAACGCCATCGGCGATGCCGTCCGGATCGGCACTGCGGCCGAGCGGCAATTCGCTGATGCGCCGCGCATAGGTATCGGCCGACACATAGGGTGGTGGCACCGTTGGACCGGGGGCGACCGCATTGACGCGAATGCGTGGAGCCAGCGACTGGGCGAGCGTGCGCGTCATGGTCCAGAGCACGGATTTGCTGAGGGTATAGCTGAAGAAGGCGGGCGAGAGATCGAGGACGCGCTCGTCGATGATGTTGATGATGTTACCGGCCTGCTCTTCGGGAAGCTGCGCGGCGAAATCGCGGGCCAGGAAGGCTGGAGCTTCTGCATGGACGGCGAAATGGGCATCCCATACCGCCTCGTCAAGGTCGGAGACGGAGTCGCGCTCGAACAGCGAGGCGTTGTTGACGAGCAGGGTCAGAGGACCAAAGACGGCGCGTGCGGCGGCGATAAGACCGCTGCGCTGGCCGCGATCGGCGAGGTCGGCCTGGATGGTGCTTGCCTTGCCGCCCGCGGCGCGGATTTCGGCGACGACGGCATCGGCCTTGTCGGCCGAGCTGCGATAATGAACGAGGACCGCCCAGCCGTCACGGGCCAGGCGCCGCGCAATGGCGGCACCGATGCGGTCGGCGGCGCCAGTGACGAGCGCGACGGAGTTGGGCGGGGCTGGAATTGGGCGATTCGACATAATGGACGTGTGGGACCTTCGGGCGGACCATAGGCCGCTTTGGCGGCGCATTTCAATGTTCGGCAATGCCGGATTTACGGGGACCTGCTGACAGCTTCGGACAGGAGCCTTGTCCTTTTGTTGGTGCGGCTTCGGGCGTAGACTCCTTGTGTCACCGTGGGGCTAGGTGGCCTGCCGGGACGTTCCAAGAGGGGGAAGCTATGGAAGTCATCGTGCCTATTCTGGTTCAACTGATCGCCGGCGGCGTTGGCGGCAATGTGATCGGGCAGATCGTCAAATCGCTCAATCTGGGGCCTGCCGGCAATTCGATCGTCGGCGCCATTGGCGGCATTGCCGGAACGTGGCTGGCCGGGATGATCCCGGGGCTGGACGGACTGGTGGCGAGCGGTGCAGCGGCTGCGGGTACGGCGGGCGGGCTCGACCTGAGCGCGCTGGCGGGCCAAGGCGCAACGGGCCTGGTCGGCGGCGGCATTCTCACGGCCATTGCCGGGATCATCAAGTCGTCTATGGCCAAGGCCTAGGCTTTGCGATAGCGCTTCGAACGCTCCGGCGCACGCCGGGGCGTTTTCATTGCCCATCTGCTTTTGATTGTAGCGCCCATGTCGTCCGTTGCCGCTGACAGCCGTACCGAAGATATCGGGCGCGCGATTGTCCTGACCCTCATCACCATCGGCGTGTTCGGCGTGCAGGATGCCATTTCCAAGGTCCTGGTGCAGACCTATTCGCCGTTCCAGATCACCATGATGCGCTATTGGGGCTTTGCCGCCTTTTCGCTGGTGCTGGTGATGCGGCAGGCACCCTTGCGACAGGCGCTGAATTCGAAAGTGCCGCTGTGGCAGGTGCTGCGCGGCGTACTGCTGATGGCCGATATCTGGTTCTTCGCGCTGGCGCTGCGCACGGTGCCGCTGGGGGAATTGCAGGCGATCACGGTCGTCTATCCGCTGCTCGTGACGATCTTTGCCATTCCCATTCTGGGGGAAAAGGTCGGTATCTTCCGTTTCGTCGCGGTGGCCGTGGGTTTTGCCGGTGCGCTGGTCATCGTGCGGCCGGGCGGGCTGCCGATCGACTGGGGCGTGGGTTTCGCGCTGATGTCGGCGACGCTTTACTCGATCTATATCGTCATCACCCGCAAGGTCAGCCAGTTCGACAGCGCGGCGACCAGCATGACCTATGCCGCCATCATCGGCCTCGTGCTTTCGGCCGTGGTGGGCGTGTTCTTCTGGCAGCCGATGGGGTGGGGTGATGTGCTGATGGTCGTGACCATCATGGGCACGACCTGCGCGGGGCATGGACTGATGGTTTTTGCGCTGTCGATGGCGCCGGCCAGCGTGGTGCAGCCGTTCAACTATTTCTCGTTGCCCTGGGCGATAGGGCTCAGCGCCGTGGTATTCGGCCACTGGATCGACCCGATATCGCTGATCGGAGCGGCCATCATCGTGGCCGCGGGGCTGGTGGTGATGGCGCGTGAGCGGATCAAGCGGGTGCCCGTGGTGGCCGATCCGTCGCTGCCCGGTCGGGAATAGCCGGGGCGCTCGGCCCCGGCAGCAGAGTTACAAAACGACCTTGGCGTTTTCGCCGATCTTGGGGGACCGGCCGGTCACCGCCGCGGCGAGCATCGAGATGGTGGTGACGATGCGGCCGGGGCTGTCCCACAGCTCGGCGTCCTGCGGGATCACCTTGATGACACGGATGGCTGGATCTTCCGGGCTGTCCCACCAGGCCTTGGCGAAGGGGTTCCACAATTCCTTGATCTTGGTGCGATCATTGGACAGCGTCGCCTTCCCTGACAGGGCCACGAATTTGGAATGCTTGTGGTCGGCGAAGCTGACGCTGACATGCGGGAAGGCGACGATCTGATCGTCTTTCTCGCCACTGACATCGGTGAGGAAATAGATCGCGCCCTCGTCCTTCTCGACGGTTGCGGCGAGTGGGCGGGCGCGCTGCTCCTTGCCGTCCCAGGTGACGAACATGGCGATGCCGATGCGCTTGGCCAGTTCCCAGATGCGCTCGACGTGATCGTCGTGCTCTTTCCCGGTCATGCTGGAATCGCGGGACTGACGATTGGCGGGCGCGGCGGCGCGAATGGCGACCTTGGCCGCGGTGGCCTTTTTAGCGGGCTTGGGGGTAGCAGGCTTGGCCGTGGCCGTGGCCTTGCCCTTGAGCGCCTTGGCCGCGCCGGCATTGGCAACGGGCTTGTCCGAGGCAGCCTTGCTAGGCGCCGGCTTGGCAGCGCTGGCCTTGGAAGTGGCTGGCTTGGTTGCGGGGCGGGCGGGCTTTTTGTCTTGCGTGGTTGCGGCGGTGGCCATGGGCAACTCCTTCCTCTGGTTGCTGGCACAACGAACCAGGGGCCAGTGAGTTGCCTGAACGGCGAAACGCCGCCCCGAAGGGCGGCGTTGGATTTTGGCTAGTTGCCGATGCAGAAGTAGCCGTCGGGGCCGTTGAAGCAGACGCTGCCACCGTTGTTGCCGGGGTAGCCGCCGTGGCCGGGCCAAGGCTGGGGCTGCGGCCACGGACGCGGCGGATTCCAGTGTGGCGGGCGCGGCGGACGCGGGTTCCAGTGGGGCGGGCGATCCCACCCCCAATCGTCGTCGTCATCCCAGCCGGGATTGCCGCCGCGGCTCAGATAATTGGCCGAGACCCAGCCATCGGGGCCGCGCTTTTCGATGAAGCACCAGCTACCGCGGCATTCGATCACTTCGACCTGCTGGCCACGGCGCAGCGTGTCGACGCGGCTATAGCCGGTGCCCGGGCCCGAACGCACATTGACGTTGCCGGTGGCAAAGGCGGGGGCGGCGAAAGCCGTTGCGGTCGTCGCCAGAAGCGCCAGTGCCGCCAGTCCGCCAGCCATGAGTTTCTTGCTCAAAGCCATTGTTGTTCTCCTTGGTTCAAGTGGCACCTAAATGCCTGTGAACCCAAGAAAACACCTTCGTGCCTGAACCGAAGCTGAATGGCTTTGTCAGATTGCGATCAGAGATGGAGCAGGTCGACAAAGCGCTTGAGGCGCTCGCCCAGCGTCTTGCGCTGCTTGGGCTTGAGCTCGCCCATCAGCGCCTCCTCGAGCTGGGTCCAGTGATCGACGAGGCCGTTGCGGATGCGGACGCCGCGCTCGGTCAATGCCACGCCGGGCGCCAGTTCGGGACCGACAGCCTGGCGGGCCACCAGTTCCCGGTCGAGCAGGCGCGACAGGCGCGTGGTGAGGGCGACCTCGCTGAGGCCCAGCTCGGCGGCGAGTTCAGTTTCGGTGGTACCGGCGCGGCCAAGCTCGAACAGGATGGCGTCGTCCCCGGGCTCCAGTCCGCGTTCCATCAGCGGTAGCAGCAGGGCCTTGTGCGCAAGCTGCCCGGCTTCGATGAGCCGGTAAAGAGTGGATCGGGATGAAGGTCTGGACATGGGCGGGAAAATAGTCCGAACTCCTGAGGCGCGTCGATTGGCGTTTCCAGTCTATCGTTAATCGTGGAACGACCAAGGCCAGTAATTGTTCACGGGACGCAGATGAGTTATGCGTCCATTACGTCGCTAGCGTGAACGGAGTGCCATGACGCAGGACCTTGCTCGCATCCGCGCCTTCGTTCAGGTCTTCGATTCCGGCGGCTTTTCGTCCGCCGCGCGCCAGCATGGGCGCTCCAAGGCCCTGCTCAGCAAATATGTCACCGACCTCGAGGACTATCTCGGCGTGCGGCTGATGAACCGCACGACGCGCAAGCTCAGCCTGACGGAAGCGGGCGAGGCCTATTACCGCGAAGCCAGCGCGCTGCTGCAGCAGCTCGACGACCTCGACGCCACGATCACCGACCAGACGGCGGAACCGCGCGGCCTGCTGCGCGTCTCGGCGCCACGCAATTTCGGCGAGTCGACGCTGGCGCCAGCGATCTACGAATATCTCAAGAAGCACCCCCAGGTGTCGCTCGACCTGCGGCTCGAGGATCGCTATGTCGACCTCGTCGACGAGGGGATCGACGTGGCGCTGCGCATTTCGACGCTGGCGGACTCATCGCTCATCGCTCGCAAGATTGCCGACATGCATGTGGTGGTGGGGGCCTCGCCCGAGCTGCTCAAGCAACATGGCACGCCCAAGCATCCCGAAGACCTGCGGCATCTGCCCTGCATTGTCGATGTGAACCTGCAGGGGCAATCGAACTGGCGGTTCATCGAGGATGGCAAGACCATCTCGGTGCCGGTGAACGGACCGCTGCGGGTCAATTCGCCGCTGGCGGCGCGCAAAGCCGCGGTAATGGGCCTCGGATTTGTCGTATTGCCGTCCTACCTCGCCGACCCAGTGGTGGCAAAAGGTGAGCTTGTTCCAGTGCTTGCGGACTTTCTGCCCACCGGCCAGACGCTGCAGGCGGTCTATCCGCATCGGCGGCATCTGGCAGGCAAGGTGCGGGCGCTGATCGACCATCTGGTCGAGTGGTTTGCCATCCACCCGATCAGCTAGGGGCAGGAATTGGATTTTCGGTCTATCGGACGCCGGGTAGTCGGCGCTGCTGTCGTGCTGCTGGCCATGGCCGCGCCGGCCATTGCGCATCCCCATATTCTGATCGATGCCAAGGTGACGATCACCTTCGACGATGCGGGTGCCGTGGTCGGGCTGCATCACGACTGGACCTTCGACACGGCGTTTTCAGCCTGGGTGATCCAGGGCCTCGACACCAATGGCGATCGCGAGACGAGCCCCGAAGAGCTGCAGGGGCTGGCCGACGAGAACATGACCGGGCTTGCCGAATACGGGTTCTACACCACGGCCGGTGACACGGCCGAGCCACTGCAATTCACGCCGGTTGGTGACCAGCGCATGGTCTATGCCGATGGGCATACGACGCTGAGCTATTCGCTGAAGACGGATCGGCCGCATCCGCTGGGCGCCCGGTTCGAGCTTGGGGTCTATGACCCCGAATATTACGTGGCGATCAGCTTTGCCGATGCCAGCGACGTGACGCTGGAGAATGCGCCGGACGACTGCGCGGTGACGCTGGAGCCGCCCAAGGAGATGGCGCCTGACGTCGAGCAGCGGCTCTATGCGCTGGGCCCTGACGTTACCGAATTGCCGCCCGACCTGGCCGCCGCGATGCGGGGCACGCAAGGGCTGATCGTGGTGACCTGCGACGGGATCGTTGCCGCGCCGGCATCTGCCCTTGAAGCGGTGAACGATGTGGCCGAGGCCAAGCCGAGCATTCCGTTCGGCGGGCCGCCGCCGGAGCCCGGCCTCAACCTGCCGCGCACCGGGTTCTTTGGCTGGCTGGTCGAGCAGCAGCGCAATTTCTACGATGCCCTGACGCAGTCGCTCGATGCGCTGCGCACCGACTGGACGGCGTTCTGGGTGCTGGGCGGGCTGAGCTTTCTCTATGGCATCTTCCATGCGGCCGGGCCCGGGCATGGCAAGGTGGTGATCTCGTCCTATGTGCTGGCCAACGAGTCGCAGTTGCGGCGCGGCGTGACGCTGAGCGTGCTGTCGGCAATGCTGCAATCGCTGGTGGCGGTGGTGTTCGTGCTGATTGCCGCCGGGCTTTTGGGCATGACGGGTTTGGCCATGCGCGACGCGGCCAGCTGGATCGATATTGCCTCGCACGCGATGGTGGCGCTGCTTGGCCTGTGGCTGGTCCTACGCAAGGTGTTTGGCTGGGGCCATCAGCATGCGCATGAGGACATGGCGCAGAAGGCGCGCGGGCATCTGCATGAGGAGCATGACCATCACAGGCACGACCATCATCACGGCCGTGATCATCACGCGCACGATCACCACGGTCACGACCACCACCACGATCACGCCGAGCACAGCCACGCCGACCATGCTCACATCGTGACGCCGGAGGCGACGAGCGGCAGTCTGCGGGAGCAGTTGGGCGTGGTGCTGGCGGTGGGTATCCGGCCCTGTTCGGGGGCGCTGATCGTGCTGGTCTTCGCCCTTTCGCAGGGGCTGCTGCCGGCCGGCGTCGCGGCGGTGTTCCTGATGGGCGTGGGCACGGCGATTACCGTGGCCGTGCTGGCGACGCTGGCGGTGACGGCCAAGGGCCTGGCGCGGCGCATCAGCGGGATCGACAACCCGCGGACTGGCGCCATCGTCTGGTGGGTCGAGCTGTTTTTCGCGGCGGCTGTGCTGGCATTCGGGCTGAACCTGGTGATCGCCAGCCTCTAGAGCGCGACCCATCGCCGCCTTGCGGATGATGCGGGAGCGGTTAAGGTGCGCGCAGCCTAGAACCCCTCCAAACTGGCGACCATGTCCGACCATCTTCCAGCCGATCATCCATTCGTCCAGAAGCCGAAGGTCGGCGTTGTGCTGCTCAATCTGGGCACGCCAGATGCGACCGACTATTGGAGTGTGCGGCGCTATCTCAAGGAGTTCCTCAGCGATCCGCGCGTCATCGAGACGCCGAAATGGCTGTGGTGGCCCATCCTCAACCTGGTGATCCTGAGCTTTAGGCCGCAGAAGAGCGGCCATGCCTATGCGCAGATCTGGGACAAGGACAAGAACGAGAGCCCGCTGCGGGTGATCACGCGGAACCAGACCGAGGCGCTGGCGGCGCGGCTGGCGGGACACGACGATATCGTGGTGGATTTCGCCATGCGCTATGGCAACCCATCGACGCAGAGCGTGCTCGAGAAGATGCAGGCCGCCGGCTGCCAGAAGATCCTCCTGGTGCCGCTCTATCCGCAATATTCGGCGACGACGACCGCGACCGCCAACGACAAGGCATTCGAAGCGCTGGGCAAGATGCGCTGGCAGCCGGCCGTGCGCACGGCGCCGGCCTATTTCGACGACCCCAAATATGTCGAGACGCTGGGCAACTCGATCCGCGACGGCGTAGCGGCGCTCGATTTCGAGCCTGACCTGGTGATCACCAGCTATCACGGCATGCCGGTGGAATATCTGGAGCGCGGCGACCCGTATCACTGCCAGTGTTTCAAGACGACGCGGCTGGTGCGGGACTATCTGGGCTGGGACAAGTCCAAGCTGATGGTGACGTTCCAGAGCCGGTTCGGGCCGACGAAGTGGCTTGAACCCTATACCGACGTGACGCTTGAGGCGCTGCCGGGCAAGGGCATCAAGAAGGTGGCTATCCTGGCGCCGGCCTTTTCAGCGGATTGCATCGAGACGCTGGAAGAGATCGCCATGCAGGGCAAGGAGACGTTCCTTGAGGCCGGGGGTGAGCGCTTTGCCTATATCCCGTGCCTCAATGACAGCCCCGGTGGCATGGACATGATCGAGGCCATGGTACGCCGCGAACTGGCTGGCTGGGTCTAGTCTTCAGCCTGGCGATGAAACGCGTCTCGTGCCGGCCTTGAGATCGAGCAGTTCGGTCAGCGCATCGAGCAGCAGGTCCATCTGCGGCTTGGAATTGTAGCCCTGTACCGACACACGCACGATGCAAGTGTCCCGCCATCTGAAGACGGGAATTTCGATGCGGTACTGGTCGTAGAGAGCCAGCTTGATGGCGTCCACGTCGCAGTCGGGCAGCGGCATGGCGACCATCTGCGGCGCGCTGAATTGCGGCGTGCTGAGCGGCGCGAGACCGGTGCGTTCGGCGAGCCGGGCGGCTGTGTCCTGCGCCAGCGCTTGGCAATGCGCCTGCACGGCGGTCCAGTCATTTTCCTGCCGGTATTGCAGAGCGGCGGGCACGGCGAGCCACGGCGCCGGATCGCGCGTGCCCTGCATTTCGAGTTCGTCGATGAAAGGGGAATTGCCGAAGGCGCCCTTGGCGCCCGGGTCCTTGGACGACTCGGTCCAGCCGTGGCTGATGACCAGCGGGTCGATCAGGCCCTGCACGTCGGGGCGGGCATAGAGGAAGGCCGAGCCTTTGGGCGCCATCATCCACTTGTGGCAGTTGCCGGCATAGAAATCGGCGCCGATCCGGTCGAGTTCCAGCTTGATATGGCCGGGCGTGTGGGCGCCGTCGATGACGCTCCAGATGCCTCGCTTTCTGGCTTCGGCAATGGCGCGCTCGATGGGAAAGAGCAGGGCGGTGGGCGAGGTGATGTGGCTGATAAAGAGCACGCGGGTGCGCTCGGTCATGCCGGCGATGATGGTATCGGTGAACTGCGCTTCACTGGTGAGCGGCAGCGGAATTTTGACGATCACAACCTCGGCGCCGGTCTTGCGGCAGACATAGGCCCAGGTCTTTTCGAGCGCCGAATATTCGTGGTCGGTGGTGAGGATCTGATCGCCGGGTTTGAGATCGAGCGACTGGGCGACGATGTTAAGGCCCAGCGTGGCATTGGTCAGGCCGACGATATTGTCCTGCGTCGTGCCGAGCTCGGCGGCTAGCGCGATGCGCGGCACGCGCATGGTCTCGGTCAGGTTGCGGCCGAGGAATTCCACCGGCTGGCGCTCGAGTTCGAGCTGCCAGGCCTGGTAGGCCTCGAAGACGGGGCGCGGGCAGGCGCCGAACGAGCCGTGGTTGAGGAAGACGACGTCCTCGCGAATGAGGAACTGCCGGGCGAGATTTTCGGACACGTCAGAGGCCTTTCAAAGTCGGGTAGGGCGGCGCGCTGCGCTCAATGGCTATCGAGATGGCGACGCCATCATGCTCCGGGCGGCGGTTTCGATGGCCGCGGCGTCGATGCCGAAATGGGCATAGAGGTCGTTGACCGTGCCGGTCTGGCCGAAATGCTCCACGCCCAGAGTGATGCTGCGATGGCCGAGTACGCTGCCGAGCCAGCCGAGCGTCGCCGGGTGGGCGTCGATGGCGGTGACGAGGCCGGCGCGATAGGGGATGTCGGCCAGGAGCGTCTCGATGTGGCTGCTGGCATCGCGGTCGCCATGGAGGCGGGCGCGCTGCGCCGCATGCCAACCCGCATTGAGCCGATCGGCGGAGGTGACGGCCAGCACGGCGACGTTGCGCCGGTCGCCGCCGATGCGCGCCGCGGCCTCGATCGCCTCGCTGGCGAGGACGCCCTGATAGGCGATGACGACTTCGCATTGCGGGGAGGGGGGCTTCAGCCAATAAGCGCCGCGGATGATGCCGTCGCTGAGGGACTTATCCACGCTGCGTGACGGTTGCTCGATACTGCGGGTCGACAATCGCAGATAGACCGAGCCGCCGGTGACGTCGCGCGGCCAATCGGCCAGGTCGGGGCGGGCATCGCCAGAGCGCTGCATGTAGTCGAAGGCCCAATCCATGATGATGGAGAGCTCGTCGGCGAAGGCCGGCTCGAAGCTGGCAAGGCCGTCCTGCGCCATGCCGATCAGCGGGGAGGCGATGGACTGGTGCGCCCCGCCTTCGCCGGCCAGCGACACGCCCGAGGGCGTGGCCACCAGCAGGAAGCGGGCATTCTGATAGCAGGCATAGTTGAGCGCATCGAGGCCGCGGGAGATGAACGGATCGTAGAGCGTGCCGATGGGCAAGAGGCGCTCGCCGAACAGCGAATGGCTGAGGCCGGCGGCGCCCAGCGCGAGGAAAAGGTTCATCTCGGCAATGCCGAGTTCGAGATGCTGCCCCTCGGGCGTGAAGCGCCATTTCTGGGCGCTGGGTATGGCTTCCTTGTGGAAGACATCGACCATTTCCCTGGCGGCATAGAGGTTGCGCCGGTTCACCCAGGTGCCGAGATTGGTCGAGACCGTGACGTCGGGCGAGGTGGTGATGATGCGGCGGGCGAGGTCGCTGTCGGTCTTGGCGATGGCGTCGAGAATCTTGCCGAAGGCGGTCTGGGTCGAGGTGGCGCCGGTGCCGACGAATTGCGGGCCGATGGTGGCGACCGCCGGCGAGGTGTGGCGGCGGGACGCCTTGGTGTTGAAGGGAACATCGGCGAGGAAGCGCTCGATGGCGGCGGGGTCAGCCATGCCCTCGTACTTGTCCCATTCGTGGCCTGCGCGAACGTTCATCGACTGACGCAGTGTCTCGATCTGCGCACCGGTCATCTGGCCGGCGTGATTGTCCTTGTGGCCGGCCAATGGCGTGGCCCAGCCTTTGACGGTGTACGCGATGAAGACGGTGGGCCGGTCGCTGCCGGCGGCTTCGAACTGTTCGAGCAAGCTCTGCGTGCAATGGCCGCCGAGATTGGCCATCAGTTCGGCGAGCTGCGCATCGCTGCGGCGGGCGAGGAGGGCGGAGACCTCGCCCTGGTCGCCGATTTCGTCGCTGAGGCGGTCGCGCCAGGCGGCGCCGCCACGGAACATCAGCGCGGAATAGATGGCGTTGGGCGCCGCGTCGATCCAGGCCTTGAGCTTGTCGCCGCCAGGCTCGGCGAAGGCGGCGCGCTGCAGGGCGCCGTATTTGAGGGTGACGACATTCCAGTCGAAAGCGCGGAAGATGGCTTCGATGCGGTCATAGAGGCCCTCGCGGACGACGCCGTCGAGGCTCTGGCGGTTGTAGTCGATGACCCACCAGGTGTTGCGCAGGCCGTGCTTCCAGCCTTCGAGCAGGCATTCATAGACATTGCCCTCGTCGAGCTCGGCATCGCCGACCAGGGCGACCATGCGACCCTCGGGGCGCGATTTGTCCGCCCAGGGTTTGGCGCGGACATAGTCCTGGATCAACGAGGCGAATGCGGTGAAGGCGACGCCGAGGCCGACCGAGCCGGTGGAAATATCGACGTCGTCACTGTCCTTGGTGCGGCTGGGATAGGATTGGGCGCCGCCGAAAGCGCGGAAGTTCTCGAGCTTTTCGAGGCTCTGCTTGCCGAACAGATACTGGATGGCATGAAACACCGGCGCGGCATGCGGCTTGACCGCAACGCGGTCTTCGGGGCGCAGCACGCCGAAATAGAGCGCGGCCATGATTGCCGCCATGGAGGCGGAGCTGGCCTGGTGGCCGCCGACCTTTACGCCATCGACATTGGGGCGGATGTGATTGGCGTGGTGGATCATCCAGTTGGAGAGCCACAGCGCCTTCTTGGTCAGCGCCTCGATGGCGGCAATCGGTTCCATGCTGTCTCCCGGATCAGAGGCAAGACTTGCGCCGAAGCGGGGCGAGGTCAACCCGCTGGCTACCAGCCCGGGCCGGCGAAATCGGGCGGGGTGACGTTGACGAGGCCGCGGCCGACGATCCAGTCGCGCTGAACCCAGCCGCTGCCGGGAATGCGGCACCATTGGGTGGCCGAATTGCCCCAGAGCGGGTAGCCGGCATCACCCAGCGTGCCGTAGCGGGAATCGGAATCGACCTGGGTGCAGGCGTCGATGGGGATTTCGGTGCCGTCGGCGAGGCGGCCGACAATGGCGTAGCTGTCATGCGGGCCGGCATGCACGGCGATATTGCCGCCCGAGACGCGGGCAGTGACGGTGAGCGCGAAAGCCGGCGTGCTGGCCAGCAGCGCGAGGGCAAGGGCGACGGCTAGGCGCATGCGAACCTCCGGAAACATCTGAGGGTAATGCATCGCCCTGCCGGCGGTTTCAAGGCAGCGGGCGGCGGCGCTTGATGGCGGCGATGCGCTCGGCGTCGCCGGCATTGAGGTAGCGGCCGCGTTCTATGATTTCGAGCGTATATTCGTCATAGGTGAGGCCGAGCGCCTGGGCGCGGCGGGCGCGGAGCAGGGCGATGGCCCAGGGCGCGTCGAAGGCGGCCTTTCGCGCGGCTTCCCACTCGAAATAATAGCCGACGCCGTTGCTGCCCCAGGGGCGCGGGTCGTCGTCGAGCGGCGGGCCGCCATTGGAGAGGCGGGGCGGATCGGAGGCATCGGTCATGGCGCGATGATGCGGTGGCGCGACCGGTTGGTCCAACCAATGTTTTCGATTGCCGCGATCGAGGCGGCTTATGCGGGCGCGGGATGGAGGCTCCCGCCCGGGGGCGGGAGCGGAAGGGTCAGAGGCTGGTCTTGGCATTCTCGCCGACATCGGCGCCCTTGCCGGTGACGACGGCGGCCAGCATGATCGCCGTCGTCACCAGGCGGTTCGGGCTGTCCCACAACTCGCCGTCCTCGGGCGTCACGGTGAGCAGGCGAATGGCCGGATCGCGCTCGCTGTCCCACCAGGCCTTGTCGAAATCGGTCCACAGGTCGTGGATCTTGGCGCGGTCATTGCTGACCTCGGCCTTGCCTGAGACCACGACATATTTGTTGGACTTGGTGTCGCTCCAGGCCAGCGAGACGAAGGGGAAGCGCTCGATCTGGCCGTTCTTGTGGCCGGATTCGTCGACCAGGAAATAGATGGCATGCTCGTCGCGCCGCACCCGCGCGCTGAGCGGGCGGGAGCGCTGGCGCTCACCATCCCAGGTGGTGAACATGCAGAAATCGATCTTTTCGGCCAGTTCCCAGATGCGATCCTGAATCTCGGCCGGGGTCTTGTCGGTGCTGTTATCGTCCTTGGACATGGTCGCTCCACTGTTTGTGGGGAGGGCAACGGGCGGGGCGGGCGCCGGTTGCCCGACCGGCGATCACGACTGCCGGATGGTCAGCGTGTCGGTGTCGCGGATGATCACCAGCTCATAGGGCCGGCTCAGGCGATAGCGGCCGTATTCGGGGGCGAATTCGGCAAACTTGAAGCCGGCTTCGGCCATCTGGCTGGCCTCGGCGAGGGTGAGGGGCAGCTCGCGGGTGGTGCGGTTGGCGAGTTCGGTGGTGAATGTGGGCATGGCGATCTCGACAGGTTATGTTCCTTATTTGTTCTACTATGGGTTGGGATCGAGAGTCGAGGGGGATGTCGATCACAAGGTGAACGTGGCCGGCGGCGATGGTGGCCGTCAGTCCTCGAACTGCTCCAGTTCGCGGTCCGCGGCGGCGCGGGCGCGGCCGGCCTTGGTCAGGTGCGCATAGCGTTCCTCGAAGCCGAGGCAGGCGGAGGTCAGTTGCGCCACCAGGATCGCCAGGTCGGCCTGGCTCATCGTGCCGTCGATATCGACAGTGATGAAGCGGGGCAGGTCGGGGTGGCGGCGGAACAGGCGGTTGGCGCGGTTGAACAGGCCATTGAGCGTGAACAAGGTATGGGCGTGGCAGGCGCCGGATGGCTTGGCGACGCGCAGCACGTAGTTGAAGGCCGCCAGGTCCCGGTTGAGGCGGTTGTAGCTGGCGATGCTGCGATCACCGAGTTCGGGCAGGGTCATGGTCGTCTCCTTGCGGTCAGGCGGAGCATGATAGGGCCGCCTGTCGTGACGGGGATAAGTGGGCGGCAGGTGGACGCGCCGAAACGGCGCCCGGCCTTGCGGCGTCGCGCTTTCACGAGTGATGGGCGGCCTTTGACTCGACCAGTGTACTAACTCAGGGAGCCAAGGGCCGCCCATCACGGATCTGGAGCTTCCTCACTGGGTCCGACTAAGCGGGACTATTGTTGCAAGCCCGGTTGCCGACTTTCAGCCCAGCCAAACGGGCGCCCCCGTCTCCAGCCTCCCCACCCGAACCCTGCGTCGGGGCCGCGTGATGGCGGGGATGGGTGGATTATGGGGGAGGGGTGAGGGGACGGGGATAAGTTTTTTGGAGAGGGGAGTTTGGCTTTCGCTAAGTCACTCCCAGTCGCGCTGTCACCCCGGCGCAGGCCGGGGTCCATCCTGAGATCTTCCACGCCCACGGCCCGCCCAACCATCTCAGGATGGATTCCGGCCTTCGCCGGAATGACATCGCGTCAGCAATGCAATTAGGACCTATTTGCAAAATAGTGGCCGCGGGTGATGGATGGGTGGCGGTGCGGGTTGGGCAGGGCAGGGAGGAGGCGGGGAGGGAGCGAGGGGGGATCGGGACAGGTGCTTCTTGCCGTTCCGTTTAGGTGCGGCGTCAGCGGCAGGACGGCCAAGGGCCAGGCCCGAATGGCGCGAAGACGCTCACGATATTTCAAATAGTACCTGTCTGCTGGACAGGGGCGTGGCTTCCGCGCGATGGTTCGGGCGGAGGGGAAATGCGGAAGCGATAT
Source organism: uncultured Devosia sp. (assembly GCA_966212275.1). Classification (GTDB taxonomy): domain Bacteria; phylum Pseudomonadota; class Alphaproteobacteria; order Rhizobiales; family Devosiaceae; genus Devosia. The sequence continues at coordinate 103,115 of CBIHQV010000003.1, forward strand.
TGGGTGGTGCTGGCGTTTCTGGCGCTGGCCGGGCTGGGCAACCTCATTGGTGGCACAGATACGCCTGGGCGCGCCGCTGTCGATCCGGCAGGCGGGACGGCCTCGGTGCGCGCGGACATACCGGCTGCACCGCGTTTTGATGCGACACTATTCGTTTCGGCCAGCAGCCTCAATTTGCGCGAGGCGCCGACGACGGGCGGACGCGTGCTCACCAGCCTGCCGCGCAATACCAGAGTGCTGGCCGGCGAGCGGCGGAGCGGCTGGGTGTTGGTTTCGGCGCAGGGGCAGACGGGCTGGGTTAGCGAACGGTATCTTGCGGGTGCGCCAGTTGCGCCTGCTATCTCGGTGCCAGTGCAGAGCCAGCCGGGCTACGCGGCGGTGCAGAAGCCGAACGCGGCGTCCTGTCCGTCGCGACAGTATTGCACCCGGATCGGCTCATGCGAGGAGGCACGATGGTACCTGGCCAATTGCAGTTGGGGTGCGTTGCTGGACAGCGATAGCGATGGTGTGCCGTGTGAGGCGATTTGCCGGTAGTGAGATTGCCAGGCAGGGACAAGGTCAGTCATGAGCGTTGATGAAAAGAACGTCACTATCACCGTTACGCTTGATACAAATGCAGTCGGGCATCCTGCCCGCTTTGCTGCGAAAGAGTGCACCGACATTTTTGCCGTGGCGCATGCGGCACTTCAGACGGTGAAGCAGTCTGAAATACCAAGAGTGGCGGGTGAGACAATTCACCACCAGATGAAAATCGAGGGGAGGACCGAAGATCAACAACTAGAAGCCTACAACCGACGCCTTTCGGCCATGTGCATATCGGATTTGTCTCGCGGAATCAGGGCAACGATGGAAGCTGCGGCATCGCACATCGACTTCCTGGCGATTGACCCTAATGATCTCGCGGGAGAAACAATTGAAGACATTCAGAGTGCCGCAAATGTGCGGCTCGCGAAATTTCTGGCCGCTGCTCAAGCGCTCTCCTATCCACCACTACTTGAAAAGGTTCAGGCTGGCCTTCGTGCTCCGCTTACTTGGGCACCGGAACTGGTTTCATTTCAGAAAGTGCGCAATTGCCTGGAGCACCGAGGCGGAATTGTAGGGGAACGCGACCTCGACGACGATGGCGTACTAACGCTTCAGCTTCCTTATCTCCATCTTGAGCTGGTCGATCCAGATGGCAATGTTGGCCCCATTGAGTTCGGCGTTGTGATAGCGAAAGCGTCCAAAGTTCAGATAAGGGTTGCCACAAGGACGCAGACGTTCGGCATCGGAGACGCAGTAGCTGGAACCCCGCCCAAATTAGTGAAATTGGGTTCGCGGTGTGGATGCTTGCCGATGACTTGGTGTCGAAGCTACCGAAGTAATGCCCGTAGGTACGCGTTGCTGCTACTCAGGCGGAGCAAACTGCCAAGCCTTAAGCGTCGCCTTGAACAGCGTGTACGGTGTAAACGTGGTTCCCAGAATGGCACTTTCGGTTCCGAGCGCCGCACCACTGTGCACGAGCCCGATGACGAATCCATGATCGTTAAGAACTGGGCCCCCGCTGATGCCATGGGGGAAAGGGCGATCTACTTCGGTTCTCATTGCGCCAAACGAGAAGCGGAAGCCCGTTACTCTACACCTTATTGACGAACACGAGTTTCCTTCAACAAACTGCGGAAATCCATAGGCTAGGACCTCATCGCCTTCGAGGGCTGTCCGGGCGCTAAGTTTTGCAGCTGGCCGATCGACAAAAGGTTTCACGTTCTTCGCTTGGAGAAGGCATACGTCCAGATCAAAGTCGATCTCGATTGCCTCGACGACCGCATATTCTGGATCAATATTGGGTCGCTTAATCTTCGCCAGTTTTACTTCTGAAGCTTTGTCGAATATGTGCGCTGCCGTCAGAAAAAGGCCGTTTCCTATGTGGAATGCTGTCCCCAAGTTCTCGGAAAAATGGGCCTCTAACTGGTAACATACCAAGCTTCCAGAAGGCGGAATGAAGATGTCCACGCTAGGAAACACCGCCTTAAGCCTCTGGGCGAGGCGAGTATATCGCTTGTCGTAATCGGCGATAAACCCAAAATAGGACAGCCGGCCGATAATGTTTCTTTTGAGGCTTCCGCTCCACGCTTTTCGCTTGAACTTCTCAGCGTAAATCGCTTGGGCACTATCGTAACCATACTTTTCGATAGCGTTTATTGTGCCACGGAGACTGCGGTGGAACTCACTCGGCACATTTGTCTTACGGTTGACGACGATCCCAGTCACGATCTGTCGAGCCTGGGAGGTGCGGATGCTCACCTTGGAAGTATTAATTTCGAACCCACAGTTCTTAATTATGTTCGTTACGCTCTCTCCGATGTTTTTGACGTCAAACGATAGGTGCAATTCGTCCGCGTCTATCCCGAGCCCATTCTTTATTGATCGTCTGTTGGAGCTCGAAAAGGTAATATCATCAGCGTATCGGGTGTATATAAGTCCATAGTGTTTGGCATGTCTGGACAACAATGCGTCCAATTCGCCACAGATCATATTAGACAAGATGCCAGAGCTTGGCGCGCCAATCGGCAGACGACCGTCGAAACAGCAAATCTGCCCTATCGCGGTAGCAATTCTTGGAGAGATATTGTACCGCTTGCTGGCAAGAAGCCCAACAATTCTCTTAAAATGTATGTTTGGGAAGAAGTCTCTCAAATCGATGTTGACAATATATTTTTGCTTAACGTGCTTTTTTGCGTTTGTCTTGATCGAACGTCCCACGCAATATCCATGGACAAATGGCGGCGGGGTGTAGATTTCTTCGAGAAGTGGGAGGAGTCCAGACTGCATGTTTTTAATCGCAGCCCGTGGGGCGGTAATCTTGCGATTGCCGCCTGATTTCTTCAGTATGTCGAATGTCTTGTAGTTCGATTTTGGATCTTTTCTATAGAGAATGTAAGAAAAGTGATGCCTAAAATCGATATTGAGAAGTTTCGACAACTCTCTAGTTGTTTCTATTTTTGCTAGCGATGTAACTGCTGGAGAGTCTGTCGACTTCATCCTCGTAGGCCTCGGCCATCATTCATAGCATCGCCAACCGACATTTACGCTGCCGGCGATTTTAGCGCAGTTGTTTACCATAGACTCAAAATGATCGCAGTAACGCGATCCATATTCAAATCGCGACTCTCCAGCCTTCGATAGGTAGACTGATTCTTCTAGTTGGCGCGACGGAAAGCCACGCGAACACGGCCGGCCTTAGGGGGATTACTCTCACCCTACAATTTCGGCTGTGCATACTGGCCGGCCCGCGCGTCTAGTTCACTTCCCCAATCAACGTATCCAACTCCATTTCCCGCAACCGCTTCACCTCGTCGCGCAACCGCGCCGCCTTCTCGAATTCGAGGTTGGTCGCGGCTTCGCGCATCTGGGCTTCCATGTCCTTGATGACGGCGGCCAGGTTGGCGCCGACCTGGACCTGTTCCTTGCCGTCCTTGCCTTTGCCGATCGAAATCGTGACGTGGTCCTGTTCGTAGACGCTGTCGACGATGTCGTGGATGTTGGAGCGGACGGAGGCGGGGGTGATGCCGTTGGCCTCGTTATAGGCCATCTGCTTTTCGCGGCGGCGGTTGGTTTCGGCGAGGGCGCGTTCCATGGAGCCGGTGATCTTGTCGGCGTAGAGCACGACCTTGCCGTCGACGTTACGGGCGGCGCGGCCGATGGTCTGGATCAGCGAGGTTTCGGAGCGCAGGAAGCCTTCCTTGTCGGCGTCGAGGATGGCGACGAGGCCGCATTCGGGGATGTCGAGGCCTTCGCGCAAAAGGTTGATGCCGACGAGGACGTCGAAGGCGCCGAGGCGGAGGTCGCGGATGATTTCGATGCGCTCGATGGTGTCGACGTCCGAGTGCATGTAGCGGACGCGAATGCCCTGTTCGTGCAGGTATTCGGTGAGGTCCTCGGCCATCTTCTTGGTGAGAACTGTCAGCAGTGTGCGGTAGCCGGCCTTGTTGGTCTGGCGGATTTCGTCGACCACGTCATCGACCTGGGCCTTGGCGGGGCGGATTTCGACCGGGGGATCGATCAGCCCGGTGGGGCGGATGACCTGTTCGGCGAAGACGCCGCCGGTCTGATCCATTTCCCATGAGCCGGGGGTGGCCGAGACATAGACCGATTGCGGGCGCATGGCGTTCCACTCCTCGAAGCGGAGGGGGCGATTGTCCATGCAGCTCGGGAGGCGGAAGCCGTATTCGGCCAGGGTGGCCTTGCGGCGCAGGTCGCCGCGATACATGGCGCCGAGCTGGCCGATGGTGACGTGGCTTTCGTCGACGAAGACCAGGGCATTGTCGGGGAGATATTCGAACAAAGTCGGTGGCGGCTCGCCGGGGCGGCGGCCGGAGAAGTAGCGGCTGTAGTTCTCGATGCCGGCGCAGGAGCCGGTGGCTTCCATCATTTCGAGGTCGAACAGGCTGCGCTGTTCGAGGCGCTGGGCTTCGAGGAAGCGGCCGGCGCCGTTGAGTTCCTGGAGGCGGGCGGCGAGCTCGGAGCGGATCGCCTTGATGGCCTGGTTCATCGTGGTGCGCGGCGTCACGTGGTGGCTGTTCGCAAACACGCGGATGAAGGTGAGGTCGGCCGATTTCTTGCCGGTGAGGGGATCGAATTCGACGATGGATTCGATCTCGTTGCCGAAGAGGCTGACGCGCCAGGCGGCGGCTTCGTAGTGGGCGGGGAAGATTTCGACCGTGTCGCCGCGCACGCGGAAGGTGCCGCGCACGAAGCCGGTGTCGCCGCGCTTGTATTGCAGGGCCACGAGCTTGGCGAGCAGCTCGCGCTGGTCGATTTTTTGGCCTTTCTGTACGTCGATCGTCATCGCCGTGTAGTCTTCCACCGAGCCGATGCCGTAGATGCAGGAGACGGAGGCGACGATGATGACGTCGTCGCGCTCGAGGATCGCCCGCGTCGCCGAGTGGCGCATGCGGTCGATCTGCTCGTTGATGGTGGATTCCTTCTCGATATAGGTGTCCGTCCGCGGCACGTAGGCCTCGGGCTGGTAGTAGTCGTAGTAGGAGACGAAATATTCCACCGCGTTGTCGGGGAAGAAGGACTTGAACTCGCCATAGAGCTGGGCGGCGAGGGTCTTGTTGGGGGCGAGGATGAGGGCCGGGCGGTTGGTGCCGGCGATGACCTGGGCGGCGGTGAAGGTCTTGCCCGAGCCGGTGACGCCGAGCAGGACCTGGTCGCTTTCGCCGTTGTTGATGCCTTCGATGAGCTCGGCGATGGCGGTGGGCTGGTCGCCGGCGGGCTTGTAGTCGGTGACCATGCGGAAGGGCTTGGCCGGCATGCGCTTTTCGAGCTGGTTCTGTGCCTTGTGCGGCACCCAGGGGGAGGAGCCTTCCACCTCCTTGCGGCCATGCAGAATGATCTGTTCGAGCGCCTTCACCGTGGCGGTGACGCCGACGGTCTGGGCGTCCTCGACCGTCTTGGACGAGCCGGATTTGGAGCGAGCGCTGGCGAGGGCGTCGCGCAGCTTGCCCATTGTTTCGGGATCGGCAGCCGCGGCGCGGGAGATGTCGCGGGCGGTCATGGCGGCGGGCGAGGGCATGTGGCCGAAGCCGGCCTGGGCCGGTTCGCCCATGCCGTCGAAGTCGATGCGGTCGACGGAGTTGATCTTGGTCTTGTTGGTCTTGGCCGCCATGCCGGTGGCGGTGTCGTTATTGGACTTGGTGGTGCGGCGCTTTTCGAGCGCGGTCTTCTTCTTCTCGGCCTGGGCGAGGGCCTTGCGGGCGTCCTCCTCGGCCTGGGCGGCTTCGGCGGCCAGCTTCTGGTCGGCGCGATCGAGCGCGCGCTTGTTGCGCATGCGCTCGGCATAGAGCGGCTTGGAGGCAGCGATGTCCTCGGCCTTCTCGATCTCGCCGAGGAAGTCATCGATGGAAAAGTCGGCTTTGCCGGGACGTGCGGATTTGTCGGCCATGGGCTGGGCTCGCGATCTTGGGGAGCGACTCAGATGGGGAACGAGGCGCGGTTATGCAATGTTCCGAACACTCTAGCGGGTAACGAACGGAGAGGGAACGGGGGCTGCTGACAGGGAGAGTCAGCAGTGGTTGGCGCCGGACTATCCGCGTTTCGTCGCCCGGTGACCGGTTTCGTCGCCTGGGCTGATACAGGGCGCATCGGCTTGGTTATGGTGGCGGCACTCTCTTGGACGGACGGGTTTCATGTTTGCTGCAATGGTCTTCATCACGCGGATCGCCTGCGCCTGGACACTGATCATTCTGCCGGTCGCACTGATCGTCGGGCACAATGTGGACGGGACGGGGTGGGTGGTGTTCGGCGCGCTGGCCTCCGGGGCACTGGTGTTGATCGGGGCGATCTCGCACCTTTATCGGGCGCATACGGTGGCCGGCAGGCTCAGCCATCGGGCGCTGACCAACAGGCAGCGGCGACAGGTGGAGCTGCCCTATGAGGCGACGGAGGCCTTCGACCTGGTCGAAGCAGCGGTGCGGGACCTGCCGGGCGTCGAGGACATCGACGTGGCGCCGGGAAGCTACATGGTGCAGGCGATGGTCGCACGGCCCCCATTCGGCGGCCGGCCGCTGTTCCGGCTGTTGCGGCCGCTGACATGGTTCAGCGCCGGGCGCGACCTGGTGCGGGTGACGGTGACGCCGGGCGAGGACGCCGCGCTGGTGACGATGACCAGCGGGCCGGATGGCGGATTGTGGGACGCCTGGTTCGTGGTGGACGATGCCAGCAATTTCGAGAATGTCGAAACGCTCAGCCGATCGCTGTCGCGCCGGATGACCGGCAGGCGCCGTCGCGAGCAGGAAATCCATCGCCAGACCGAGACCGAGAAGGAATTGTCGGAGGCGCGGCTGGGGTTGCTGTCGGCACAGGTGGAACCGCACTTTCTCTACAATACGCTGGCCAGCGCCCAGGTGCTGGTGCGGACCGATCCAGCGCGGGCCGATGAGATGCTGGGCAACCTGATCAGCTACCTACGGCATTCGCTGCCCAAGGCGGACGAACAGATGTCGGATCTCGGCACCGAGCTGGAGCGGACGCGGGCCTATCTCGATATCCTCAAGGTGCGGATGGGCAGCCGGCTGACCTTCTGGATCGACGTGCCCGACGAGGCCAAGGGTGTATCCATGCCTGCCATGATGCTGCAGACGCTGGCGGAGAATTCCATCAAGCACGGGCTCGAGCCCAAGACGGGCGGCGGCACGGTTTGGATACGGGCGCAACTCGCTGACGGCGCGCTCGAGGTGACGGTGGCCGATGATGGGCGGGGGCTGTCGGCGGAAGGGGCGGGCACGGGCATCGGGCTCAAGAATGTGCGCGAGCGGCTGCGGCTGATCTACGGCGACAGGGCGCGGCTCTCGATTGCCAACAATTTTCCGACCGGCGTCAGTGCCACGCTGATGATCTCGACGCGAGAGGCCTGAGATGACGACCTGTCTGATTGCCGAAGACGAGGACATCCTGCGCAAGGCGCTGGCGGATCTCTTGGCGGAATGCTGGCCCGAGCTCGACATACTGGTGCAGGCCGAGGACGGCGAGGTGGCGCTGGACGCCATCGTCGAACACAAGCCGGACGTGGCCTTTCTCGATATCCGCATGCCGGGCCTGAGCGGTATGGACGTCGCGTCGGTGAGTGCCGGCCTGTCGCCGGCCACGCAGGTAGTGTTCGTGACGGCCTATGACCAGTTTGCCGTCGATGCGTTCGAGAAGGGCGCGGTCGACTATCTGTTGAAGCCAGTCACTCGTGAGCGGCTGGAGGCGACGATCGGCCGGCTGAAATCGCGGCTGGGGGCGTCGGCCGATCCCGAGGCGTTGGTGAAGCTGGCGCAACTGCTGGGCACGCTGCCGGGCGTGCGAAAGCCGCCACTGACCTGGCTGGCCGCCAGCAAGGGCAGCGAGACGCAATTGCTGATGGTGGAAGACGTGGCCTATTTCCGGGCCGACAACAAATACACCGTGGCGATGACGGCCGAGGGCGAACTGCTGCTGCGCAAACCCTTGCGCGAGCTGATCGTCGAGCTCGACCCGCAGTTCTTTAAGCAGGTGCATCGATCGACCATCGTGAACCTCAAAGCCATTGCCTCGGTCAGTCGTGACGAGACCGGCAAGGGCCTGCTCAAGCTCAAGACGCGGCCCGAGAGGCTGACGGTGAGCCAGCCCTACATGACGCTGTTCCGCGCCATGTAGGCGACCAACACAGAAGGATTTTGCAGATGCGCAAGCACATCGCTTGGCGCGGCGGGATTGCTTTGTCCGCCGCAGGGATTTGGGCTGCTCGTGTCGGCAGCACGGCAATAGGACGACGAGGAGAAATCGAGATGAAAGCTATGGATCTGGTTTCGGACTACGGGCTATCGGCAGTGCGTGGCGGGACGACAGAAGGGGCGTATGGGCATGGCGTCGTGGAAGACGCCGTGGTGTTCGACGCGACGCGAAGCGGCATGCTGAACACGACGGCCGGCGCGGCGCGGGTGGCGCTGCGGCTGCAGTTCCGGCGCCGCTCGGGCGGGCGACTGGTGGCGGTGATGCTGGCCGTTGGGTTGAGCGAGGATGGTAGCTGGACGCTGCGGCGCATCAGCGTGCCCGCGGAGGGCGACCGGCCGGGCGAAGCGGCACGGTTGCTCGGGGCAATGCTGCCCAGCGTACTGACGGATACGGCCGACGGCACTGTGCTGATGGCTGGCAAGGATGGCGTGGTGCGGGCGGAAATCCTGTCTCGCTCGGGGCGACTGGTGCGGGCGAAGGCAGTGGAGGTCGACCTGCGACGGCCGGAGCGCGCGACGCGCCCGGCGACGCACTGGCGGTCGCCTCTGGGCCGGTGGTTCGGCCATGCCCAGCAAAGCCAGTACGCCTGAGACCGCTACCGCCTGATATTTTTCGTTCGCTCTGTCGAACCCGCTGTCGGCGCCTCGTCGTGATGGCATAACGGTGGCGGGTGCCGCCTTTGGGAGAGTTGAGATGAAGATTGCAGGCTGGATTTTGAGTGCGCTGATCGGGCTGTTCCTGGCGATTGCTTCGGCGACGCCGAAGTTCATGGGGATCGCGGCGGCGACTGACGCCATGGAGGTGGTGGGGTGGCCGATAAAGTATCTGGTCCTGATCGGCTGCATCGAATTGGGATGCGTGATCCTGTTCCTCATTCCGCGCACGGCGCTGCTCGGCGCGGTGCTGACCACGGGCCTGTTGGGCGGTTCGCTGGCGGCCAATCTGCGGGTGGACAATCCGCTGTTCAGCCACACGCTGTTCTCGATCTATCTCGGTGTGGCCGTGTGGGTGGCGCTGTGGCTGCGCGATGAAACCATCCGCGGCGTCTTCCCGCTGGTGCGGGGGAAGCAGGCATGATCGGCAGGACGGAACTTCGCTGCGGCTGCGGGCAAGTGCGCCTCGCAGTCGAAGGAGCACCGCTGATCAGCGCCGAATGCTACTGCAACAGTTGCCGGGCCGGCGCGGCCCGGATGGCGACGTTGCCGGGAGCGCCTGGCGTGACCAATGCCAAGGGTGGCACCCCCTATGTGCTCTACCGCAAGGACCGGCTGGTTTTCCTCGCCGGGCAGGACAGGTTGCGCGGGTTTCGGCTCAAGCCGGGCGCACCGACGCGGCGGGTGATCGCCACCTGCTGCAACACGCCGGTTTTCACCGAGTTCCAGGGCGGGCACTGGCTGAGCCTCTATTCCGGGTTGTGGCCAGCGGGCACGGCGCCTGAACCGGACGTCCGAACGCAGACGGGCGACCTGCCGGCGGAGCAGCGGCCGGACGACAGCGTGCCCTCGGGCGGTTGGCCGACGGCGCAGTTCTACGGCCGGCTGCTGGCGGCGTGGATCGCCATGGGCTTTCGGGTGCCTGAGGTGAAGGTCGAGGGGCCCGAATTGGCGATCTAGCAGGCGGTTCGTTGATGGCGTGGATGTCACACGGTTTACGCAAAACTTCCTTAAGTACGTCAATGCCTTAGTCCCGGTAGCCGGCTTGTTCGACACGTCGAAACCGGTCAGGTTCGGGCGTTGTTGCGGACATCTGGGCACATTTTGCGGGGCGCCATGTTGACTTGGACAGGTGGGCGCGACCGCGCCTGCGGAATTTCGCGCGTCGAGGTGTTGTTGGAGGGCGTTTCGCTCGGTGCGCTCCCGCGAAGCGCCGGGGCAGCGCTGCTTGTGGCGGCTGTTTTTGTGTCGCCGGTGTCGGCCGCAACCTACTATGCGAGCAACAACGCAGAGTTGCGCGGCTACATTACACAGGCCAACGGCGACGGCGACCCAAGCTCGAGGATCGTGCTGACCGCCAATTTCGACGTGGGCCTCACCAGCCTGCCGGCCGTCACCAAAGCGCTGATGATCGACACCAATGGGTTCACGCTTTCGACCGCGAGCAGCACAAATATCACCTTCCAGGGCGGCGGCGGGGCGCAGACCACGCTGGTGGGAACGTTCATCCGCGCCGATAGCAGTGTTGGCAGCTTTGGCGTCAGCGTTCGCGGGACCGCGTCGGTGGTCAATAACGGCATTATCCAGGGCGGCTGGAACGGGCTGGGAATTGGCGTGATTGCCGTCGAACTCAACCCGATCGGCGGGGCTCCTACCTTCGTCAACAACGGCATGGTTCGAGGGGGTGATGGCGCCGCGGGGGGCGGATACGGGCTCTATGTGCGCAACGGCGCCAACCCGGTCATCAATACCGGCACGATCGAGGGTGGGGCCGGGGTGGCTGCCGTCGTCGCGGTCGGTGCCACCGGTAATCTCGTGCTGACCAATAGCGGCACGATCCGGGGTGGTGTCGGCAGTACGGTTGCGATCGGCAGGACTGCAACGGCGACAACGGGCACCATCACGCTCGAGCTTCAGGCCGGATCGGTGATCGAAGGCGATGTGGTGGGCAATGCCAATGTCGGACCTATCGACATCTTCCGCCTCGGCGGCACCACCAACAGTACCTTTGATGTCTCGGCCATCGGTCCGCAGTACCAGAATTTCGATACGCTGCAGAAGACCGGTAGCAGCACCTGGTCGTTGGTCGGAAACGGCACCCATACCGGGCCATGGGAGATCGTGGCCGGCACGCTGCAGATCGGCAATGGCGGCACCAGCGGCAGCATCGTCTCCGGCGTGACCAACAACGCCACTCTGGCTTTCAACCGCAGCGACACGCTGACCTATGGCGGCGTCATCACCGGCACCGGCGTGGTCAACCAGGTCGGCGGTGGCACGACGATCCTGACCGGCACCAATACCTATACGGGCGCGACCAATATCAACGCCGGAACTTTGCGCATCAATGGCAACCAGACCGGCGCCACCGGGCTCACCAGCGTGTTCGCGGGGGGCACCCTGGGTGGCACGGGAATCCTCGGCGGTGGCCTGACGGCTTTTGCGGGCGGCACTATCGCGCCGGGCAATTCGATCGGGACGCTGACTGTCAATGGCAACTATACCAGCAATGGCGGCACGCTGGCGGTCGAGGCCCAACTGGGCGGCGACGGCTCACCCGCCGACCTCCTGCTTATCAACGGCAATGCGCTGCTCGGGCTGGCGCCGACGCTGGTCCAGGTGACCAATCTGGGCGGCGTTGGCGGCGTGGCGACCAATGGCATCAAGATTGTCGACGTCGTGGGGGCGACCTCCGATGCTGGTGTGTTCGTGCTCAACGGGCCGGCTATCGGCGGCGCCTATGCGTATCGCCTGTTTCAGAACGATCTTGCTACGGGCACCGATGGCGACTGGTATCTGCGCAGCGCCGGGCTGGCCCCGACAACGCCAACCTTGGAGAACTATCCGGTGGCGCTGCTCGGCATGACCGAGCCGCCAACGTTGCGCCAGCGGGTCGGCGATCGTGTCGAAGCGGCGGATGGGGTCTGGAGCCGTATCGAAGGCGCGACTGGCCACTACCAGGCCAACAGCTCCAATACCGGCGCCTCCTATGACAGCAGCCTGTTTCTCGCGCAGGTCGGCGTCGAGGGGGCATTGGTCGATGGTCCGGGCGGTTCGCTGGTGGCCGGTTTGAGCGCCCAGTACAGCCGCAATTCGGCAGCGGTTTTCTCCGGCTTCGGCAATGGCGGCAACGTGACCGAAGGCGTGGGCATCGGTGCGACACTGACCTGGCGCGGTGATAGCGGGACTTATCTCGATCTACAGGGTCAGCTCGCCAGGTTCTGGACCGATCTCGATGCCGTTGGCTATCGCCTCGTCACCGACAATGGTGGCGCGGGTCTGGCCGTCAGTCTCGAGGCGGGCCACAAGATCGTGCTGGATGAGGCGTGGTCGATCACGCCACAGGCCCAGCTCAGCTATGTCTCGGTCGGCTTCGACAGGTTCACTGATCGCTTCGGTTCGATGATTTCGCTCGAGGCAGGCAATAGCCTCAAGGGGCGGGTGGGGGTGGCGGTGGATTACCGCACGGATTGGCTGGATGCGCGGGGGCACGACGCCGCGGCCAGCATCGGTGGCGTGGCTCACCTGACCTATGAATTCCTCGACGGCACCACGGTGGCGGTTTCCGGCACCAATCTGCACTACGCGGCGCAGAAGTTCGGGGCGGAGCTCGGGGTTGGTGGCACGCTGGAATGGAATGGTGGCGCGCAGGCGCTGCATGGCGAGGTGCTGGGCGCCACGAGTTTCCAAGGGAGCTATGACGTGAAGGGCACTCTGGGGTTCAAGGCCGGATTTTAGCGCCGGTAACGGATGCCGTCGACGAAGAGCTGGAAGGCGGCGGAGTGCTGCCGGTTTGGGTAGTAGAGGTGGTAGCCCTCGAAGGTGGGCATCCAGTCGGCAAGGACCTGAAACAGCGTTCCGGCGGCCAGATGTTCCAACACCATCTCTTCGGGCAGGCAGCCGATGCCGTGGCCGCCCAGGGCGGCGGCGAGAACGTGGAGGGTGCCGTTGAAGGCCAGTTGGCCGTCGACGCGGACATTGAGCCGCCGTCCGTCCTTCTCGAACTCCCAGGCGTAGAAGCCGCCGAAGGTGACCAGGCGCAGGTTGATGCAATTGTGCCGGGTGAGATCGTCGGGTGTGGTGGGAATGGGTCGGTCCGCGAAATAGGCTGGTGACCCGACCACTGCCATGCGCCAGTCGGGTGCGACGCGCGTGGCGATCATGTCCTTGGCGACCTGTTCGCCGAGGCGCACGCCGGCGTCATAGCCCCGTTCGACAATGTCGATCAGGCCATTTTCGACATCCACCTCGACCTTGATATCGGGATATTGCGCCGCAAAGCGGTCGATGAAGGGCCAGAGGACCGTGCGAAGGGCGTGTTCGCTGGAATTGATGCGGATGGTGCCGGCCGGCGCATCGCGGAAGGCCCCGAGGGCATCGATCTCGGCGTCGATCTCGTCGAGACGAGGACCGACATTAGCCAGCAGCCGCTTTCCGGCCTCCGTGGGCGTGACGCTGCGCGTTGTCCGGGCCAGCAGGCGGACGCCGAGGCGTTCCTCGAGCGTGCGGATGGTGCGGCTGAGGGATGACTGGGACATGCCCAGCCGGGCCGCCGCGGAGGTGAAGCTACGGTCCTTAGCTACGGCGACAAAGGCCACGAGGTGATTGATGTCGTAGGCCAAGGATTGTTGCTCCAGACGCATAAGCTCATGCGAATATATCTCGTAGTCGCATGGATTGGCGAGGTCTAAGCTCCGGCCGAATTGTACGGAGATCGATCATCATGGCCATTCCGACCATCACGCTGAACAATGGCGTATCGCTGCCGAGCCTTGGCTTCGGTGTGTTTCAGACGCCGCCCGACGAGACAGCGGCGGCGGTGGGCGAGGCCCTGCGTGTCGGCTATCGCCACATCGATACTGCGGCGGCCTATGGCAATGAGCGTGCCGTGGGCGACGCCGTCCGAGCCTCGGGCCTGCCGCGCGGCGAGGTTTTCATCGAGACCAAAATCTGGATCAACGACTACGGCTATGATGAAACGCTGCATGGCTTCGACAAGAGCGCCGGCAAGCTCGGGCTCGACACGCTGGACCTGCTGATCCTCCATCAAGCGCTGCCGTCGGCTTTCGAGCGGACGCTGGGGGCTTATCGGGCGCTGGAAAAGCTGCTCGCGGATGGCCGGGTTCGCGCCATCGGCGTCAGCAACTTCATGCCGCCGCATCTCGAGGCGCTGCTGGCCGAGGTCGAGGTGACGCCGGCGGTCAATCAGATCGAGGTTCACCCCTATTTCCAGCAGCGCGAATTGCAGGCGCTGCATGCCAGGCACGGCATCCTGACCCAGGCCTGGGCGCCGATCGGCGGCATAACGTTCTATCGTCCGGGTTTCGCCAAGAGCACGCTCGAAGACCCGGTGATTGTCGAAATCGCCAAGCTGCACGGCAAGTCGGCAGCGCAGGTCATGCTGCGCTGGGGGCTGCAGCAGGGGAGGTCGGTCATCCCGAAATCGGTGAAGCCGGAGCGCATTGCCGAGAATTTCAATGTCTTCGATTTCGAGCTGAGCGCGGAACAGATGGCTGCCATCGATGGCCTCGAGACCGGCCAGCGCGGCGGTCCCGAGCCCGACAAGGTTACGCTCGAGACCTTCAGCCGCGTTATCCCCGAAGCGTGATCGGCCAGCAGGAGCACAACATGGAAAAGCGCAAACTGGGCCGTGGCGGCCTTGAAGTATCGGCAATCGGGCTTGGCTGCATGGGGATCAATTTCCATCGCGGCACCGACCTGGAACAGGCCGATGCCATCGCCCTGTTGCGGGGCGCCCACGAGCGCGGCGTGACGCTGTTCGACAGCGCCGAGGCCTATGGACCGTTCACCAATGAGGAGATCGTGGGCGAGGCGCTGGCGCCGGTGCGCGACCAGGTGGTCATCGCCACCAAGTTCGGCTTCAAAGACGGCGAGCCAGGCAAGGGGCTGGACAGCCGGCCCGAGCGTATCCGCCAGGTTGCGGAGGATGCACTGCGGCGGCTGCGCACGAACCATATCGACCTGTTCTACCAGCATCGGGTGGACCCGACAGTGCCGATGGCCGATGTCGCCGGGACGGTCCGCGACCTGATCGCCGAAGGCAAGGTGCGGCATTTCGGGCTTTCGGAAGCGGGGGAAGCGTCGATCCGTGAGGCGCATGCGGTGCAGCCGGTGGCGGCGCTGCAGAGCGAATATTCGCTGTTCTGGCGCAATGCGGAAAGCGAAGTGCTGCCGGTGCTGGAGGAGTTGGGCATCGGCTTCGTGCCGTTCAGCCCGCTCGGTCGCGGCTTCCTGACCGGCACGATCAGCGACAAGACCGCGTTCGCGGCCGACGATCATCGCAACAACAATCCGTATCTGTCGACCGAGAACCGCAAGGCCAACGCGCCGGTGGTAGAGGCCATCACCGCCATCGCGGCGGAGAAGGGCGCGACCCCGGCCCAGGTTGCGCTGGCCTGGCTGCTTGCGCGCAAGCCGTGGATCGTGCCGATCCCCGGCACGACCAAGCTGGGGCGGCTCGACGAGAATATCGGTGCGACGTTGCTGGCCTTCGATGCCGATGACGTCGCCAGGATCGACGCCGTCTTCGAAGCGATCACGGTTCATGGCAACCGCTATGCGGCAGCGACGCAAGCTCAGGTCGATCGGCGCTAGTTCTGCCGGGAACCACAATTGACGGCCTTTGCGCATAATCAATTGTGCTTGCGCGAGGTCGGGAAGTCTGACGTCGTGCCGGTCTTGCCGCAGCGGGGGACACATGACGCGACACTGGGCGTTCAGCTCGGAAGACGAGAAGGTCGTCAAAGGCTTCGATGCCGATGGCCGGATCGTGCTGGATGACGGTCCCTATCGCGGCTTTCTAGAGCACAAGCCGGTGCGGCCGGGCCTGTCGATGTTTCGCGCGCAAGGCGGCGCGGCGCATGCCTATAGCCTGGCGGCGATGGGCGACATGCCGTCGGATAACCTGGTGCTGGGCTGCCTGCTGGGCGGCAGCGGTACCGTCGAGGCCGAGGGCAATGACGACCTGATCTGGCGCGAGGCGGAGCATCTCTATGCCGTAAGCCTGTCGGGTCGGCAGGTGCGCTATCATCTGCAGCCGGGCCGGCCGTTCCATTCGCTGGCCCTGATGCTGACGCCCGAGGCGCTCGACCTGCTGGCGCGCGACCATGACATGCCCGACCTGGTCAAGCGGGTGCTGCGGGCGCGGGTGTCGCCGGTCTCGACCATAAGGCCACTGGCCGGGCAGGCGCGCCGGCTGGCGCATGACCTGCTGCAACAGGTCTATCACGGGCGGATGGCGCAGCTTTATCGCGAGGCCAAGGTGCTCGAATTGCTGGCGCTGCAGCTCGATGCGCTGGGCGAGCTGGAAGCGCCGGCGCCCGAGCCGCTATCAAGCCGCGACACGCTGCGGGTGCGCGAGGCGCGGGAGCGGCTGCTGGCCGACCTGCGCGATCCGCCTGATCTCGCGGCGCTGGCGGCCAGTGTGGGCCTCAGCGCCAAACGGCTCAACCTGGGTTTCCGCGCCCAGTTCGGCACGACCGTGTTCGACTATCTCGCCGAGGCGCGATTGCAGATGGCGCGCCATATGCTGGAAGGCGGCCTCGACCTGCCGCTCAAGACCCTGGCCTGGCAGCTCGGCTATAATCAGGCCAGCAATTTCATCAACGCATTCCGCCGCCGCTTCGGCATTTCGCCGGGCGCCTATCGCCAGAACCGCAGCGACCACTGACGCCGCGCTTATGGTGCGCGGCCAATGTTATGCGCGCCCGGCCGCGCGATTGAACCGCGTCCTCCCTCCCCCCTACTGCCCAAACGGTGCGCCTCGTTGCGCCCCTGATTTGTCGTGCACTGGGAGAGATTTATGGTTCGTCCGTTCGGAACACTTGGCCGCAAGCCGAGACTTGGCCGCGCCGGCATGGTGGGGGTGTTGTTGGCATCGACGGTATTTGTGACGGTGCCCAAGGCCGAGGCGGCGGGCGAACTGATCGAGCCGTCTTCCGGCTGGATCGACCTCGACATGCAGCAGGCCAGCGGGGTGAGCGGTGATGGCACAAAGGTGATCGGCTACGGCTACGACTCGGTGCTCGGGCGTTACAGGCCGCTGCTCAACACACCAGATGGTGTCACCATGCTGGCAACATTCGGAATCTATGGGGAGGTCGCGGCCATCAACCGGGCGGGCGATGCCATGGTCGGGTTTGTGGTCGGCGGCTCCGGGTTCGATCGCGCGGCCAAGTGGGATGCGGCGGGAAGCGTGTTTACGCTCGGGACGCTGATTCCCTCGGCAAGCAGTGCGCGCAGCTATGCCTCAGATATTTCGGGCGATGGCACGCGGGTGGTTGGCTACAACCGTTACGCCGGCATGCTGCGCGGCTTCGTGTGGATCGAGGGCGCTACCGGCGGGGTGGTGGACAATGAGCAAATGTACCAGTTGCCCGGCCTGCCTTCGGCGGGGCGGCATTTTGCCAATGCCATATCCGATGACGGGATGTTCGCCGTCGGCCAGAGCGACGGGAACTCGCATACCGGCAGGGCCGTGCGCTGGGACCTCTCCACCATCGCCGACGACGGGTTGGCGCCCATTCTCGATCTGGGTTCATTGAGCGGTATGGGTGGAAGCTCGCTTGCCAATGACGTTTCGGCAGATGGCCGCGTCGTCGTGGGGGAAGCAGGGGATGCCGATGGCAACGATTACGCCTTTCGCTGGGTGGAAGGATCGACCACGGGCGTGGCAGGCAACGTGCAGATGCACAATCTCGGGTCGCTGGGCGGCAATTTTTCCACGGCGTCGGCCGTGTCGCGCGATGGCAGCATCGTGGTTGGGCAAGCCTCCAGCCAGGCGGACGACGACCTGGCCTTCCGCTGGTCGGAAGCGACCGGCATGGAGTCGGTGGCCGCCTGGCTGGCGCGCAATGATGTCGATGTTGGTGGAGCTTTGCTCCTCAATGCCAGGGGTGTGTCAGATGACGGCAACGTGGTCGTCGGTGGCATGACCAATGCCCAAGGGCAGGCCCGCGCCTATGTTGCTCGTGTTGCACCTGGTCAGGGTTCGGGCGTCATGGACGTGGCCGAATACAATCGCTCGCTGTTCTCGACCACGCAGATTGCCCATGCCGGGCAGTTCCTGACCTGGTTGCCGATGAACGGATCGCACCATCGGCCGCTGATGCGCCAGGGCAGCCTGAGCGGGGATACGTGCCTGTGGGCCACGGGCGACCTGGCGCAGCATGGCGGGACTGGCACGGGACTCGGGCTGGCCGAAGTCGGGGGCTGCGTCGATCTCTTTGGCGGCAATGTGCGCGCCGGGCTGGGCGTGGGCACCAGCCATGCCTGGCAGGCGCTGGCGTTCGGCGGCAGCAACAGCCTTGCCGGGCAGTATGTGGTGGGCGAGGTGGATTGGCAGCCCGACGGGACGCCGCTGCTGTTGTCGCTGACCGGTATGCTCGGCGGCTGGCAGGCCAATATCCACCGTGGCTATAGCAATGGCGCGACGACCGCCTATTCGGACGGGCAGACCCAGCTTGGCGGCGGGGTCATCCGCATGCGGGCCGATTGGCTGGAAGCGGCGACGATCGGCAATACGACGATCAATCCGTGGGCGTCAGTGGCCGTGGGGCGCATGGACGCTGCCGGTTATGTCGAAAGCGGCGGGCCGTTCCCGGCGCGGTTCGACGGACAATCGCTGGTCTCGCACGAGGTGCGGCTCGGCTTGACGGCGGTCACTGAGTTCTCGGACACGACCACGCTCAGCACCACGCTGGAAGTGGCGCATCGCAGCGGCACGGCGCCGGCAGCCAAAGGCAATGTCGTCGGGCTGTTCGATTTCAGCTTCGGCGGCGGGCAACAGAGCCAGACCTGGGCCCGGATCGGGGCGGACCTCGACCATCAGATCGGCGACGATGCGACGATTTCGCTGTCGCTCAACGCCGCCACATCGGGGCAGGATGCCAGCGTGGGCGGCAGCGTCGGCGTCAAGGCGGTGTTCTAGCCAGGCATGGGGTAGGGCGGCCCTGGCGGCGAGGCCGGCGGGGCCGCCTCTATTTTGCGCGTCGCAGCCCCCAAACATCGTGCCATCTGCCACGTGTGTGGTCGCTCTCGTAGAGCCTGACGGCGTTTTCCCGTTCGGCTATGATGGCCGCCATGGCAGGGGAACTTCTCACGTTCGGTCCATTCGTGCTCGACCCGGCTCACGGCGCATTGCGGCGAGAGGGGCAGCCCATTGCTCTTGGCCAGCGTGGCCTGGCGTTGCTCCAGGCTCTGCTGCAGGCGGATGGTGGCGTGGTCAGCAAGGCCACGCTGATGCAGACGGGCTGGCCCGGAAGCATCGTGGAGGAAGGAAACCTCACGGTTCAGATAGCGGCCCTGCGCAAGGTGCTCGGGCGCAAGCAGGACGAGCAGGAGTGGATAACCACCGTGCCGAGGGTCGGCTACCGGCTTGTGCCTGACGTGGCCGAGGGAGATCGGGTCCAGCAATCCATCATTGGCATTCCATCGCTCGCGGTGCTTCCCTTCCAGAACCTGAGCAGCGACCCGGAACGCGAGTATTTTGCCGACGGCGTGGTTGAGGACCTTATCACCGCGCTCAGTCGCTTCCGTTCCTTTGCGGTGATCTCGCGCCATTCATCCTTCGCCTATAGAGGCCAGGCGATCGATGTGCGGCAGGTCGCCAGGGAGCTTGGCGTCCGTTACGTGCTCGAAGGCAGTGTTCGCCAGTCGGGCGCTCGGCTCAGGATCACGGCGCAACTTGTCGAAGGGACGAATGGCGCACATCTGTGGGCGCAAAACTTCGATGGCACCCTGGAAGACGTGTTCGAGTTTCAGGACCGGATCACCGAAAGCGTGGCCTCGGTGATCGAACCGATGATTGCGCGCGCCGAGGTTGAGCGCGCGCGACGGAAGCCCCCGGCAAGCCTCGGCGCCTATGACCTCTATCTGCAGGCGCTCGCAATCGTGCTTGCGCCCGAGCAGGACTCCAATGCCCGCGCCACCGAGCTCATTGAACGCTCGCTGGCGCTCGATCCCCATTTCGCGCCGGCGCTTGCCGTGGCGACCAATGCCTTCCTTGGACGGTTCGACCGGCAGCTCCCGGGCTCCTCGGACACAGATCGTCTGCGGGGACTTGCCTATGCGCGCGCAGCCCTCGCGGCCGCCGGCAACGACGCCAATGTTCGCGCCGTGGCAGGCCTGGGGATCATGACGCTGGGTGATGAATACGATAGCGGCATGGTCCTGCTGCGGCAGGCGGTGGCGGAAAATCCCAACAGCATAACGGTGCTGGGCCATGCCGGTATCGGCGCCATTCATGCCGGGGAACTCGATGAAGCCGAGCAGTACTTTCAGAGGGCTATTCGCTTCAGTCTCAACGACTACAGCAGCCATTGGCTACTCGGCGGCATGGCGCATGTCAGGATGGTCGATGGAGGCTATGAGGAGGCACTCGACTGGGCGAGGCGATCTCACGCCGTCAACCCGCATAACCACGCCACCCATTGGATGCTCATAGCGGCAAATGCCCATCTTGGCCGGTTGGCCGAAGCAAGGCACTGGCGCGAAGAGCTCCAGGTGCTCCTCCCCGACACGAGCCTTGCCCGTATCCGGCATGGCCAGCGCATGAAGGACCCGAGGCGTATCGAGGTGCTGATCGACGGCATGCGCCTGGCGGGCTTGCCGGAAGGCGAGCCGTAACGGCATTCCCTTTTGCATCAATTAGGGATTTTTAGGCGGGCGCTAAAGGACCCAAAGCGCCTGCAACAGCCAATCTCCTCCTCACGGCGCGATTGGGCGCCAAGCATAAGGAGATCGAAATGGACATCTACCTGGCCAGCCTTGGTGAGGCTCTCAACCCGACAAGTGGCGTCAACTACAACCGGGAGCGCGGAGCGCGTGCCGACGCCGACTACTACGAATGCTTCGGCAAGGACGCTCCATTTCACGGGCTTTTCCGCAGCGCGCTCGGCGCCGCAAGGGGCTGCCGAGTCGTAGTGATCTGGCTCTTGCGTCAGGTCAGGGCGGCACTCTCCTGGTCAGCCCCGACGCATCATGCCTGATGGGGGTTGTCGGACCTGGGCACACGGCATGCGATCAGCCCGCCAATCGCCTAGGTAGGGTTCTTCGCTGTCCCTGGCCCAGGTGCGGAACCGCCCGGGCGGGTGGCGATCCAGATGGTGTGGCGCTCGCCCTTGCCATTACTGCGGGCGCGGACGACGACTTCCTCGACGTTCATGCTGGCCTGCTTGAGGCGCTTGGTGAACCTGAGGTCGGGGGCCGACGACCAGACGGCCAGGTGCCCGCCCGGCGTCAGGGCGGCGCGTGCGGCGGCGAGGCCCGCGGCGTTGTAGAGGCGGTCATTGGCGGGGCGGAAGAGGCCGTCCGGGCCATTGTCGACATCGAGCAGGATGGCATCGAAGGGCTTGCCGCCGCTGATGGCGGTGGCGACATCGCCCTGATGGATGCGGACGCGGGGATCGTCGAGGCTCGTGCCGTGGAGAACGGCGAGCGGGCCGCGTGCCCAGGCGACGACTTCGGGCACCAGTTCGGCCACTGTTATCTCGCTATCGGCCGCAAAGCAGCCGAGGGCGGCGCGCAGGGTGAAGCCCATGCCCAGGCCGCCGATCAGGATGCGGGCCTTGGGCCGCGTGCCAATGCGGGCGGCCGAGAGGGTGGCCAGTTGGACCTCCGAATTGCTCAGGCGGCTGTTCATCAGGGTGATGACGCCGGACATGATGGAGAACTCGGTGCCGCGCTGCATGAGCGTCATCGCGCCGCCGCCGGGCATGACGGTCTCGCCGAGCTTAATCCAGGGCAGCATGGGGAACTCCTGTGGCGAGCTGACGGGCATAGGCCTCGATCGTCGCGGCATCGCGGTGGGTGGGCGCAAGCGGGAAGGTCAGGTCCTGCGCGATTGCGGCGGGGCGCCCGGCCAGGATGATGACGCGGTCGGCGAGGCGGGCGGCGTCGGTGGGGTTGTGCGAGGCGAAGATGACCGTCGCTCCAGTGCTGGTGACGCGCTCGGCGAGGAGTTGGTGCATCTCGTCGACCAAAGCGCGATCGAGGGAGATGAAGGGCTCGTCGAGCAGCAGGAGCCGCGGATTGGTCGCGAAGGCGCGGGCCAGGGCGACGCGGCGCTGCATGCCGCCCGAGAGGGTGTGGGGCCAGGCGGAGGCGTGGCCCGCGAGGGCGACCTGGGCCAGGGCGGCGTCGGCGGTTTCGGTCGAGATGGTGGGCGAGGCGGCGCGGATATTGTCGCGGGCGCTGAGCCAGGGCAGCAGGCGCGGGTCCTGGAAGACGAAGCCTGATGGCGGCGCCGCATGGGCCGGGATGCCATCGATGGTGATGGTGCCAGCGAAATCGCAGTCGATGCCGGCGATGAGGCGCAGCAGGGTGGATTTGCCGATGCCGGATGGGCCGAGCAGGGCCGTGATGCTGCCGGGCGCGATATCGAGCTGGACATCGACAAAGAGCGGCTGCGCGGCGCCGGGGAAGCGCTTTTCGGCGATGGATATGGTCAGGCCGGGTCCGGGCGCCATTGCAGGACTTTGCGTTCGAGTGGTCGCAGCAGGCCGTATTCGAAGGCGAGGACGACCAGGATGAAGGCGGTGGTATAGGCGAGGATGCCCGTGATGTCGAAGAACTGGAACTGGATGCTGATGCGGTAGCCGACGCCGCCATCGCTGCCGAGCACTTCGAAGACGAGGACGATCTTCCAGATCAGCGACAGGCCGGTGCGCGCCGCGGCGAGGATGAAGGGCATGAGCTGGGGCAGGGTGATGAGACGCAGGCGGCGCAGCGGCGAGAGGCGGAGCGCGGCGGCGAGTTCGTCATAGGCGGGCGAGAAGCTGCGCACGCCTTCGCGGATGGTGGTGATGACGAGAGGCAGCTTGTTGATGACCACGGCGGTGATCAGCGCTAGCTCGGTCAGGCCCAGCCAGATGTAGAAGACGATGGCGACGACGATGGCGGGCAGGTTGAGGCCGACCAGCAGCCAGCCGGAAAACAAACGATCAAGCCAGTGCTGGCGGCCGAGGAGGATGCCCAGGGCGGTGCCCAGTGCCATGGCGATGATGAAGGCGGCGGCGGCGCGCAGCAGGGTTTTGCCCAGATCGGGCAGCAAGGGACCCTGCATCGCGAGCCGGACGAGTTCGCCAGTCACGGCTACCGGCGTCGGAAACAGGCGGTGGGCGAAGGCCATGGCGAGGGCCTGCCAGACGAGCAGCAGCAGCGGCAGCGACAGATATTCGATTGCCGTGTGACGAAAACGGGGCTGCGGGCGGTCGGGCGCCTGAGGCTCTATTTGTGATGCCCTCCCCAGAAGGTGCCTGATGCGAGCTGGTCCTGATCGCCGACGAGTTCGCTGCCGCCATATTGCGCCAGCAGGGCGAAGGTCTCGGCTGCGGCTGCGGTGTCGGCGGGATCGTAGCCGCGGACGATGCCGGCGCGATAGTCGTCGCGCAACTGGGTGAAGAGGGCCGGATCGCCGGTGGCGCCCATCAGCTCGGTGAGCTTGTCCCAGGCCGCGTCGTCGGTCAGCAGGACCGCCTTGGCGTCGAAGGAGGCATCAAGGAAGGCCGCGATGGCTGCTGGTTTGGCTGCAGCGGTCGCGTCGGAGAAGGTCCAGCCGAGCAAAGGCGGCTGTTCGGTAACGCCGAGGGTGGCGAGCATATCGGCGACCGGGAGCAGTTCGGTCATGCCGGCTGCCTTGGCGCGGGCGTTCCACTGCCAAAAGTTGAGCGCGGCATCGACGCCGCCAGAGGCGAGGAGTTCGTTGACCAGCGGCGGGGCGCCGAAGCGGGCACTGGCATCGCTGGCCAGGGTGCCTGACGTGGCGTGGTTGTAGAAGGCCTGGAGGATGACCCAGTTCTTGTCGACCGGGCTGCCCGACACAGCGATGGTTTTGCCCGCCAGGTCGGCCACGTCGGTAATGGCGCTGTCTGCCGGGACCATCAGGCCACCGACGGCGAGGGAGTGAGGCACCATGGTGACCATGTTGCCGTCGCCGCGCTGGATGGAGACCCAGACGAAATCGGAGAGGATGACATCGACGGCGCCGGCGAGCAGGGCGATCTGCCCGGCGCGGCTGTCGGCCAGCGGGCGGATCTGCAGGTCGAGGCCATGCCTGGTGTCGAGGCCGAGATCCTTGATGGTCTGGATTTCCCACTGAACGGTGCCGCTTTCCTGCACGCCGACGACAAGGGTTTGCTGCGCGAAGGCGGGCGTGGCGAGGAGGAGGGTGGTGAGTGCGGTGAGGAAGGGGCGCATAGGTGATGTTCTAAAGGCTGTGGTTGGGAATGGCGAGATTGCGGGCAGGCACCCGGGGTCTGAGCGTTTGGCTCCACCCCACCCTCGGTCCCTCCCCATCAAGGGGAGGGAGGCGCCAGCTCTGAGGCCGGTGTCCATCGTCTCCCTCCCCTAGTGGGGAGGGATCAAGGGTGGGGTGAGCCGCGCACGCGGAAAGATGGGGCGCTTGCCGCCAGTGGTATCAAGCCGCCGTGACGCGCCAGATGACGTCGCCGACGTCGTCGGCCATCAGCACGGCATTGTCGGCGGCCAGGGAGACGCCCACAGGGCGGCCATAGGAGTATTTCTCGTCGGGCGACAGGAAGTCGGTGAGGATGTCGCGCGGCAGGCCGGAGGGCTTGCCGTTGTCGAAGGCGACGAAGGTCATCTTGTAGCCGCTGAGCGTGCTGCGGTTCCACGAGCCGTGCTGGCCGATGGCCATGCCGGCGGGGAAGCCGGGCAGGGTGCCCTCGGGCAGGTAGCAGAGGCCGAGCGAGGCGGTGTGGCCGCCCAGGGCATAATCGGGATGGACCTGCGTGGCGACGAGGGCCGGGTCCTGCGGGACGCGGTCATCGACGACGCCCCAATAGGAATAGGGCCAGCCGTAGAAGCCGCCATCGCGCACCGAAGTCAGGTAATCGGGCGGGGTTTCGTCGCCGAGGCCATCGCGCTCGTTGACCACCGTCCAGAGGGCGCCCGTGGTCGGCTCCCAGGCCATGCCGACTGGATTGCGCAGGCCGCCGGCGAAGATACGGGACTGGCCGGTGGCCAGGTCGAGCTCATGGATGGCGGCGCGGCCGATTTCCGCTTCCATGCCGGCGTCGCCGATATTGCTCAGCGAACCGACGGCGACATAGAGCTTGGTGCCGTCCTTGCTGGCGATGAGGTTGCGCGTCCAATGGCCGCCGGCCTGCACGGTCATCAGCACCTTGCCTGGTGCGGTGATGCTGGTGGCGCCGGGTTCATAGGGATAGGCGAGGACGGCATCGCTGGCGCCGACATAGAGCGTCGGGCCAAGCAGGACCATGCCGAAGGGCTGGCGCACGTTCTCGATGAAGGTATGGCGGATTTCGGCAATGCCGTCGCCATCGGCGTCGCGCAGCAGGGTGATGCGGTTGGGGCTGGTGCCCGAGGCGCGGGCGCGCTTCATGGTGACGGACATGGCATGACCGAACAGGTCGCGCGGCTTGCCGTCCTCGCCCATGGATTCGGCAACCAGCACGTCGCCATTGGGCAGGACATGCATGTGACGTGGGTGATCGAGGCCCTTGGCAAAGGCATTGACCTTGAGGCCCGTGGCGGCCGTGGGCTTGTGGTCGCCTTCCCACCCCTTGGCGGTGGGCATTTTCAGCGTCGGAATGCTGCCCTGCGCCTTGGCGGCAGGAATGACGGGGGCATTGCCATAGACGGCCGGGCGGGGACCATCGCCGCGGTGGCGGATGGCAACGGCTGCGGCGCCGATGACGGCGACGACACTGGCGAAGATGGAACTCACGTTCATCGGGAAACTCGGTTGGTCTGGGGAGGAGGATGGTTGCCAAGCTAATGGCATTTCGCGCGCGCGAACACCATGCCCCGAACGCAGATTGACGGCGTTCGGACCCCAGATCCAAGCCGGAGCGCCGCCTGGCTGTCAGGCGGCGCCGGCCAAGGTTATTCGGCCGCCTGCGGCATGGCACCCGAACCGGCGCCGGCGGGCATCCACACCACCCAGGCGAACATCAGCACGCCGGCAAAGGTGATGAGCGAGGCGATGGCGACGATGGGCGTCATGGCCGTATTGCCCGCCAGCAGCAGATAGAGCGAAGCGCCCATGATGGCGACGCCCAGCGTATAGACGCCATATTGCAGCATCGGCAGGCGACCCGCGGCCTTGGCTGGGTTCAGGGCATAGTAGCCGCCGAACAGGGCCGATGTGACCCAGCCGAGCAAGTTGATATGGGCATGGGCGCCGATGACGTTGTGGTTCTGGCTGATCGACATGTGAATGCCGATCGAGATGCCGACGACCAGAAACAGGATCGCAGAGCGGAAGTAGTATTCGGATATGCGTGGCATGATGAATTCCCCCTCGAAGCTGGCCTCTACCGACTCTCTACGGATTTTGGGCCAGCAGCATCAGGTTAGGACTGTGCGCGAACAGAATCCATCCGCGTTTAGGGGGGTAGAAAAGCGCCGCCCGATTGGGGCGGCGCTAGCTTGATTGGTTCGCTCAGAGCGCCTGGAAGCTCGAGATGGCGTTGTTGTAGGAGCTCAGCGACGGCTTGGAAGTGATGATGGTGGCGCAGGAACCGCCATAGCCGGTGTTCTTGCAGACCGTCACCTGGGCGCCACCCTCGACGCTGATCGAGGAGATGGAGTCGTTCCAGCTACCAGCCAGGATCGGGTTGCTATCGCCCGGGCTGACGCAGAACGAGCCGCCGGCGAAGTTGGTGCTCTTGAAGAAGCAGACCTTGGCCGTTGCCGGGGCCGGCGGCGGCACGGGGGCGGGTGGCGGCGCGTCGCCGATGCCGAAAGAGAACGACGGGCCGCCGGGGCCGACGGTGACGCCGAAGTTGAACGGAATGTCCGGATCGGACGGGCCGGGGGCCGGCTGGGCGGCAGCGGGCTTTAGGTAGTTGGCCGAGACCCAGCCATCGGTGCCGGCATTGCGATCGACAAAGCACCAGGAGCCCTGGCAATCCTTGACGTCGACCAGTTCGCCGGCGCTGAGCGCGCCGACCTTGGAGTAGCCCGTGCCGGGACCGGTGCGGACATTGACGGCGCCGGTGGCGACGCCGGGCTGGGCAAAGGCGGCGGCAGTCGACAGCAGAACGACTGCGGCGGCAGAAGACAAAGCGGTGATGTGCTTGGCGTTCATTTCATGTTCCCTCGTTGCAGGGAGCATCGCGCTCGCCTGTTGTTGAGGGTGACTAGACAGTATTGCCGCTGAACTGCTGCTGAATGGACTGTTTAGCCGGGGCGGGCGGAAATGGCCGCTGGGCGTGGCGAAAATGAACGAGGGGCGGAGATTTGGGGCGGGCGGCGAGGAGTCTTTGTTGGATACCACCTAGCCTCCCCTGACAGGGGGAGGAAAGCCGCGCGGTGGATTTGGCTACGTCGTTGCCCCAACTCGATCTGTTCCTCCCCTTGTCAGGGGGAGGTTAGGTGGGGGTATTCTTCGCCTCAGTACACCCGGATCGAGGACAGGGCGTGCCGGAGATAGGGGTGGAGCGCCGGCTGGTCGGCGATGACCCGTTCGCAATAGCTCTGGAAGCCGCGGTCGCGGCAGACGGCGGCGGAGGCGCCGAGGACCTTCACCGAGGCGAAGCCGTTGTCGATGCCCAGCAAATCAAGGTCGTGGATGACACGGCCCGAATTCATGCAGAGTTCGGTGCCGGTGAAGTTGGCGCCCGAATAAAAGCAGATGGCGCCGCCGGTGGGGTAGTTGGGATTGACGCCACCGGGCCAGTCGGTCGAGGTGAGGCCGAAGACGACGTGCTGCTTGCTCGTCCAGCCGCGGCCGCCAGGGCCATCGACGGCGCACCAGAGTTCCTCGCAGCGCAGCACCTTGATGGGCAGGTCGGCGGCGATCTCGCCGGTCACGGCATAGGCCAGGCCCGGGCCGTCGCGCAGGGTGAGGGTGTCGGAGCTCCAGGCATGCGTACCGCTCTCGGAAGCGGCAAAGGTGGGCGCCATGGTGAGCAGGATCATGGCGGCGAGAGTGGTCAGTAGACGGCCGAAATAGCGCATGAGGAATCCCTGGCTCCAGAGCAATGTCAGCACAGTAGCGCGGCTATTGCCGGGCTCCAAGGGGCCAAACGCAAACGGGCGCAGCCGAAGCTGCGCCCCTGATCGGGCCGCCGAAGCGAAATTAGCGCACGCGGACCGAGACGACATAGTCGTCAAAGTCGCTCAGCGAGGAGGCGCTGGTGGTGTAGGTGCGGCAGTTGCGGTAGCTGCTCTCCGAGCAGACCTGCACATTGAGGCCATCGGGATTTTCGACCGAGGAGATGCGGTCAGCCCAGTCGCCCAGGTTGCGCACGCTGTCACCGGATTCGAGGCAGAAGCTTTCGCCGCGGAAACGGGTGCGGTCATAGAAGCAGACTTCGCCGAAGATCGGCTCGGGAAGCGGGCGAACCACCGGCGGCTGCGGCTGCTGGCCGACACCGATGTTGATCGAGGGGCCATTGGGGCCGGTCGAGAAGCCGAACGAAATGCCGGGCTGCTGCGGATTGACCGGCGTGCCGCCAGCGGCGGTCAGGTAGGTCGAAGATACCCAGCCATCGGGGCCGGACTTGACGATGTAGCACCAGGAGCCCTGGCACTGCTGCACATCGACCTGGGTGCCGCGGCGTACGGTGTCGATAACGCCGTAGTTGGTGCCGGGACCCGAGCGCACGTTCACGTTGCTGGTGATGGTGCCCGGCGCGGCATAGGCGGCGGGAAGAAAGACGACGGCGGCGGTCGCGGCTACGGCGACGCCGGTAGCGATATTGAGCAACAGCTTGCGAGTGTGGCGGTTCATTTGTCTGCTCCTGTGTGCTGGTCCTACCGGTCCCGGATGGGACGACGCTTGCGGCGACCAGTTATTGTTTGTTCAAGAAACGGAGGGACGAACTAAAGAGTTCCGGTCCCCCCGAAAATGCTGCGAGGTTGATTAATAGACGTCGACGGAGGACGTCTTGCGATCGATCTCGGCGGGCAGGCGCGACGCGTCGCGACGCAAGGTGACG
Organism: uncultured Devosia sp.; assembly: GCA_966212275.1. Lineage (GTDB taxonomy): Bacteria > Pseudomonadota > Alphaproteobacteria > Rhizobiales > Devosiaceae > Devosia. Next base: position 131,958 of record CBIHQV010000003.1, read on the forward strand.
CAACTGCCGCGATAGTTCGAGTCGGTGCAAAGATCGACGCGGGCGCCGCCAAAGACCTCGACGGAACGGATCTTGTTGTCCCAGTTGCGCAGGCGGCTGTAGCTGTCGCCTTCGTCGACGCAGAAGCTGGAGCCACGGAAATTGCGCTCGCTGTAGAAGCAGGCGCCGGCCGAGTCGTCGTAGACCGGAGGCGGCTGGGGCTGGGGGTGTGGCTGCGGCTGAGGCTGAGGCCATGGCCACGGATTGACGGGTGGCTGCGGCTGCTGTGGCGCCTGGGGGGGCGGCGGTGCTGCCTGACCCGGGGGCACCTGGGTCAGATATTGCTGCGGGATCCAAACCGATCCGCGCCCGTATTGCACGAGGCAGAAGTTGTTCTGGCAATGATCAAGGACAACGGAGGTATTGGCAGGGATCGTGGTCACATAGCCGGAGTCGCCGCTCGGGCCGTTGTAGGTGTCCGCATTCACCGTTGTCACAACGGTCTGCTGCGCCATGGCCACGGCTGCTCCGGCGAGCAGCATCAGGGCCGAAAAAATACCGAGGCGAAGCGGTTTCATAGATGTGAAACTCCGAAAAACTGGGGCCGATTTCGACCTGTGACCCGGTTTGACCACATCGTAACTGAACGCTGTCTGAACGGATTTGTTCAGGGAGCCTGGTGCAGGATCAGGGGTTGATGCGCCGCTTGCTGCCATCCTCGCCAAGCGCCACATAGACGAAGCGCCCGTCGGTGACCTTGACGCGATCGGCGATGCGATTGCGGCGAGCCCAGGCTTCCATGCTGATGGTGACCGAGGTGGTGCCGACCCGCTCGACGGTGGTGTAGACGCACAGGATATCGCCGACCTTGACGGGGGCGATGAAGGTCATGGCCTCGACAGCCACGGTAACGACGCGTCCGCCGCTGCGCTCGACGGCGGCGATGGCGCCGGCAATATCCATCTGGCTCATCACCCAGCCGCCGAAGATGTCGCCGGCAGGGTTGGTGTCGGCTGGCATGGCCAGGGTACGGATGGTGAGCGCGCCGGTCGGCTCGGTGGCGTCAGACTGCATGTTCAAGGTCCCTTTACCGGCCAGCGGCCGACGGCTTCTTCCCAGTGCTTGCGGCAGAGCGAAACATAGACCGATTTTTCGATCGCGACCTGCTCGCCGTCGGTGATCACGCGGCCGTCGGCATTCTGGCGCACCACCATGGTCGCCTTAGCGCCGCATTCGCAAATGGTGCGTATCTCGCGCAGCGTGTCGGCGACAGCCAGCAATTCGGATGAGCCGGGGAAGAGCTTGCCCTGGAAATCGGTCCTGAGGCCGAAGCACATGACCGGTATCCGCAGCCGATCGCTGACGCGGGCGAGCTGCCAGACCTGGTCGGGCGTGAGGAACTGCGCCTCGTCGACCAGGACGCAATCGACCTTGCTGATTTCCTGCTCATCGCGGATGGACTGGTAGAGGTCGTCATCGGCGGCATAAAGCGCAGCGGACTCCGAAATGCCGATGCGCGAGGAGATGAGGCCAACGCCGTTCTGGGCATAGAGCGCGGAGGTGTAGAGCAGCGGCCGCATGCCGCGCTCGCGGTAGTTGTATGCGGCCTGCAGCAGCAAGGTGGACTTGCCGGCATTCATCGCCGCGTAGGAGAAATAGAGTTTGGCCATGATTGTGTTGTGCCGGAGCGTCTGGCCAGGCGCGAGTGGAAAGACGGCTGCTCCACAAAAAAGAGGCCGCCCGGTGGGCGGCCAGAATGCCGACTGGATCGGCGGAGAGTCGGGGTTGGCGGCCGAACTCTCCAATGGGCCGGGCGCGACGTTGGGGACGTGGGGCGCGGCGGTTCGGGCAACATGGGGGATGCGCCGGAACGGTTGAAGAGTTAGCGAGCTTGTATGACGGGGGCGTGACGTGCCCGGTCATGGGGCGTTCAGGCACAGTTCAGGCTGGCTCTGGCAGCCTGGTTTTCCACAGTCTTGGAGTCGTCGCAAATGCAGAACCCCGTTCTCGTCCTTGGTGCCCTGGCCATGCTGGCCCAGCCGGCCCTGGCCTCGCCCGAGGGGACCTGGGAAATCGAGATGCGCGACTCCCGCTACAGCGTCGCGCTTTGCGGCGACGGCACGCAATTGTGCGGCACGTTGATCTGGCTGGGCAATGGCGCCGACAATGCGGAGAACCTGCCCTATCTCAACACGCTGCTGATCGACCACGCGCGACAGGTTAGGCCCAACCAGTGGAAGGGCGACCTCAACATCTATGGCCAGCGCGCCAGCGGGACGATCACCCAGGTCGGCGCGGACCAGATCACGCTCAAGGGCTGCGTGGCGTTCGTAATCTGCAAGACGTACCAGATGTATCGGTATGCGGAGTAGAGGCTTCACCTTTCCCCCAGAGGGAGACGTGAAGAAGCCCTAGTTCGTCGTCCTGGGGATATGGGCCTGCCGCTTGGCCCAGAGTGGCGGCACGGCTTCGACGGCGATGATGGCGGCGAAGATGAGGGCTGCGCCGACATAGCCGATGGGCGGCAGGCGTTCACCCAGCAGCAGTGCCCCGCCGATGGCCGCGAACAGGCTCTCGGCGGAGAGGATGATGGCGGTATTGGCGGGCGGCACGTGTTGCTGGCCGATGGCCTGGAAGGTGAAGGCAATCGCCGTCGAGAAGATGCCAACATAGGCCAGCTGCATCCAGCCGGCGGTGATGCCCGCCAGGGTCGGCGCTTCGATGATGAAGGCGATGCCAAGCGCCACCGCTCCGGCGACGAGAAAGCTGATGGCTGAGACGAAGATGGGCAGGCCAGTGGCGCGGGCGACCTGGCCGAGCAGGATGACATGCAGCGCCCAGAACACGGCGCAACTGGCGATGAGCCAATCGCCCTGGTTGAAGCTGCCGAGACCCCCGCCATTGAGATAGTAGGTCCCGATCAGGGCCAGCGGTACGCAGACATAGATGATCGGGTGGGGCTGGTTGCGAAACATCAGGAAGCCCAATACCGGCACGAAGAAGACATAGAGGCTGGTGAGGAAGCCGCCATTGGTGGCCGTGGTGGTGCCAAGGCCCGTCTGCTGCAGCCATGAGCCGATGAAGAAGACCAGCGTAACACCGCCGACAAGCGCCCAGTGGCTGCCGGTGAGCGGCTCGGGGCGGCGGCGTTTTTCCCAGAGGGCCAACGGCAGGATGAGCAGGCCGCCCAGCAGATAACGGACGCCGGCAAAGGTCAGCGGTCCCATGGTGCCCATGCCCGATTTCTGCGCGATGAAGGCAAACCCCCAGAGCATCGTGCAGATCAGGAGGAGCAGGGTGGCGACGGGGCGGGACATGGTGGGTTCTCGGAGCTGGCAGTCGTCTCCCTCCCCCTTGTGGGGAGGGATCAAGGGTGGGGGTGGGCCAAGCGCACAGAGTGTGCGGAAGCATACCCCCACCCTGCTCGATTCAACGGACTTAGCTGAAGCTAAGTCCTATCTCGCCTCCCTCCCCACAAGGGGAAGGGAGGGTGCCCAGCAATGGCTAAGGGAGTTCGGCATCCAGCGCGGCGATGAGCTGCTGGATTTCTTCCGGTGTCGTGTAATGCACGAAGGAGAGGCGCAGGACGCCGTGGTTGGGGTCGATGCCGACGGCTTCGAGGAGGCGATAGGCGTAGAAGTGGCCGCCGCCGGCCATGATGCCGTGTTTGGCGAGACGGGCTGCCACGGCAGCGCCGGGTTCGGCGAGGCCGAGGGCGATGGTGGGCGCGCGCGTCGCCGGATCGTCTGGGCCGATGATGCGGACAGAATTCTTCTTGCGCAGGTAATCGAGGAGGGGCGCCGCCAGGACGACCTCCTGGAGGCGCATGGCGGTATGGGCGCGGCGGAAGGGGTTGGCGCCCTCGACGCTGTTGCCGGCGATGTCAGCGACGGTTTCGAGGTAATCGGCAATACCGGAAGCGGCGGCGATCTGGGCGTGGTCGGGACCGGCCGGCGTCAGGCGATAGCGCGGCTTGTTGTCGTTGAAGAAATGTCCCTGATTGGGCAGGGCCATGGCCAGCTCGGGCCGCACGGCCATGACGCCCTGATGGGGGCCGTAGACCTTGTAGGCGGAGAAGAAATAGATGTCGGCGCCCAGCGCCTCGAGGTCCGGCAGGCCATGCGGCGCATAGCTGACGCCATCGATGGCGGTGACGGCGCCGACGGACTTGGAGCGGGCGGCGATTTCGGCGATGGGATTGATCTCGCCGGCCACGTTGGAGCAATGCGGGGCGGCGATGAGCTTAACCTTGGCGTCGAGCAGGCGATCGAGATCGGCAAGCGACAGGCGGCCGGTCAGGGGATCGACGCGCCATTCACGGATTTCAGCGCCCATCTTGGCCAGCCTGCGCCAGGCGCCGTCATTGGCCTCGTGATCCTGATTGGTGACGATGACGGCATCACCGGGCTTCAGCCATTCGCCGAAGGCCTTGCCCAGCACATAGGTGTTGGCCGAGGACGATGGACCGAAATGGATCCAGTCGGCGGTGACATTGAGGGCTTGGGCAAGGCGCTCGAAGCTGAGGTTCATGGCTTCGCCGGCGGCCTGCGAGGCGGGATAGAAGCCGTAGGGCTGCACCTTGGTGGCGCGATAGTAATGGTCGAGCTTGGCCAGCACGGCGCGCGACGTGTAGGAGCCGCCGGCATTCTCGAAGAAGGCCTGACCCTGAAGGGATGGTTCGGCAAAGGCGGGGAATTGCTCGCGAAGGCGGGCCGGATCGAGGGGCAGGGTGGTCATTGTCTATCCAGTCGGTGGGTGTCCGATTGGTAGGGGATCGGGCGGCAAAAGCAAACCCCGGCCGTTGAGAGCCGGGGTTTGCACGACAGCCGGCAGGCGGACGGCCGTCGCTGTGTTAGCCGTTGGCGGCCGGGGCGTCGGGAGCAGCGGGGCCGCCCTGCTGCTCGCCGTGATGGCGCGGGCCATCCTTGCCGAAGCCGGGCGCGCCGTCGCGGTCGGGGCGCTGCGGGGTCAACTGAGCCTTCTGCTCGTCAGTGAGGCTGTCGAAGAAGGCGGCAGCGGCGGGCTGCACGGCCTTGAGGGCAGCCAGATGCGCCGTCTCGATGGCGATGCGGTTTTCGAGGCGCTCGGAAATGTCGGGCGCGGTGGCCGTCGTGGTTTCGCCTTCGGCCGGCGGCGTCGGGACGGAGGGGCCGCCCTGAGGGCGGAGGCCCTCGGTGGCGGTGGCGAAGTCGGCGGCGGCGGAAAGGGCGGAGGCCTTGAGCGCGTCAAACAGCGGCTGCTGCTCGGCCGTTAGCTCGATGCGGTGGCTGAGGCGGACCAGGGCGATTTCGATGCCTTCGGCACCACGCGCGAAGTTGAGGAAATCGCCGCCGCCCATCTGGCCGGGGCCGCGGTCGTCGTGGCGGAAATGGCGGCCGGGGCCGTTCTCGGCCTGGGCCTGCGCGGGGGCCGCGTCCTGGGCGAAGCTGGGGGCAATGGCAGACATGCCGATGGTTGCAGCCATCAATGCCACAATGGCGGTCTTCGTGATCGTCTTCATGGAGGGTTCCTTTGCATGGGAGCCGGCTATCCCGGCAAGAAGGACCCTAGTGGGTGTTGCCTGTTCACGACCTTGCGACCAGATGAAGACTTGGTCAGGTTGGTAATGAAGCGGAGGTGCATTTGATCGAGATCGTGACGGACCCCTTTCCCGGCGATGAGGCCATGCATGCATTGTGGCTGGCGGCATGGGGCGACGAAGGGCCGGAGAGCTTCCGGCCGATCCTGGAGCGAAGCCTTGCCCATGCCGGCGCGTATGACGGCGCGGCGCTGGTCGGCTTCGTCAATGTCGCCTGGGACGGCGGCGTGCATGCCTTCATTCTCGATACCTGCGTCGATCGGCAGTATCGGCGGCAGGGCATTGCGCTCCGGCTGGTGGAGAGGGCGGCCGAGCTGGCGCGGCAGCGCGGCGCGCATTGGCTGCATGTGGATTTCGAGCAGCATCTGGAGGAGTTCTACCGCCAATGCGGCTTTGGGCCGACGGCGGCGGGGCTGATGCGGCTGGTTTAGGGGCGCAGGTCGCGGGCGCCCGAGATGATCAGAGTGGCGCCCAGGCCGCCGAAGGCGAGGCCGAATGCGGCTTCGATCCAGCGCCAGAAGCGGGCATAGCCGCGGCTGGCGAGGCCCGTGGAGAACATGACGCCATAAAAGCCATAGATCAGCGTGGCCGAGACGGCGACGACGGGTCCGAAGGCAAAGACCTGCCCGGCGCCGAGGCCAGCGCCAAAGAGGAAGGTGGCGATGGCCATCCACATCAGCAGCGCCTTGGGATTGGTCATGACGACGAAGAAGCCGCGACGCCAGGCGGCGAAATCGGAAAGGGGCCGGGTTTCGGCGCGCAGGGTCGCTTCGCCACCGCGCATGGCAGCCCGCAGGCCACGATAGCCCATGTAGCAGAGATAGGCGCCGCCGATGAATTTGAGGACGGTAAGCAAAGCGGGCGCGCTGGCAAAGACGGCGCCAAGGCCCAGCGCCACGAGCGCCGCCCAGACCAGCGTGCCCGAGGCAATGCCCGACACCACCAGCAGAGCGGGGCGGCGACCGCGGCCAAGGGCGGTCTCGATGACAGCGAACATGTTGGGGCCGGGCGAGGCCTGAGCCGCGGCGACACCCAGGAGAACGACGAGGAAAGTCTGCAGCATGTAAGGTCCGGCGGTCAGGAGGCGATATATTCCCTTAGCACCTCGGCCTCGTGCTCGGCCTCCTCGATCTTGTATTTGACGACGTCGCCGATCGAGACGATGCCGATGAGCCCGCCACCCTCGGCGACCGGCATGTGGCGGATGCGCAGGCGGGTCATGCGCTCCATGACCTCGGCGATATCGGTATCGCGGGTGCAGGTGACGACGCCGCGGGTCATGCACTGGCCGATGCGCAGCGCCAGGGCGCCGGCGGGATTCTTGCCGAGCTGTCGGACGATGTCGCGTTCGGAGAGGATGCCGATGATGCTGCCGCCGGCATCGGTGACGACCACAGCGCCGATATTGTGGGCGTTGAGCGTGGCCACGGCGTCGGCGAGCGTGTCGGTTTCGGCCAGGGTGTGGACGACGACGCCCTTGGTTTGCAGGATGGTGTCGACAAGCATGTTGAAGTCCTCCTTACCCTCCCGACTGTGAACCTCGCTCGCCTGTGCGGCAATAGGCAGAAGGTGGGTAACCCCAACAAGAAAAAGAGCCGGCGCGAGGCCGACCCAGAGGGATCGTGGTCGGGAAATCTGGAGGTCAGCCCTCGTTCTGGCCCGGGGACCAGTGGCGACGGGCCGGACGGCGAAGCGGGGCTTCGGCCGGTAGTTTGCCGCGGAAGGCAATGCGCGCAGCTTCGAACAATATTGCGATGACCAGAATAGTCAGCGGCACCATGAACACCGCGATCTGGGTGTCCGGCTGGGTCGCGAGATTGGCAGCGGTTGCCGGCGAAACGCCAGCCATCAGGGCTGCTACCGAGCCGACAGCCACCACGGCAGTCGAAGCGATGGCATAGAGCCTGAAACTTTTCCGCTTGGGGGACGTAGATTTGTGCATGGGATCCGTCGCCCTTGTCTTCGCAATGTCCCTAGTAAGCCATGCGAATGCGGTTCGAGTTTGTATCGAATGGGGTCCGGGGCGTACCATTTTGCGGCAAGACTGTGGCAGCCGAGGAGGCGAACATGCGTTTGTGGATGGCGATGGCAGTGATGCTGATGGGGCTGGTGGCCCCGGTTCATGCGCAGGACGAGGTGCCGTGGCAGGCGACGATTACCGGGCAGATCGAGGCGTTTCGCGCCGAGGACGGCGCTGCGGCGCTGACTTTTGCCGCGGAGGCGTTCCGCACGCAGTTCGCGGATCAGCCAGAGGCGTTTTATGCGGCGATCATCGCGTCGGGCTATGAGGCGATCGTGGACTCACGGTCGCACAGCTTTGGCGAGTTCAACAAGGTAAGCGACACGTCAGTGTTGCAGGTGGTCGATTTCGTGGGTCCTGACCAGGGGCTCTATAGTGCGCTCTACCAGCTCGCCGAAGAGCCGGGCGAGGGCTGGCGCGTGCAGGGCGTGGCGCTGCGGCGCGAGGCCGGCGTCGGCATTTGAGCCGAACACCGGCCGGAGCGACAGACAGGGTCATTCATAGGCGTGGCCGCCAAACCGATGGCCGCGCGCCGTGGGACGGCGAGCGAGGATGGCGCTGATGGCCCCGGCGAGGGGCGTGGTCAGACCATCGAAGAAGCGGCTGCGGTGATGAATGACGGTGGGTGCTTCGGGCTCTTCCCAATGCTGGTTGTAGATATCCTTGAACAGGTAGCTGGCCGGGATCATTTTCAGTCTCCTTGATATTGAATCGGTTCAATCAACGGATGGACAAATGCGTTGAACCGGTTCAAATGTAGGATTGCAGACGGCTCGCGTCAAGCAAAAATTTGAACCGATACAAAAATTCTGCTAGGGGTGGTTTTGACGACAAAGGAGATCGAACAAGCAGTGACCAATCGCAGTGAAACGACCATCAAGCTGAAAGATGTGGCAAAGGCTGCGGGTGTGTCGCAGGGCACCGCATCCAATGTTTTCAGCAAGCCGGACGTGGTGCGCGAGGAAGTCCGCGAGCATGTGCTGGCTGTGGCCAAGGAGCTTGGCTATGCCGGGCCGAGCGTTACGGGCCGGCTGCTGCGCCAGGGCAAGGTCAATGCGGTGGGCGTCGCCGCCATCGAGCCGATCAGCTATTTCTTCGAGGATCTGTGGGCGCGCCAGCTGATGAGCAAGATTTCGGAAATCTGCGACGCGCGCGGGGCAGGAGTGGCGCTGGTTTCGGCGCTGAACGACGAGCGGCTGGCGTGGAATATCCAATCGGCACTGGTGGATGGCTTCATCCTGCTCTGTGTCGAGGGTGGCGAGAAGCTGGTGGAGATCACCCGGCAGCGGCAATTGCCCTATGTGGCGCTGGCCATCGGGGCGGAGGACAGCACCGTGCCCGCCATTGGCGTCGACAATGTCAGCGGCGGTCGCATGGCGGCGGAACATCTGGTGGGGCTCGGGCACAAGCGGTTCGCCATTCTCTCCACCTCGATCCGCGAGAGCAGCGACGGGCAGCGCACCCCGGCAGAAGTGCAAGCGGCGCTCTATACGACCTCGCGCGACCGCGCCGTCGGCTATTGGCAGGCGCTGGAGGCTGGTGGCATCGGGCGCGACAGTGTGCCTCTATTCGAGACGCGGGAAAGCCAGGCCAGCACACAGGCGATGATGGAAGAAATGTTCGCGGCGGACGACAGGCCGACGGCGATCCTCGCCATGTCGGACAAAATTGCCATGTGGGCGGTGGATTGGCTGTTCCGCAATGGCTTCAGCGTGCCCGGCGACGTGTCGGTGGTGGGCTTTGACGGCGTGCCGGAATCGGCCGTGTCGACGCCCAAGCTGACCACGGTCGAGCAGCCGATCGAGGAGATTGCCAGGCGGGCGGTGGAAGCGGCGTTGGGCGGCAAGCAGGTCGAGGGCCGCCAGGTGCTGCAGACAAAGCTGCTGGTGCGCGAAACCACGGCGCCGCCACGCGCGAAATAAGACTTCAAGCCTGTTGCCGTGTTGCGCCTGAGGCCGTATCTGTCTGCCCGGATTTCCGGGAGGTTGGCATGGGTTTCTTGTCCGAGGCATTGGAGCGCGTAGCGCCGTCGGCGACGGTGGCGATCAGCCAGAAGGCGCGCACCATGGCGCAGGAGGGGCGCGACATCATCGCGCTTTCGGCCGGCGAGCCTGATTTCGACACCCCGCTCAATGTGCGCGAGGCTGCCATCAAGGCGATGGCCGAGGGCAAGACGCGCTATACCAATGTCGACGGCATTCCCGAGCTCAAGGCGGCGGTGGCGGCCAAGTTCAAGCGCGACAACGGGCTCGACGTGACGGCGGCCGATTGTTTTGTCGCGTCGGGCGGCAAGCAGATCATCTTCAACGCGCTGATGGCGACGCTCAACCCCGGCGACGAAGTTGTGGTGCCCGTGCCCTATTGGGTCAGCTATCCGGAAATCGTGCGTCTCTGCGGCGCGACGCCGGTGTTTGCGGTGGCCGACGATACGACCGGTTTCAAGCTCAAGCCGGATGTGCTGGAAGCGGCGATCACGCCGGCTACCAAGTGGCTGATCCTCAATACGCCGTCCAACCCGACGGGCGCTGCCTATACGGCCGACGAGCTCAAGGGGCTGGCCGAGGTGCTGATGCGGCATCCGCATGTGCACATCCTCACCGACGATATCTATGAAGTGCTGGTCTATGACGGCGGCAAGTTCGCCACCATTGCGCAGGTGGAGCCCAGGCTGCAGCCGCGCACGCTGACCATGAATGGCGTGTCCAAGTCGCATGCCATGACCGGCTGGCGCATCGGCTATTGCACGGGGCCGCGGCCGTTGCTGGCGGCGATGCTGAAGCTGCAGAGCCAGTCGACCACCAATCCCAGTTCAATCGCGCAATGGGCGGCGGTGGAAGCGCTCAACGGGCCGCAGGAATTCCTCGCCGAATGGCGGCAGGTGTTCCAGGACCGGCGCGACCTGGTGGTCAAGGGGCTCAACGCCAATACCGGGCTCGATTGCCTGACGCCGGAGGGCGCGTTCTACGTGTTCCCCTCGTGCAAGCGGCTCCTGGGCAAGACCAGTGCCGGCGGCAGGCTGCTTGCTACGGACGAGGATTTCGTCATGGCACTGCTGGAAGAAACCGGCGTGGCGCTGGTGCATGGCGCGGCCTTCGGCCTGCCCGGGCACTTCCGGCTGAGCTATGCGGCTGGTAATGCGGAACTGGAAGACGCGGTGAAGCGTATCCAGGGGTTCTGCGCAGGGATTAGCTAGCTTCTAACCTCGCCCCTTCGGGGAGAGGTCGGCTCGCGTAGCGAGCCGGGTGAGGGGCCTTTACGGGTGAGGTGTTTGCGGAAGCACCCCTCACCCGACCCTGCGGGTCGACCTCTCCCCGGAGGGGCGAGGTAAGGAAGCGCCTACTTGCCCATCCAGCTCAAGAACCCAGTGCTTGAGCCGCCGGCATCGGCGAACATCTGGGTGAGTTTGCTGGTGGACGTGTAGCTCTCGACGGCAGCCTGGTAGAACTGGTCGCTCCAGCCGGCGGCCTGGCGTTCCTCTGAGCTCATCGAGGAAAAGATGGACATGATGTTCTGGCTGAAGGCGGTGGGGTCGCTGGATTTGGCAGCGCTCTGGAAGCCGGCGACCAGGGCCGCGCCGCTCTTGTCGCGCAGGGTGGCCTTGGCGGCGTTGACTTCCTCGGTACTGAACTGATCGGTGGCATCGAGCACGATGGACGAGAGCGTGCGGCTCGGCAGCTTGGACAGATCGATATAGGTGCCGACCGTGGTGGCCTTGTTGTAGGTGGGCGCCTTGCCGGCCTTGATGGCATCGGCATAGAGCGCGTCCAGCGTCTTGCGGGCGCCCTTGGCGACGTCGGTAATGTCCTGCGGCTTGGCGGCGTTGCCGGCTTCGACCAAAGCCAGGTAGAGCGCGACGGGATCGTCCTCGCCGGCATCGGGCATGGTCTTGGGCGCGGTCTGTAGCTGCTTTTGCGCCTCGGTGATGGCGGCGCGGCCGGCGATCCAGTCGGCGCCGTCCTTTTCCTCGGGGCCGAGGCTATCGAGATATTCGGCCGCGGCCTTGTAGAGCCCGGTGAAGTTGCCGGTGACGCTGGCCACGGCGGCAGGGCCGGAAAGCGCGGCCTCGAAGCGGCGCTGCATTTCGAGCCCGGCGGCCTTGTGCTCGTCGGCGGTGAAGCTGTCGTCGCTGGCCATGGCGAAGAGCTGGCGCGCATCGAGGCTGGTGAGATCGAGCGCCAGCTTGTCACTCTCGAGCGGGGAGGTGCGGTCGGCTTCCTTGAGCAGGGCAGTGAGCTTGGCGCGCGTATCGGCAACGACGGTGGCGAAGTCGGTGGCCGCGAGGGCGGCGAGAGCGGCGTCCGAGAGGGTGATGGAGGTGGCAGCCTGTTCGGTCGTCGCTGTGGCTTCCGTGTTCGTGGTCGCGCTGGCATGGGCCTGCGCGGCGAGGGTGGAGGCCAGGGTCAAATAGCTGTTGCTGGGATAGACGGTGCTGATGGTGGACATGGCACGGCTCCTGCAGTCGGTCCGTAAACCTCATGCAAGGCGCGTGCCGGAGAAAAGCGCAGCAAAATCAATGGTGTTGAGTGGATGCAGCGGCCGGCGGCGGCAGAACTTGCCGGGGCAGGCGGCAGAAATGGTGCGCCAGAAAAGAGAAAGGCCCCGCCCGAGGGGATGGGCAGGGCCCAGGGGTCACCGGTCGAAACCGCTGACCTTGGAGGAGCGGCACCACGAATGCCGCTGAACTGGTCGGGCTGACTATCGGATACGTGCGGCCGCGGCACAATTGAGCAAATGGGCAGTGCTGCCATGCAAAATCGCCGAGGTCTCAGGGCAAAAAAAGAGGCTCCAACCGAAGTTGGAGCCTGATGATAGGGCCGAAGCCAAATCCAAAGTTTTGGCCCAGCGCAAGGGAGGAGGATATGCGCCGAACCGGGTGGACCCAAGCCAAGGGAGGAGGAGATGGCCTAGATCCGGTGTCGCAAGAAGCGGGTCCGAGGGAGGAGGATACGGAGCGGCTTCAACAGCGACGATCAACATATAGATTTTGACCGCTTGGTCAGCAATGCACCTGCTGACATGTCAGCCATGCGATCTGCACAGCGACAAGTTGTCATTCGGTGTGCCGATATTCCTCGGCGGCCGGCCTGCAAATGGCGGTCGCCTGCGCTTCCGGTGCTCACGTACCTGAGTACGCTCCGCTCCGGTTCTCGCCGCCCACCATTTTCGACTCGTCCGACGCGGAATCTCGGCACACCTCCCGGTGGCCCTTGGGTGGTCCTAGAACACAGCCAGGTATTTGAGCAGCGAGATGATGCCGATGACGATCACCACTATCTGGATGATCTGGCGGACGCGCGCTTCGACCGGTAGGCGCTGGACCAGCCAGAGGATGAGCACGATGACGAGGAAGGTAATGAGAATGCTGATCAGGACAGACATGTGACGCTCCAATGCGCATACGGCGCAGGGAGGTAACGCGGGCGTGAGGGCTTCGTTGCGTGGGGCTCAGTGGGCGTGTGTGTCTGCGGCGCACCGCCCGCCAATCGGACAAGAAAAAAGGCCCTGTCCGGGGACAGGGCCTGATGACTGGGCCGAAGCCAAATCGAAGGTGGGGCAGAGAGCAAGGGAGGAGGATATGCGCTCTGCCGGTGAACCTGGATCGAGGGAGGAGGATACGATCCCGGTTCGGTGTCGCGATACGAGGTCCGAGGGAGGAGGATACGGAGCACGCCTCAGCGACAGTACGAATATGAACTCTATCGGCCCGGTCGACAATACGGGGCGTCACATGTCAGCCATGCAATTGTCGCAGAGGCTTAAAAAAGAATGTGGCCCCGCTCGAGGGGGGAGCGGAGCCACATCAGTTGCAGGAACGAGTTCCCGCAAGGAGGGAACGCAGCAGGAGCAAGGGAGGAGGAGAAGCGCCTGCTGTGCTGGTGGCGATATAGGCCGCGAGCTTCCGCTCAACAACCGGGCAGGTGACATGGAAGCCATGCGTGAGGTGCATGTGATTTGGAACAAGCGTTTCGAATCAATGACTAATGGACTGCCGCCGCCACTCCGTTCTGGTGTCTAAAGCCAGCCACGGCGTTTGAATAACAGGTAGGGCAGAATGGCGGAGGCGATCATCAGGCAAAGCGCGAGCGGGTATCCGGCCTGCCATGCCAATTCGGGCATATGCGCGAAATTCATGCCGTAGATCGAGGCGACCAGGGTCGGCGGCAGGAACACCACCGCGGCGACCGAGAAGATCTTGATGATCTGATTCTGCTCGAGATTGATCAGGCCCAGGGTCGCATCGAGCAGGAAGTTGATCTTGTTGGACAAAAAGCCGGCGTGATCGCCCAGCGAGGCGGCGTCGCGCTGCAGGATCTTGAATTCCTGACGGGCCTCGCGGGCGAGCTTGGTATTGGCTGCTTCGCGGGTCTGATGAAACGTCGTCAGCCGGAGGATGCTGACGAGGCTTTCCCGCACCAGGGTCAGCAGGTCACCCTTGTTGCCGATCTTTTCGATCAGCGATTCCAGATTGCGCGCCTTGCGGGTCGCGCCCTTGATCCGCGAGCGGAAAATCTCGCGGCTGATGCCGTCGAGTTCGTCGCCGGTCGTCTCCAGAACCTGGGCGACGCGATCGATGAACGCATCGAGCAGACCGACCATGACCTGTTCGCCGCTCACCAGCGGCCGAGCGCCAGGGCGCGTGGCGATGGCCTCGAACACAGCGAAGGGCATGGGCTCGGCATAGCGGATGGTCACCAGCACCTTGCCTGACAGCACGAAGGTGACGGGGGTCTTGACCGGATCCAGCTCGTGCAGATTGGTCAGCACGGTCACAGTCATGAATTCGGCGTCGGCCTCGTTGTAGAGGCGCGCCGACGGCTCGATGTCCTTCATCTCGTCGCGGGTGGGCACGAGAATGCCCAGGCATTGCTCGACGAAGTGCTCTTCATCGCGCGTGGGATTGATCAGGTCATACCAGATGCCGTGGTCGAGGCCGGTCTTGTCGCCGGCGCCATCGGTGGTGGCGCGGACGAGGCCGGCGCCAGAGGCAGTATAGATGCGAAGCATGGTCTTGGTCCTTGTCGCGGGCAGCAACGCCCGACGGGACCTGTGGGTCACACCGGGGAGAACGCTGCCCTGTCGGTAGATCGACTTCGAGAGTCGGGGTTCATGGTGTGGTTCCGGGTTATGAGCGGCCGCGGCCGCATCGCCGACGTGATGCTACCGCGGCAGCGCTGAGTCAAGCTTATGGCGCGAAGGCGCCGGCCAGGATGCTGCGGAAGGTCTGGCCTTCGCCCAGGTCGATATCGTCGATGCGCCAGATGATCTGGGCGCCATCGGCCATGGTGACCGGGCGCAGCACGAGGAAGTTGCTGTAATTGGCGTCCGGATATTCGGTGAAGGTGTAGTTGATCACTACCGACGCTTCTTCGCGCTCGACTTCGCCATCGGCGACGGTGCAGCCATCGGCGTAATCCGGCCAGGTGCGCCAGGGCAGACCATCACCCAGCGGCGGCTTGTCGCCGGGATGCGCCGCTTCGAAGGCGGCATTCTTGGTCCAGGCGTCGGCCACGGCGGCGGCCAGGTCCGGCGTCAGCAGGGCTTCGACGGGTGCCATGTCGTTGCCCAGGCTGCCGATGCAGAAGATCTGGCCGATCTGATCGGGTGTGATGGTGACCATCTGCGCCTGCGCGGGCAGGGCGGAGGCAAGAAGCAGCGGCAGGATGGCTGATATGGCGTGGCGACGCATGTGTTGATCCCAATTGATATGGCGCTGCTCTAGTGGCCACCGGCTGAATTGGCGATGAACGAGCTTAGCGCGAAGCCTCGAGTTGCGCGATGGCGTCGGCAAGCTCGCCGAGATGGGCGATTTTGGCGTAGCGCGGCTCGTTCACCGGCTCATCGGCATGCTCATAGGACCAGGTGAGGTCATGCGGCACATAGATGGCATAGCCGCCCGCGGCGAGCGGCGGCAGGATATCGGAGCGCAGCGAATTGCCGACCATGACGGTGCGCTCAGGCCCATCGGTGTGGCGCGCGAAGATGCGGGCATAGGTGGCGGGATTTTTGTCGGCGACGATCTCGATGGCGGCGAAGTAGTCGGCAAGGCCGGAGGCGGCGAGCTTGCGCTCCTGGTCGAAGACATCGCCCTTGGTGACCAGGATCAGCCGGTGGCTCTGCTGCAACTGGCCGAGGGCCTGATCGACATAGGGCAGGGTCTCGATGGGGTAGCTTAAGAGCTCGCGCCCGGCGGCGAGGATTTCGGCGATGACCGTGCCGGGGACGCGGTGATCGGTGACATCGAGGGCGGTTTCGACCATGGAGAGGGCGAAGCCCTTCATGCCGAAGCCATAGAAGCTCAGATTTTTGGTGACCGAGGCGATGAGGCGATCGTTGAGATCGGGCGCGTCGGTATAGGGCGCGAGCAGATCGGCGAAGCGCTGCTCGGTGATGCGGAAGAACTGCTCGTTCTGCCAGAGCGTGTCATCGGCGTCGAAGGCGATGGTGGTGATGGGCATTGGGCTTGATTCCTTGCCGAGCGGATCAGTAGCAAGCGGTTGTGGTTCAGCGACCTTGCCACTCGACAAACCCCGCATCGCAAAGCACTTTGGCCGTATGCAAGAAGTACTTGTCGGCCAATGCTGCAAGCAATGTATCTTGTAGTCGATCGCCGACAACCGCTCGAGCATCATTCCTGCCCTGTGTCGTATCGGGAAACAACGCCTCAACCTCGGCCCCAAGTATCTGGAATCTGTCGCTGGCGATTCGGGCGCCCTCGCTGTCCCCAACTCCTTCGAGGACATGTTCCAGCGCTGCGTAGACAGCAGCGCAACTTGCGAAAAATTCCTGATCGCCAATTGCCGCGTTGGTATGAGAGGCGGCAGATGTCAGCGCGAGCGAGATGCTAAGTCGTAAGACCACCCTTGCATTCATGCTACTACCAGCCTGGAAGCTCCACTAGTTGCAGGTATTCAAGGACATCGACAAAACGACCTCGTTCCTACCGTTGAAAAAGTAAAAGCTCGTCACCCAACCTTGATCAAACGCCGAACTCCAACCGACTTCGTCCGCACAGGTGGCAGCAACGTAGTAGGACTTGATTTGGTCTGCCGTTTGGTCGATTGCCTCTGCTGCATCAGTAGTCAAGACGACGTTGAGGTCGTATTTCTTCTGAGTGCATGACGCCTGGGCCTCCACGGAACTAAAGCCTTCCGGCTTGTTGAGGGCATAGGCATTGTTTACCTCAATTGCCTTCTGCCTGAACGTTCGACAGAGTTCCTCGTCTTGTGCAGCCGCCGTCTGCGGAAAGGTGCACGGCGACAAGACTGCAGCGAGTAAAAACAGCCAAAGCAATTTGACCGGCGGTGCGTTGAGTGTGTCCAACGTCCGGCCGCACGATCGATGGGGCACCACCGCCTCCGCCTAGAAGCTCCACTCGCGGGCCTTGCCCACCAGGAAGTCGCGGAAGACGCCGACGCGCTTGGAATTCTTCAGCGCTGGCGGATACACGAAATAGGCTTCATAGGCCGGCAGTTCGATCTCGGGCAGCACCTGGACCAGGCCGTCTTCCTTTTCGGTGACGTAGTCGGGCAGCATGGCGATGCCGATGCCGGCGCGGCAGGCCTGCATCATACCGTAGATGGCGTTGACCTTGAGCGTGGCGCGGCGCGGGCTCGAATCGGTGCGGCCCATGCGCTCGAGGAAGTTGATATCGCCTAGATAGGACGGCACCGGCTCGCCGAAGCTGATGACGCGGTGGTCGTCGAGCTGGTCGGCGCTGGCGGGCATGCCGAATTCGTCGATATAGGCGTTGGACGCGTAGAAGTGGTTGTGCACGGTGAACAGCTTGCGCTGGATCATTTCGGACTGGTTGGGCCGGTGCAGACGGATGGCGACGTCAGCCTCGCGCATGGCGAGGTCGAGCTCGGCGTCGTTGAGGCGGATTTCGAGCTGGATCAGCGGATAGAGCTTGAGGAATTCGTCGAGCCGCGAGGATAGCCAGGTCGAGCCGATACCCACTGTCGTGGTGACGATAAGGGGGCCGGTGGGGACGTCCTGACTTTCGGACATCTGGGTTTCCACCTGCTGGAGTTCCCAGTGCATGCGGTGGGCGGTGCGGAACAACTGCTCGCCGACCTCGGTCAGCACGAGGCCGCGGGCGTGGCGGATGAAGAGCTTGAGGCCCAGGTCATCCTCGAGCGCCGAAATCTGCCGCGAAACGGCCGACTGGCTCATGCCGAGCTTTTCGGCGGCATGGGTGAAACTGCCCGACTCGGCGGCGGTATGGAAGATGCGCAGTTTGTCCCAGTCGAGCATTCTAGTGACGCCTTTGGTTGGGTAGTCTTCTACTCCGCCGCCTCGGCGAGTTCGTGTTCGGCGAGGTATCGTTCGGCTTCCAGCGCCGCCATGCAACCCATTCCGGCTGCCGTGATTGCCTGGCGGTAAACATCGTCGGTCACGTCGCCGGCGGCAAAGACGCCGGGGACGTTGGTTTCGGTGGTGCCCGGCTTCACCTGCAGGTAGCCGCCGGGCTTCATGTCCAGCTTTCCTGAAAAGATCGATGTGGCCGGAGCATGGCCGATGGCGACGAAAATGCCATCGATGGGCTGCTCATAGATGCGATTGCTGGCGATATCGCGCAGGGTGACCGAATTGACCGATGGCGGCATGGCCGAACCGCCGATTTCGGCGATCTCGGTATTCCAGCGCACTTCGATCTTGGGGTTCTTGAACAGGCGATCCTGCAGGATGCGCTCGGCGCGGAACTCGTTGCGACGATGCACCAGAATCACCTTGGAGGCGAAGTTGGTGAGGAACAAAGCTTCCTCGACCGCGGTATTGCCGCCGCCGACGACCAGCACTTCCTTGTTGCGATAGAAGAAGCCATCGCAGGTGGCGCAGGCGGAGACGCCAAAACCCTGGAATTTCTGCTCGCTCGGAATGCCCAGCCACTTGGCCTGGGCACCGGTGGCGATGATGAGGCTATCGGCGGTGTAGACGGTGCCGCTGTCGGTGGTCAGCGCAAAGGGGCGCTTGTCAAAATCGACATGGGTGACAATGTCGTGGACGATCCTGGTGCCGACATGCTCGGCCTGGGCCTTCATCTGGTCCATGAGCCAGGGGCCCTGGATGACGTCGGCAAAGCCGGGATAGTTTTCGACATCGGTGGTGATAGTCAGCTGGCCGCCTGGCTGCAGACCCTGAATCATCACGGGCTCAAGCATGGCGCGCGCGGCATAGATTGCCGCCGTGTAGCCAGCCGGACCGGACCCGATGATGATGACTTTCGCGTGCATCGCGACGCTCTCCGACAATAACGAAACTTCCCTCGGCCGCTTGGACCAACCGACATTCAACAGGCGCTGGCCTGAGCTGGATGGCGATCGGTGCTAGTTAAGGGCCGAAGGAGCCGTCTTTCAAGGCAAACCGTTCCAATGACAGGCACGTGCCTGTGGAACAGACGGAAATGTCACACAACCAATGGGCGCCTGCCCAAAGTTTGAGCGCTAGACATACTTGATCTTGATGATTTCGTAGCTGCGGGCACCACCGGGAGCGGATACCTCGAACGAATCGCCTTCGGCCTTGCCGATCATGGCGCGGGCTATGGGCGAGGAGATCGAGATGCGGCCACCCGAGGCGTCCGCTTCGGGATCGCCGACGACCTGATAGGTCTTTTCTTCCTCGGTATCCTCATCGAGATAGGTCACGGTGGCGCCGAACTTGACGGTCGTGCCGCTCAGCTTGCTGACATCGATGATGTCGGCCAGCGCCAGGATGGTCTCGAGTTCCTTGATGCGGCCTTCGTTGAGGCTCTGCTGTTCCTTGGCCGCCGAATATTCGGCATTTTCGGATAGATCGCCATGGGCCCGCGCTTCGGCGATCGCGTCGATGATGCGACGGCGCTCGGTTGCAGTGCGATGCTCAAATTCGGCGGTGAGCGCCTTGTGGCCACCCACCGTCATCGGGATCTTGTCCATTCTTGGCCTCCATTGGGCACGGCATAAATAGCTTCTTCCCAGCCAAACCCGTTCGGCGTGCGCGTCACGATTTAGTTTTTAGGGGAGATGGCTCAAATTGCCCGCCTGCCGCGTTGCGGTCAAGCCGGTCGAGACATGAACATGGGCATGTCCACACGCGCATTCAAGTTTTGAACCCGTTCGCAGTGAAAGGCCGACCAATGCAGGGCTTTGCCGCCACTTCCGCAGCGCTGCTGGCGCTGCTCGCCACGCCGGCCTGGGCGCAGACAATCGAGTCCAGCGCCGGAAATCTTAGCGCTACTGTCATCGCTGAGGGGCTTGATCATCCCTGGGCGCTAGGCTTCCTGCCAGACGGGCGCATGCTGGTGACCGAACGCAGCGGGCAGTTGCGCATCATCAGCGACGGGGTGGTGGGAGAGCCCATCGCCGGTACGCCCGAGGTCTATCACGAAGGGCAGGGCGGATTGCTCGACCTGGCGCTGGCGCCGGATTTTGCAACCAGCGGGCAGATTTATCTTACCTTTTCGGAGCGCGCCGAGGATGCCGGGCTGCAGCGCGGGCAGGGCACGGCGGTGCTGTCGGCCAAGCTGGTGCTAGAGGGCGAGGGCGGACGGCTGGAGAACAGCCGGGTGATTTTCCGCATGAACAGGTTCACCACCACCAACCGCCATTTCGGATCGCGCGTGGTGATCGGCCAGGACGGCAACCTGTTCGTGACGCTGGGCGAGCGCGGCGACATGAACCGGGCGCAGGATGTTTCCGATCTCGCTGGCGCCATCGTGCGGATCGCGCCTGATGGTTCTGTGCCGGCGGATAATCCGAAGCCGGAAGGCTGGGCGCCCGAACTCTGGAGCAAGGGACATCGCAATCCGCAGGGCGCGACGCTGCGGGACGACGGCGTGCTGTTCACTGTGGAGCATGGCGCCCGCGGCGGCGACGAAGTGAACATGCCGCAGCCGGGCGCCAATTATGGCTGGCCGGTCATTACCTATGGCGTCGACTATTCCGGCGTGTCGATCGGCGAGGGTACCGAGAAAGCGGGGCTGGAGCAGCCGTTGCACTATTGGGACCCATCGATTTCGCCCTCCGGCCTCGATTTCTACGAGGGTGAGTTGTTGCCCGCCTGGCATGGAGACCTGCTGGCTGGCGGACTCAGCGGGCAGTTGCTGGTTCGGCTCGATGTCGAAGGCGACGCTATCGTGGGTGAGGAGCGATTGTTCGAGGGTCAGTTGGGCCGCATCCGCGATGTGCGCGTGGGGCCGGATGGGGCGATCTACCTGCTGACCGACGCGGATAGCGGGAAGCTGATCCGCGTGGCGCCGGAGGGGCGTTAGGGCTTTGCCTCAAGGCGGCCGGCGCTTGCCACTCAGCCATAGGCTTCGTGGCCTTCTCACCTAAGATCGCTCCACCGGAGCGATCTTGCCCTTTGGGCACGGTTCGAAGTGTCACAAAACTGTAATGTCGGTGTGAACAGTGGCGCCAGTCCTCTGGAGGCGTCCATGTCCAATTCTGATCTGCAAGCCGAGCTCGAGCGCATTCGCGCGGAGATTTCCGACTCTTTCGATGAGGAGCTGGAACTGCAGTATGAGGATGACCAGCTCGAAATGCTGGCCGGGGGCGAAGGCCGGCCGGGTGGCAAGACGCTGGATCGGCGCATCTATTTCCGCGAACTGTTCCGGCTGCAGCATGAGCTGGTGCGGCTGCAGGACTGGATCGCCCACAACAAGCTCAAGGTCGCTGTGATCTTTGAGGGCCGCGACTCCGCGGGCAAGGGCGGCGCGATCAAGCGCATCACACAGCGGCTCAATCCGCGCGTCTGCCGCGTCGTCGCGCTGCCGGCGCCCAGTGACCGCGAAAAGACGCAGTGGTATTTCCAGCGCTATGTGCCTCACCTGCCGGCAGCCGGCGAAATGGTGCTGTTTGACCGCTCCTGGTACAACCGGGCCGGCGTCGAGCGGGTGATGGGCTTCTGCACGCCCGACGAGCTGGAAGAGTTTTTCCGCACCGTCCCTGAATTCGAGAAGATGCTGGTGCGCTCGGGCATCGTGCTCATCAAATTCTGGTTCTCGATCACCAACGAGGAGCAGGAATTCCGCTTCAAGATGCGCATCGAAGACCCGCTCAAGCAGTGGAAGCTGTCGCCGATGGACATGGAATCCCGCCGTCACTGGGAGGATTACACCAAGGCCAAGGAAGACATGCTGCAGCGCACCCACACCTCGGAATCGCCGTGGTGGGTGGTCGATGCCGACGACAAGAAGCGGGCGCGCCTCAATGTCATCGCCCATCTGCTCGACGCGATCCCCTATGGCGAGGTGCCAAAACAGGAAGTCGTGCTGCCCGAGCGCATTCGGCATCCCGACTATGCGCGCGGCCCGGTGCCGCCGGAGATGTATGTGAAGTCGGTCTACTAGGCTGGATTTCCTGAGCATTCGCCGGATATGAGACTTGCGTCTCACGGCAAGTCGGCCGACAATGCCCGTCAACGCGACGGAGCAGTGCATTGGCCGATACCAGCCATATCGTGGGCGGCGGGCCCAAGAAGGTTCTCTATACCCTGGCCACCATCGCCCGCATGGGCGTTGGCAAGGCCGGCAAGGCGCTGACCGCCAAGAATGCCTGCAAGGCCTGTGCCTATGGCATGGGCGGGCAGCGCGGCGGCATGACCAATGAGCTCAATGAGTTTCCCTCGGTCTGCAACAAGAGCGTGCAGGCGCAATCGACCGACATCCGGCCGGCCATCCCGCAAGAAATCTTCCAACATTCCTTGACCGAGCTGCAGGAACTGACCGGGCGCGAGATGGAGCATCTGGGCCGGCTCGGCACGCCTTTGTTCAAGGCGGCGGGCGCCGAGCGGTTCGAGCCGGTGGACTGGACCTTTGCCATTGACCACGCGGCCAAAAGGCTGGGCGAGACCGATCCGAGGCGCAGTTTCTTCTATTCGTCGGGGCGCTCGTCCAACGAGGCAGGCTTCCTATTCCAGTTGCTCGCCCGGGCCTATGGCACCAACAACGTCAACAACTGCTCGTATTACTGCCACCAGGCGACCAGCGAGGGGCTGGCGACGACCATCGGCAAGGGCACGGCCAGCGTCGAGCTGGAGGATCTGACCGGCGCCGACCTGATTTTTGTCATCGGCGCCAATCCGTCGTCCAACCATCCGCGCTTCATCCATATGCTAAAGAACTGTCGCGAGCGGGGCGGGGAGGTGATCGTCATCAATCCGGCCAAGGAGCCGGGCCTGGTGAAGTTCGCAGTGCCCAAATCGCCGAGCTCCATGCTCAAGGGCGGCAGCGAGATTGCGTCGGACTATGTGCAGCCGCGTATCGGCAGCGACATTGCGCTGATGAAGGGCATCGCCAAGGCCGTGCTCGGGCTTGGCTTTGCCGCCGACGCCTTCATCGCCGACCACACCAGTGGCTTTGCGGCATTCAAGGCGGACCTCGACGCGCTGAGCTGGGATCAGATCACCGGCGACTGCGGCATCGGGCGGGACGAGATCGAGCATATTGCCCGGCGCTACGGGGCCGCGGATCACGTCGTCTTTGCCTGGGGCATGGGCATGACCCATCACATCCACGGCGTGGCCAATGTGGAGGCGATCGCCAACCTCGCCACTTTGCGCGGCATGGTGGGCAAGCGCTATGCGGGGCTCCTGCCGTTGCGCGGGCATTCCAACGTGCAGGGCATCGGCACGATCGGGGTCAAGCCTGTGCTGGCCAAGGATGTGCTGGCCAAGATGGAAGCCGAGTTCGGGGTGAAATTCCCCGAGGAGAAGGGCTTTGACACTATGGCCTGCCTCAAGGCGGCCGAGGCGGGCGAGATCGACAGCGCCATCATCATGGGCGGGAACCTGTGGGGCGCCACACCGGACCGGGCATTTGCCAGCCGGGCGATGGAGGCGATCGGCTTCAAGCTGTTCCTCACCACCACGCTCAATATGGGCCATGTGCATGGCCTGGGCGATGGCGAAGTGCTGGTGCTGCCGGTGACGGCGCGCGACGAGGAATGGGAGCCGACGACGCAGGAATCGATGTTCAACTATGTCCGCCTCAGCGATGGCGGCATCAGGCGGCTCGAGAATGTGCGCCCGGAAAGCTGGATCCTCGGGCAGATCGGGCAGGGCTTGCTGCCGAACTCGCCGATCGACTTTGCGGTCTTCAGCGGTCATTCGAAAGTGCGCGAGGCGATTGCGGCCATCGTGCCGGGCATGGAACAGCTCGCCGATATCGACGTGGCCAAGCAGGAATTCCACATCAAGCACCGGGTGATGCATACGCCCGAATTCGGCACACCCGATGGCAAGGCGCATTTCGTGGTGACGCCGCTGCCCAAGCTGCAGCGCGAGAAGCTGACACTGGCGACGATGCGCAGCGAGGGGCAGTTCAACACCATCATCTATGAGGAAAAGGACAGCTATCGCGGCGGGGCCGGGCGGCATGCGGTGTTCCTCAATGCCGAGGACATGGCGGCATTCGGCGTCAGCGAAGGGCAGGCGGTGACGCTGGCGTCCGATACCGGACGGATGGCGGCCATCGCCACCATGTTCGATCTGCCGCGCGGTAGCGCCATGGCCTATTATCCGGAGGCCAATGTGCTTGTGGGCACTGAGGTCGATCCGCGCAGCAAGACGCCGGCCTTCAAATCGGTGCCGGTCTGGATCGAAGCCTGATGCATTTTCCGCAGGAGACGCTGACCTTTCTGCGCGGCATCGCCGAGCACAACGAGAAGGCCTGGTTCGACGACAACCGGGCGCTCTACGAGGCCGGCTATGTCGAGCCAGGCCGCGCCTTTGTCGAGGCGGTGGGCCCGCAATTGCAGGCGATTTCGCCCGATGTGCAGTTCGCGCCCAAGATCAACGGCTCGGTGTCGCGCATCAATCGGGACATCCGCTTTTCCAAGGACAAGCGGCCCTACAAGTCGCATCTGGGCCTGTGGTTCTGGCATGGCGACAAGAAGAGCTGGAGCGCGCCGGGCTTTTACTTCCATGTCAGCGCCGAAGAAGTCTTCATCGCCACCGGTATGTATGGCCTCGACAAGGAAGCGCTCGAGACCTTCCGCAGCTCGATCGTGCTCAATCGCTCGGGCAAGGCGCTGGTGGAAGCGGTAGCGCAGGTGCGGGCCGCCGGCGATTACACGATCGGCGAGAAGACGCGCAAACTGATGCCGCGCGGCTATGAGGCGCCGGCCGAGCGGGCGGAGTTTTTGCTGTATGAAGGGCTGACCGCAAGTATTCGCCTACCGGCGTCGGAAGCGCTGGAACCGGGCTTTTCCGAGCGCTGCGTGGCCCATTTCGCGGCGATGTGGCCGATAGGCCGCTGGCTATTGGCAGAACTGGGCGCCTGAGGCGCAGATTTAACGCTTCCCTTACCATATCGATACATTGTCGAGCCGGGGAAATACTTCGACCTGTGCCGATCGAGATTGGACAATATTTCGACGGCCGGGCGACCCAAGGTGCATTGGGACGCAGGGTATGAATTCGAACGACAACAGCGCTGTTGCAGCGTCGCCGCGCGCCATGCGCGTGGTCATGGACGGCATCAGCGGCGAGCTGCAGAGCTATTCGAGCAGCAATCTGCAGATCGTCAAGCAGACCAAACTTTTGGCCATCAACGCCATTATCGAGGCGGCGCGGGCGGGCGATGCCGGCAAGGGCTTCGCCGTGGTGGCCGACGAGGTGCAGCGACTGGCCGATCGGGCGGCCGACATTGCGACGCGGTTCCAGGATGTGCTGGTGGGGCGGATCTCGCTGAGCCGCACCATGAGCGAGACGCTGGTCGACGAAATGGAGGGCGTGCGCCTCATCGATCTCGCCCAGTCGCTGGTGCAGTTGATCGTGCGCAACCTCTATGAGCGCACCGCCGACGTGCGCTGGTGGGCCACCGACACCGCCTTCTGGCAGGCACTCGAGGCGGAAGCGTCGGCCGACGCGGTGGCCTTTGCCGCCAACCGGCTCGCCACCATCAACAAGTTCTACAGCGTCTATCATGACCTGGTGCTGACCGACGCCCGGGGCAGGGTGGTGGCCAGCGCCAATGGCACCCATGCGCGCAATATCCAGGGCGCGGACTTTTCCCGCGAAGCCTGGTTCCGCGCCGCACGCAGCACTGCTTCGGGCGATGATTATGCCGTTGGCGAGGTGATGGAAAGTTCCCACCACGCCGGCCGCGAGGTGCTGGTCTACAGCACCGCCGTGCGCAGCAATGGCCGCGCCGATGGCCAGGTGTTGGGCACGCTGGGCGTCTATTTCGACTGGCAGGAGCAGGGGCATTCGATCGTCGAAACCGAAGCGGCCCTGCCGCCCAAGATCGCCGAGCGCACCGAGGTCATGCTGCTCGACGGCAATAGCCGGGCGATCGCCTCGACGCGGCCGGAAAGCTGCTTCAGCAGTTTCGAGCTGCGCCACGAGAACCGGCAGCGCGGCAGCTACTACGACGGCCACGGCAACATCATCGCCTTCGCCCGCACCCTGGGCTACCAGGAATATGACGGGCTGGGCTGGTGGGGCGTCATCCTGCAGCGCACGGAGCAGGACGACCAGATCCGCCAGGCCCTTGGCATCACCGGGCGCTAGGCCCGCGGATAGGCGACATAGGCCAGGCGCTTGCTGTCGGGTGCCCAGGAGTTGACGTTGATGGTGCCCTGGCCGCCGAAGAAGCTGGCCAGTACGCGCTGGCCGTCGCCAGACGGAGTCATCAAGCGCAGCAGGACGTCCTTGTCGGCGGGATGGCCGGTGGTGCCCTGGGGGTAGCTCAGGAAAGCCACAGTGCGGCCATCGGGCGACAGGTGCGGGAACCAGTTCACGTAGCTGTCGAAGGTGAGCTGCTCGAGGCCGCTGCCATCGGTCGCGTTCATGCGGAAGATCTGGGCATGGCCGGGGCGGCTCGCGGCAAGTTCGGAGTTGAAATAGATCCAGCGGCCATCGGGGGAGTATTCCGGGCCGTCATTGGGCATGGAGAGATCGGTCAGGCGCGTATCCGGGCCACCCGCCGCGGGGATGGTGAAGACGTTGACCTGGCGCTCGCCATTGTGCTGCTCGATGGCGACATAGGCCAGCGTCGCGCCGTCGGGCGAGATGCCGTGCAGGTAGTAGTGGAACGGGGTGGCGTGGGTGTTGGAGACGCGGCGCGGGGCGCCACCGCCAAAGGGCACGGCGTAGAGATGGCCGTCGTCGGAACTGACATAGATGGTCGTGCCATCGGGCGACAGCACATGGTCGTTGTTGAGGTCGGCGAGGTGGCCGGTATCGATTTGTTCGGGCTGGCCGCCCGTGGGAGCAACGCGGAACAGCAGGCCGCCGGCGTTGAAGACCAGCCACTGGCCATCGGCCGACCAGTTGGGCGCTTCGATCACCTCATTGGCGGTCAGGATCACCTGGCTGTTGCCGTCGAGGTCCACAATGGTCAGCTCGGAGCGCTGCCCGTCCGCCAGAGAGCGGCCGCGGCGAGGAAAAACAAAGGTCACTGCTGGCACCTGTGGATGGAAAGGGAGGGAGGAGCCTAGCCCAGCTCCGGCCGCCTCGCCAGCCCCGCTCTCGTCAGGGCGCCGGCTTGGGTCCCAACAGCATCACCGTGGGCTTGGTGCCCAGTAGGCGCGCGGCCACGGCCTTCACGTCGTCGATTGTGACCGCGTTGATCAGCTCGGCGCGCTCGGGCAGGTAGTCGATGCCGAGGTCCCACAATTGCAGGCCCACCAGCGTGCCGGCGATGGCCTGCGAGGAACTCAGTTCCTGCAGGGCTGCCGAGCCGATGATGTATTTCTTGGCCGAGGCGAGTTCGGCCTCGGTGGGGCCTTCGGCCGCGAGCCTGGCGATGACGGCCTTGATGACGTCGAGGGTTTCGGCGGCGCGATCGGCGCGGGTCGAGGTGCCGATGACGAGGGCATTGGCATGCTGCTGGTTGAGCAGGGACGAGCCGACGCCATAGGTCAGGCCGCGCTTTTCGCGCACCTCCTCGGTCAGGCGCGACAGCACGCTGCCACCGCCGAGGATCTCGTTCATCAGCACGGCGGCGAAATAGTGCGGATCGGTGTGGGTGATGCCGGGATAGGCCAGGTAGATGCTGGTCTGGGGCAGGGGATACTCTACTTGCAGGTCCTGGCCGTATTCGGGCGCGGCATCGGCGACCGGCACCAGCGTGGCGTGCTCGGGCAGGGTGCCGAACAGCCGATCGAGCGTGGCGCCTGCCGTTTCGGCATCGATGGCGCCGACGATGGCGACGTGCAGGTTATCGCGGGCGAACAGGGCCTGGTGCAGCGCTCGCAGGTCGTCGGCGGTCAGGCCGGCCACCGTCTCGGCCGTGCCTTCGCCGGGGCGGGCATAGGGATGGTTGCCGTAGAGCGTTTCGGTCCACAGCTTCTGGGCCGCGGTGGCCGGGTTCTGGGCTGATATGGCGATGCCGCTGAGGACCTGGGCGCGCATGCGGTCGATCGGGTTCTGGTCGAAGCGCGGCGCTTCGATGGCGAGCTTGAGCAGGTCGAGCGCCGCGTCCTTTTCGTCGGCGAGCATGCGCATCGAGCCATAGACGGCGTCGGAATCGGCGGCGAAGCTCATTTCGGCGCCGGCCGCATCGAGGGCGATCTGGAAGGCGTCGCTATCGAGATCGCCGGCGCCCTCGTCGAACAGGTAGGTCATGAGATTGGCCAGACCCTCCTTGCCGGCAGGGTCCTGCGTGGTGCCGCCGTCGAAGGCGAAGCGGATGGTGACGATGGGAACGGCATAGTCCTCCACCAGCCAGGCCTTGATGCCCTGGGGCGAGGTGATCTGCTGGAACTCGACCTCGGCCTGCGCCGGCAGGATGGCGAGCAACAGCAGCGCCGGGGCGGCGACGAGGGCGAGCGGACGGCGAAGCGAGCGGAGAAAGGACATTATTGGGCTCCGTTGTCGCTGGGCAGCAGATAGCCGGTGACTGACAGTTTCGGGTTGAGATATTTGGCGGCGACGGCCTGGACCTGCTCGGGCGTGACGGCGCGAATGCGGTCGGGCCATTCGGTGACATCGGCCACGGTGCCGTCATTGGCGAGGCGGCTGCCATAGATGTCGGCCATGCTGGACTGTTCGTCGCGGGCGAAGATCAGGCTGCGCACATAGCGCATCTTGGCGGCGTCGAGCTCGGCGAGCGTAACGCCTTCCGTGATCAGGCGGGACACCTCGGCGTCGATGGCGGCTTCGACCTCATCGAGGCTGTGCTCGCCCTGTGGTACGCCAAACAGGGTGAAGCTGCTGGGGTCATAGGCACCCCCGTCATAGCTGGCGCCCACGGCTGAAGCGATGCCGGCCTTGACGACGATGGCCTGGTAGAAGCGGCTGCGGAGGCCCCCGCCGAGGATTTCTGAGAGGAGATCGAGCGCTTCGGCCTCGCCGGGTTCGGCCACGCGATAGCTGGGGGTGATCCAGCCCTTGGCGAAGCTGGGCACGCCGACGCGCCGGTCGCTGAGCGTCACCGTGCGGGCGGTGTCATATTGCGGCTCGGATGGACGGATGCGCGGCGGCAGGTCGGGGCCGCGCGGCACCTTGCCATAGCTCGCTTCGGCGAGGGCCCGGACGGCGTCCGGCTCGACATCGCCGGCGACCACGAGCACGGCATTGTTGGGCGCATAATAGCGATCGTAGAAGGCGACGGCATCGGCACGGTTGAGCTGTTCCATCTCATGCAGCCAGCCGATCGTGGGCATGCGATAGGGGTGGTTCTGGTAGGCGGTCGCGGCGGTTTCCTCGGCAAGCAGCGCCTGCGGGCTGACATCGACGCGCATGCGGCGCTCTTCGAGCACCACGTCGCGCTCGGCGCCGATCACGTCCTCGGTCAGGATCAGGCCGCGCATGCGGTCGGCCTCGAAATCCATCATGTCATCCAGGAAATCGGGCGGCACGGTCTGGTGGTAGACCGTCACATCCTTGGTGGTGAATGCATTGGTATAGCCGCCGATCTCGGCGATGACCCGGTCCATCTCGCCGGCCGGATGGCGCGCTGTGCCCTTAAACATCAGGTGTTCGAGAAAGTGGGCGATGCCCGATTTGCCGGGCAGTTCGTCGGCGCTGCCGACCTTGTACCAGACCATGTGGGTGACGATGGGGGCGCGCCGGTCGGGAATGACCACAACTTCGAGCCCGTTATCGAGGGTGAAATTGACGACTTCGGCTTCCGCCGGCGCCGCCTGAGCCCAGGCGCTCACGGACATCAAGGCGCCCATTGTCAGGGTCAGTGCGGCTCTGAGGAACATCGGAACTCCGAAAAGGACAGGCAGGACAAGCAGATAGGCAGGCATATCGATCGAGGGCGCAAGCCATCGCGGGTCATTGCGGTCTAAATGGGACCGACGCCGCGACCCGTTGCCGACAGCGCGGGCTTGCCCTACATAGACGGCCAATCCACGGAAGTCTCGAAGAGGTCAGCAAGCCTATGGCTCGCCAGTTCATCTACCACATGCACGGAATGTCCAAAGCCTATGCCGGCGGCAAGAAGGTGCTGGATAACATCCATCTCAGCTTCTACCCCGATGCCAAGATTGGCGTCCTCGGCCCGAATGGCTCGGGCAAGTCGACGCTGCTCAAGATCATGGCTGGCGTGGACAAGGAATTTCAGGGCGAAGCCTGGGCCGCGCAGGGCGCCAAGATCGGCTATCTGAGCCAAGAGCCCGAGCTCGATCCGGCGCTCAACGTGCTGGGCAACGTCATGACCGGCGTGAAGGAAAAGAAGGCCATCGTCGATCGCTACAACGAGCTGATGATGGAATATTCGGACGAGACCGCCGACGAAGCCTCCAAGCTCCAGGACAAGATCGACGCCGAGAACCTGTGGGATCTCGAATCGCAGGTCGAAGTCGCCATGGAAGCCCTCGGCTGCCCGCCGGGCGATGCCGATGTCACCAAGCTTTCGGGCGGCGAGCGCCGCCGCGTGGCTTTGTGCGCACTGCTGCTCTCCAAGCCCGACCTGCTGCTGCTGGACGAACCGACCAACCATCTCGATGCCGAGACCACGGCGTGGCTGGAGCGGCACCTGCGCGAATTCGAAGGCGCGGTGCTGATCATCACCCACGATCGCTACTTCCTCGACAATGTCACCGGCTGGATTCTTGAGCTCGATCGCGGCCGCGGCGTGCCCTATGAGGGCAACTACTCGGCCTACCTGTCGGCCAAGGCCAAGCGCTTTGCCCAGGAAAAGAGCGAAGACGCGGCCCGCGCCAAGGTGCTGGAACGCGAGCGCGAATGGATGGGCCAGTCGCCCCAGGCGCGCCAGACCAAGTCCAAGGCCCGCCTCAAGGCCTATGACGAACTGGTCAAGATCAACGAGGCGCGGACCATGTCCGGCACCGCCCAGATCATCATTCCGCCCGGCGAACGGCTGGGCCACAATGTCATCGACATCGAAGGGCTCTCCAAGTCCTATGGCGATCGCCTGCTGATCGACAACCTGACCTTCAAGCTGCCCCCCGGCGGCATTGTCGGCATCATCGGGCCGAACGGCGCTGGCAAGACCACCCTGTTCCGCATGCTGACCGGCCAGGAAACGGCCGATGCCGGCACGGTGACCGTCGCCGAAAACGTGCATCTGGGTTACGTCGACCAGAGCCGCGACAGCCTCAACCCCAACAAGACCGTCTGGGAAGAAATCTCGGAAGGCGACGAAGTGCTGCTGCTCGGCAAGCGCGAAGTGAACTCGCGCGCTTATACGTCGAGCTTCAACTTCAAGGGCGGCGACCAGCAGCAGAAGGTGGGCAACCTCTCGGGCGGCCAGCGCAACCGCGTGCACCTGGCCAAGATGCTCAAATCAGGCGCCAACGTCCTGCTGCTTGACGAGCCGACCAACGACCTCGACACCGAAACCCTCGCGGCCCTCGAAGAAGCGCTGGAAGAATTCGCCGGCTGCGCCGTAATCATCAGCCACGATCGCATGTTCCTCGACCGCCTGGCCACGCACATGCTGGCGTTTGAGGGCGACAGCCATGTCGAATGGTTCGAAGGCAACTTCGCGGACTATGAGGCGGACAAGATCCGCCGCCTGGGCGCGGATGCGGTCAACCCCAAGCGGGCAACGTATAAGCCGCTGACGCGGTAGTTTGGATGAGGGCGTGGCGAGAGCCGCGCCCTCGCTGTTTCGGGCGACGCGTGACGTGTGAGTTTCTCCGCTTCTCCGTAACCCTTCCCCGCAAATCCCCGCGACACCCCTGCATTCCCGCGCTATGAGTGAATTTGCGGCAATGCTGTTTGCTCTGGGGGCAACGACTTGAAACGACTGATTTGGGCGACCGCCATGGCGGCCGCCGCGACTGGGATGATGGTGACGCTTGCGGCGGCAGCGCCCGGGCAGTGTACGGTCACTGGCTATGATACGTTCGGTTGCGACGTGGCGCTGGATGGCGGCGGGCTGACCTTTTCCTTGCCGGATGGGCGCATTTTCGCCTTTACGGTGATCGAGAATGGCGTGGGTATGGCCTATCTCATCGATGCCGACCCCAAGCCGGGGTCACGTCCCGACGAGCTGCACGAGTTCCGCGCCGTCGAGGGCAAGCCCGGCTGCTGGGCGCGCAAGGAAGACTACGAGTTCTGCGTGCTGGTGCAGCAGTAGGTTGACCAGGGCGACGAGCCCGGGAGTGAGCTGATGAAAATTTCCGTTCTGGCTGGCGCGTTGGCGCTGGCCGTTGCCCTTTCCGGGCCGGCAATGGCCAAGGATGCGACCTGCTACACCAGTGACGACGGCGAATATGCTTGCGCTTTCGTCTCGCTGGACGCGGCCGGCAGTTTTGAGATTTCGGCTGACGGCAAGCCGACCTTCCAGGTGTGGATCGACAGTCCCGGCGTAGCATCGGTTGGCGCGACATTTGAGGCGGGCGGCCGTTCGGTGGCTTTGCCGGGGACCTATTATCGTTCCGAAGATGACGGCGCCTGCTGGGTGAGCGACGCCACCGATACGGAAATCTGTGCGTGGTAGGGGAAGCATTCGTCGTTGAGGCCGGGCGGGCGCGGCTCGCCTGCCGCCAGCTCGGCGAGGGGCTGCCGGTGGTGTTCCTCCATGCCGGGGTCTGCGACAAGCGCATGTGGCGCGAGCAGATGACGGCCGTGGCCGAAGAGGGCTGGCACGCCGTCGCCTATGACCGGCGCGGCTATGGCGAAACCGAAAGCCCCGACGAAGAATTCAACCATGTCGACGATCTCGAAGCCGTGCTGGCGGCGCTCGATATCCATGCGGCGGTACTTGTCGGCTGCTCGATGGGCGGCGGGCTGGCGGTGGATTTCGCGCTGCGCCATCCGGGGCGGGTGATCGGGCTGGTGCTGATCGGCACCTCGATATCAGGTGCGCCATGGACGGCGACGCAGGCCGAGCAGATGCTCGAAGCCGCTGAGGAGGACGCCTGGGAGCGCGGCGACCGCGACATGCTCAACCGGGTGCAGGCGCATGAATGGCTCGATGGGCCGCGCGCGCAGAGCGGCCGGGTTGGCGGCGCGGTGCGCGAGCTGTTCCTGGACATGAACGCGATCGCGCTGGGCAAGCCCGAGCTGACGCTGGAGGAGCAGCGGCCGGCTGCCTGGCCGCGGGTGGCAGAGGTCGGCGCGCCGACTTTGCTCTTGGTGGGCGACGAGGATTTTACCGCGCTCATCGACCGGCATGAGCACCTGTCCGAGGAAATGCCCAATGCCTTCGCGGCCGTGCTCGAGGGCGTGGCGCATATTCCCAGCATCGAGCGGCCGGAACTGGTCAATTCGATGCTGCTGGAATTCCTCGACGCCATCGAGGGTGGCGACGATGACGAGGATGAAGACGAAGGCAATGGTGACGACTGAGCCCGCCATCACGGTGCCGGGCTATTCCGCGGCGTAGCGATCTCGTATCAAACCAACCAACGAAAGACCCCGACGATGCTCAGACTTGCCGGCGGCCTTGCTGCCATCGTGATGCTTCTCGTGACCCCGGCGCAGGCCGAAATCAACATCCAGCGCTATGTCGACCTGAGCCAGGTCAATTGCGAGGACGCCCAAACCATCGCGGATATGGAAGAGATCTGGGGCTCCATGCGCAGCTCCAATAGCGGCGCCATGAACAATGACCGCGCAACAGTGCTGTCGTCGAAGTCGCGCAACAAGAGCGCCAACAAGCTGAGCTGCAGCGTCACGGTGCGAACGAGCCGGGGCACCGACCGCGGGCTGTTTGTGCTGACCGTGTTCTCGGCCGGCAACTGGGAAGTCAAATTCATTCCCAACTACTAGCGCGCGTCTTGCGAACCCTTGGAGGGAGGGCGACGACTGGAAAGTGACGAAGTTTCAGAGGACTAGGCCGCCAAGCTGCGCGTTGGCGAACACGGGCTTCCGGTCTGATTCAACGCATTAATAGATCGATTCAAGGCATTGAGAGGCCGATTCAACTTGCTCTGAAGTTGAATCGGCCTTTGTTGTTAGTGCGTTGGAATTGCGGGCTTTTTGCCATGCCCTCGTGGTGAGGTGCGCCTCTTGGCGCCTCGAACTACGAGGGCGTGAGGCGCCTACGCCGCGATGATGCTCGCAAAGTGCTGGTCGAGCTGGGCCGTCGGCAGGTTGGTCAGGTCCTTGTTCAGCTCGGCGACGATGGTCTTTTTCACATTGGGTGTAATCGCCTTACGGATGTCGCCCAGGGCAAAGGGGGCGGCGGCTATCACCAGGCGATCGAAGGCGCCTTTCTGCTGCTGGCGATCGAGCGTTGCCGCGACCGATTTTACGAATTCGGTTTCGCGATGCGACACCGGGTCGGTCTTGGGCTCCATGGCGCTGCGGCCGCTGCCGACCGAGGAGTGGCTACGGCCCGGCTTGTCGCTGACAATGTCCTGCGCCTGCAGCGGGTCGATGGCCCAATCAAGTCCCTCGACCTGCTTGAGCCCTTTGCCCGGACCGGTGTTTTCGAGGACGCGCGCCTGTGCGCCGTCGGCGATCAAAACCCAGGTGACGGTCTTT